>CAYYXG010000008.1:83569-112990 GCA_964475595.1 uncultured Flavobacteriaceae bacterium
AAAGAATCATGGATAAGGGTAGAGGCGATCATCAAATACAAAATTAACGAAATGCCACAGGGTTTTGTTACCTTACTCAGAGAATTTAGACCAAATATTACACAAACTTTACCAGGTGTGGGTGTCGCTATTGTGCCAGGTATTTTGAAGTTTCATGGCGGTTTCCAGTAAAAGCCGTGCACAACCCTGTCCACCTGACACCGAAAGTATCAGCTCGCAAATGGCTTTCACATCTTCAGCAGCATCTGCCGGGCATACGGGAAGTCCGGCCATTTTAAGGATGGGGTAATCCGGCATGTCGTCACCCACATAGGCCACATCATTCCGACTAACGCCAAAATCGGAGCATACTTTTTCAAATGCGGCCATCTTATTTTTCTGGCCCAGGTAAATCTCTTTAATTCCCAGCCCCTGAAAGCGATGCAGCATGCCCTGGCTGTTTCCGCCGCTGATAATGGCAATATTATAACCCTGTTTAACCGCATGTTGCAGGGCAAAACCATCCTTGATGTTTACGCTGCGCAGCATGTGTCCTTCCTCTGTAACCAGCACATTGCCCGTGGTAAGCACCCCGTCGATATCGAAAATGAAGGTTTTGAGGGTTTTAAGTTTTTGGAGCGCGGCTTCGTTCATGGGTGCAAAGTTCCGAGAAATTCAAGGATCACTCAAATTTCTTTTTGAGGGATAAAAAGGGCTAGCGCTGTATGAGCAATTGTGTGGATCTAAAAACACCGCCTGTGTTGATTCTGATTATGTAAACCCCATTTCTGAGAAGCCGGGGAAGTTCAATCTGTGCAGTGCCTTGAAGTTGTTGTTTCAACACCGGGCGGCCCTGTATATCCCAAATACTCATTTCAGTGGTTTCCCTTGACGGGAGGTTTAATTGGATGTGGGTTGAAGCAGGGTTGGGAAACAGCCATGCACCTTCAGTAGCCAAGGTTCCGGCGCTTAGGTTCAGTCCATACACATCCTTGCAGTCGCTATTGACTTTCATGGGGGTAATGCCACATCCGCGGAAGACAAAATTTTGGCTCATGCCAATATAATGCTGAATGGCCTTGCGCTCAGAGGAAGTGATGGTATCTCGGCTGCACCAGTTATCAGAGGGCAGAAGTGTTACGGTTGGGTACATGCTTTCTCCTTCTTCATTCACGTGTCCGAGGCCCAGCGAGTGCCCCATTTCGTGAAACATCACATACCGGAATTTAGCAGCCCCTGCCGGTGGCTGTCCTTTTCCGTAATACCAGTTTTGCTGGGTGTTGAAACGGAGCAGCTGGGTTTGGTTGTGGTAAAATGTTTCAGCACCTACGATACATGATGCCCAAAGGCGGTCATTAAACCCAACTACGCCCAGGGAAGAATCCGGGGCAATGATGTGCTTACCTTGTCCTAAATTCAAGGGAGTCCATTGGGTGAGGGGCTCGATGATGTAGTTTACGCCTGTTTTGCAGCGAAATTCCTGCACCACATCGGCAATGGCCTGTTTGATTTCCGGGTTGTTCCAGTATACGGGATGCACAAACCAGGTAACGCCTCCATTTTTGTTGTTGTCGGTGAGCAGGTCATACAACAATGGATTGGCCTGTCTGTATCCCAGATTGGCTTTCACTTTCAGGGTGTCGGCGGATAGGTAATCAGTTCCTGCAATATTTACCTTTATTTTATTTGAAAACGCCACCGGCATTTCCAGTTTAATTTCGGTGTTGGTCCAGCTGATGTAATTAAATCCATTGCCTGTGGTTGCATCTGTGTAAGTATTTCCTTCTCGGAAAAACGAGACATAAGAGCTGCCCCGGTTGTTGCCAAATCCTGTGCCGGTGATGGTAAGCACTTCCCCTTTTCCACCGATAATTTGTTTGGGGGTAAATCCGTTAATCTGTTGTGCGAAAGCATTCGGTACCAACCAGAAAATGAATATAAAAAGAGATAAGTGATTACGCTGCATGTTTCAAAGATAGGAAAAGAGATGGACATCAATTATAGTCTTGATTTTTTCAGACTAAACTTGTAAAAGTCAATATGTTTTATTATATTTGTTAGTATGAAAAAGCAACTGCTAACCCTATTTTTTACATGCATAACATACACCATGAGCGCACAAATCGGAGAAGTTAAAGTAGATGGGGCATACGCCAAAATTTACGATGAAAACGGGAGGTATACCAATCGCGTGGTTCACCTTGGCAGTACGAAAACCCTTGCCGGTTATAACAGCCAATACATTGTGGTTGTAGATCGTGCCTATGCCAAAATTTATGATGCCACGGGTAAAGATTTGAATAAATCGATTCTGCTGGGTGACAAAAAATATATCAAACATGTTTCCGGGTCAGCCATATTGGTCAAGGACGGGAATTATGTCAAGTATTACGATTTTGACGGCCGCTACACGAATAAATCCACGTTAGACCGATAATAAATTTCCCTATCACCCCACCATAGCGCAGGGTTTAAACCCCATGCTATGGTGGGGTGATGGCCCTAATCATCGCCCAGATACACATTCATCTCAAATTGTCCTTGTTTTTCAAGGACGCCCTCGCGGGTAATTTTTCCGCTGCCCTGCATGAATCCCTTGTAAAAATCCCCTTCATAGAGGCATTCGCCGGCAATATCAAAAACGGGTAAATCACCGTTTTTGCTGATATACAACTTGCCTTTGCCGTGCATTTGACCTTTGAGTATGCTGCCCTCATAGCGATTGCCATTGAGCCAGTATATTTTGCCAAATCCGGAATCAATGCTTCCCTTTTTTATTACAAACAGAGAGGCCTGCTGCTTTCCTTTGGTAAAGCCATTGGGATAAACTGAATCGTTATACCAAAAACCTTTTATGGTATCGCGGAAGCCGGATTTATTTCGGTTTTTACCGGCAAATGCCATACTGCCTTTGCCGTGAAGGCGCCCATTGATCCATGTACCTTTAAATACGGAACCATTGGCGTATATCATGGTGCCGTTGCCGTGCATTTTGCCATTGCGCCAGGTACCGGTATACTGGGATATTTCGCCCTCCCACAGCATAGTACCTGTACCTGATATACAATCACCTGAAATACATTGTGCAGAAAGATTGGCAGCACTCACCCAAAACAGCATGCAGCCTATCAACAAACGAAACATGCAGACAAAGCTACATAAATTATGCCGTTATGGTTTTATCAATCTGTTAAAGAAATATTCTCCCAGAAGGGCCATGGGTATGTAGGCCAGCAAGAGGTCTGCGGCCATAAACCAGCCTGGTGCAGGTATCATAAAGCACGCCATTATGCCTCCAATAAGAAAAATAATGCCAATGATTAGGGAATATTTCCGGGTTTCCAAGGGTTTCAGCCAACTTACCAGCATGGCCCCAGAAAGCGTTCCCAGTGCATGGGCCAGGAGGGGAAATAAGAAATGTAGCGGGGTGAGCAGGGGCAGCGCTTTCTCAAAACCTACGGGGGTTGATAAATCGTGATCGGCCGGCGCGGGAATCAGCTGACCGCCGATCCAAATAATGCTCATATTGATGATGCTGCCCACAAACAGGGCGGCCATAACGCGGGATAGGTTGAGGAGGAATGTCATAAACTGAACTAAGACAAATATATTAAATTATAGCGGATGTTTTGTTATGATTCTTAGCATCCTGCATGAATAGCAATGGGGGCTATCAACGTGTAAACTTTCTCCAATTGTGATTACCCGATCCGGTATTTCTTTTTAAGCACCCCACATACACACTGCTACCCAATTGTAGAATGTAGTTTTTTTCACCGCAGTCATCGCACTGTAGCCCGCAAACGTTACTTTCATACTTAGAATTTTGCATGGGTTCGCAGTTTGTATTTACAGGCCACCAATTGTGGGAATGGTCGATTCCCCTGTATTTCGGCGGATGGATTTTCTTGCGAAGAGTGAAGAGGAATTGATAGAAATATGGGAAGATGAAAAAAAATATAGGAGTGGCTACCTAATATTGCATGTGGATGAAAACTATGAAACATGTGATTGCTATTTTCATGATGAAAATTTTAATCCATCCGAATTTTATAATTTGACAAAATATGGTAAATCTAATTGCATGTATTTACATATATTTTGGAAGGAATCAAAAACTCAATACAAAATTGCAATTCCATATGATAAGTCAATAAAAAAATTTGCAAACGTTGATCGCCACAGTCATATTGTCCATTGAACAGGGATACGTTAAATAGTACAGGATTATCTATTGTAGAAATGGCTTTTTTCACACATATTTGTTACTAATATTTGAATATATGTTCAAAGAACTAAAGAAACTGTTAATGCCCAGAAAGCTATGGATGCTCAGGTTATACATAGCTCTTCTCACATTAATTGTTGAGTTTTTGCTCGGTGCTTATGTCCTTATTTCGATTTACAACTTAATTACATCCGACAATGCACTGGGAGATTTAGTGCTTGGGTATGCTGGATTATACTTGGTTTGGGTTTGTTTGGCAATTTTGTTTGTAATACAGGTTGTTTCCTTATTCTTGAACATTCATGATAACATTGAGGATGTTCGAAACAAGGCAATTAATCCAGCTTTTGCCGTAGACTTAAAAGAGGAAAAGGAAAAGAGTACGGAAGCGTCACTTAGCTCCATTGGAACAATTGCAATAATTGTGCTATCCATTATTTTGAGCTTTGTGAATTTGAATCGAAATTATTCAGTAAACGAATCAAATTCAAATTATTCTATTATTAGTCCGTTAGACGAAACTATCCCATCACTTCCATTTATTCAAGGCAGGATAGTTACAAATACTGATACATCCTATATTAACAGATTTAAGACAATTTCTAGCTTTTATCATGATTTGGATGGAGATGGTAAACTTGATGTTATCGAAATAATGGTTTTGCCCATTTGGCTCCATACAAGCAATACTGATATTTTATTATCCCAGAATGAACCTTCTTTTATTAAAATTTTAAACGCTTTGATTGTCGTTAACGATCAATTTGTTGAGTTGCCTTTTTATCCGAAAGGTGGTGAAGAAAAAGAACCATTTATATTCAAAATAATTGATATTGACAAATCAGATAATTTCGAAGAAATTACAGTTATTGACCGTCCTTGGGGGGAAGATCCACCAGGCGAATATCATGTAATAAGATATATAAATGGTATTCTTACACTAACTAAGTTACCCACAGATAAAATAGCTGACGATAAGTTAGAAACCAAAGAATCAAATAAAATATCTATAGTATATAATTTATATAAAGACGTACAAGGCAAAATAGATCCATTGAAAGATTTAAATGATGAACACTTGTATGAAATTAAGTTAAATTACTGTTTGCATAAAAGGGGTCTAAGAGATTTGGGGAGAGACACAACATTTTTTAATTCAAATCAACTTTAGCCTCATAAAATTAATTATCATTATAAACAACATGGTTCATAATATTTTTACATTATTCACACAACCTACAATAAAAAAATGAAAAAAATAATCTTTATATACTTTTTAATAGCACCCTTATTTTCAAATGAATCATTTGGTCAAAACGTTGGGCAAACCGAACCTCTGACCGAATTCTCTGAAAATATTCTAAGTATTATTTCAAGGAATGATAGTATTTTATTCTTAAATTATACTACTGCAAATAAAGAGGTTATTAATTGCTTAAAAAAAACCTCAGATTCTGTTTCTATTCAATTTATCTCATATGATGGTAAAAAGGAAAAAAGAGTTTTTCTTGAGAATTTAAGAAAGCTACACAATGAAGCTTTAAAAATAGGTGTTAATTTAAGAGATATAGAATATAAAAGATTGTACATCCAGAGATATAATTCAACTTATAAAATTCGTATTAAGTTTTATAGTAATAACCTATCCTATTATATTTCTATAAAAGAGTTAGCTTATTGTGGGGGGCATTATTTTATTTGTGACTCTATCCATATTCACAAAGGAGATATTGATTAATGTTCAAAAAAGTTAAATAACACCCCCTCTAGATCCCCCCTCCTAGGTATCCCCACCCTCCCTGGTGGCTCAGTCCTAGACATCGAGGGGATCAAAATGCCAATTCATTTTTCGAAAAAAATCTGCCAGGAATTTTCATCCTAGAAAATCGACCCGTGTTCAAAAATGAAAAGGTGGGGGCGAAAAAAATCTGGGATACTATCGAGGTCAAAATTTTAGATGATCCATCACAAGGATGTTCCTGACTTCAACTCAATTTTAAGGTATACCTGAAAGTGGTACAAAAAACCACCCCTAAAAACTTGCACATTAAATAGAAATAGGGTTATTTTGTATCCACCTATAAAATGGTACAAATATGAGGGTATTCTATTCCAGGGTAAGTTCCGATGATGGGTCACAGAACCCAGAACGTCAGCTCCAGAAGTTGAAGGGTTTTGATTACGTGTTCACCGATATGTGTTCAGGTTCCATACCACTCTTTGAAAGACCAAAGGGTTCCCAGATCAAGAAGCTCATTGATGAGAATAAGCTAACCCACCTTGAGATCCATTCGATTGACAGGTTGGGTCGCTCCACCCTTGATGTATTAACTGTATGGGAGGATCTCACCCAAAGAGGCATCACCATTACATGCAGGAACCCAAACCTGAGAAACATTGATGAAACTGGCAAGGTGGACAAGTTCTCCGAGCTCATGATGTCCATATTATCAACGATGTCAACTTTTGAGAGGAACCTCATCCGTGAGAGGCAAATGGAGGGAATCAGAATCAGAAAGGAAAAGAAGCTCTACACTGGTCGTCAGATTGGAACCATTGATACACCAGAACGCTTGCTCCAGAAGGAGAAATCAAAACTGATACTCAAATACATTGAGAAGGGCTATCCCGTAAGGGAGATAGCCAAGATTGTACCTTGTTCCAAAACAACCATCACCAAGGTGAGGAAAGCCAAATCAGAACTTGAGGGCACTCCTATATAATATGTATGTCCATATCCCGAATCTCTGGTTGGTAGGTTCGGGAGAACCGTTCAATGCTCCTTCTCTTCTTCATGTGAATGCTCCAGGCATGGTTGGGCTTGAATACCGATCCTCTGGGGGTTAAATGGTTGTTGTCGTTCAACCATTGGGCAATCTTGATATAGGAGCAACCCTCCTGGTGCATCCTGTTGATGGTGTCAAATAAAAACTGCTGATAATCAGAATAAGGGGCAGTCCAAAGGGTTGAAGAGTGGTAATCAACACTTACTGAAAGCGAAAATCCCATACCTTCGTATGAGTGACCATTGGAGAACATTCCGTTACTGTGGAGTAGTGCCGAACGTACAGTTTCTGGTGCCCCTGTGTTTTCAGGGGTTTGAGACACTTTTGGTGATTTAGCTCCTCGCTTCGAAACTGCATTATCTGCTCGCAAAATTTCCCCCACGCTTTGGAGCACGGGAAGGCGGAAATTTACTCGCACCCGATGCAGTTTTTGCGCTTGGTCGTAATTCACCAAAATGTCCTTGACCACCCCATTTACAAGGTGCCTTTTTTTCTGTGGGGTTAAATCAAAATAAACGATTTAATTCTGTACTTTTGTATTAAACCTTTTATCATGAACCTTTTAACACAATTAAAAAAACAACTAATTCCTAAAAAGTTATGGATTTTAAGACTGTATATGGGGTTGCTAACTTTTTTAGCAGAGATTATATTAATCTTTTATATAGGGATTTCCATTTACAATATTTTCACATTAAATAATGTACTGGGAGACCTGATTTTAGGATATGCTGGATTATATCTTGTAAGTATTTGTCTTGTTTTATTGTTTGTAGCGCAAGTTGTGTCTCTATTTTTAAATGTTCATGATAATATTGAAGATATAAGAAATAAAACGATTAATCCTGAGTTTTCAGTTGATCTTGATAATGAAAAAGAATCTAGTTTTACAAATAATTTTAATTCAATAATAGTAATAGCAACTATTTTTTTCGCTATACTTCTAGCTTTAATCAATTTAAACAGACAACCAAGAGAATACCAAAGAGGTAATTCTTCTTTGAATTATGATAATGAAACAGAATCAAGTAATAAATATAAAATCGGAGATGAAAAGGATGGTGGTATTGTTTTCGATGTAGACTTATCTAGTGAAACTGGGTTAATTGTTGACAAACAAGATTTAGGTGGAATGTCATGGGAAGAAGCAATTAAGGCATGTGAAAACAAAGGTGATGGATGGAGATTGCCAACTAAAGAGGAATTGATAAAAATTTGTAATTCTCCAAATTGTATTTTAGATCATGCTGTTTATTGGAGCAGCACCCCTTCGAACTATGACCCAAATTATGCTTGGTATTATGACAGAGGCGAAGCAAATGGCAGTTTTGAATATGAGAAGTCACAGCCATACTCTGTAAGAGCAGTAAAATCATTTTACATTCATGATGCTAATAGTGAAAATAATTCAATAAATCCCCCAAATAAAAAACCAAAACCGTATCAAAGAAAAAATATACTTCCATATGAATTTCGCTCGCCTCTAAGGAAATACCAAAGAGGTAATTCTTCTTTGAATTATGATAATGAAACAGAATCAAGTAATAAATATAAAAATGGAGATCAATAGAAACAAGTTGAAGTTATGTATATATGTATATCCAATCAAATATTAAATAATTAAAATATTTGACTTTATTGCCCTCTATGAAAGAGATATTACATATTTATACAAGGGTAAGTAGTTCAATCCAGGTCGAAGGAACCTCTCTGAAAACCCAAAAAGAGATAGGAATAAAATTAGCAAACCAACTGAATATGGACTTTGAAGTCCATAACGAAGGTGGGCGAAGCAGTGCCAATGACGATCTGAAAAATAGACCAGTAATGCTGGAATTACTCAGGTTTATGGATAAGGGCAAGGTTAAACACTTGTTCGTATATAATACAGATAGATTGAGCAGGAACCAGATTACTTGGTACACCATTCGCCAAAAGATGGTTGCCAATAACGTAAAACTGTATACACCCAAGGGTATCCACGACACAAACGATTCAATGGAGAATATGATTCTCGGCATTATGAATGAAATTGCAGTTTACGACAACAAGACTCGTGCAGACAGAAGTAGATTAGGTAAATTCGAAAAAGTAAAACAGAACTACTGGCGTGGTGGCGACCCTCCATTTGGCTATGCCATTGAAAAAGTTGAAGGAGGAAGTCGTTTGGTGGTTAATACCAATGAGAGTATATGGGTTCAATTCGCATTTGAGCAATATGCCAAAAGAATCCCAATGAAGACCATTAAATTCGAGCTTGAGCGAAACAAAGTAAAAACCAGGAGAGGTAATGATACTTGGACAATGGGCACACTTCAAATTATGCTTCGCAATAGTGTGTATACAGGAGTCGATTATTATGACAAAAAATTCAAAGAAACGATAGTCGCTAAGGTTCCACAAATAATAAGCGATTCATTATTCAATGAGGTGCAGCAACGCAGAGAATCAATATTATTGAGGAAAGGACAACTCAGTAGAACCAGTAAATTCTACCTCTTTCGAGATTTTATGATTTGTGGAGATTGCGGAACCCCAATTGGAGGTCGCCAAAGTCCTGAACAAAATAGAAACCCATTTTACTATTGCCCACTTGCCGAGAGAAAGTTCAACAAAGCTGAAGCGGATAATCGATCCTGCTCTATGAAGAGGTCTCTTCACATTGATGCAGCAGATAAGGAAATATGGCAGGTAGTTTATGATGTGATAACCAATTCAGCCCATTTAAAAGAGCACATTTTAAAAAACAATCTGCTCGGTGCTGGTCTTTCAGAAATCAAAATTGTTCAAAGACGAAAAGAGATACAAAATGATATCACGGAACTAAATGAAAAAAAGAGCAGGATCGAAAAGGGGCTTATTAAAGCAGAAGCTCAAAATATGATGGGTGAGTTCGATTCACCAGAGATCTATAAAGGCGTTAAAAGCAACCTATCATCGCAGTTGAATACGGTTAAAATAAGTATCGAAAAAGCCTAGGTAGAATTCGATCAACTAGGAAATCATCAACTATGGTTTGACTGGATAGACCAATTTGCCACAGAATTTACCACCACCCATAATTTAAACCCACAGAAAAAAAGGCACCTTGTAAATGGGGTGGTCAAGGACATTTTGGTGAATTACGACCAAGCGCAAAAACTGCATCGGGTGCGAGTAAATTTCCGCCTTCCCGTGCTCCAAAGCGTGGGGGAAATTTTGCGAGCAGATAATGCAGTTTCGAAGCGAGGAGCTAAATCACCAAAAGTGTCTCAAACCCCTGAAAACACAGGGGCACCAGAAACTGTACGTTCGGCACTACTCCACAGTCACACTCTTAGCCAAATTCCTTGGCTGGTCAACATTGCAGCCGCGCATCACAGCAATATGGTAGCTGAGCAACTGAAGGGGAATGGTGTTGATTAACGGACTTAGGCACTCCTCCGTTTCGGGTACTTCAATAATGTGGTCGGCGATATCATTCAGTCCGGTGTTGCCCTCGGTTACTATGGCAATGATTTTGCCTTTGCGGGCTTTTACCTCCTGGATGTTGCTCACTACCTTTTCGTAGTGGGCACTGTTGGTGGCAATCACCACCACGGGCATATTCTCATCAATCAGGGCTATGGGACCATGCTTCATCTCTGCTGCAGGGTAACCCTCCGCATGGATGTAGCTGATTTCCTTTAGTTTTAATGCACCTTCCAGGGCTACCGGGAAATTGTATCCGCGGCCCAGGTACAAGAAGTTGTGAGAATCCTTATACATTTCGCTCAGCTTCACAATGTCGTCATTCAGCTTCAATGCTTTTTCCACCTTGGCCGGAATGCTTTCCAGCTCATACATGAGGTTGCGCAGTTGCTCGGCAGTGAGGGCGCCACGCTGTTTGCCCATGGCCATGGCAATAAGAGCAAGCACGGTAACCTGCGCTGTGAATGCCTTGGTACTGGCCACCCCAATTTCGGGACCTGCATGGGTGTAGGCACCCGCATGGCTCATGCGGGGAATGCTGCTGCCCACTACATTACAAACGCCAAATACGGTTGCTCCTTTATTCTTGGCCAGCTCCATGGCAGCCAGGGTATCAGCGGTTTCACCGCTCTGTGAAATGGCCAGTATCAGGTCATCTCCGTAGATAACAGGATTTCTGTAGCGAAACTCACTGGCGTACTCGACTTCTACCGGGATTCGGGCAAACTCTTCAAAAAGGTATTCAGCCACCAGACCGGCATGCCAGCTGGTTCCGCAGCCAATCAGAATCAACCGGTTGATGTTTTTCAGTTTCTCTTCATAGTCCCGTATGCTGCGCATGATGATATCGCCGCTGAGGGGGTCTATTCGGCCGCGGAAACTGTCTAGTATACTCTTGGGCTGTTCATATATTTCCTTAAGCATAAAATGCGGATAACCGCCTTTTTCCAGTTGCTCAAGGTTCATTTCCAACTCGTGGATATAGGGTGTCTGTATTTCGTTGTCGATGGTTTTAATGGTGAGCTCATTATTTTCTATGATGGCGATTTCACCGTCATTCATATAAATCACCTGCCGGGTGTATTCAACAATGGGTGTGGCATCGGAGGCCATGAAAAATTCGCCGCGTTCCTTACCGATTCCCACCACGAGCGGACTGCCTTTGCGGGCGGCAATCAGGTGTTCGGGGTGGTTTTTGCTGAGAATAACAATCGCATATGCACCCACAACCTGTTTTAGCGCCACCCTGACAGCTTCATGCAGGTTTAAGTTCGCATTCACCATAATATCTTCAATCAGGTGAATCAGCACTTCGGTATCGGTATCGCTGCTGAATGTGTGTCCACGTTGGATTAATCCTTCTTTGATGGTGGCATAATTTTCAATAATGCCGTTGTGAATCACAGCGAGGTCTCCGCTTTGGCTGAGGTGGGGGTGGGCATTTACGTCATTGGGAACACCATGGGTTGCCCAGCGGGTATGCCCCATTCCAATGCTGCCCTTGGTATATTCGTTTTCGGCGGCTTTTTCCAGGTCAGCCACCTTGCCTTTTTGTTTATAGACGCGCAAATCACCGTTCAACAGGGCAACACCTGCACTGTCGTAACCACGGTATTCCAGCCGTTTAAGGCCTTTTATAATAATGGGGTAGGCCTCGCGATGGCCGATGTAAGCAACAATTCCGCACATAAGTGAGATGCAAAGTTATACAAGGTATACCACAATCGGGGTAATATCCCCCAAGGTGTACAGGAATAAAGACAGGGATTGCCTGCTTACCCCATAGCTGTGGGTTTAAACCCGCAGCTATGGGGTAAGCACATAAAAAAACCCGGACCAGCCGGGTTTTTACATATCCTCAAGCGTTTTTATTTCACTTTAAAGGCCTTTTTTACCGCGTCTACGGCATTAAGTTCCTCCCAGGGGAACAACTTGACCTTAACGGTTTTTTCATTGTCCTTGCCTTTGTTAAAAGTCTTGGTAACCGTTTCTGTTTTGCGACCCATGTGTCCGTATGCTGCGGTTTCAAAATAAATAGGGGTACGCAGGTTAAAACGGGTTTCAATGTTGTAGGGGCGCAGACTGAATTCCTTCATTTTAAGAATGGTGGCGGCAATTTCTCCGTCAGTCATTTTTACTTTGGACGTACCGTAGGTGTCAACAAACAAACCCACGGGATCAGCCACGCCAATCGCATATGATACCTGAACCAGTACCTGATCGCAAACACCTGCAGCCACCAGGTTTTTGGCAATGTGGCGGGTTGCATAAGCCGCAGAGCGGTCTACCTTGCTGGGATCTTTGCCGCTGAATGCACCACCACCGTGGGCACCTTTTCCACCGTAGGTATCCACAATGATTTTACGGCCTGTGAGACCTGTATCGCCGTGAGGACCACCTATCACGAATTTCCCGGTGGGGTTTACGTGGTATTTAATATCCTTGCCGAAGAGTGCCTGCACACGCTTGGGTAGGCGCTTAATTACGCGGGGAACAAGAATGTTGCGTACATCTGCGTCAATGGCTTTCAGCATCTCGTCATCGGCCTTTTTAACATCGGCGGGCTTGTTTGATTTGGGCTTTACCCAGTCATCATGCTGTGTAGAAAGTACGATGGTATCAATGCGAAGGGGTTTATGGTCGTCGCTGTATTCTATGGTTACCTGGCTTTTTGCATCCGGACGCAGGTATTTGATTTTTTTGCCTTCGCGGCGAAGCGCTGCCAGTTCTTCCAGCAGCAAATGCGCGATGTGAATAGCCAAAGGCATGTATTCATCGGTTTCCTTGCAGGCAAACCCAAACATCATGCCCTGATCACCGGCACCCTGATCCTGCTTGCTTTTTCGGTCCACACCCTGGTTGATATCGGGGCTTTGCTCGTGGATAGCGCTCAAAATACCACAGCTGTTGGCATCGAACATGTATTCGCTTTTGGTGTAGCCAATATGCGAAATGGCCTCACGGGCAATGTGCTGCACATCCAGCACTGCCTTAGATTTAACCTCGCCGGCCAACACTACCTGTCCGGTTGTAACGAGCGTTTCGCAGGCCACTTTGCTGTCTGCATCATAAGCCAGAAAGTTATCAATAAGCGCATCTGAAATCTGGTCGGCAACCTTGTCCGGATGCCCTTCTGAAACAGATTCTGAAGTGAAGAAATACGGCATGTTTTTTACTTAATATGGTGCCGCAAATATACGCACAACGTTCTATTCCCTATCAGGGTTTTTAGACAGCACAAAATCAGCCGAAAGGAGCTTGTGGTCACCGGGAATTTCTGTTGAACTCTGATAGTTGTTGAATGTGATATCCTTTGAAGATAAAATGTAATCAATTCTAAAGCTCGGGAAAGGCCCCATGTAGGTGCGTTCCAGTCCGCTGCCGGCCTCGCAGAATGCATCGTTCATGCCATCAGCAACCTTGTGGTATGCATAACTAAGGGGTACATCATTGAAATCGCCGCAAACGATTATATTGTTCACCACGCTACTTCGGATATGCTCTGAAAGTGCATCGGCCTGTTCTGCTCTTTTGCCGTAAGCATCCCGCATGCGCTGCAGCAGGCCTTTACCCTGTTCAATGTTTGATGTATTGTTTTGTTCTGCTCCATTCACAAAATCGTAATCTGTTTTGCGGAAGCGAATGGATTGTAAATGCACATTGTACACCCTTAGGATTTCTTCTCCGGCCTGCAAATCAACATAAACAGCCATATTGCCGGTATTTCCCGGAAAAGCTACACGACCTTTGCCCAGTATCGGAAACTTACTAAGGATGAGCATGCCATAATTGCGCTCCGGAACCAGTTTGAAAAGCTGCATGTAGGGGTGGCCGGTTTTTTCTTTAAGCTGTTCAGCCATTTTTTGAATGTTTTTGCGGGCATATACTTCCTGCAAACAAACAATATCGGCTTTTTTGGCAACGAGCACGTCGGCAGCGGTGTCAAAAAACCATCGGTTTTGGTAGGCCCCGAACAGTTGCGCATTCACACTGCACACTTTGAGGGCTTTTGAAGGGGAATTAGCAGCATTGTTATTGCTAAACTGAACATATTTGCCCAGCTGAAAAAAACATAAAATGGCCATTCCCAGCGGAAAAATGAGTTTTAAGCGGAGCTGAATCCACCAGTAAATAAGCCATAATATGTTTAGCAGAAACAGAATGGGAAATGCAAGCCCAAGTAATTGAATCCAGGATGAAAAGGATGGATGCAGATAGGGTGCCAGCCATGCAACTCCCAGCAACAGCCCTGTAACCAGGGTAGCCGGAAATACCAGCAAATTCAATATCCTAAAAACCAACTTCATTCTCCTGCCCTGAATAGTTTGTCTTTTTCCTGCGCTGTAAGACTGTCATAACCCGTGGCATTGATTTTGTCTAAAATGCGGTCAATTTCTTCCTGAGAAACACTTGTTTTGGGATTGCTGCTGTTTTTTGTTTTGTTGATACTGACCTTAGCACTGCGCTTGGGCTTGACTTTTTTCGCTGCAAAGAGATTTCGCAAAAAATCGCTAATTGCATCCACACCGGGGATGGTAATAGTTCCTTTGGTGTGTAGCATGTAACCCAGCCCGAAGGCGGCACCGCCCAAATGACAAATATAGCCTCCCTGATTATCGGGTCCTGAAGAGCCCAATAAATCCAGCACCACCCGAAACACGGCAATCCACACCAGTTCTACAGGCAGAATGCCAAACAACATCACCCTGTAGGTGGGAAACATGACAGCAGCGCCTACGATTACTGCTGTTACCCCTCCGGAAGCGCCGACCATTCTGGCCATTTCACCACCCACTCCCAGCAGGTTATTGAACAGCATAAAAAGAAGTGCACCGGCAATACCTCCGCCTATAAAAAGTCGCCAAATATGTTTTTTACCGGTCATTTCTTCCAAAATGCTTCCGATGAAGAATAACCAAAGCATGTTGTAGAAAAGATGGAAAAAACCGCCGTGCAGAAATATGTAGGTAAAAACAGACCAGGGCTGATAGATGAAAAAATGCCTGTGGGGCATGAACATCAGTGCATTTACGGCCGAGGGCCAAAATAGGCCGATGATGGATGTTAGAATCCATATCCCGGAGCAAATAATAACCAGGTTCACTACCGCAGGATTGCGGCGGTTTAGGGGATTGAGGTCAGCACCGAGGAAGGTCAACGCCATATTAACGCCAATTGTTTCGAATCCATTTTCTAAACCACACAAAAACAGTTAAAAATCCTGCCAGCGCACCGCCGAGGTGGGCAAAGTGGGCAAAAGGATCATTTTCCAGGTTGGTAAAGCCAAAAATCAAATCGATGGCAAGAATGATGGGTACGAGGTATTTGGCCTTGATGGGATAGGGGATGAACAGAAATACCATTTCCTCATTGGGATAGAAAAAGGCAAATGCGGCCATGATGCCATAAATGGCACCGCTGGCGCCAAGCATGGGCCCGTAAGACACTTGTTTGGTTCCTTGTTGTATGCCAAAAACAATGTTTTCTGCTTTTCCGCTAAGATTGGGGAATAAGGTGTCTGTGAGCTGATAAACCTCAATACCCACGCTGATATAGTGCAGCAGCACCGCTCCCAGTCCGCTGATGAAGTATAGGGTAAGAAAACGCCGTGTTCCCAGTTTGTATTCAATAATTCCACCAAAAGAAATCAGGGCAATCACATTGAACAGAAAGTGGGTAAATCCGCCGTGAGCAAACATGTGTGTAATAAGTTGCCAGGGTCTGAAAGCATCGCTGTCAGGATAAAAAAGATACAGTTGTACCGGGTCAATGTTGATGTTGGGAAGGGCAATCTGGGCCATCCCTACTAGGCCTATCAGGATGATAAGGTTACGAAGACCGGGTGGTATATGATTTAGCATCAGCGTTTATGTTTGCGAAACAACTCAAAAAGTAATTCGTCTCCAAATTTAATCCAAACGGGCTTAGCATCCGGAGCCCATTGATTTTCTTGAACGGAAAATAGTCTCATTATGAGTTGTTCGGCCTCTTGTATGCTTAAAACGGTGTCGGCAGAAAAAGCAGCTTGCCTTGCCAGGGAGAGGGCTAGACTTTGGTGCCGACTAAGTTTCATGTCGCCCTGTGTTTGCAAATAATCTTCCAATAATGCCTCCAGTACGCGGCTTTCGCTGCCTTTGCCCAGTTCCGCAGGAATGCCATTAATCATCAGGGTATTGCCGCCAAAATGGCTAAGGTCGAAGCCCAGTGATTTAAAATCGTCTATCAAATCGAGGGCGGTATGCAGCCATGCCTGATTCAGTTCAATGGTCATTGGGAAAAGCAGTTGCTGGCAGTGTCCGGCTTGCTTCTGAAGTCCTTTAAGGAAGCCCTCGTACAGGACTTTAATATGGGCTGCGCGTTTATCTATCAGGAATAATCCTCCGTTAATTTTGGCCACCAGGTATCCCGTTGAGAGCGAAAAAACCGATTCTACTTTCCATTCTGTAGATGCCGGCAACAAGCTGTTATCTTCCGGAACTCCTTTACTTTCGGTGGTGATGCTGCCGGTTTGGTCAATCGGGCCTAAAATCTTTTGCCAGTCTTGTTTTTGGGGGCGTGAATAGCTCTCTTCAAAGGGGTTGTATCGGGTTTGTGTCTGGGGTTGTTGAAATTCCTGAAAACCCTGTTGATGGCGATGAGTGGGAGTGGTTGAGTTTAAAAAATCTTCGAGACCACCCATTCCGCCGAATACATCCAGATCGGGCTGAACCACAAACTGCCCCAAAACCTTTCTCACCGAAGCTTTGATAATGTTGTAAATATGCTTCTCATCCTCGAATTTAACCTCTGTTTTGGTTGGGTGAACGTTCACATCCACTTTAGCCGGGTCTACATGCATAAACAGGCAAAAAAGCGGGTAGCTGCCTTCTTCTGCCAGTCCATCGTAGGCGGCCTGAATGGCGTGTTGAAAATAAGGACTGCGGATAAATCTACCATTCACATACAGGTATTGTTCACCTCGTGTCTTTCTGACACTTACCGGTGAGCCAACATAACCTGTAATTTGCACTAGTTCTGTATTTTCGCTCACCGCCAGCAGGTCATCGGTTTTTTTGCCGGAAAGCACGTCGGCTATGCGCTGCCTGAGGGTGGCGGGCTTTAAGTCATAAACTTCTGCACCCTGATTATACATGCTGAAAGCAATCTGTGGATGGGCCAGGGCCTGACGCTGAAATTCTTCCAGAATATGGCGTGTTTCGACAGAAATGGATTTTAGAAAATTACGGCGAGCCGGGATATTGTAAAACAGATTGCGAACAGCAATAGAAGTGCCGACGGGTGCGGCTGTCAGGGATTGTTCCAGTACAGTACTGCCCTCGATTCGAATAAAAACAGCGGCATCGTCCTGTTCACGGCGGGTTTTCATCTCTACCTGCGCTACAGCTGCGATACTCGCCAGGGCTTCACCGCGAAAACCATAAGTATTCAGCGAAAACAGATCCTGCGCTCGGCTGATTTTGCTGGTGGCATGTCTTTCCCAGCACATGCGGGCATCGGTTTCGCTCATGCCTCGGCCATTATCTATCACCTGAATGAGGGTGGAGCCACCGTCTTTGATGAGCAGACGTATTTCGGTAGCCCCGGCATCCAGACAATTCTCAAGCAGCTCCTTTACTGCGCTGGCAGGGCGCTGCACCACCTCGCCTGCGGCAATTTGGTTGGCTACTGAATCCGGTAATAGTTTGATTACGTCTGACAAGAACTTCAAATATAACACCCACTCCCCGTTCGCTTATAACATCTTGTTAACGAACCCCTGTGGATTATTTTCTGAAAATAGCCGCACACCATTCGTCCAACCGCGTGCTGTTAATTTGAGTGGCGCCCATTCCTTCAAAACTTTGATTGAGAATCGTCAAATCCTGCTCATAAAATCCTGAAACAAATAGCATTCCACCGGGTTTGAGCACTCTGAGGTATTCTTTTCCATCAGTCATTAATACATTCAGGTGAATATTGGCCAGTATCAGGTCAAAACACCCATCAGCCATGGGTTTGAGTAAACCAACATCACCATGTTGTGCGTTGAATACTGTGCAGTGATTGGCTTGGGCATTGTCGATGGCATTTTCTACTGCCCAGGGTTCATTGTCAATACTAATCACAAGGGTGGCCCCCATTTTATCTGCAAGAATGCCCAGCACTCCGGTTCCGCAACCCATGTCCAGTATTTCTGCGTGTTTAAAATGTTCGGTTTGCTGCAGCATCAGTGAAATCATCATTTGGGTGGTGCGATGGTGACCGGTTCCAAAACTCATGCGGGGTTCTATGGTGATGCAGTATTCGATTTCAGGCCCTTCAGGGTGAAAAGGTGCACGGATATGCACGACATTATCTACGGTGATGGGATCAAAAAACTGTTTTTCCCATTCCGCATTCCAGTTTTGTTTTTCAATTAATGCTGTTTCAATGGGGTTACTGCAATATGGGGAAAGGGTTTCGCGGATTTCAGCCAATACATTGTCATCGATGGCTTCCGCATGCGCAAAAGCCATCACATGGTCATCGTGGGTTTCGAAGGTGTTAAAGGGAAATTCCCCCAGCAGGGCAAGCATTATTTCGGTGTTTTGCTGCTTCGGTTCTGCGGCAAAAGCCGTTAAGCGGAGAAAGGTTCCTTCGTTCATGGTTTTTTTCGGGCCGATTGCAGGTTGCACTCCCTGAATTGGGCATTGTATCCAATGAGGAATGGCAGGGAATCCGACGCGCCCTTTTCGTAAGCGGCTTTCAGGTTGGGTTGGAATTCTCTGGCAAAAAGCGGTATAGTCCGTGTGTAGCGTCCCAATAGTTTTACTTCAAAACCGTTTTCAAGCATGAATGCGTAGGGCAATCCACTGTCATCCTGCATCAGTCTTACCGTTCGGTTGTTGACAAAATTGCGGAGGGTGCTAAATGATTCGTAATGCATAAGATAACTGGCGGCTTTAAAAAAGGTCATCACCTTTCCGCGTTTGGCAAGCCATTTCATTAGCATGGGTTTTTGTGCGAGCCCTGCATTGCTTACATCGTAACTGAAATAAATGAGCTCGCGTACTTGCTTATCGCCCTGCATGGTATAGCCAATTTTATAGGCGATTCCCTGGTGGTCAAGTCTCATTTCTTTCCCTGCGGTATCCAGATTAAAATGCTGAATGTAGTGGATGTTTGCGTTAAACCTTGCCATGTAAAAAAGCACGGTGTGCAGGGTGCCATTCAGCAGCCCTTTGCGGAAATCCACCGCCATGCTTTTGGTGCGAAAAAAACCAAGACGGTGCGGAAAAAAGAGACTATTTGGAAGGTTCTGCAGGTATACCCGAAGCGCACTATCATGCTGTCTGTCCGGCTCAAAAACAGTTCCTGTGGGTTCCAGTCCAATCATGATGGTGGTGTCTGCTTTCGGAAAAAAAAGATGGGCATAATAGAAATCACCCCCTGCAAAGGGATAAAACAACGTTTTGGGGTCTGTGGGCTGTTCCATTCCGGCCTTTTTTATCCAGGTTTCAATGGGATTTCCGATTCTTTGCTGCAGGGTTGACCATTTTTCATCGTTCCCAAGGGTAGATTTGGTCCAGGTTGCCGATCTTTGAGAGGCAGCAAATTGATTGGGCATGCCGGCAATAAATTTCGAAAATTCTGTTAATTGAGAGTCGGCAGGCAAACTTAGTTTGGCACTGTCGGTGGGGCTTTTTTTGTTGGGGGTGGAAATGGTGTCGATTTCGGAGGCCTCTCGGTTATTGCCGGTGCAGAAAGCCAGTAAAACCATAACCGGCAGGGTAAAAATGAATCGCATAATTACACCGCAAAGGTAACATAATATGTGACCAATGTGATTTATCTCACAACCAAAAGGGCTCTGTAAGTGTTAACTTAGCGCAGTGAGAATCATAATATTGCTTGTCAGTGCTTTGCTAATGTCTTGTATGCATGCCTCTAAAAAACATACTGTAAATCGTTTGGATATCCGCAGATATGCCGGTGTTTGGTATGAAATTGCACGGTTTCCACACCGGTTTGAAAAGGATCTGCAGAAGGTAACTGCCACCTATTCACTCCTAGAAAATGGGGGTATAAAGGTCACTAACCGTGGCATTAATGGGAAAGGCAAGTGGAAAGAGGTAAATGGAAAGGCGTTTGTACCGGATTCAGCGGAGCCGGGTAAACTAAAAGTGCAGTTTTTTTGGCCTTTTCGGGCACCGTATTGGGTGCATCGCATCGATGAGGATTATCGTTTTGCCTTGGTCGGAGGTCCCGGAAGTGACTACCTGTGGGTGCTTTGCCGCGATAAAACCATGCCTGAAGCCATATATCAGGATTATCTGAAAACCGCACAGGAGCTGGGGTATGATATTTCCCGTCTGGAAATGGTACAACAATAATCAGTTCGTGTATTTTCCGAAAAACTCCCAAATGGCAGGAAGTTCGCTGCGCCAATAGGTGAAATCATGTCCTGCTGCTGTATCAATGTGCAGAAACACCTTGTCGATGCTTGAAGTTTTGCCTTTTAGTACCGCGGCAAATTCCCGGGTTTGTCTGTAGGGCACCACGTTATCCTTTAGGCCATGTCCCAGATAAATAGGGGTTTTCAGCTTATTGGCAAAGGTTTGAGGATTGTCTGTCTCAATCCATGTTTTTTTATAAAGCTCATAGGGTCCGTATGTAAGCCGCATGAGGTTGTCATTCGGCATACTGGCCTGATTGTAATCCCCGCTTAGTGCCGCAGCGGCATGAAACCAATCCGGTTTGTGTTCACAAAGCAGTGCCACTCCGCGGGCTCCTGTGCTAAGGCCTAACACCAGGTTTTTCTCAGTAAATAAGCCGTACTGGTTTTTTAGCATTTCCAGTGCAGAATCCAACTTGGGTAAGGTAGGGAATGCCCGGAAATCCTGACGGGTTTGAGGGAAATAACGGGTGGCATAAACGCTTCGCCCCATTTGAGGGGCAATTACCCTGAAACCCTTTTTGAGCGCGGTTTCACATACATTTGTGCTGTCGCACCATTTGCGGTTGCTAAAATCCCAGCCGGGTAGCAATAGTAAATCGCCTTTTACTAAAACCCCTTTTTTTGGGATCTGTATGTAGCATTCAAGGTCGTTTACGGTTAACAATGTGTCGTGCAATAGTATTGCCTTGGTTTTGGGTTGAATGCTGTCCAAATGCGCTTCGGTGTGGGGCTTTCCTTGACAGCCCGTTGCCGGTATCATCGATGGCAGGAGGTACAGAAAATAAATCAGGCCAAGCTTTTTCATGTGATTAAAACAAGGTAGGTGAAAATTCCGGATAGGTATATGGCCGCTGTATTTCGGGGATATTTCGATTTTCGCGAACACGGCTGGCCAGCGGTGAAATGGGGTGTGCCTTCAACAGCTTGTCATCGCAGGGTTTTACCAGTTCAAGCGCCTGTTCATCAGCACCAAAAATCCATTTATTCCAGTCATCGGGTGCTAAAATCAATGGCTGTCTTTTTTTGGTGTTGTGAATTTCGCTAAGTAGCGGTCCGGAGGGGCAGGTTACTACTGCAAAAGTTCCAAAGGTTTCTCCGGTTTCATGGTTAACCCAATGTGATGCAATTCCTGCCACCAAAAAGAAATCATCTGAGGAAGGAAAAATATAGTAGGGGTATTTCTTTTTATTCCATTCTCGCCATTCATAAAATCCGGCCATAGGCACCAGAATTCGATGGCTTTCAAAAGCGTGGTGAAACATGGGTTTTTCATGCAGGGTTTCACCTTTGGCATTCAATCCGTATTCGCGCAGCGATTCGGCTTTTTCAGCGGTTTTTACCCATTCGGGAATCAGCCCCCAATGCATGTTTTCTGCATGCAATTCTGTATTGGCCGCCACTACCGGCATGATGGGGTAGGTGAATGCCGAAATAAAATAGCCGGGTTCCGGAATCTGCACCGCTTCTTTGAGGTTGAGACGGCTTTGCAGGGCCTCTGCTTTAAAATTGACCGAATAGGAAAAACACATGGTTGGGGTTACGGAATTTGTTAATCGCCAAAATGTTGTCAAATCTAATGAATCCCCGACATTTGCAGTACATGAAAATTGCGCTGATCAGAGAACGAAAATCACCTCCCGATGTGCGTGTGGCCCTAACCCCAGTGCAAAGTGCCGCACTGATGAACCGATTTCCGCAGGTTAGGGTGATTGCACAATCTTCCCCCGAACGCTGTTTTTCTGATGAAGAGTATGAAAGTGCCGGAATTGCTGTGCAGGATGACGTTTCGGATTGTGATGTAATGCTCGGTATTAAGGAAATTCCCACCGAATATTTAATTCCTGATAAAACCTATTTTTTCTTCTCTCATACCATTAAAAAGCAGCCCTACAATCAAAAAATGCTGCAGGATATTATCCGCAAGCGGATACGGTTGGTAGATTACGAAACGCTTAAATGGGAAAACGGACAGCGCGTATTGGGTTTTGGGCGTTTTGCAGGCATTGTGGGTGCATACAATGGTTTGCTGGCATGGGGTAAGAAAACGGGTTTGTTCACGCTAAAACCGGCGTGGCAATGCGAAGATTACCGCGAGTTGCTGCAACAGGCAGGAGGTGTGGATATCGGCAATATTAACATTGTGCTTACGGGTGGTGGTCGCGTGGCTAATGGCTCGCTGGATTTTTTGAGAAATCTGCGCATTCGCGAGGTAACACCCTACCAGTTTATTCATCGCAGTTATGATGAGCCGGTTTTTGTGCATTTGAACAGCCCTGAAATTTATCGGCATAAGGAAGGTAAGCCCTGGGATACCCAGCATTTTTATGCCCACCACAGCGAGTATGAGAGCAGTTTTCGGGATTTTTTACCCCACACAGATTTGTTGATGAATGGAATTTTCTGGACCGCCGATTTGCCGCCGTTGTTCGCCAAAGAAGACACAGCAAAAACAGATTTTCGTATGAAGGTGATTGCTGACATTAGCTGCGATGTAGAGGGTAGCGTGCCCATTACCTGGAAGGCCACCACCATTCAGGATCCGGTTATTGGGTGGAGCCGAAGCATGCAGCACCCCTGTGATCCTTGGACCGCCGATAGTATCGACATCATGGCGGTGAGCAATTTGCCCAACGAACTGCCTTGCGATGCCAGCGAGGAATTTGGCGAGCACATGCTTCAGTACGTGTTTCCGGAGTTGTTGTCCAAAAACAGCCGAATGATAAATGGGGCGACCATAGCAGCGGCGGGTGGTCTCACAGCTACCTATGCCTATTTGGCGGATTATGTGAATAGTTAGATTACTGATACAATCTGAAATTGGGTTCCGTTCAATCCGAAAGAATCCCCGACTTTTTTGCCCAGCATCGATATTCCGGCCGGAGACTGCGGTGAAATGACCATAATATCCGTGTTTTGGATGGTGATTTTCCCCATGGGTGCGGCCAGCCAGAAAAGTCCGTTGTTGGTTTGCACCAGTGCTCCAATGCCAGCAATATCTAGGGATTTGCCCGGCTGAATCCGTGCAAAAATGATTTGCCACTGCTGTAGCATGGCCAGCTGTCGGCTAATTTTCTCCAGTTCTTGCTGAGCCATTTCCCGGGATGTTTCGTATTTGTCGCCCATACTGCTTTTGGTATCGGCCGCCACAGATTCCCGCAGAGAAGCCATGGCCTCGGTGGCGGTTTGTATGCGGGCTTTCAGTTCCTGCAGGCAGTGTTGGTGAATTTGTGTTTTGGTTAGCGACATGAATTTCACAAAGGTAGTGCAAGCGCGTGTTTGCAAATTATCCCGATGTTGTCTGATTGCTTTACGGAAAATCGCAAATAATCAGATGAGTGTTTGTGAAAATTGCAAATCCGGATGGTTTAGGGAGTGATTCTGTATGGGAATTGCGAAAATTGCGCTCTTGGTCTTTTCTACATGACGAATGTCGTAAAACGGTTGTTGGGTTATCGGCTTATTTTGTTAGAATTAATTATCCGGTTATGCTCAATTACACCGCCCTGCTCATTCCTGTTTTTCTGTTAATGGTTGCGCTCGAATGGTGCCTAAGCATCAAAAGAAAAGACCATCGCTATCAGACCGGTAATACCGTCATTAATATGGCCATTGGTGCATTTGATCAGTTTGGGTCATTGTTTTATTTCGGCGCGCTGTATGCGTGTCTGCAGTTTTCCTTTAACCATTTCAGGATTTTTTCGCTGCCCAATAATGGGATGCAGTGGGTATATGCATTCTTCGCCATTGATTTTTTATCGTATTGGTATCATCGGTTTTCGCATCGTATTAATATTCTGTGGGCAGGTCATATCACACATCACTCTTCAGAATTATTCAATTTTTCCAATGGTTTTCGCACCTCGTTGTTTCAGGGAATCAACCGCATCGCTTTCTGGATGCTATTGCCGGTATTCGGTTTTGATCCGCTTTTGCTCTTGATTTCGCTGAAAGTATCGGGTCTGTGGGATTTTCTGGTGCATACCACCTATGTGCCCAAACTGGGATGGCTGGAGAAAATTTTGGTTACGCCTTCTCATCACCGTGTTCATCACGGAAAAAATGATATTTACATAGATAAAAATTACGGTTCTATTCTCATTATATGGGACAAAATATTTGGTACTTTTCAAGAGGAGACCGAGTCAGTGGAGTATGGAGTGAAAGCCAATTATACCGATAATAATCCCGTCAATGCCATCACCTATCACTATCGATATTTATGGAATGGTGTGAAAAAAACGCAGGGAATTATTAATAAAATAAAATTATTAATGATGCCTCCGGAATGGAAACCGCAGGAGCAGGATGATTTTTCCCCGAGCACAATTTGGCAGGCAAGTGCATCACATACGTATCAGCGGTATTACGCTACATGGCAGCTGTTATGCTGTGTACCGGGTTTTGTGGCCATATTGTTTTACAAGGATGTTTTATCCTTTCCGGCCCTTTGTTATTGCATGATCTTGTGCATTACTGCAATCACGCAAACAGCGCTGGTTTTTAAAGACAATACCTATCCCTATTTCAATGGATTGGAAACGATACGATTGTTGTTGTTATTGGCATTTCTACCCTATATGGATTTGGGTGAAATGAGCATTATATATGTATTGATTTTGTATTTTGGATTGTCGCTTTCTTATCAGGTTTTTGTCGAAAAAAGACTTGATCAATACCTTATTAAAAAATTCATACATCATGAAAAATTGTAATCTGCATTTAGGCACACTTTTTGCTAAAGACGCGATGAATAATTATGGCAACTAACCGCACTTTTACCATGATCAAGCCCGATGCCGTTGCCAACGGACATGCGGGTAAAATTATTGATCACATCACACAGGCCGGATTTAAAATCGTAGCCCTTAAGTACACACGCCTCAGCAATGAGCTTGCCGGAAATTTTTACGGCATTCACCGTGAACGTCCTTTTTTCGGGGATTTGGTGAGCTTTATGACCAGTGGTCCCATCTATGCTGCCATTCTTGAAAAAGACAATGCAGTGGCCGATTTCCGCACCCTGATTGGCGCTACTGATCCTCAAAAAGCTGAGCCCGGCACCATCCGCAATCTCTACGCTAAAAGCATTGATGCGAATGCCATCCACGGTAGCGACAGCGATGAAAATGCTGAAATTGAAGGCAACTTCTTTTTCTCGCAGTTCGAGCGTTTTTAACTTTCTCAAACAAATTTTGTAAAAGCCCGCTAACTTTGGTGGGCTTTTTTTATGCAAAATATTGCTCACAATCCTCGCAATGGCGGTCTTGATGTTGCCTACCTGGAAGGTCCCCATGGCCGATTTTATGAACTGGGTTTCCTGTTTCGTGTATTTGTGGAGTTCCTGAAGGCCTACCGAAAACTGCACTTTATAGGCCCGTGTGTAACGGTATT
Organism: uncultured Flavobacteriaceae bacterium; assembly: GCA_964475595.1. Taxonomy (GTDB): domain Bacteria; phylum Bacteroidota; class Bacteroidia; order NS11-12g; family UBA955; genus RGEC01. Next base: position 109,821 of record CAYYXG010000008.1, read on the forward strand.
TGGCTCGGCACGCTTTGGAGAAGATCACGAATACTATCAGTTGGCCCGCAAAACCAGCGCCAGCATTGGTAAACTGGGTTTTGGAATCATGACTGGTGGCGGCCCCGGCATTATGGAAGCGGCAAACCGCGGAGCCAAGGAAACAGGAGCTTACAGCATAGGGGTTAACATCAAGTTGCCTTTTGAGCAAAAACCCAATCCCTACCTGGATCGCTGGGTAGAAATACGCTACTTCTTTGTCCGAAAGGTGATGCTGTTTAAGTATTCTTTTGGTTTTGTGATATTGCCGGGTGGATTTGGTACCATTGATGAAATGTATGAAGCGCTAACCCTGATTCAAACCAAAAAAATGCCTTGGTTTCCGGTAGTGCTAATGGGTACAGAATATTGGAAAAATAATCTCGACCAAATTGCGCTGATGCACAAAATGAAGACCATTTCGCCCGAAGACGATGATATGCTTTGCATTACCGACGACCCAGAGGAAGCGGTGCGATTTATCGAAGAAAAGGTTAGGCCTTTCGCAACCCGTCGCCGTAAATACAAGCCCATGTGGTGGTTGGGGGAGAAGTAATGTTTTTTTCTGGTTGGTAACTTTATATCAGTGCTGCCGCGTCATTCTGAGCCCGCCATGTCATCCTGAGCTTGTCGAAGGATGACACCCTTTATAAATCCCCCAAAGCGGTTTTTTCTATTTACCCCATCCACCTTTTTGTGGAAAAAGTTGGAGCCAAAACCATTGGCGGCCCGAGGCGCTTTCCTCTGCTCAGGGCTATCCCGCATGGCTCCCCGGCTTTCGCCCTCGCAGCCCTCGTGGTCTCGGAGGATTGGCTGCTCGGGTTTCGCCATGCTCCACGCGCTGCGGGCCGCCAAACCCGGGATAAAGATTTATTTTAGGTAACCAATACAGGTTTTGCGGACACTGGTTTTAGGCGCCATTGGTGGTTTATTAATTAATCTTTTGATATAGGGAACAAGATCACCGCTGTATACTTCCCCTGTCATCCTGAGCTTGTCGAAGGATGACTCCCTTTTAAAACCTTTACCAGCGCCGTACGATATTAAATCCCATTCGAAGCTCGCCTTTACCGAATCGACCATTGTTGCCGTCAGTCATATACCTAAACTCATTAATCGAATTGGCATTGCTCATAAACAACTGAAACGCATGTCCTGAAGTCCAGAATTCAATACCTGCGCCGGCCATAGGAGGACCACTACTGCGTATGCGTTTATTAAACGCATGAGAGAACTCGCCTGTAAGGTGAATCCTGTCATTAATTCGATAACGAACATTGCCTGTAAGTAAGGGAATATCATTGGCGTCGGCGGAAGTTTCTACGAAATTGCGGTGCACCAGTGTGGGCGCCAGTTGCAGCATGAACATATGCCGTCCCAGATATGAATTTCGGCTTATCAGCAATTGGTGCGTGTAATTCATCCTATGCGTATTGTAATAGGGATTCAGTCCGGTGGCGTTTTTTTCAAATACATAGGCCATATCACTAAGCCATGTAATTGATGTTTTAAACTGGTTTGTTCCATCAGGTTTTACAATTCCCCACTTGATATAACCATTGCTTGTTTTACCCATTCCGCTTCTACCGACACCTATCGTAATATTGCGATTTAAACCATAATCAAGGCCAATGCGTATATTACTTTGGTCTAATCCCCAAGCACCTTCATAACCTGAACTGAGTTGTCCAAATCGATGCTGTATGCAAAACTCTAGTTGTTTTTTATCCAATGTTGGTGTTCCATGCCCGTTGATAATTCTAAAACTATTGTGAATGGTTCTGCGTAGAATTAAAATATCATGTATTCCTGTTTTATCTTCTTCAATAACAGTATTTGATGGTTTTACAGTACTATCGATTTGTGCTAAACTGATGTTTGAACTGAAAACTAATAAAATAATATAATTAATTATTCGGCGCACCTTTTTTAATCCAAGAATTTAGTTTAGACAAATTGCAATCACTCCATTTGGGTCCGTTTGGGGGCATCTGCTTGCTTCCGGTGTAGGGTGGTATCCAGGATAATACCCCAAATAGCTGGCCGCTTTTGGCATATATCAATATTTCTGCGTGGGTAGACAATGCCACAGAAGCAGTTGGCGACTGTGTATTGTGACAACCTACGCATTGTGCATCAATCAAGGGCTTTATATCTTTGGCAAAGCTCACATTTACGGTATCGCAGGTTGCTTGACCCGGATATAATTCTTCTTTATTATCGTAATAACACGATGAGACACAAGCCATAAGGATTACAACAATAATAAAATGTTTAATCATTGGGTGATCCTGCATTAATCCATTTTTCAAATTGCCTGATTTGACAATCACTAAGTTTTTTACCGCCTTTGGGCATCCAGTCAGTGGTTCTTTTGAGACTGTTCAATAAAATGCCGTTCGCCGCGGAAGCTGCCGCTCCGGCATGGGAAGACAAATCAACATTTCCGGAAGTATTTCCGTAGCTGTGACAACCCACACAATACTTATCTAGCATGGGTTTAATGGTTCCTGAAAATGTGAATTGAGTGCTATCGCAATCCGAAGGGCAATCCACTGTATTTTTTGCACCGAGCATAATCCATTTCTGAATGAGGAGTTTTTGTTCATTGTTTAGATTGCCATACCTGGGTCCACCCATGGAACCCTGTATTTCCTTAAAAACTTCACTTTTAGAAGGATTTCCGGGCTCTATGCCGGCCGCCATAATGCCCTGCCAGCTGTTTAAAATTAATTCCTCTTCCGCAGTGATGGGATCATGGCAGCCACTTTTGGCACAGTTGGTGGCAAAAATGGGTAAAATATCACGTTCAAAACAAATGGCCGAATCAGCTGCTGTGAGTGTTATGACTGGTATGTGCTTGCATCCCTGAGTTTGTGTCAGGGACAGGAGCAGAACCATGGCTACGAGAATGTTGGTTAAGCGCATAATCAACAATACTACAAAGTAACAACTTTAACCCCAATTTGCTGTGCAATAAATCGTAATTTTGCAGTTATGACACAAAAAGGTCCTATATCTCAATTTGTAGAGAACCACTATTTACATTTCAACGCGGCTGCTTTGGTGGATGCCGCTAAAGGATACGAAACCCACCTAACAGAGGGTGGAAAAATGATGGTTACCCTGGCCGGCGCCATGAGTACGGCTGA
>CAYYXG010000009.1:0-91144 GCA_964475595.1 uncultured Flavobacteriaceae bacterium
CCCCACCAAAAATCGGGGAAACGGCTGTGGTGGGCTGTAAAAGTAATGAGCCATTTTTCGCCCGGTGAAAATACCGTTCCGGAAATTTCAGCAATGGATTGATTTTTCTGGGTGTATTGCAGCTCTGTCTTGACGGATGACAACCTGGTGTTCTCGCGGGTTTTGAATGCCAACTGACAAACAGCACCGGCATAGCCTCGGGTTTCTGGGGCATAGCCCAGGGTAGGTACGGCTAAAATGCTGATTTTTCCTGAATCTTTTGGGCTTGAGTGAAATGTGTTTTTAGCATGTAAAATAAACGGTAACAGCAAAACAGCGATTTTCAACAGGACAACTTTCAAACCAATGCAAAAATACAACTCCTGTGGTTCGATTTATTTGGAAATGTGGTCAAAAATGCGTATATTTATACTTTCTATTTGAGTGCCGCTGCTTTGCTGTTAAATTCACGGCATATTTGCAGAAATACGCTTTTTTTGCAACCATTCACCCATTGCTGCGTCATTAATATTGAAACTACTTGTTAACGGATGAGGACATCATACAAGGTTGCAAAAAAGGAGACCGCCGCGCACAGGAAGCATTGTTTCTGCGCTACGGTAAAAAAATGTACGGCTACTGCCTGCGTTACTCCGGCAATCCTACCGATGCCAACGATCTGCTTCAGGATGGTTTTGTAAAGGTCTTTGAGTTTATCGGCACCTTCAAGGGAGACAGTGCCATAGAAGCATGGATGACGCGGCTGTTTATTAACCTGGCCATCTCGCGCTTCCGCAAACGGAGTTCCGGACCTCAGTTTGTGGAAGTTGATTCCATTCCACTTGCCGAACAAGTGGAAGAAAAGGAAGATGTTCAGGAAACTTTGCGCGAATCTGTGGATGAAGTGCTGTCTGCCCTTGCTGCCCTGCCGGAAAAATACCGTCTGGTGATTAACCTGTATGCCATAGACAATATGAGCCATAGAGAAATTGCAGAGCAACTGGGAATTTCCGAGGGGGGTAGCAAAAGTCTGCTCAGCAGAGGACGTGTGATGCTTAAAGAACTTTTGGCTAATAAAAAGAATCGTTGAAAAACGAAGATATCCATACCGACCAACAGCTTCACGGATTGTTTCAATCCTTTGAGCCACCTGTGCCCAATGGCGCATGGGAGGGTATTGTGGATCGTATGAACCGTAAACGCCGTCATCGTGTTGCGCTTTGGTGGATAACAGCCGCAGCCGTCTTAGTGGGTGGAATCACCGGCTTATGGTTCGTTTTGTCGGATACTCAATACACACAAAAATCAGTTAAAAAACAGGAAATGACTGTCAACACCCCTTCTGACAGTCAAATCAAACCCTCTAAAAACGCTGAAACCATCAGCACACAGGATAATATTGGCAAAAAGGATATTCAGACAGGTCGTGTTAAAGTAAATCAGATTCAAAATGAGCCGATTTCAAACAATCCAGCAATACCTGAAAATTATGAACCCAATCGGGTTGGCTTAGAGCCCGTGTGGGAATCCAAACCCGGGCAGGTTGCATTACCTGATCCGTTTGGACTGCGCTTGACTCTGCAGCAGTGGCCTGCAGTTAATGATGTCAGGGCGGTTAAAATTGCCGTAAAAGAGGCGCAAAAAGTGGCAGATTCACTGAAAGCAAACATGGGTAAGTGGACACTGTCCGCAGCGTTATATCAAATGCAAACAGGCAATGGCTATGCCGTTAATCCCGAGTACAGCCGATATGTACACAAGAATTATCTCAGCAGGATGAAAGAAGGAGAGCTCAACATGGGTGGCACAGGTTTCGCCATTCATTTGGGTTACCAGATGAATCAAAAATACGCCATTACAGGCGGCGTGCAGTTCAGGCAGCTCAATATCAGGCAACAGTTCAATTTTACTGACGAAGTGCCTGTTACCCTAATGCCGGGAAATACCCCTGATGAATTTGGCAATTATCCCATCATCGGATACTTTGGAAATGCCGGAAGTGTAACATACAGCGGTTTTCAAAGAAATACCATTGTGGAGATACCTTTGGGCATGAATGCAGATTTTAGGGTTACGCCCAAATGGTCTGTGAAACCGGCCATTTTCGTCAATACAGGGTTTGTTGGCGGTATCAATGGTTTCACGCTGGATTACCAGCAATTGCAGTTAACAGCACAGCGTTCAGAATGGTTCAGGAAAGTTCAGATGTCAGGATCACTTTCTTTGGGAGCTTTCCGGCGGATTAACCGTAAACTGCAATGGGGTGCTACCATTGGCGGCACTCGCATGCTTACACCGGCATATATTCCCAATGCCAGCGTCAGACCCCGCAATCACTCACTGGGTATTGGCACACAATTAATTTGGAGGATTGACTAAATGATGACAGTAAAAGCCCAGATTTTTCGTAACTTGCCATTCATGCGTGTTCTGACCATCATACTTGCCTTGCATTGCATGATTGCCCGAGCTCAGGTGCTGGAGCCATTGGGAAATGGTTTACCCAGCAAGGTGGTGGCCGCTTATGCATCAGGGCAGGATTATCTGGCATTGTTTAGCGACGAAACCACCCAGGATACCTCAGATTATATTGTGGCGCGATGGAATGGCGCTTATTGGTCCTATTATCCGGGGCTTTATAAGCCGGAGCCCGTAAAAACCATCGATGCGGGATATGTCTTCAATAGTGTGGTTCTATACAGAGATACGCTCTACGTTGGTGCCTATATCTCCGGAGCCCAACAGGATGTCGATGTTCCGGTAAGCCATTTATACAAATGGAATGGTGAGCGGTGGGTGACGGATAACAGCGTAATAAAGAGTAAAAATGATGGCATTGTTGCCATGACCGTTTTTGATGATAAACTGGTGGTTGCTGGCAAATTCCTCGATGTTGTCAATGGCAATTTGGTCAATAATATTGCGATTTATGACGGTGTAACAGGACAGTGGGGCTTTTTGGGCAGCTCAAACACCAATCAGGGTTCTGATGGTGTCATCAAAGCATTGCAAGTGCTGGGCAACAGACTTTACATTGCCGGTGATTTCCAAAATTTTGCAGGAACGTTTACCGGAAATATTGCCTATTACACTGCCACAAATCAAACATGGGGAGGCATTGGCAGTCCCTTTAACGGAAAAGTAGATCAACTGGCTGCATACGGCGATAAACTGGCAGCTTTGGGTGATGTATCGGGCAAACCGGAGATCAGGGAGTTTGACGGTAATTGGAGTCCCGCACTAACATTTAGTTCTTATACCAAAGCTGATTTTACAACCATTGCAGGCTCCGCCAATACACTGCTGATTGGCGGTGACTTCCTCATTGGTGGAAATGGCAGTTCTATACTCCGTTATGAAAATGGATCACTAAAAACCACCGGTAACAGAATAGCAGGGCTGTTTTCCCTCGGCCAGCGAGGTTCTGAAGCCTTCATCTGGGGCGATTTTACTGAGCAAAACACGGGCCTGAAGCGCCTGTGCAAAATAGAAAGCAATGCCGGAGATTTGGCGGGAGAGGTTTTTTATGATAAGAACCAGAATTGTATTTATGATGCTTCTGATGTGCCCATGAATATGGTTACTGTGCGTTTTAGCAGCATTAAGTCAGGGAAATTGTGGTTTGCTGTTACCGACACTAAAGGTCGGTTTGCTGCCGCTTTGCCTGAAGATGATTATAATATCCAGGTGTTTGCGGGCAGGCACTGGGTGAATTCATGCCCAGGCAACTTTGCCAGTTCCGTGAAAAAAGGGGAATACAGCATGGTATCTCTTTCTCAGTATATGTCACCTAATGTGAGCGATATCGAGATTAAAACCGCTGTGATTACCCCGGGCAATATCGGGCCGGGAGAAGAGGTTAAAGCGGTCATTACGCTTAAGAATGCAGGAAATACGGTATTGAACGGACCTACATTTCATTTGATTCATGATGCCCGACTGAGTGATTTTATAGCCGACAGTTTGCCGGATAATTATGCAGGCAATGAGGCCACCTGGAGTATCACCCGATTTGAACCCGGCTCCTTACGCAGCATTCCTTTTTCTTTTCGCTTACCGGCCAACGCGCAGGCCACAGATCGTTTTCCGGTATACCTGAAAACGGGTACCACCTTCACCGCCGGAGATGCTTTCAAAGGCGATAATGTAGATACGCTTCAGTTGAAATTGATGGATAATATGGTGAGTGCGGTAACCAAAGTGAGTTTGAAAGGGGATGATGTTGATTTTAGGGTGAAAGATTTAACCTACCATGTTAACTTCACCAACACCGGCAAAAGTTTTGTCAAAAGACTGGTGATGCTGGATACCGTGGATGTCAATCTGCCTATGAGCCGCGTGGTGATAACCAATCTGTATCCGACCGATGCCATAGTGCGCACTGAAAAAGGTAATATCCTGGTGGTGGAATTCCCCAATGCCAATCTTGCTTCGGTGGAGTCAAATCCCGCTTCTGCGAGTGGGTTTATTACCTACAAAATTGAACTTACGGCAGATTTGAAAACAGGACAAAATTTTTATAACCGCGCTAATGGTGATTTTGACAGCCGTTGGAAAGCCAGCAGCAACATGGTGGTAGTGATGGCGAAAAATCCTACAGCTTCCTTGAAAAAACTGGGTGCAGGTGAAGCCAGCATGTGGCCCAATCCCGCATCGGATGAACTTAACATCCAATGGCCTAATTCAATCAAAGGGCTGGTTCAAATCACAGACAATGCCGGCAGGGTTGCAATGACCGTTCCTGTAACCGGAAATTCCATCAAAATACAGCTCAGACACCTCAAACCGGGCGTATACTTTCTGAAATCACAGACGGGTGTCAGTGCATTTCAGGTAATTCGCTAAGCAACGTATCTGCGTTGCGCATCAAGCGCAGATTGTAGTTTACAAAATTTTCAAGACCTGAATCATACTCAGCATTACCCATGCTTTCCCCTTGCATGTCTAGTGCTTTTGGGGTAAACTGACTTTCAAAACTTTTGGCTGAAACGATGCTGTTACAATCCATAAAGTTGATGAGCTTGTTGAGCATATAGCCCATTTGAATAGCCGGAATCCGACCGCCTCTTCCACTGCTGATTCCACATGTGGCAAAAATCTTCCCCTCCCAGCAATCTATGAAATTTTTTTTACCAAACTGGTTAATGAGGTTGATGATTTCTGGTGTGGGAAACCAATTGTATTCAGGGGATAGGATGAAAATGAGTTTGCTTTTGGATAAACTTTCGTAAACAGACTGGCTGAATGGCGACAGTTGCCCGGGTATGAGCGTTCCTCCATTACTGAAGGGTATATCGTATTCCTCGAAATGGGGGATTCGGATTTGACTTGATTCAATCCCCCCTGATTCCAGTATGCGTTGTATAGCAAGTCCCACTCGTCGGGTATTGCTGTTGGTTCTGGATGAACCACAAAGAATTCCAATCATGTATTTACGTTAAATTGATTTGCATATACATACAAATTGAAACCCGGTTTGTTTGCCTCTTCCTGAAGAATCTGTGCCTGTTCTTCTGTATTAAAATCCTGCATTCTTCTTTTGGCTACTATGCGACTGAGTTTTTCGGCCATGAGTAGGTATTTTCTGGGGTTTTGAGACAGGGAATGATGGTGGCTTGAAATGGCTTCACTGAGTAAATCTATCCCTTTGCCGGTGGTGGCGATGGTTTCTATTACCTGGATTTCATGTGTCGAGTTTTCACGTGCTCGTTCCCGAAGATGGCCGGCAAATCGCGCAGCGCCTTCCCGGTCGGATTTATTGACTACAAAAACATCGGCAATTTCCATCACCCCGCTTTTCAGGGTTTGAACCTCATCGCCACTTTCAGGAACGGTCACCACGATGGTGGTATCTGCCACTCCGGCAATTTCCACTTCACTTTGTCCTACACCGACGGTTTCTACAATGATCCGGTCAAATCCGGCGTGCTTGAAAATATCGATGGTTTCCAGAATTCCCGTGGATAAGCCGCCCAGACTACCGCGGCTACTCAAACTGCGAATAAAAAGACCGGGGTGGGTAAATAAGCCGGCCATGCGGAGGCGATCGCCCAGCAATGCCCCAAAATTGAATGGAGAAGAGGGATCTACCGCAATAACCGCTACTTTCAGATTTTGGTTTAGCCAGAACTCAGCCAGCCCATTGACGATGCTGCTTTTCCCGGCACCCGGAGGTCCGGTGATGCCTACTACAGGAATGGGATTCAATTCCAGACTTTCCAGCAGTTGCCGGCAGCCGCTTATGTTGTTTTCTACCAAACTGATGGCCCTGGCAATTGCGGCCGTTTCACCGGATTTAACCTTTTGGGATAACAACTGCCAGTCCATACGGCGAAGATAACTTAGTTTACGGGTTTAAAAACTTTACAGGCCTCGAAAATAAAGTTCCATATATCTTCTTTGCCGGTTTTATCCTCGCTGCTGCTGATGATAAAAGGGGGGAGGTTATCCCAGGTTTTATGCATCTCTTCGCGGATGGCCTGAATGCTTTTTTCCAGCGCTTCTTTGCCCAGCTTATCGGCCTTGGTGCCAATCAAAGCCATGGGAATACCGGCCTCACCCATATCGTTGATGAAGTCCATGTCGAGGGCCTGTGGGGGAATACGCAAATCCAGCAATACGAAAAGACACATTAAATTGGGTCTTTCCAGCAAGTAATGACGTATCATTCGGGCAAATTTATCCCGCTGGGTTTTGCTTACCTTGGCATAGCCATAGCCGGGCAAATCGCACAGTTGGAGTTTTTTGTCGATTAGAAATAAATTAAGGGTCTGGGTTTTGCCTGGGTTGGACGATATGCGGGCCATGTTTTTCCGGTTGCAAAGCATATTGATGAGGCTGCTTTTGCCCACATTACTGCGTCCAATAAACGCAAATTCAGGCAAGCCCTGATGCGGCATCGCATCCTGTCGTTCCCAACTGCCTAAAAAATCAGCTTGTTTAATTTCTGTCATGTTTTATCTGTGACGAAGGCCCATAGGGTAATGCTTATATTTGCACCTTTATTTTTCTTCTTGTGCAAGTAAAACCCAATCAGGATTCCGCGCTTTCAAAAAAACAACAAGTTGCCCAAATGTTTGACGACATTTCCGGGCGGTATGATTTTTTAAACAGATTATTGTCGCTGGGTATTGATAGAGGGTGGCGGAAAAAGGTGCGGAAAGCTTTATCCGCAGAGCATCATAGCCGTATTTTGGATGTGGCAACGGGCACTGCAGATCTGGCCATTGAATTGTCAAAAATACCGGGTTCTGAGATTACCGGTATCGACATTAGTGCCGGAATGTTGAAAAAGGGAGATGAAAAAATTGCTCGTGCCGGCCTGAATCAACAAATTAGACTGCAACTGGCCGACTCTGAAAATTTGCCATTCGCGGATGCGCATTTCGATGCGGTAACAGTTGCCTTTGGTGTTCGAAACTTTGAAAATTTACAGTCAGGAATAAAAGAAATGCTGCGAGTTACCCGTTCCGGTGGGCATTTGTACATTTTAGAGTTCAGCAAACCTAAAAACCGATTATTTAGCGGTCTGTATTGGTTTTATTTCAAAAAAGTACTTCCGGGCGTCGGTAAACTCATTAGTTCCAGCGTGAATGCATACAGTTATCTGCCCCGGAGTGTGGAAGCATTCCCGGAAGGTTCTGAATTGGCTTCCATTGTGAAAGATTGTGGCGCTAAATCCGTTTTAATTAAACCCCTTACCTTTGGTGTGAGTTCGCTGTACATATGCGAAAAGTAATTGCCATAGCCATATTCTCCATTTGCCTGATTGCTCAGGCGCAAACGGATCCCAACCGAATTTACAGAAAGCATTTTTTCTGGGGCATTGCATTTACCGGAACATACGCCAAAATGAAAATGAATCTGGATCCTGTTTTTTGGCAAAGACAGGATTCTATTTCTGCAATATTGCCCGGTGGACAAGTAGGTGGTGGGTTTGGCGGTACCGTAGCTTATCGGTTTGGCAAACACTGGGAGCTGAAAACACTGACCATGCTTCAGCTGCATCAGCGAGACCTTAAATACAAATGGAAAAACACACCCGGCCCGGATATAAAAATGGAAACCATTTCCTTTGATTTGCCCGTGACCCTGAAATACAGGAGCAAGATGCACGGAAATAAAAGATTTTATGTGTTGGGTGGAATGAGATGGAGCCATGATTTTCAGAGCAATGAAGATGTGGTGATTGGCGTGAACAAACCGCTGGTGGCACTCAAGAAGAATACTTTTTACTATGAGTATGGCGCCGGTTGGGAATTTCAGCTTGATTTTGTGGATTTAAGTGTTGAGCTGAAAATGAGTAATGGTTTAAATAATGGACTGGCTAATAGGGTTCCTGATAGTTATTACAGCGGCTCCATACAGAGCATCTTTCCACGTTTATTCAGTCTTTCCCTAATGGCCCAAAACTGATTTTGAAATTCACCCTTCAACATACCGATTCGGCAAGTAAAGCAAGGGTGGGCCTGGTTCAAACAGACCATGGCAGCTTTGAAACCCCTGTGTTTATGCCGGTAGGCACTGCAGGAACCGTAAAATCCCTGCACCGTGATTTTTTGCTGGACGACATTCAGGCCGGTATCATTTTGGGGAATACCTATCACCTGTATCTTAGGCCCGGACTGGAAGTTTTACAGCAAGCGGGCGGTCTTCACGCCTTTAGTAACTGGCCCCGCCCAATCCTCACTGATTCCGGCGGCTACCAGGTGTACAGTCTCAGTGGCACCCGCAAAATGAAGGAGGAGGGCGTTACGTTCCAGAGCCATATTGATGGAAGCCGACATCTGTTTTCCCCAGAAAGTGTTATGGATATACAGCGTGTTATTGGTGCAGATATCATCATGGCATTTGATGAATGCACGCCCTATCCCTGCGAATATGATTACGCGAAGAAGAGCATGGAAATGACCCACCGCTGGCTGGATCGATGCTTTACTCAGTTTAACCAAACCCAGCCATTGTATGGATACGAACAATCGTTAATGCCCATTGTGCAGGGCAGCGTTTATGATGATTTGCGCCGCAAAAGTGCCGAGTATGTGCTGAAACATGAAGCGCCGGGTTATGCCATTGGCGGACTCAGTGTGGGTGAACCCCATGAAGACATGTACAGAATTACAGACCTGGTTACTGATATTCTGCCGCAAAACAAGGCCCGTTATCTGATGGGCGTGGGTACACCCGAAAATCTGCTGGAATGCATAGAGCGAGGTATAGATATGTTTGACTGTGTAATGCCCACCCGAAACGGCAGAAACGGAACGATTTTCACCACCCAGGGCATCATCAATATCAGAAATAAGCGCTGGGCGAATGATTATGAACCGTTGGATGAATTGACCCCCGAGTATTCAAAGGCCTACATCCGTCACCTGTTTGCAGCCGATGAGATGCTGGGCCCAGTGGTGGCGAGTTTGCAAAACCTTAGGTTCTATCGCTGGCTGATGTTAAATGCTAGAAAACATATTGTAGATGGAGATTTTATTGCCTGGAAAACGACAATACTGCCCATAATTACCAAAAAATGGTAATAAATGATGAAAAAGCTGGATCTTTATATTGCCAAAAAGTTTCTTACCACGTTTGTGGTCACCATCCTGCTGTTTACCATCATTATCATTGTTTTTGACATTGCTGAAAAACTGGATGACTTTCTGGAGCATAAGACCTCTATTCACAGCATTGTCTTTACCTATTACGTGGCTTTTATTCCACACCTGATTAACACATTTAGCCCCATTTTTATTTTTATTTCGGTCCTATATTTCACCAGCCGACTGGCATCGCGCTCTGAATTTATCAGCATGCTCGCCGGGGGAATGTCTTTAAAACGCATTCTGAAGCCGTATATGATTGTGGCCGCTTTCCTTACATTGGTCAGTTATCTGCTCAATGCCTGGGTAATACCGGTTACCGACAAGGCCCGGGTGCGTTTTGAAAATATGTACCTGCGTGATTACTGGAGCCAGGCCAAATCTACCATTTACCGACAGATTCGACCCGGAGAAATACTGTATATGGAGTATTTCAATAACAACGACAGTACCGCCATAGGGGTGAATATTGAAACCTATCAGGGAAAAGAGCTCAAAAGCAATTTGTTTTCGCGTTTCATGCGCTGGAATAAGGCCACCGGCAAATGGAGAATGGAAATGGTATGGCAAAGAGAATTTCTACCCAACGGTAATCAAAAAATTGCCTACAAGCCCTTTATGGATACGGCTCTTCAATTCGATCCCCGTGATTTCTTCTTCAGGATTGATGATGTGCAAAGCTTAAACCAGAATGAACTCCGATCCTTTATTGCCAAGGAAAAAGTGAGGGGTTCAGAGAATATAAAATTGCTCGAGACGGAGTTGCACCGCCGATATGCATCGCCATTCAGTACGTTTATTTTGGTGGCCATCGGGGTGTTTGTAGCAGGCCGAAAAACCCGGGGAGGTTTGGGTTATTCCCTCGCAATCGGTATATTCGTTATTATTTTCTTTTTGTTTTTTAGCAAGTATTTTATCAGCATGGGGCAAACCGGTGTTTTGCCTTCCTGGGTTTCAGTCTGGGCGCTCAATGTTTTGTTTGTGCCTGTGGCCTGGCTGTTTTACAGATTTGCGCAGAAATGATCCGCCTAATGCTCATATCGCTATGGCTGTGCATGACCTTTATCATTTCTTGTAAAAAAATAACCGAAGACTACAAGGCCAAAGGTCCGGAATATTTTCCGCTTAGGGTAGGTGCGGAAAGACTATACCTATATGATTCCATTCACTATTCAAGACTGTTGAACAATACCCATAGTTTCCGTTTTTGGATTAAGGAATTTATCAAAGACAGTTTTATCGATCAGTCCGGTAATCTTTCCTATCGGTTTGAGCAATTTATTAGCAAGGATTCCGGTAAATCCTACGTATTTCATGATCTTTATACGGCTTCTGTTTCGCTTGGCGGTGTGCAAAGGGTGGAGGAAAATCGCCGTAACATGGTATTGAGTTTTCCGATCAGGAATTTGAAACTATGGTATCCCTATGACTTTTGGAATGACAGCTTCAGTACCTACATCAAGTATCAGTATACAGCAGTAGATAAGCCATTTGATAACGGTTATATCTCTAATCCGGAAGCGATTTTTATTAAACAACAATACGACAGCAGCTTCATATTTATCAGGGAATCGCGTGAAGTGTACGGAAAAAATCAAGGGATGCTTTACCGGAGGAAACGAGATATCGATTTTCAGGATTTCCAAAAGCCCGATGGATTTGAAATTACCTGGCAATTAATCCGGTATTTCCCATGAAAATTTACTTGCTTGTTTTTGCGCTTATTGTGGTTTCGTGGGGATGTAAAAAAGATGAGTTGAGTAAAACCGGACAGGAAAATTTATCGGCGTGGATACAATTAAAACCGGGGCAGCGGAGAATATATATGGTTGATTCTCTGGCTTTTCGCCGTGATAAATCACTCCCGGATACATTCACCTTTCAATGGATGGAAATGGTGGATACCGTTTTTGAGGACAATGTGCAGGAACTTGCCGCCAGGATTAAAATCGTTACCCGAAAAGACAGTCTGGATTTTTGGCAGTTCAAAAGAATGTATTATGCCAAAATTACGCGCGATTATTATGAACGAGTGGAGGAGAATATCCGGTACCTTAAGGTGAGTTTTCCGCTGGTGGAAGAGGCCCTGTGGAACATGAATAGTAGAAATAACCTGCCTGCCACCTGGCTGTATTACGAGGATTTAAACAAGCCATACAAAGAAGGATTCATTCCCGCAGATAGTGCACTGACCATTGTGGCTAGGTCCATTGATAACAGCATTGAAAAGTACAGTTACCGCGAAGTATATGGTAAAGGCATAGGACTGCTGTTTAAGGAGAATGTAGAAATGCTGAAGCAGGGAAATAATTGGGATGGTTATAAAAGAACGCAAAAACTTGTGTATGCGGATTAAATTCACTATATTAGTGTGTTTATTCCCGCTCCTTTTAACAGCGGATACCACCGAATACTTTTTTTGGGTGACTTTCAGGGATAAAGCAGGTAGTGAGATCTATCTGAAACAACCGGAAACGTTCCTCAGCAGACGATCCATTCTAAAAAAACATGCTGCAGGCATCGGTATCACCTTTGACGATTTACCGGTTTCCCATCAGTACATTACAGGATTGAAATTACAGGGTTTTGCCGTGCAGTTTGGCAGCCGTTGGCTGAATGCCGCATTGGTGGTTACACCGGATTCAGGGGCAGTTCAGCATTTGTCGGAAATAGATTTTGTGAAATCGGTATTGCCGCTGGGCTATAAAACCCATGACAGGGCAGAAAAATCTGAGGCGGGGGTAATGGAAGAAGCATCCATCCCCGTAAAAACAGAACCGAGCGCCAGGAACTACTACGGGGCCGCCCAGGATCAAATCACACAAATGGGTATTGATGCATTACACCGCAAAGGATTTACGGGAAAGGGAATTACCATTGCTGTGCTGGATGCGGGATTTTACCAAGCCAGCAGGATGCAGTTGTTCGACAGTCTTTTTTCCCAGGGTAGAATGGTGAAAACCTTTGATTATGTGGACCATGAAGTGGATGTGTTTGATGATGATGACCATGGCATGCAGGTGCTGAGTTGCCTTGCTGCAAACAAAGAGGGGGTAATGGTGGGTTCTGCACCGGCAGCTACTTTTATGCTGTTTCGCACAGAGGATGCTGCCATTGAAATGCCCTTTGAGGAAGCATTGTGGGTACAGGCAGCAGAGCAGGCGGATGCTTTGGGCGCAGATATTATTACAACATCGCTGGGATATACTACGTTTGATGATGAAAGGTATCATCATCGTTTGTCGGATCTGGATGGCAAAACAACCCTCATAAGCCGGGCTGCTGAGATGGCTGCCTCGCGCGGAATGGTGGTGGTGTGCAGTGCCGGAAATGAAGGTGACAATTCCTGGGGTAAACTGGCAGCACCCGCTGATGCTGAGCATGTGATTGCCGTGGCTGCCGTGGGTAAGGATGGGGAAGTGGCCGGCTTTAGCAGTCGCGGCCCAACAGCCGATGGGAGAATTAAACCGGATGTAGCAGCCATGGGAAAAAGAACAGCCGTTGCCTCCGGCAGTGGCTATATTGTAAAATCCAACGGAACCAGCTACAGTGCGCCGATAATGGCAGGTGCGCTTGCCTCGGCCATGCAATATACAGGAATGACCGCCGCGGAATTGAGAAGCACACTTTTATCGGGCAATTCCCTCGATACGTTTGTAGGGTTTGGCATTCCTGATTTTTCAGATGCTAAATGGAAACCCGTAAAACCTAACCCAAAAAGTCATGAAGCTGCCGATCCGCGTTTTATCCAGTGGGTTCCGGCAGACACTGTGAATTCCCCATTTGTAATCGGTACGCGATTTACGCCGGAGAAAACATGGTCATACAAACTTAGCTGCGATTGTGGCAAGATCTGGCAGAATGCCCCGCTGGAAAAGGTCTCCGCTAATTGGTATGGCACATTAATTGTTCCAAAAGTATCAGGATTACACTTTCTTGAGGTAACCGATGGAAAAACAGTTTTTAAAGAGAGTTTTTATTATCACAAACCATGAATAATTTGAAAAAGATAGCCCTGATGTGCTGTTTGATGCCACTTTCACTACTGGCTCAAAAAGTAGTTACCAAATCACGCCACCTACGCATCACCGATGCTGAAGTTACCGTGAGCTATCCCGGCATTCAGGGGGCACCCATTTTTCGGCAATACAAGGTAACGGTGGTTTTGAGAAAATCGATGAAAACCTTACCGGATACCCTGTTTGCGGATGGTTTTGCCGAACAGCTAAAACTCACGCCCATCGATGCCGGAAATGGATTTTACAAGAAGGGCTCCAGTATTACGTTTATCGCAACCGTGACCGTAAACACCGCAGAAAATGCGGAGAATAATGATGCATATTCGAAGCAATCATCTCTGGCAGGAGATGGGGTTTGCATTATCCGTTACTATGTGACGAAAAGGTCAAAGCAGCAACCCATATACCTTCGTGCCAAAACCTTGAATAAAGGGGCTGAAGTATTTATGCCGTAAGGTTTTTATTCGATGTAAAGAACCAGCCCTTTGAGGTAATGTCCTTCCGGGTGAAATAAATTGACGGGATGATCCGGTCCTTGGCCTAGTCTGTGAAGGATTCTTGCACTTCTTCCGGCTTCAATTCCAGCAGCGGTAACGGTGTTGGCAAACAAAGTGTCATCGATAACCTGACTGCAGGAGAAGGTGAAAAGCAATCCCCCCGGTTTTACGGTTTGTATCCCCAGCTGATTGAGCCGTTTATATCCCATCACCGCTTGGTGTTTTTTGGATAAACTTTTGGCAAATGCAGGCGGATCCAGCACCACTATGTCGTAGCATTCTTTATTGTCTTTCAGGTATTGAGGTACGTCTGCTGCCACGGTAAGGTGATTCTGGGCTACCCCGTTCAATGCCGCGTTTTCTGCAGCCAGCTGCACCGCTTTTTCAGATATATCAACGCTACAAACTTCTGCAGCGCCGGCTTTCAGCGCATATACTGAAAATCCGCCTGTGTAACAAAAAGTATTCAATACGGTTTTGCCATGGCTGTATTGCGCCAACAGTTGTCGGTTGTCTCGCTGATCCAGAAAAAAGCCCGTTTTTTGTCCGGCCACCCAATTCACTTTGAATTGAATGTGGTTTTCAGTGGCCACCGTTTCAGGGGTTTCTCCCTTTAGAAAAAGATCATCTGCACCGGGATCATGCATGGAGGCACGGCTTTTTGCAAAAATGGTTTTTAAGGCACCGCCGTATACTTCATCCAGGGCTTCTGCAATTGCTTTTTGGGCATAATACATGCCGTGGCTGTGAGATTGAATGACAGCGCAATCGCCATAAATATCAATGATCAGTCCGGGTAGTTCATCTCCCTCGCCATGCACCAGCCGGTAAGCATTGGTAATGGAAAAGTCTCCGAATAATTTCTTCCGCAGATCAACACATGATTGTAGTCTGTTTTTCCAGAAAGTATGATTGGGGATTTCCTGTGTTCGGCTGAGTATTCTCAAGATAATGGATCCATTGCCAATGTGTCCTGATGCTAGGTATTCTCCTTTAGAATCAAGCACTTCGGCCCAATCTCCGGGTTGAATATTTTCGGCTTGATGAACGGCACCACTAAAAATCCACGGATGCCCCCTGAGAACTGAATGTTCTTTCCCGCGTTTCAGTATAATCTTTTTTGTTTTCAGTGCTGCAAAGTTCAGGTAATTCGCGGAACTTTGAAGCATTCATGAAATTGTTTGAAATAATTGAAGCCATTGAAAAGGTGGCACCGCCTTCCTTGCAGGAGGATTACGATAACAGCGGATTGCTCGTAGGTTCGCCACAGACTGAAATTAAAAAGGCCCTGTTAACGCTTGATACCACCGAGGCAGTGGTGGAAGAGGCCATTTCGGAAGGATGCGATCTCATTATTTCCCATCACCCCATTGTATTTCGGGGTTTAAAGCGGTTGAACGGAAATAATTACGTAGAAAGGGTAGTGATGTCGGCCATCAAGAATAACATTGCCATTTATGCCTGCCATACCAATCTTGACAATGTGTTGAAGCAGGGTGTGAATAGTAAAATAGCAACTAAGCTGGGCTTATCAGAACTACAGATTCTGAAACCCATGCAACAGGCATTGATGAAACTTACTGTTTTTACACCGCATACCCATGCAGACGCTGTTCGTGAGGCCCTGTTTGCAGGAGGTGCCGGCCACGTGGGCAACTATGATGAGTGCAGTTTTAATATTCATGGACAAGGTACTTTTCGGGGTGGGGAAAATACAAACCCTGTTATTGGAAAAAGGGGTGAAAGAACCGCGCTGGAAGAGCAGCGAATTGAGGTTTTATTGCCTAAAAATAGATTTTCACAGGTGATGAAATCGTTGCGAATAGCGCATCCATATGAGGAAATTGCCTACTATTCCGTAGATCTGAATAATGTCTGGCAGGATGCAGGCAGTGGTGTAATCGGGGTGTTGGAAAAACCTATTCAGGGCGAACAATTTCCGGCTTTTGTAAAAGAAATGCTGAATGCAGAAGTAGTAAGGTATACGGCGCCTGTGGCTTGGGTTAAAAGGGTGGCAGTTTGCGGCGGAAGTGGGGCTTTTCTCATTAAAAATGCTGTTCAATCCGGCGCGGATGCATACATTACCGGTGATGTTAAATACCATGAATTTTTTGACGCTGAAAACCGCATGATGATTTGCGATCCGGGGCATTATGAATCGGAACAATTTACAATCGAACTTTTTGCTGAGATTTTATCAGAAAAATTCCCTAATTTTGCAACCCGTTTTTCGCATACATACACCAACCCCATACAATATCACTATTAACCAATGGATATCAGCGTAGAAAAGAAACTCACCGATCTCTGGACTCTTCAAAAGATAGATTCACGCCTGGACGGGCTTCGTTCCATGTTGGGTGAACTCCCCATGGAAGTTGCCGATCTGGAAGACAGCATCGTAGGTCTCGAAACCCGTGTAAGTCACGTTCAGGAAGAGATTGCCCAGGTAGAGGGTGAAATTTCCGATAAAAGAATCAGCATCAAAGATTTTAACCGCAACATCGAAAAATACGATGAGCAGTTAAATAATATTAAAAACAGCCGCGAGTTCGAGGCCATTGAAAAAGAAAAGGAGATTGCCGGATTGGAAATTCTTCAGGCCGAGAAAAAAATCCGTGAATTGGGCAGGTTGTTGGATATCAAGAAAGAATTGCTGGATAAAACCACTGAAGATCTGGATAATCGCAAAAAAGACCTCGAATTTAAACAGAGCGAACTTTCTGAAATTGAGAAGGAAAACCAGGAGGAAATAGAAAAGATCCATGCTGAAAGAGTGAAAGCAGAGTCTTCCCTGGATGAGCGCTACAAAAGAGCATACAACCGCATTCGTGAAAATATGCGCAATGGCATTGCAGTGGCGCCTATTCTCCGCGGAAGTTGCGGAGGATGTTTCTCCAAAATTCCCCCTCAAAGACACAGCGATATCCGTGCACACTTCCGCATCATCGATTGCGAACATTGCGGTCGAATTTTGGTGGATCAAACCATTACAGGCCTTGAGTCCGTTGCAGAGGTGAAGGAGGAAAAAGCCACACGTCGCAAGATTCGTCTGACTGCAAAGGCAGAATAAGAATTATCAAAAAATAACAATGAAAGCCGGACTCAGTACCGGCTTTTATTTTTTATCCAGCACATACGTCAGGTCGGGCATCACCTGCACAATCTGCTCGCGGCTAAGGCCGGTTACATTCAGAAAATACACTTTCTGGTTTTGAATGTCGCATTGTCCGCCAATCCATGAAACATCTACCATATCATCGCCTTGCACATTTTTTCTGTAGCTGCGCACCGGTATCAGGCAATACCAGGCAGATGCAAATCCCTGATCATCGGTGGCGGGCGCAATTTTTTGGATGGGACCTGCCAGAATCTTATCGTATTGTGGCCGGTCTTCATCATTCATTTTCATTCTTTTAATGTAGGCCTGTCGACTTTTATAGAACCGAATGATGGCATCGGGTGTAAATGAGGCCAGTTCTATGTAATTCTTTTCCTGCTCAGCCCTGCAAAGACGGTTCGCAGCCAGCTGAAATAAACGGGCAAATTTGATGCTGTCTTTGCCGGTTTCATCCCTTCCCGTGGTGTCTTTCAATGCTGGAACCGGAATGGAATCAAGTTTTTTTAGTGCAACCGGGTTGTTTTGAATTTCGGGAAGCAGGGCGCCATCTTTACCCTGCAGGGCATTGTGGGTGGTGGTATCAGTAGTTGTTGAATCCTGGTTGCCGGACTGGCAGGAAAGGAACATGATTGTGCACAAAATGAAAGCGCAGGATAGTTTCATGTGAGTATAATAACGAAAATGAGACCCCATTGATTGCGAAGATAGGACAGAAGCGGCTGATAGGGTGATAATTTATTAAGTGAAATTTGTGCTTCAAGAAACGTATTTTGTCTAATTCACTCCTTATAAAATTAAGAACAAGTTTTTAAGAATTAGATTTCCATAACCCATAAAAAAAGAGGCACCTTCCAGTGCCTCTTCTCATCATTTACCGTATGGGATTATTTCACTTCTTCAAAGTCCACATCTTCTACTTTACCGTCGCTGTCTGATTTTCCTGCACCTTCAGTGCCGGTGGTTTGTTCTGCCTGATTGGCTGCGTTGTACATGTCCTGGCTTGCCGCTTCCCATGCTTTGCTGAGTTCGGCCGTTGCCGTTTCAATGGCAGGCAAATCCTTGGATTCGTGCGCTTTTTTGAGCGTTTCCAAAGCAGATTCAATGGCACTTTTCTTTTCGGCTGGGATTTTATCGCCGTATTCTTTCAGCTGTTTTTCGGTGCTGAAAATCAGTGAATCGGCTGCATTCAGTTTATCTACTTCTTCACGACGCTTGTTGTCGGCTTCTGCATTTTCCTGTGCCTCCTGCTTCATTTTTTCGATATCTTCCTTGCTTAATCCGCTGCTGGCTTCAATGCGTATCTTCTGCTCTTTTCCGGTGGCCTTGTCTTTAGCGCTTACACTCAAAATACCATTTGCGTCGATGTCAAAAGTAACCTCAATCTGAGGTACGCCGCGGGGTGCAGGCGGAACTCCGTCCAGTATGAATTTGCCTATGGTTTTGTTGTCGCGAGCCATGGGTCTTTCACCTTGAAGGATGTGAATCTCAACTTGTGGCTGATTATCAGCGGCTGTGCTGAATACTTCGGTTTTCTTGGTTGGGATGGTGGTGTTTGACTCAATCATTTTGGTAAACACACTACCCATGGTTTCAATACCCAGGCTTAGTGGGGTAACATCCAGCAGCAGTATGTCTTTTACCTCACCGGTGAGAACGCCTCCCTGCAGGGCTGCGCCAATGGCAACTACCTCGTCGGGGTTTACGCCTTTACTGGGGGCTTTGCCGAAGAAATCTTCCACCAATTTTTGTATGGCAGGGATACGGGTAGAGCCACCCACGAGAATTACTTCATCGATTTCGGAAGGATTCATGCCTGCATCTGAGAGGGCCTTTTTGCAGGGCTCCAGGGTTCGCTGGATTAGGGTTGCGGCCAGTTGTTCAAACTTACTGCGGGTAAGCTTGCGTACCAGGTGGGCCGGAACTCCGTCTATGGCAGTTATATAGGGCAGATTGATGTCGGTTTCGGTGCTGCTAGACAGCTCGATTTTGGCCTTTTCAGCTGCTTCTTTCAAGCGCTGCAATGCCATTGGGTCTTTACGCAGATCCAAGTTTTGCTCCGTTTTGAATTCCTCTGCCAGCCAGTCAATGATTACCTGATCGAAGTCGTCGCCGCCCAGGTGGGTGTCACCATTGGTGCTTTTTACTTCAAATACACCGTCACCCAGTTCCAGCACGCTGATATCGAACGTACCACCTCCGAGGTCATATACGGCTATTTTCATATCCTGTCCTTTTTTGTCCATGCCATAGGCAAGGGCAGCAGCGGTAGGTTCATTGATAATACGCTCAACTTTCAGTCCGGCAATTTCACCGGCTTCTTTGGTAGCTTGTCTCTGTGCATCGTCAAAATAGGCAGGAACGGTCACCACGGCGCGGGTAACTTCCTGTCCCAGGAAATCTTCTGCTGTTTTCTTCATTTTCTGAAGAACCATTGCGCTAATTTCCTGCGGGGTGTAGGTGCGATCACCGATTTTTACACGGGGAGTATCATTGTCACCTTTTACCACTTCATAGCTTACACGTCCGGTTTCAGTCTGTACGTTGGAGAATTTTTCTCCCATAAAACGCTTGATAGATGAAATGGTGTGCTTAGGGTTGGTGATGGCCTGACGTTTCGCGGGATCACCTACTTTTCTTTCTCCGTTGCCGCCATCCAGAAAGGCAACAATGGAGGGGGTAGTGCGACGTCCTTCGCTGTTGGCAATCACAACGGGTTCGTTTCCTTCCAATACGGCAACACAGCTATTGGTGGTGCCCAAATCAATACCTATAATTTTACTCATGATTTCAGTTTAGCCATGATGAAACAACAAAAATGCCAAGCATTAAATTGCCGGTGGCGTATGACGAAATGGCAGTAAGTCTGATTTTATGGCAGTATGTTTAACGCCTTGGTTTCTGCGTTATTCCTCATGAAAATGATGGATCCACTGTCAAATTTTACTTTATCAATTTTTTGTATACAACGGCTGGCAAAAAGTCCGATTCCGCCCTGAATATTGCTGAATTCTGCCTGTTTTTGCACAATGCCGATAGAGGGCTCGTTCACTGAAATATAATCTGATAATAGCTGATTGCCCCCATAAACCCTGATACCTGCGTATCTCATTCTGTGATACAGGCCGGGATCTGCGGTAATCGTGTTACGCAGAAATTGCAATAATGCCAGCCGGGGAATTTTGTATAGCATATTGCTATTGCCTATGGCCGAGGCATTGGTGAGTACATTCCAGGTAGCCACTTTGGTGGTTTTGTTGAATGTGTCATTCACCGGAAACTCATCGTAGGTGATGTCCATTTTTACATCGTAGGCAAAGCTGTTAGACCCCGCTCTCATACTGATGGTGAGATATTCTGGGGTTACTGCAAAGTTGCTGTTGGAGTCGCGGAATGGCGATAGAATGTTGGCAGGACCAACCAGATTGGTTTCTGCGCGCACGGTGTTGCCGCTTTTGGGACTAAAGACTTCCAGAATGTATCGTTTACCGGGATTAAGCGATTTTGTGCCGGAGGTGTTTAAACGGTACAATGGATTTTTATCATTGGCAAACAATCCTGAGTCTTTGGCAATATTCCAAACCCGTGTGAGGTTATCGTTGAAAGTATTGTCCGTTGACCGAAGAGAAACCATGGCAGAATCCAAATACAAAGAATCGCTGATTTTGGCCACTTGCAGCGCCCCGGTATTCTCATTGAGAAATGCCTTGGCTACACGGACGAACTGCACGCTGTCATTCACGTTGAGCATGCCATAAACGACCATGGTTTCTTTCCAATCAGCATTGATATCCAAATCGTTTTTACAAGAAAACAATGCGATAATCGCCGTAAAAAATGCGGAGATTATGTGGCGGTATGCTGTTGGCAGTTTTTTCACAACGATGCTGAAGTCAGCTTTTTGGTCTAACTTTGCCTTTGCTCCTGCAAAGATGAGGAAAATTATCGGCCTTTGTTGTCTGTTATGCTTTTTTTACCCTGCCCAAACACAGCAGGTTACCAAAGAGTTTATGAAACTGGTATGGGAAGATAACTTTCAGAAGCTGGAAAATCAATGGGCGCAGCAATCCACGGCCGATAATTTCTTCATAGGATCGTCAGAAGGTTTTGAGGTATGGCGCAAAAGTAAGAACAATGGCTATTTCATCTTTCCACAAAAGGTGCAGGAGTTCCGTGTTTTCGAGGTTTCGCTCCAATTTGTGTTTGATGGAAAGGGAGCTTCAGATCAAGCAGCAGGGCTGGTGATGCAAGCACAATCCGACGGTTCCGGGGCGGTAATTGTGGAGGTAAACCGGAAAAAACAATTTCGAATTCGCAGGGCTTCATCCCATCGAATAATGCCCGTAAATGAGCCCATTAAGGGTTGGCGGAAGCCTAATAAAAAAATTAAAGGGGAAACCATTACCCTCACCGTAAAAACCAACGATAAGGTGTATGACCTTTACATTAATGAGGTTTATACCTATTCATTTACAGAAATTGAGTTCTCAAAAGGATGGATAGGTTTGTATGTGGGGCCGGATACCCGTGTTATCTACAAAAAGCTCACTGTAAAGGTAGACGATGAATCTACCTCACTGCCATCTGAATTAACCCATTTTCCTGACGATAGAAAATCGTTACATCTGCAGGTGTCAAGATTGAAAGAGGTAATCCAAAAGAAAGATTTACGCATAGCGGAACTCGAAGGTCAATTGAAGGATCAGACGGGGCTAAATTACAAGGCGGACAGCGTTTTACTGAAGCAATCACAGGAAGCAGTAGCGCGGGTGGATGAATTGGAGATAGAGCTGGAAAAAGCAAGTGAGGATAAACTGAAACTGGAAAAGGAATTGCTAAAACTGCAACAATTTAAAAATGCGGCTTCAGCGTCTGTGGATGTCAATGTGGCAGATAATCTCATAAATATTAACGAAGAACTGCGTTTAGAGTTGCAAAAATCTAAAAAGAACATTGAAGAACTGGAGGCCAGTTTACTCAGGCAGCAATCTCAGGTTGATGGATGGATAAAAAAGCTGAACCAAATGGAGAACACCACGGAAGATTTTAAGAACAATGTTCAGTTTCAGCGTGGGTTGCTGATTCAAAAGGACAGCATCATACGCGAGCAGCAAAAGACCATTGATAAGCTGGAGAAAGCAGCGAAAGAATTGGAAAAGGATAGAAAAAAAGCAACTGTTCCGGCGAAAAAAGAGAAAGAAGTAAAAAAAGAGAACCTGTTTGATGAAAACTAAACCATGAGTATTCAGAAAAAAGAATTTAAAAAAATTACCACCCATGTGTTGCTTGAGATGAAGCAAAAGGGTGAAAAAATTTCGATGCTAACGGCATACGATTTTTCCATGGCCAAGCTGGTAGATCAGGCGGGGATTGATGTGATATTGGTGGGTGATAGCGCCAGTAATGTGATGGCCGGGCATGAGACCACGCTGCCCATTACACTCGATCAGATGATATACCATGCATCGTCAGTGGTGCGAGGCATTGACAGGGCACTGGTGGTGGTTGATTTGCCTTTCGGCAGTTATCAGGGAAATAGCAAAGAGGCGCTGGTCAGTACCATACGAATTATGAAAGAGAGCGGCGCTCATGCCGTAAAAATGGAGGGCGGAGAGGAAATTATTGAAAGCATCAAGCGCATTCTCACAGCGGGAGTACCTGTGATGGGGCACCTGGGTCTTACCCCACAAAGTATTTATAAGTTTGGCACTTATGCAGTGCGCGCTACTGAGGAGGAAGAGGCCGAAAAACTCATTCACGACAGTAAGTTGTTGGAAGAGGCGGGATGTTTTGCCTTAGTATTAGAAAAAATACCCAGTAAGCTGGCCAAACGGGTGGCTGAAAATTTAACCATTCCAGTAATTGGCATTGGTGCTGGTCCTGAGGTAGACGGACAGGTGCTGGTTTTGCACGATATGCTGGGGATTAATACCGAGTTTAAGCCTCGATTTCTGCGCAAGTATGCCGATTTGCACGGTATCATCACCGGTGCAGTGCAGCATTATGTTGATGACGTAAAAAGGAAGGATTTTCCCAACGAAAGGGAACAATATTAAGATTAGCCGTTGGCCTTTTTATGGTCGGCCAGGAACTGAGCCAGTCCGATATCCGTAAGAGGGTGCTTGAACAGACCCAAAATGGCACTGAGCGGGCAGGTTACTACATCGGCACCGGCCTGGGCACTTTTCACAATATGTAAAGGATTGCGAACACTGGCGGCCAGAATTTCGGTTTCATAACCCTGTATGGAATAGATTTCCGCAATTTGCTGAATCAATTCTATTCCGTCCCAGCTGCTGTCATCGAGGCGACCTATAAATGGCGACAAATAGGTGGCACCGGCTTTGGCTGCCAATATGGCTTGTCCTGAACTGAATACCAGTGTGCAGTTGGTGCGAATTCCTTTTTTGGTAAAGTGTGAAATGGCTTTTACTCCGTCTACGATCATGGGTACTTTCACCACAATGTTGGGGTGAAGTCCGGCCAGCCGCTCACCTTCATCAACCATGCCCTTGAAATCGGTGGAGATGACCTCTGCGCTTACATCTCCGTCTACAATGTTGCAGATGGCTTTGTAGTGATTAAGTACATTGTCATGTCCGGTAATTCCCTCTTTGGCCATGAGGGTTGGATTGGTGGTTACACCGTCAAGAATGCCGAGTTCATTGGCTTCGCGAATCTGATCGAGGTTGGCTGTGTCGATGAAGAATTTCATGTTGTGGCAAAATTAGCACCTTTCTGCCGCTTGGCATTTGTGGACAACCGGAATTTATCACCAACTTTTCACCCGATAAAAAATGTGCAGGCCACCAAATGCCTGGCTCAGTCCGTAATCATAACCGGTGCGATTGGTGCTGTTTAGCCGCAGACCACCTTCTACTTTTAGGTGAATGGGGATTTTGAGTGGGGTGTAGTGAAAGGAAAGTCCAAACTGCGGCATATAGCGGCTTTGCGGCCATTGCCGCTCCGTGATAATGCCATTGCTGAATACTTCTGTGCCGCTTTCCTTGAATATACCCTGAAGACCAAACCAAATGGCCGGATTGAAGCGGGGTTTGTCGTTGAATTTAAGTTCTCCAATAGCATTTACGGTCCATAGTCGCAAACTTGCCTGATACAAAATGCTATTGCCGGAGCGGATGTCGGGGCGGTAGTTTACCTCGCCAAAACCCATGGATATATTGGCATTAAATAAGTGCGAAATTGAACTTTGAACCGATAAACCTGCCGAATAGGCATTGTTAATTCTGTCTGAATAAAAACTGCCCAGTTCCTCGTTTGCATAATAGCGATAGAAATTCGTTTCGCCCCTTCCGTAAATCCCAATACTGATATCCTCCGGGATAGAATTAATTTGGGCTAGTAACCTGATGTTAATCATCAGCATGGGAAGTAACAGCCAAATGTTCCTCATAGTGTTTGAAAATATTTTTGGTAACGGGGCTTTCTAATGGCAAGCATGAACCAGATGGCCGGAAACCAAAACATGGTAAATAAAGTATTTTTTCCTGAGAAATACACCCTGTCATAAATCATGGTTTGGTTATTTTTTTTCACCACGGCATGAATGTGGCGCCAGTTTTTTAATCCTGTGGGCAAAGTATGACCTTCATCTGTGAAGCACCAGAAGTTTTTTTTGCTGCAAACCCGGGTGATGACGCCTGTCCAAAGCGTGGAGGTAAAAAGAGATTCTACCCGCATTTTCATTCCGGCCCCGACAAATAAGCCATCAAATTGTTCAATTTTTACAGTTATACCGGGGGGATTCAGGGTTTCCAGTAACTTTTGATCAAAACCATCCCTTACTTTCTCAAATGAACATTTTACGGCCGTTTTTAGGGTGATTTGAATCATTTATGTGTTTGAAATAAAACTTTTTTCAGGCGATTTGGTTTTTATAGTACGGTTTTTGCACTGAAACATTAAACAAAATGGCAAATTGGGTATCGGTAACGCGCACAGCACAATTTAATGCAGCACACAGGTTGCACGTGGCGGAGTGGAGCGACGAAAAAAACCGCGAGTTTTTTGGTTTGTGTAACAATCCCAATTACCACGGACATAACTACGAACTCCATGTCACCGTTTCCGGTCCGTTGGATCCTGTTTCCGGTTACCTTTTGGATATGAAGACTTTAAAGGACTGGATTGAGCAGGATGTAGAGCGTGCTTTCGACCACCGAAATTTGAATCTGGATACCGAGGAGTTTAAAAATCTCAATCCTACTGCAGAAAATATGGCGGTGGTTATTTGGGAAAAGCTGAAAAAGCGGTTACAGCCAGACATGAAACTAAAAATAAAATTATTTGAAACCCCCCGTAACTTTGTAGAATTTGATGGAACACAATCATAAACATAATCACGATATGCTGGGCGATGACCATGTGGGTACCAATATGGAAACCCCACTGAGGCCCGATGCATTCCAAATGGATAATGAGCTGAAAATAGAGCTTATAGCCAAGCATTTTACCGAAATCATGCACATTTTAGGTCTGGATTTAAGTGATGAAAGCCTCAAGGGCACTCCACTTAGAGTAGCCAAAATGTTTGTCAATGAGCAATTCAAAGGCCTCGATCCGGAAAATCGTCCGCATCCTACCTTGTTTGAAAATGGTTTCAAATACAAGGAAATGCTGGTGGAAAAAGACATTCATTTCTTCAGTACCTGCGAACATCACTTTGTTCCTATTATGGGTAAAGCCCATCTGGCCTATGTGAGCAGCGGTAAAGTAATCGGATTGAGCAAGCTCAATCGCATTGTGGATTATTATGCCAAACGTCCTCAGGTGCAGGAAAGAATGACCGTTCAGATTGCCAATGAATTGATGGATGTGTTGGAAACCCCTGACGTGGCGGTAATTATAGATGCAAGGCATCTTTGTGTGGCCAGCCGGGGAATTAAAGATATCAGCAGTGCCACAGTCACCTCAAGCTATCATGGCAAGTTCAATGATCCACAGGTGCGTGCCGAACTGTTAAAATATATTGAGATGAACGGCTCTGAATAAGGGTTGTTTTTTCTATAGTGTTGTTTGTAAAATAAAGGCGCCATTAGGCGCCTTTATTTATGATGCATTTAGCATGTTGTTATAGCATAACATCAGGCGAGTTTACATTTATGGTTGTTCTGATCCTTTTCCATACAGTACCCACATCCGGGTGGCTTTTCTGGCTGTCATAAGCGTAAATCCCCTTGTATTTATAGCCGGTGAGTCCTAAAATATCTTTATAGTGAAAGAACACCACGCGTTTTTGACTTGTATTTCGATGGGCCTCATAGTGTTCCAACTTGATGGTAGCATCGGCATGGGTTTCTATAATTTCCTCTTCGTCCGCACTCATCTGGTTTAGCCAGCCTTTTCTTGTCTTTTCCGAGGGCCACCATAGCAAATACGCTGCATTTTTTGGGTGTGAAATTCCGCCCAGTCTTAAATAGCCACGTTTGGTCTTGCTAAATTCAGCATCAAATAATGTGCAGATATCTTCAATATTGGATAGTGAAATATCGTCTGTGGTGCTAATGTTCTTTTTTAATTTCCAAAACTCCGGATTCCTCTCCGTATCGGGCTGCCAGGGTTTGAATGTGCCGTTTTTTTGCTGCGTTTCCAGTGCATTTAAAATTTCAGATACAATATGGTCAATCTGTTGGTGGATGTCTTTAAGTTCCTTCCGACAATCAATTACATACAGCGTATGACCGGTGTTGTTTTCAATTTCTATTTTTCGTATTTCGTCTGCTTGAATCCGATCCTCAGAGCTGTAGTGGGCCGGCTCATTCACTTCGATGTGGATGTTAAATTGAGGCAGATAAACGTCGGTCAAGGCATATTTATCGCTGTGGCGATTTACGTATTGCTGTGGAACGATTTTTATTTCATCGTTGTCCAGTTTATGCCATAGTCTAGTCAGGCAATAGTGTTCAATGGCCTTGCTGCTGGTTTTCTGAAATAAACGCGTGATGAATTCAACCTTGTAGCTCATTATCAGAGCTTAAAATCCAAATCCCAAACTCAGGCCAATTTTGGGTAATAGGCCGTTGTGGTAGATAAAGTATGCACCCGGACTTTGCTTGTAATCAAAACCATCATCACTTGATTGTATTTTGCTGTCTGAAATCCGCATGCCAGCGCCGGCATAGATATCCATGTAAAATGATTCACCCAAAGACTTTTGGAGCCCTATGACAAAACCCGGATACGCAGCTGTAGTGATAACTCGGCCGGTCTTTTCTTCGCTGTTGTAGGGTGGATTGGTGGAGTAAACATAGTGACGTGATTTCTCATCATAATACCCAAATTGTCCGAATACCCCTACGTAATAACCACTGGCTGTTTGTTTTCCGGTGATGGATTTTTCAACATGAAACCGACTCAAATAGTATTTGTACATATACTCCATGGTGGTGCCTGCGCCCTTGATAACACCGCTGTAATTATCCGTTGGCTGGCGGTACATGACTTCCATGCTTATCTGGTGGGCCTTGCTCTTGTCATTGTTTAAAAATTCTCCCGACATCCACAAACCACCGCGAATCAAATG
Organism: uncultured Flavobacteriaceae bacterium; assembly: GCA_964475595.1. GTDB lineage: Bacteria > Bacteroidota > Bacteroidia > NS11-12g > UBA955 > RGEC01. Next base: position 27,753 of record CAYYXG010000009.1, read on the forward strand.
TTGCGGACTAAACTTCAGTATGGTACCCGGAATTAACATGTCTGTTTTGGTTTGGGAAAATGCTACGGACCCGGAGACCAGGAATGACAAAACAATGATGGCTTTTTTCATAGTTATAATAACAAACAAATATACAGACATAATTTGAAACACCCCCAAAACGTCAACCTTGACAAAACAAAAAGCGGCTTTTAAGCCGCTTTTTGAAGAAAAAATTACTTTGGGCGAATAACCGGGTTCGAACCGGCGACCCCCAGTGCCACAAACTGGTGCTCTAACCAACTGAGCTATATCCGCCGTAAAGGGCTGCAAATTTAAGCAACATTCATCATTTTCTCAACAGGAATTCAATACGTTTTATCATCTTTGCACCTATCCAAGCGCATAATTCCAAACATATCCTCCTTTATTGCAGCTGGTACCCGACCCCGGAAAGCCCGCTAAATGGCATTTTTTGCCGTGAATTGGCCGCTCTGTTGACTGCCGGAAACAAAGTTTCAGTGGTTTATGTGCGTTATCATGCAAACGGAGGAAACCCTGAAATTGTGAAGCATTCGCAGTCAGGCTTTGATGAATATGCCCTGAGTATTCCCCGCAGACATGGATTATTCGCATTTTTTTACCATCAGTTTCAGGTGAAAAAGTTGCTCAACCAATTTTTTGAAATATGCACTGATGTCAGCCTTGTGCATGTGCAGGTGGGCTGGAAAGCGGCTTGGGATACTGCGTTTTTTCTCAAAAGGAAAGGACTTCCGTGGGTTGTCACCGAGCACAACACAGATTGGCTGCCGCAGGACAGGCAATATCCGCATTGGAAAAGAATGCTCACTGCATGGACCTTGCGCAGGGCCAATGCCTTAACCGCAGTTTCAGATAATCTTGCCGATGTGCTTAAGGCCGCCACGGCACAATCGGTAACGGTAATTCCCAATCCGGTTGTTCGTGAATTTTCAAACGCAAACATCATCATGCCCCAAAATGCAGGGCTTGTTTTTTTGCATGTATCCAATTTTAATTTATGGCAGAAACAGACTGACACTATCATCAGGGTGTTTTCAAGGTACGTACAGGAGAATCCAAAAGCCAAACTGCAATTAAATGTACCTGAGATTGCGTTTTTGAAGTTCAAGGAGGCAAACCCTCAATATTGTTGGGAAAACATGGAATGGTTGTCGCCAGTGACCGATAAAAAAGTTTTAATGCAACGCATGCAAAACGCTGACTTCTTGGTGAGTTATAGCAGGTTTGAAACATTTGGATTGGCAATTGCCGAGGCGTTGTGTCTGGGTGTTCCGGCTATTTATACCCCCTGCAAAGGTGCAGACATACATATTAACGAAAGAATGGGAATTGCTTGTGATGCCCACAATGAGGAAACATTACTAAATGCGATGCGAGACTCTGCCCATTTTTCGGCAGACAGAAACTATATTGCAGGCAAAGCCAGAGCGGTTTTCCATTCGGATGCCGTATTGGATGCATATGAAGCCTTGTATCAAAAACTGTTGAGATAATTATGTGTGGAATTGCCGGAATATTCAGTCTAAAGCCAATCGCTGCAAGGGAAATGGCCAGGATTTGTGCGCAGTTTTCCGAAAATTTGTCGCACCGGGGGCCGGACGATGAGGGCTATGTGCTGATTGATACCCAATGGAAACCCCATGTGTTTGGAGGTGAGCGTACATTGGCAGAATTGCAATTGCCGCATATAAATTCCGCTACAGGCGACTTTTTGGGCGCATTGGTTCACAGGCGCTTGAGCATAATTAGTCCGGGTAAGTCCGGCCATCAACCATTGTATGACGAAAATCATGCTCTTAGTTACAATGGTGAGACATTCAATTTTCAAGATCTGGATAAAACACTGGGTGTCGAAAACCGCAGTCGGACAGATACGGAGACCGTTTTTAATCTGCTGAAAATTAAAGGTCCCGAATCCGTATTTTTATTGGATGGGTTTCATGCAATGGGATTTGCGGATTTGGGAAAACGCATCCTGCACCTTCGCCGCGATACCACCGGGGTGAAGCCGCTGTTTATTGCGCAGACTGATACGGCCTTTGCTTTTGCCTCAGAAACCCGTGCTCTGCGAAATTTGTTAAAATCGGTCACTGTGAATCCTCAAGCGGTTTTTCATCATTTATGTGAGGGGTTGTTGTTGCCCGAACAAGGTTTCTACCATGAAATAATGTCGGTACATGAGGGCTTAGATGTTGATTTACAAAATCTGGAAACAACCCCTGTTTATTACCCGGAAATTGATGAAAAGCCCAATCATGATTTGAAATCGCAGCTGGAAAACAGTGTGAGAAAACGCCTGATGTCTGATGTGCCGCTCGGATTTGCTGTGAGCGGAGGACTGGATAGTGCAGCCATTATTGGCCTTGCCAGAAAATCTCTGGGTACTGATGCCCCGCTTTCTTTATTTTCCATAATTTCTTCAGATCCATCATCAGATGAAGCTTTTTGGCAGCAGCAGGTGGCGGAATATAATCATGCGGAATGGCATCGCTTTGCCATAGAAGATTCCGGATCGCATTTGCTGGAAGAAGTTACCCGCGCCACCGATTTACCCCCTATTGCATGGAATAACCTGGCGCATTTTGAACTTTGCCGATTGGCAAAATCAAAGGGAGTAACGGTTTTCTTTAATGGGCAGGGTGCCGATGAGCTATTTGGAGGTTATCCTGATTATTTGTATCGCGATTTCTGGGCATTACAGGGAATTTTTTTGGGTAAAAATCATTTCCCTGTTTCATATAGCAATGCATTAACGGAAACCCTGAAGCTTCAGGCCAAAATTTTCTTGCCGTTTCTGGCGAGAAAGATGGCAGTTAATAAAGCTAAAGGGTTGCTAAATGCAGATATGATGCGGCATGAACTGTATATACCTCGTTTATCGCATTTGAGCGCCGATCATAAAATGCAGACCGATTTTTATGGTCAGAAATTGAGACAGATGCTTACATGGGAAGACTTAAACAGCATGGCCCACGGGTTGGAAAGTCGCAATCCTTTCGCCGATGATATGCAGCTGGCAAAATGGCTGAATGTGCAATTGAAGGAAAAAGTAAAAAATGGTTACACCAAAGGGATTTTGCGCGATGTGCTCAAGGATGTGATGCCCGAAAGCATCCGTTGGCGGGTAGATAAAAAAGGATTTACCGTGCCGGATGCAAACCTTACTTGGAAAAACCGAAATGCTTGGACTGGATATTTTATGTCGGAAGTTCTGGATCTTTGGTCGCCAAGGGCTCATAGAGAGCGTTTATTAAAAAAATTACAGCAAAACGATGAAAACGGCCTGAAGTGGTTGTTTCGGCTTTCGGCAATGTCAGTATTTCTACAGCAATCTAAATCATGAGCAAAAGCAGCGCGCTCAATACCTTTATAAGTCAGTTGCTTAGAACCATACTTGCAGCTGTATTTGTGGTGCTATGTTCGCGCTGGATGGGGCCGGAGGGCAGGGGAGAGCTGGGTCTGATTCTGTTCTGGGTAGGGCTGTTGGCCACAGGCAGCGATTATGTGGGAGGAAGCAATTTGGCTAATGCGATGCAGCGAAATCCTCTGGCTTCCGTATTCCCGGTGAGTGTTTTATGGTCATGCGTTATTGTCCTAATGGGTTTTGCCGGCTTAAGTTACTTCTTTGGTTTATCGCTTGCGTGGAAAGTTGCCTCCCTGGCATTACCCTTGCTATTGTTGAGTATTTTGTACAATGTACAACAGGGCTTGGCGCTTGTTCGTCAGCGAAATAGACTACAATTATTGCTGGAAGTATTGAAGTTGTTGCTATTATTATTGTTTGTTAATACCACTCTTTCATCAAGTGTTTCTGTTTCTTCGGTCATTACCTCAATGGTTCTTGCTTACGGGGTGGTTTTGACATTGGCCACCGGCTTGCTCAATCAGGTAATTGGTCAGGCGCTAAAAAGCAGACAAAGCCCTCCCAAAGATCTTTTCACCAATGGGTTTTGGAGTCAGAACGGCCATTTGGCGCAGTTTCTGGCATATCGCCTTAGTTTATATACACTTACCTATTTGCTGGGACATCATGCAGCGGCGGGTATATATGCCAACGCATTACTGATAGCAGATGCCATCTGGATTTTTGCCAACAGTTTTGGTACCATCGCCCACGTTAGGATATTGCGCAGTAAAAACGAAAATTTCAAGGCAGATATCACCCTGCGTTATGCGATTTTTGCATTGGTGGGCACTTTACTTGCCTGTTTATTGCTGGCCATGTTGCCCACTCGGGTTTTTGTATGGGTGTTTGGTATCGGTTTTGAAAACCTCAAAGACACTACATTGCTGCTTATTCCGGCCATCTTAGCGGTGGCTGCGTCTAGTTTATTTAGCCATTATTTGCATGCGGTAAACAGATTTAAAGCACTATTTTTTGCCAATGTATGCGGACTTATTCTTCAGACAGTCATGGGCTTTTGGCTGATTCCCCGCTGGGGCGTTTATGGTGCTTGCCTGGCAGCCGATGTGGGTTTTATCCTTACGTTTTTATTAGTCTACGGTTTTTTCAAATCCCAGAATCCCCATGCACGCTTAAAAGGTAAAATTCGTTTCAGACTTTTACTGAAAGTTTGTATGCGGATTGTAAAGGGACGATCTGCCAGTCTATAGCAATTCGTGTATCCAAACCGCTACGTGCCCGTCAAAAATGGCATACTCCATGATAAAATCCTGTTGTATACCGGGCTTGTGGAAGGAAGCGGAAAACCTGCCGGAATCGCCTGTCTCGAAAGGTCCAACCGTCATATGTTTTTTAAAATCCACTTCCTTTTTGCCATACCATTTATAGAGACTTTCTTTGGCGCCCCAAATAATTAAAAGGGAGATGCTATGGTGGGTTTTGCGGATGTTGGATTTATCATCAACATTGCAAAATTTATCTTCTATTCTGAGGATTTTGGGACCTTGCGTTTCAATGTCAATACCGGTAGGACCGTTTTCGTCGATGACAGCAGCAGCAAAGTTTCCACTGTGGCTGATACTTAGGTGCGGTGTACCTCCTTCAAAATGGGGTTTTCCCACCTCATCTTTGGTTAGTTTTCCTTCGGGAACAAGCGTGCGAAGCAGCAACCTGCTGCTTAGATAGTGCAATCTTTTGTTGGCATGTATTCCCTCTAAAAAAACAATCTCATCTGCCGTTGGGTCGTACATTTGTAAAAGCGTTTCTTCGTCCTCGGTAATTTGCCAAAAGGCAATTTTTTTACCGGGCTGTGGAAACATCAGACGATCCAACGGCATGACTGCGAAATTACAGGTAAAGCACCTCAAAACATACACCGGGCATCAATCGGCGATATATGCTTTGTGTTCGGATGGTGAGGGCGGTTTTTTTTCTGCCGGAGGCGACGGAATGTTGGTGAGATGGAACCCGGAAAAGCAGGATGGTGTTTTGGTAGCCCGCATACCCGACAATGTGTACTGTCTGGCTTTTGATGAAACAAGGGGAACATTGCTGGCCGGAACGCGTAAAGGCGAACTTTTTGTTATTACGGATATTTTGTCCACCACACCCATTGTCAAAAGGTTTGAGGCCCATGTGAAAGGGTTATACAAATTAATGGTTACCGTTGACGGGTACGTTTCGTCGGGGGGCGATGGCCATATTTTGTTTTGGGACAGGCAGTTTCAAGTTGTTGGAAAAATTAATAATTCACTGGAATGTACGCGGGCACTGTGTTATGATCATGAGTACAATCTGTGGGCAGGCAGCAGCGATAATGCCATCAGGATTTACAACAGGGATTTACAGCTTCAGACAACTCGAAGCGGCCATACGAATAGTGTTTTTTGTATAACGGCCATACCTGGGGGGAAAGTCATCAGCGGTGGTAGGGATGCCCAATTAAAACTGTGGAGTAAATCCGAAGCGCCTGAAACAAGCATTTCAGCTCACCTACTTCACATTCATGCCATTCAATTACAACCATCTGAGCGTTTGGTGGCCACTGCAAGCATGGATAAAACGGTGAAAATTTGGGATGCCGGGACTTTGGATTTATTGAAGGTGCTGGATAAGGACAAGTTGCCATTTCATAAGGCCTCTGTGAACACGTTGTTATGGCTTGATGACCATACGCTAGCAAGTGCAGGTGATGATAAGTTGGTGTTTGTTTTTGAGGTTGGGTAATGTTTTTACAGGAAAAAATAGGCAGACTTATTAATTTACAATTTATAAAGTATATTTTTGCTTTATGAAAATCTTTTTTTTTATAATTACTATTACTTTTATGGTGTTTGGCTGTAGCACATTATCTAAAAACGGCGTTTTACTAAATCCTGATATTGTCGCTATTCCAGATACTTTAAGGACTCACTTGGATATAGATACTTCAAGAAAATTGGAAGGGATTAGCACTAAAAAGAAATTTATAGGTTTTACCATTGAGAGACCAAGTGAATTCTGCACATATTCCGAAATAAACAAGTATGGAAATAATGGCCTTCTTCACCAGGATTTGCGCGAGGCGGCTGTGTTCAATGCTTTATTGGGAACAAAATATGATATTTTAGTAATGCCCAAATTTGTAACGTACTCTACAAGATCAATTTTCGGAAGTAAGATAGTAGTTAAAGTTACAGGCTATGGTGCACATCAATACATAACTAAATAATGCGAAAGTTTGTCATTGTTCTTCTGGTTTTGAGTTTATTGTTAGTGCCAAATTTGAGCCATGCTCAAAAATTTATTTCGGATTATTTTTACGGTATAAAACATTCAAAGACGGATTCAATACTTCTTCAATTCAAGCCTAATCATAAAGATTTAATCATTGGGACACGATTTTCTAAAGGTAATGACGATTCAGATACTCTTATTATTTCACTAAATAACGAAAGTAAATATAATATTCTTAGAAGGTTAAAGGGTGTTGTTTACAGCATTAGTCAAAATTATAATTCAGGGGCGTTTATTATTGATAGTATTAAACCTCTAGAAAATATTACGCTTAAATTTAAAATTTCTAAATCATCTGATTCATTATATCTTTTTTTAAGTGATTTTTCTAATGGAATTCGCAAACATTATTGTGGTAATGTAAACAATGAGGAGCCCAAAAAACAAGAAGATTTAGGTTTAAATGCTATTAGTTTTCAAAGAATCGAAATTGACGATTCAAGTTTAGTAGCTCAAATTCCCGTTAAAGCATACAAGGTTGATGGTAAATTTCAATCAGGAGAAAAAGTACTCCTGAAATTTATTTATAAATTGAATGATTTAGCTTATCCTATTAGTAATATGAGGTTAAAAGTGACTGCGGAAAGCCATAATATTTCATTTATTCCTATCAAGCATCAGGTGTCAAATCCAAAGGCAGGTCAGCAATTAAGTTTTATTTATCAATGTGTTGCATCTGAAAACCTAAAAACTATACCGGTAGAATTGGAGCTTTCTGTAAATGGTAAACAATATAAAAAAGAGGTAGAAACTATAATTAACTCTAATGTTATTAAGACTGAAAACACCATTATTGCTCAAGAAGAAAGAAATATTGAATTAAATTTCAAGGAGAATATTTTGCAATTGAGTTTCAGGCTGCCACCAATATCTTGGAATCAGTCGTACGAATTTAGATTAGATTATAATTTTGATAACAGTCAATATAAAGCTTATTATTTTAAATCAAATAGCTCCCAAGGGATAATAAGAGAAGTGGGTGTATCTGAAGAAAAATTTGTTAAGTATAACTTGTCTTACAAAAAGATAACTAATAATGACATTTTTAAAGGCTTAGTGTTTTGTTTAACACCTTCATACAGTAATCTTAGTCATATATCAAATTATAAATACGGATTTAGGCTTATTAGGGCAACAGATATTGGTTATTACATTGAAGCAAATACTACTCTTAATTTTCAAGAAGGAGATTATAATTACAATATTTTAACGAAAGAAATGCAAAATTTTGATAGTTACAAAAGCTATTATGAGTTTAAAAATGGATTGAGAGTTTTGTCAAGGGACATAGGTGCAGGACTCGTGTATCGTCCTTCTAAAAATTTATTGCTTCAATTAGGGATGTCTTATTATACGTTTAAAGTTAAGCAAAAAATTGATGTGATTGATTACGGAAATGAAATTGAATACATAAGCAAATATGCAACATTGTTAGATTATGATCTTAAAAAATTAGTCGTTAAGTCATCTATTTGTTACATCTGGAACAGTACAATATTGGGCATAAGCTTCTCAAACTATGATAGCAATCAATTCAGACCGTCAATTAATATTGGGAAAAAACTATAAAAATGAAAATAAAATCAGAATGTAATATATTTTTCTTGTTGTGTGTTTTATCACTCTTCGGGGTAAGCTTATTGTTGTGGGCATGCAAAGAGAAGGACTATGGAGTAAAAGGATCAAATTTCAAGAATCAAGACCCTCCGCTACTGAATTGGGGAATGTTTGAACAAGGAGATACATTCGTGAAAATCAGATATGATTTCATGTCTTTTGGTTCGAGAGTAATAAAAAAGGTTGATTTTCTTTATTCGGTTGACTCCTCGCTTGAAAATAATATTTTTTTAATATCTAATTTGGATTTTTTAAATTCAAGTAATGAATTTACAATAAAACCTATTAATCCTCAGAACAAGTATTGGGGGAAATTCATTATATATACGGATATTGATTCATTTCATTTCGGTGTAAAATTACTAATGGATAATCAAAAATATTTTTTAACATTATTCGGAAAAGATTTAATTGCCTGGTATCCTTTTGATGGCGACGCAAAAGATTACAGTGGTTTCGATAATCATGGCGTTCTAACAGGTGTAACCTTGGATGCAGATCGTGATAACCAAGCTAATAGATGCTATAGATTTAATGGGTCTAATTCTTATATTCAAATTCCACATAATCCTATCTTTAATGTAGATGACTTTACAATAGCCATGTGGTTTAATGCAGCTGATTATACCGATGGTAATCAAGGTAATCAAAGAATCCTCATTAGCAAACGCGAAGGCAGTGGGTGGGGAAATTCTTTTGAAAGTGTTTTAACTACAAATGGATTAAATGGTTTTGGTGTGAATTGGACACTTTCCAATACCGGAAATGGGTACTTTTGTTACTTTAACAATAATTTAAAGCAATCAACTTGGTATTTTATGACTTATGTTCATAAAACTGATTCCGCGCATCTGTTTTTGAACGGTATGAAAGTTGCTTCAATAGTTACTGGGAGAACGTTGAATTACAATACACTGCCCATTACGATTGGACAGAGAGGCAATGGTTTATCTAAATTTAGGGGCTTGTTAGATAATGTTACAATCTGGAGTCGTGCCTTGACAAATAATGAAATAAAATCTTTATATTTATTTTAACCATACATGTATTTTTTAAAAATTATTATTTAACTTTTCGTATACCGTTTGGAGTAATGTCAATTTTTCGTGCCTTATATAGGGTTCCCACGGCCTTTTTCCAGGCTTTTTTGCTCATGCCGAATCGTTCGTAAATATCTTCAGGGCTGCTATTATCCGTGAGCCCGATATATCCGTTATTTTCCCTCAGGGTCTGTAAAATTCGTTCGGCCATATCATCCACGTGGGCCATACCGCTTTTTTGCAATGCTAGGTCGGTTTTGCCATCAGGGCGAATATGCTTGATGTATCCTGTAATTTTATCGCCGGTTGTTAAGGGCTGAAAAACTTCGTTGGAATAAATGATACCGCTGTGTTCTTTGCCGATGATGGCATTGTAACCCAGGGGTGTTTTATTCCAGATGAGCAGTTCAACGGCATCGCCTTCCTCGAATGGCAACGGAGTTTTATTTAAATATTTGCTGATTTTGGCGGTTGCAGCAAGGCGTTCAGATACTTTATCAAAATAGACATAAACCACATATTTCTTACCACGAATCATTGGGACATTTTGTTCGCGCACGGGCACCAGCAGGTCTTTCAGCAAGCCCCAGTCCATGAATGCCCCAAAGTGCGTGGTGGATTTACATGTGAGGGCAGCAAACTCGCCAAGCTGCACAAAAGGTTTTTCAGTGGTGGCCACGATTCTATCGTCTGAGTCATAATATACAAAGACATCTACCATGTCGTCCGGTGCCGCATGGGGGGGCAGATACTTACCGGGCATCAGGATTTCGCCACCATCTCCATCATCGAGAAAAGCACCAAAATCTACGAGGCGGTTTATTTTTAAATGGTTGTATTTGCCCGGAGTGGCTTTCATGGTGCAAAGCTACGCATGAATGCACGCATTTGGGTATTTGTCCACAAAACACCCACCCTGATTGCCCTTCGGTAATCAATGTATATTTTCGCTCCATGATTTTGTCTGACAAGCGCATACTGGAAGAAATTGACAAAGGGACGATAAAAATTGAGCCATACGACAGGGATTGTTTGGGCAGCAACAGCTACGATGTTCATTTGGGCAAATGGCTGGCTACCTACAAAGACCATATTCTGGATGCCAAGAAGCACAACGAAATCGAGTATTTCGAAATTCCTGAGGACGGGTTTGTGCTGTATCCCCATGTTTTTTATCTGGGCGTAACTGAGGAATATACTGAAACGCATGCCCATGTTCCGTTTTTGGAGGGGAAGAGCAGTACGGGCCGTTTAGGGATTGATATCCACGCAACAGCAGGCAAAGGAGACGTAGGTTTTTGCGGTAATTGGACGTTGGAAATCAGCGTAAAACAGCCGGTGAAAGTATATAGGGGCATGCCGATTGGTCAGCTGATTTATTTCCCTGTGGAGGGAGAAATCGAGGTGAAATACAACCAGAAGAAAAACGCTAAGTATTCCGGTCAGCCCGACAGGCCGATTGAGAGTATGATGTGGAAGAATACCTTTTAGGGTGTTTTAAGGTCGGTAGTAGTGCAACTGAAAGAAGTTGGATTTGCTGCCAATGACCGATTCAACAGAAACATTATTTAACCAAACTGGGGCAGGATTTTCGTAGTAGTAGCGAAACGAGCTCATGGGCCATGCTTGGATATCGTCGGTAAAACCATGTTTAACGGGGTTTCGGTGTATGTAAACGAGGACCCGAAAAAAGTCGGTTTGGTCGCTGATAATTCTGCGGCGGAGATTTTTCATAAACATGGAGCCGCGGCGGTTATATTTTTTATTATAGGCCTTGCAATAAGAGTTGAAGAAATTAGAAAATTGCTGGCTGTAATAACGTTCCTTTTTATCCGCTGGCAGACCTTCAAGGTCTATAAGACCTTGAAGGTCTGCCGGCGATTTGGTACGAATTAAAAAATGGAAATGGTTGGGCATCAGGCAGTACGCATAGGTATCCGCTACCGGACCTATATATTTCCCATACTGCTGCAAGAAAAATCGGTAATTCTCCGCTTCCTTAAATAAATTGTCATGCCCGTTTGCATGGTTGTAAATGTGGTAGAACGTTTCAGGTAAAATCATAAAAATAATAATAAAATAAATATAAATCGTAAATAAATAAACAACATGCAATAATAATACTTTTTTCTCATTTTCAACCCCTTTCCGCTTTTCCTATCTTTGCACCTTCCAATGAACAACGAGGATCTCTTCAAAAAAGTCGTTTCCCACTGCAAAGAATATGGGTTTGTTTTTCCTTCCAGCGAAATCTATGATGGCCTTGCTGCCGTTTATGATTACGGCCAAAACGGGGTAGAGCTGCGTAACAATATCCGCCAATACTGGTGGAAAGCCATGACCCAGCTGCAAACCAATATCCTCGGTATCGATGCGGCCATTTTTATGCACCCCAAAACATGGAAAGCCAGCGGACACATCGATGGGTTCAGCGATCCTATGATCGATAACAAAGACAGCAAAAAGCGGTATCGCGCCGATGTATTACTCGAAGATCATCAGGAAAAACTTCGTGCCAAAGCCGATAAAGAGGTTGAAAAAGCCCGCGCCCGTTTTGGTGATAGCTTCGATGAAACCATGTACCGATCCACCAACCCACGCGTGGTGGAATACCTCAATGCCATCGCCCATATAGATAATACCCTGAAAGAAGGTCTCGAAACCGGCAATCTGGGCATGATAAAAGCCCTGATAGAAGAACTGGGTATCGTTTGTCCCGTTAGCGGCTCTAAAAACTGGACTGATGTACGTCAGTTCAACCTCATGTACAGTACCCAGATGAGCGCTGTTGAAAGCGGGGAAGACAGTCTGTATTTACGACCTGAAACCGCCCAAGGCATTTTTGTGAATTTTCTCAATGTGCAAAAATCAGGTCGCACCAAAATTCCTTTTGGTATTGCCCAAACCGGAAAAGCTTTCCGAAATGAAATTGTAGCCAGACAGTTCATTATGCGCATGAAAGAGTTCGAACAAATGGAAATGCAGTTTTTCTGCAAACCCGGCACCGAACTGGAATGGTACGCCTACTGGAAGGAACAACGCCTGAAATGGCACCTGGCGTTAGGTACAGATAAAGACAGTTATCGCTACCACGACCATGTGAAACTGGCCCACTATGCCAATGCAGCCGTGGATATTGAATTTGATTTTCCTTTCGGTTTTAAAGAGGTGGAAGGCATTCACAGCCGCACCGATTTCGATCTCAGTAAACATGAGGAATTTAGCGGTAAAAAACTCCGTTATTTTGATCCTGAAACCAACGAAAGCTATATCCCTTATGTGGTTGAAACCAGCATCGGTCTCGATCGCATGTTTTTACTCGCTTTGTGTGCCGCCTATCAGGAAGAGCCGGTTGAAGGAGGGGAAGTGCGCACTGTGCTGAAATTGCATCCTGCGCTGGCTCCCGTAAAGGCAGCAATTTTACCCTTGGTAAAAAAGGATGGCTTGCCGGAATTGGCTGAAAAAATTTACAACGACCTGCGCTTCGATTTTAAACTGTACATCGAAGACAAAGACAGCATTGGCAAGCGTTACCGCCGCATGGATGCCATCGGTACACCTTTCTGTATTACTGTGGATCACGATAGTTTGAATAACGAAGATGTTACCATTCGCCACCGCGATACCATGGAGCAGCGCAGGGTTAAGATTTCCGAATTGCGCGATATACTGCACCGAGAAACTGATATGTCTTCATTACTCCAAAAATTAGCCTGATTTATCCCATTATGATAACCATTGATCAATTTAATTTCAAGGGCGAAAAAGTCCTTATTCGTGTAGATTTCAATGTGCCGCTGAACGCTGATTTCCAAATTACCGACGATTCACGCATAACAGCAACCCTGCCTACCCTTAATAAAATTCTGGGTGACGGCGGTTCCGTTATTCTGATGAGCCACCTGGGCCGACCTAAAACCGGACCGGAAGATAAATTCAGCCTGCGACATATCCTTCCGCACCTCGGCCAATTGTTGGGTAAAAACGTAAAATTTGCCACTGACTGCATCGGTGTTGATGCGACTGAACTGGCTGCAGGATTGGGTGCAGGAGAGGTGTTGCTACTGGAAAACCTCCGTTTTTACAAAGAAGAAGAAAAAGGCGACCGCGATTTTGCCCAAAAACTAGCCTCGCTGGGATCTTTCTATGTGAACGATGCCTTCGGAACAGCGCATCGTGCTCATGCTAGTACGGCCATTATTGCTGATTTCTTTCCGGGAAAAAAAGCCTTTGGCTATGTAATGGCACGTGAGGTAGAAAATGCCAATAAGGTGATGAAAGCGCCCCAAAGACCATTTACCGCTATTGTAGGTGGAGCTAAGGTTTCCGATAAAATCTTAATTGTTGAAAATCTGCTGAATGTGGCCGATCATATCATCATTGGTGGTGGCATGGCATATACGTTCTTTAAGGCACAGGGTGGTCAAATAGGGAAATCGCTGTGTGAAGATGAGCGTTTGCAAACCTGTATTGAGATTTTGGAAAAAGCAAAAGCCAAAGGAGTGAAAATCCATTTGCCTTCTGACTCTGTGATTGCCGATAATTTTGCTGCTGATGCCACTACCCAAAACTGCAGTAGCAATAATATCCCAGATGGCTGGATGGGTCTTGATATTGGAACTTCTGCCTGCAACGATTTTAAGAATGTGCTGCTGAACAGCAAAACCATTTTGTGGAACGGCCCGATGGGTGTATTTGAGATGGATGCTTTTAGCAACGGCACCAAGACCGTAGCAGAGGCTGTAGCTGAAAGCACGCAAAATGGCGCTTTCAGTTTGATAGGCGGCGGCGACAGTGCAGCAGCCGTTCACAAGTTCGGTTTCGAGGAAAAGGTGAGTTATGTAAGCACCGGTGGTGGCGCACTGTTGGAATACTTCGAAGGAAAAACATTGCCGGGAATTGCGGCAATAGTTTAGAGTTAAGAGTTTAGAGTTAGGGGTTAAGAGTTAAAAGTTGATAGTCTACAGTTTGTCAATGCCTGAATTTAGTTAATAGTATATTAGGTTTATTGGTTGAATGGTTTAATGGGTTAATTTATCTAACCTGCAATTAACCCCGAAGGGGTGGCATTATTGTAGCCCACAGGGCGTAAAATCCGACCCCAACGGGGTCGCACATATTCAAATGGTTTTTCGTGTTTTGTTGTCGGGCGGGGCAACCGCAATCAAAATCCATCACCCCAAAACACAATATGCGACCACCTTCGGGGTCGTGCATTCTATGCGCCGTTCCGGCTAGAGATATTTGACCCCGCTGGGGTCACAAGCACAATGCACAATGCAGATATGTGTGCCCATAAATCGTGCGTCGGCAATCCCTGCATTTTTCATGGTTGCCGAAGATGCCAACCAAACGACATCGCCATGACCACACTCGGGTCGAGCACAATTCACAATTCACAATTAGCAATGCACAATTAGCAATGCACAATGCAGATATGTGTGCCCATAAATCGTGCGTCGGCAATCCCTGCATTTTTCGTGGTTACCGAAGATGCCAACCAAACATCGAAAAAATGACCACACGACATCGCCATGACCCCAGCGGGGTCAAACATCTGTAGGCCTCGTGGGTGAGGGAATCGACCCCATCGGGGTCGCATATATCCTAATTATCCATAGGTGCTCACCAAAAACAAAACAAGGACGGGCAATGCACCAAACCAATAAACCATTTTACCAATAAACCAAACTACAATCCCCGTCTCTCTGCATCACTCAGCAAATCACAGTCCTTCAAAAATGCCTTCATGGTGTCCCAAATAGGGTGCTTTTTGTCCAAATGAGACATTATCCATGCCTTGTCCTCTCGGGTATGGGAGGTTATGCCTAAAATCGCCGGTGCCCGACTCTCAAAACTGAATCGTAAAAAACGAACTTCCAAATTCTGTGGGGCAGTGGACACCGCCTTATTCAGTATAACGGCTGCTTCTTTCGCCAATGCGAATCGGCTTGCCGGATTCCAACCATGTTTCGCCTGCAGTGCTTTTCCCATTCCATAATAGGCCATTAAAACTCCATTGTTCCCATAATTACCTGTCATTTTCACTAACGCATCCGCCTTGGCAGACACCTCTACCGCTTCTATATAGGTAGACCTCACCGAACTGATTTCTGAAAAACCGGTCAACAGCATCGCACACACGCTCATCCAAAGCATGTATACTTAACAAAATTAAGCGGATTTCGTTTTTTACAGCCAGCCCCGGCGCCGGAAAAAGAACAGGGTAGAGATCGAAGACAACACCATCAAACCTATGGCAAACCAAAATCCATAGCGCCAGTCAAACTCTTCGGTAAATTTAAAATTCATGCCGTAAATGCTGGCAATAAGCGTGGGGGGCATGAAAATAACCGAGGCAACAGTGAAAATTTTAATGATTTTGTTCTGCTCGATGTTAATCAAACCCAAAAAGGTATTCTGCATGTATTCCAAACGCTCAAAATTGAACTTGGTATGTTCAATCAACGAATTGATGTCCTTGATAACCACGCGCAACCTTTCATATTCTTCACCCACAAATTCTTGGCTTTTGAGGATGGCTGAAAGCACGCGCTGCTTGTCAATCACATTCTGGCGTATCACCATGGTCAATTCCTGTAATCGTGATATCGTTAATAGCACATCCTCATCGGGGCCTTTGTCGAAGGTTAGTTCGCGGCTGAGTTTGCCCACCTGTCTGCCCAGATTCTCCAGCAAATCAGCATCATTATCTACGTCGGTTTCCAGCAGCGAAGTCATAATCTGCTTGCCACTGTGAAAAAGCCTTCCGGAAACCTTTATCTTTTTTACGCAGTCTGAAAATGTACCCAAATCTGCATCACGATAAGTGAAGAGCACATCGTCCTGAAGGATAAATGATACGGCATGGGATATAAAATCCTCACCGCTATTGTTAAACTTTAAAAAATTACTGTTGGCTATGATTTCGTCATCGGTTTCGAAATAGCGCGAGGAACTTTCAATTTCCAGCTGCTCTTGTCGACTTTGAAATTTGAATTCGAAATGGGCTTCTACATCGCTAATTTCAGCGGGAGTGGGGTTTTGAAGATCAATCCAGATAATATCTTCCTGGCTTTCCAGTTGGGAAAGTGCCTGCACTTTGTGCACACGGTTTTGCCTTCTGTAATAAACCCTCAGCATGGTAATATCGACTACTGTCTCCGTCCATTCGGCGAATGTGCGGCAAAGGTAAGAATTAATTGCCTTGCTGCAGTATTTATATGATAAAATTGATGATAAATGTGGAAGTCAGGCCTATAACCTGCCAAACATGCTTTTTAATCGCAATTCAATAACCCCAAATAGGGCTTCCCTGAAGATCTTGGTGCTCATTTTGCTCACACCCAGCGTGCGGTCAGTGAAAATAATAGGAACTTCCCGGATGTTAAATCCTTTTTTCCAGGTTCTGAATTTCATTTCAATCTGAAACGCATAGCCTTTGAATTTGATGCGGTCAAGCCCGATTTGCTCCAGTACCTTCCTTGAATAGCAAACAAAACCCGCTGTAGAATCCGCTATGCGAAGCCCAGTCACGATACGCACATATTTACTGGCGTAATAACTCATCAAAACCCTGCCCATGGGCCAGTTTACCACATTTACCACACCTCCTGCGTATCGACTGCCAACTGCCATATCAGCCCCATCTATACAGGCAGTTACCAGTCTGTTTAAATCATCGGGGTTGTGGCTAAAATCGCAATCCATTTCGCAGATGTACTGATAATCTTTTTCAAGACACCATTTAAAACCGGCGATATACGCCGTTCCAAGTCCTGCCTTGCCTTTGCGCTTTAGCAGGTGAAGCCGGTCGCTATATGCTTTTTGCAGCGTTTCTACCTTGTCTGAAGTACCGTCGGGCGAGTTATCATCTACAATTAGCAAGTGAAAGGCGGGTTCCAATCCCATTACCTTGTGCACCATGGCTTCGATGTTCTCGATTTCGTTGTAGGTAGGTATGATGACAATACGATCTGTCACGATTGCTGCGAAAATACGTTATTTTGCAACCAAATGTATCAATCTTCTTCCCGACACTTTGAAAAAGCCATATTTCTCGACAGAGATGGCGTAATTAACCACGATCCCGGAGACTACACTACTTCTCTGGCCGAATTTGAAGTGTTGCCTGATACGATTGAAACACTTAAAAAATGGTTTGATGAGGGTTATGGGCTGGTTGTGATTACCAATCAGGGTGGTTTAGATAAAGATTTGTATGATGAAAATGCGGTAATTGCCATGCATCAATATTTACAGGGATTGTGCAACCTGCAAGGCTTTGCCATCGATGCCTTTTATTATTGTGTGCACCACCCCGAAATTTCAGGGAAATGCCTGTGCCGCAAACCGGGAAGTTTGATGGTGGAAAAAGCCCTGCACCGATTTGATCTAAAGCCTGAAAATTGTGTGATGATTGGTGACAGAGAAAGAGATGTGATAGCTGCTGAAGGAGCAGGTGTCAGGGGGATTCAAATAACCGTAAACACGGGTTTGAAGCAGGTACAACTCTCCTGATTTTATCTTCTTCGGTACCCCGAACCCCTTCTGTAAGTAGATTTTCTGTAGGAACCTCGGTAGCCTCGGCGGTAATAAGAGCGGTATACCGGCGAGCTAGGCAGTGCAAAGCTGCTGGCAGTAAAATTCATGGTGTCCTGTAATAAGCTGTCTTTTTTAAAATCGATGAGTAATTCCGGGTTGAATGGTTTTCCCAAAATGCGGGTTTCAAAGTGTAGGTGTGGTCCTGTGCTATAGCCGGTGCTTCCACCCAGTCCTATAATTTGTCCGGCATTTACCAAATCACCCGGATTGACCAAGCGCTGACTCAAATGGCCATAAAGGGTTTCCAACCCATTGTGGTGACGAACCACTACACAATTGCCGTATCCGTAATACCAGCGGCTCATGCGCACAACGCCGTCAAAGGAACTGACAATGGTATCACCCGTTTTTAAACCGATGTCAATGCCAGCATGTACATGGCCCCAGCGCCATCCAAACGGGGAGGTCATGGTGCCCAAAACCGGAAGTGCAAAACCGCAGTCTGCATCCAGCACCTGCAACTGCAATGCCCCTGCTATGGAATCGAAGTTGAATTTATACGGGTCTATGTTGGCCGTATCCCAATAAGCGTATAAATCAAAAATGGGGGATATGCCCGGAATGATGGCAGGTGCAGCCAATTGGGTTGGGGTGTATCCGTCTGAATCGTGGTAGTTTAAAATTCCTGCAGGCACAGCATGAAGGTGATTGCTAATCATGAGTAAACCCAGCAATAAACAAACCTTAAATAGTAACAAGTGCCATTTTGGCGGCTTCACAGTCTTGCCCGATTTGTTCTTTGAGTGCCTCAAGATCATTAAAAGTGTATTCCGGCCTTAGGTAAGCAATCAGCTCCAAGCGGATTGCAATTTCGTAAATATCTCCCGAAAATCCAAATAAATGTGCTTCTATACTGAACCCTTTACCCGGAATAGTAGGGTTGTATCCTATATTCAATGCACCTCCATAAGTGCCCGAAGGCAGATGAGCCCGTATAGCATAAACACCGGTCGCAGGAATGAGTTTATAGGGATCTTCAATTTCAATATTGGCTGTTGGAAATCCCAATGTGCGACCAAGTTTTCTGCCATGAATTACCTTGCCAGAAAGGGTGTAGGGCCTGCCAAGCAACTGATTGGCCTGTGAAAGATCTCCGGACAGAAGCGCTTTTCGTATGCGTGTACTGGAAATGGCAATATGTTCTATTTCTCCTGCAGGAATCTCCTTAACCTTGAAATTTAACATTTCACCATATTGGAGAAGGTCATCAAAACTTCCTTCTCTATTTTTTCCAAATCGATGGTCATAACCCACAATCATGGTCGTTACATGGAGTTTGTTTACCAGCACTCCGCGTACAAAATCCAACGGGCTGAGATTGGCTACCTCAGAAGTGAAGGGTAGTATGGTTAGATGATCAATCCCGCATGCCTCCACCATCTGTATCTTTTCATCCAGACTGCTCAGCATCCGCAAGGGATTGTCATTGGGATACAGCACCAATCGGGGATGCGGGAAAAAGGTAAGCAGCATGCTTTCCAGCCCGGATTGCTTTGCTTCGGAAACCACATTCTCCAACACTTTTACATGCCCCAGGTGCACGCCGTCAAACGTTCCCTGTGTGAGAACCAAGCCGCTAAACTGAGGAATGTCATCCAAACTGTGGTATACCTGCATAAAAGTGCAAATTTCGGCCAAAACACACTAGGGTAAAATTTTATATTGTTCACAACCTGAGTGGTGTTTTCCACCTTACCTTTGATACCTTTGCATGACTGAATGCGATTGCCGGCGTTATTTATATTGATTATAACTGGCCAATACTGGGTGTCTGCACAAATAGGCGGAAGCGGGATTTATCGGGTACTGGTGCAACCTGTAGGAGCCAGAGAGGCAGCATGGGGCGGTTATTGCAACGCTTTTCGCAATAAAGACGTAACATTGTTCGCACACAATCCTGCCCTGCTTAATAGTCAAATGCATTTGAGAAGCGCCCTCACTTTTAATACACATCTTAAAGGGGTATGGACCGGTAATGCCGCTTTTGCCAAAAACATAAAAAAAGGTACCGGCGGGTTGCAAATTGCCTACATTGATTACGGAATGATGGATGCTTATGACGATGGCGGCAATCCTGAAGGGAAAATTCCGGCCAACGAAACATCCGTTACCGCAGGTTTTGCCCGAGAGATTAAACCGGGTCTCTATGCCGGTGCCAATGTGAAATTTGCCTACAGCATTTTGGGTCCTTATATATCCACCGGAGCTGCCCTTGACGCCGGATTGGTTTGGCGCAGTAAAGACAGTCTTTTTACCGCAGCCGCCGTTTTACGCAATGCCGGTGTGCAACTGCTAACCTACACCCCAGGGAGTCGTGAGCCACTCCCTTTTTCTGCAGAGCTGGGGGTGAATTTTAAGCCGCGTTACATGCCATTTCGGTTCAATATCACTGCACACAATCTGCAAAAACCGGATATGACATACAACCAGTTTTTACAAAGCAATTCCATTGACCTGAGTGGTCAGCCGGCTGCATCAAAACAGGCATCTATTGGTGATAAAGCATTGAGGCATTTTACCTTTGGAACTGAGCTACTATTGGGAAAAAACTTTGGCATATTAATGGGGTACAATCACCAACGAAGAAAAGAAATGACGCCGGATGTGCGTCCGGGGGTTGCCGGTTACAGCTGGGGGCTGCAGTTCAAAATCAGCAGGATTCAGATTACCTACGCCAGCATGGCCTACTTCCCGGGTTTTAATGCCAATTTATTTACGTTTAGTGCAGCTCCTTCTGATTTTCAGGTTAAAAAGTAAATTGATTGAAACGCATCATTATTGCCATCGACGGACACAGCAGTTGCGGTAAAGGTACCCTGGCAAAACAACTTGCCCTTGCGCTCGGATATAAGTTTATTGACAGCGGTGCCATGTATCGTGCCGTAACCCTCTTTTTGTTGAATTCAGGCATTAATCCGTATGATGAAGCTGCAGTTACTTCAATTCTGCCCAATATAAATATTGATTTTCAAGCCAATGCGGAAACAGGCAGAAGTGACATTTGGTTAAACTATCATAACGTAGAAAAGCAGATTCGTACTTTGAAAGTAGCGGAATCAGTCAGTCAGGTGGCAAGGATTTCTGCGGTAAGACGCTATCTAGTTGCGATGCAGCAAAAAATGGGGGAAGAGAGAGGTGTGGTGATGGATGGCAGAGACATTGGTACGGTGGTTTTCCCATCCGCAGAACTGAAAATCTTTATGACAGCATCCCCCCAGGTTCGTGCTGTAAGAAGGTTCAATGAATTATCAGAAAGCGGTGTGGTAACAACCGTTGATGAGGTGCTCGCAAACCTTAAGCAAAGAGACCTTATAGACAGTAATAGAGAGGATAGTCCGCTTACCATGACTAATGACTATAAATTGCTTGATAATTCGGAAATGTCTAAAGAACAGCAGTTTGAAATAGCCATGCAATGGGCTAAATTGGCAATGGGTGAATCTACCCAAATATAACAAAAAAAATCGGTATTTCCAAATTAATAGTTCTTTAGATATCATGAATAATTCATTCATTGTATTTCTGTTTTTCGCCAATATAGGCGAACTTTGCAGCCGCAATGAGAACCAAAATAATTGCAGGCAACTGGAAAATGAATAAGACCCTCGAAGAAGGGCATGCGCTTGTAACTGAAATTCGCGGCATTGTTCGCGATGAACATACCGGAAAATCACAGGTGATTTTATGTCCACCCTTTACTTCGCTGGCTTCTGCTGCCAGACTGTTGGAAGGCACGGGCATTGCACTTGGTGCACAGAATTGTCATTACGAAGATAGTGGCGCTTTTACCGGAGAAATTAGTCCCTTGATGGTAAAAAGTACAGGAGCTCAGTACGTGATCATCGGCCATAGCGAAAGAAGACAATATTTCGCTGAAACGGGTGAATTGTTGTTCAAAAAGGCAAAAGCAGCCATCAGGCATGGCCTCAAAGTGATATTTTGTGTGGGTGAATCCCTTAGGGAGCGGGAGGAGAAAATCTTCTTTAAAGTAGTGGAAAGCCAGCTTCAGGAAGGACTTTTCGCCTTGGACCGCAAAGAATTCTCCAATGTGGTTATTGCCTATGAACCTGTTTGGGCTATTGGCACTGGATTGTCGGCTACCCCCGAACAAGCGCAGGAAATGCACAACTACATACGCAAAGTGATAGGGGTAAACTACACCGAGGAAATTGCGGAAGAGACCACCATTCTCTATGGTGGCAGTATGAAGCCCGATAATGCTGCCGGACTTATGGCGCAAGCTGATATTGATGGAGGATTGATTGGAGGTGCAGCGCTCAAAGCGCGTGATTTTGCGGACATAATCAAGGCTGTGGGATAAATCTCTCAGGTTTCTTACGTTTTCGGCACGGTTTTTCCTGTTCTTTGTGTAAATAATGAACAGGTTTTTTCGTTTCATATTGCAAATGCGTTGGTTTTACTTTGCTTGCACACTTCTCGTATCTGCGTTTAGCGTTCCGGTCAATGCGCAAATTCGGAGTTTTAGTCCGGATCCTGCTGTTTTTATTAAAGAGCTCGAAACGCATATTACTTCCGCATCCAGTAAGGAATTAAACCAAACTTTTGCTGTTTTTCGCGAAAGCTGGGAAATGGGCAAGTTCAGCCCTGAGCAGCAAAAAAATATCATGGCCATATGCAGTGATATGGTTTCCGATAGAATGCCTGTTCAGCCCCACTTTGATTATCTTATTCAATCCATAACCGCCTATCTGCAGAAAAAACTTCCCGAAAAAGTATTACAGCAATGGCAGCAGGCCACTCGGAAACTGATCGGTTCAGGCAGCACAAATTATGTAGAGTTTCTGAAAATGACTACCGGACTTTTTCGCAACGGGACGCTTTTTACAGATAATAATAAGCGATGGTCTGTAGATTCCTGCGATTTTGATTTGCTGTTTGACAAAGGTGAAATTGTGGTGAAATTTCCGTCTACCACATTAACCTGCCATGGTCCGGTGGATAAAATGAAAATTTACAACACGGCGGGTACATTTTATCCGGTTAAAAAGGTTTGGACAGGAACCTCCGGCGAAACTACGTTTGAAAGGGTATTGCCCGATGACGATGTTCAGGTAAGCTGGAAAAAGTTTACCATCAACCTGGAAGAATCCGACTATAAAATTGATACAGCTACCCTTCAGTATGTTGGCTATTTTAATAATGGTGTTAAAGGTCGTTTTCAGGATAAAATTAGTTTCTCACCGGATTCTGCCGTGGTGAAAAAATCGCCCTGGCCGAGATTTTCCAGCTTTGAAAATAGTTTGCAGATTTTCGGAATAGTAGGGCCTAATGCTTCGCTGAAAGGTGGTTTTAGTATGGTAGGTGGTGATATAAACACCCAAACAGCCAATGGTGAAGAAACAGTAATTAACATTCTGTACAAAAACCAGAAAAGAATAACCCTGAAGAGTAAGACTTTCAAAATAGCCAATGGGGCAGCAGCCAGCCGCAAAGCATCGATGATCATATATGTGGATAGTACCACCATTACCCACCCTGCAGTTGAGGTAAATTTTCAGTTTGAGGAAAATAAACTGGTGATTACACGCGGATCGGAAGGCCTGATGAGAGCCCCGTTTTATGACGATTACCACAAAGTGGATATCGATGCACAGCAACTCCGTTGGAAATTGGATGAGCCGTTTGTAGATTTTGATAACATTAACAATGACCAGGATGCAAAAATTTCCAGTGCCGATTTTTATAAGGAAATGCTGTATGCCCGAATACAGGGCCCCCTCAGCTTTAATCCCCTGGAAAGTTTATATGCATTTTACAACCGACAGCCGGAAGATCCAGTGGCCCGGGCCATGGAAAAAGAGTTAAAAGCACTGATTAGCAGAAATAAGCCGGAGGATAAAGCGTTGATAGACCAAAAGTTGAAAGCCCTTCAGGCACGCAAGAAAGAAACCCGTACCTACTATGCCGCTGAAAGGCGCATGAAATTTGCCCTATCTGATTATGCGAATTTTTGCAAAATGCAACCCGAGCACCTGCGATCACCCTTTATTGAATTGCATGATGCCGGCTACATCACCTATTATCCTGAGCAGGACTCCGCCATGTTTAGAACCAAACTGTTCAGATGGGTTCAGAGTCATGAAAAAAACCGGGATTATGATGTGATTCGCCTTTCTTCAATTATTGGAAAACGCAGCAATATGTCGCTGAATCTGCTTAGCCATGAGATGAACGTGGAAGGTGTGCAGAAATTCTTCTTTTCCGATTCTCAAAATGTGGTGGTTGTACCCTACGAACAGCAGGTTACTTTGTTGAAAAACAGACGCATTCGTTTTGGTGGGATGGTACGTGCCGGGCGTTTTGATTTTTTTGGTAAAAAATTTGAATTTGATTACGCTAACTTCCTGGTGCAATCGGATGTTATTGATAGTCTAAGATTGTATTTCCCGGATAGTACAGGTAGGTCCCTCATTCCCATAAAAAGTGTGTTGCGAAATATCAATGGTACCATTTACATTGATAAACCCAATAATAAATCAGGGCTTGTAAACTATCCCGAGTATCCGATTTTTAAGGCACTTAAAGGTTCCGAAGTGCTATATGACAAGCCATCCATTCACGGTGGTCAGTATAAGGCCGAATCATTTAAGTTTGTTATTGATCCCTTCACCATTGACAGTTTGGATAATTTTACCATTGCTGGCCTGCGGTTTGAAGGCTCTTTTCTAAGTGATGGCATTTTCCCTGAATTCCGTCACTATGTGTATATACAGCCGGATTACTCACTGGGTTTTGTAACGCCTACACCGCCGGGAGGGTATAGTATGTACAGAGGCAAAGGCAAAGGAGAAATGACCATGAATCTGAGTGAACGTGGTTTCTATGGTGAGCAGGGAAATATTGCCTACAGTGGCTCAACCACCAAGTTTCAGCGGATTTTACTATTGCCAAAGGCAGCAAAAGGTACTGTGGATTCGTATGAACTGCCCCAAAGTACCATTTATCCGCAGATCTATGCATCCAATGCCAATATGGAATGGATTCCGTACCATGATAAATTTAATATTTCCAACGGACCTACACCCATTAAGGTGTTTAAATCTGAATATGATTTTATCGGTACAATTACACAGAAGCCCTCTAAAGTAACAGGCAATGGAACCTTGGCCTGGCCTGAAGCCAAATTCAGCAGCGATGAGATGTTGTTTGCTCCCAATAAAACCAGTGCAGATAAAGCCAATCTTACCATTTATGGCGCAGATTCTTCCAAAGTGGCTTTTGAAACTAACGATATACGTGGGACAATGGATTTTAATACCCGTATCGGATCGTTTAATACCAATAAGGTGGGTGCAGAAACACGATTCCCCTTCAATAGTTATATGACCAACCTCAATGATTATCGTTGGGATATGAATGGTAAAACCATCGAGGCCAGAATGGGTGCAGCCATGTCGGGTAAACAACCCTTGTGGATGAGTACCAATCCCACACAGGATAGTCTCAAGTTTGCCGGAATTAGAGGGGTGTATGACCTAAAAAATTACACATTGAATGTACAGCAAATACCTTTCATAGATATTGCAGACAGCCGTGTGGTGCTCAAAGATGGCAAAGTAACCATTCGCGAAAACGGGGATATGGATATTGTGGATAGCGCGAGGTTGTTTGCCAACCGATTTGATAAATTCCATGAAATTTATCGCAGCCGACTAAAGATTTACGGTAAAAATAAAATGCGTGGCTCCGGGTTGTATCAGTACGTAAACAAGCTGGGCAAAAGACAGGAGTTTTTCCTGGATAGCATAATCGTTAATCGCGACAGAAATATAGAAGGCTGGGGAAAAATTGACGAATCTCAGAATTTTACCCTCGATACCAAAATCGGATATAAAGGTTTTGCACAAATCCTGAGCACAGAACAGAATCTTCAGTTTACCGGCTATGTAAAACCATTGCATACCTTTAAAAATATACTTCCTTCTGCATGGCTTCGCTACAGCGACCGCGTTGATCCTAAAAATGTTGTTATCAATGTGCAAGATCCCCGTGACAAGGATAACAAGAAACAATATGTGGGGCTTTTTGTGGCCAATGACAGCAGCCATGTTTATCCATTGTTCTTTAGCTGGAAACGCCGGTATAGTGACCCTGATGTGACTAACGATACCGGTATTTTCTATTATGACCACGAAAAGGAAAGTTTTTTTGCCGGTAGCAAAGACAAATTACTCAATGACGGTTTGAAGGGCAGTTATATTCAGCTGAATGAGAAAAATCATACCGTGCACGCCGAAGGTCCTCTGGATTTTGGACTGGAAAGTAATAACATCCGATTTAAAAATGCAGGTACTGCAGATTTGAAGGAAGGTGACAGCAGCTTTGTCTTTAACCTGGCCATGATGTTGGATTTCCCCTTGCACAAGGATTTCATTTCACGCCTGAAAGAGATGTTCCAAACCAGTAGCGGTGGTTCTGTAAATATCAATACAGAATTCTTTAAAAATGCCATTGGAGAGATGGTGGCCGAAGACAAAACTGCCCGAAACATCATCAAGAACATTGAGAAAAATGGAGAATTGTCTGGAAAGGATGAAGCAGAATACACCCTGATTTTGAGCGATGCAACATTCCGTTGGGATAGTAAATACCGTGGTATGTATTGTAATGATAATGTGAGTGTAGCTTCATTTGCAGGTACGCCCATCAATAAAGATATAAAGACTACCATGCTGATTGAACACAAGCGTGGCGGTGAAAATATGTATATCTATTTTGATTTTGGTGGCAATGAGTGGATTTACATCAATCTCACTAAAACCGTGGCCAATATCCTAAGCAGCGATGTAAAGCTCAATGAAATACTGGTGAATACAGCAGATAAACTCAAGGTTGAAGATTTTTATGTGAAACCTGCTACGGCAAAGCAAGTAGAGCGCTTTCTCAAACGTTTGGGGGCTGAATAACAGGTGTTGTTTTTTCAAAATCCGGATAAATCACATCGGATAAGAACAACCCCTTTGCCGGCGCGGATTTGCCTGCCATATTTCGATTTCCGGTATGCAAAAACTCTGCGAAATCTTGTATGCTCATCTTTCCTAAGCCCACTTTTAACAAGGTGCCTACCATGCTTCGCACCATGCTGCGTAAAAATCGATTGGCAGTTACCGTAAATAACAATCCTGCAGTAGTTTCTAACCATATAGCTTCCATAATTGTGCATTTATAGCTGCCTCCGGGTGCTTTTCCCTTGCAAAAGCAGCGAAATTCGGTGTGTGATAATAGCATTTTAGCCGCCTCATTCATCAAGGCTAAATCGGGCTTGTGTGGCAGAAAAAAAGTCATTTCGGATAAAAAAGGATTTTTACTGTGGGTAATAAAGTATCGGTAAGTGCGAGATACCGCTGAAAACCGAGCATGCATCTCTTCTGAAACAGGCCGACAATTGAATATAGTAATGCTTTTGGGAAGCATACCATTGAGCCGGTAAACCAAATTTTTTGGCACTTCTATCGTTGTGTCAAAATGGGCAACAAAATAGGCAGCATGCACCCCGGTGTCTGTCCTTCCACAACCATAAATTTCAGTGCTATCCCTTAAAATTAATGATAGTTTGCTTTCAAGCAATGCCTGAACACTGCTTACTTCATCCTGTTTCTGCCAACCTCCAAAGACAGTTCCATTGTAAGCCAGTTCCAGAAAATAACGCATTATGCTTTTTCAAAAACCACAGCGCAGCCCTGACCCACACCAATGCACATGGTGGCCAGACCGTAACGGGCATTGGCATTTCTCTTCATTTCATGCAGCAGGGTAGTGCTAATGCGGGCTCCACTGGCTCCCAGCGGGTGACCGATTGCAATGCTGCCACCATTGGGGTTCACAATTTCCGGATTGATTTTCAATTCTCGCATGCTGGCCAGAACCTGACTCGCAAAAGCTTCGTTAAGTTCCGCAATGGACAGGTCATTTACACCGATTCCGGCGTGTTTAAGCGCTTTTTGTGAGGCAGGAACCGGACCAATCCCCATAATGGCCGGATCTACGCCTGCCGCTCCAACGCCTGCGATGCGTGCAATCGGTGTAAGGTTATAGCGTTTTACTGCATCGCCAGAAGCCAGAATCAAACAGGCAGCGCCGTCGTTGATGCCACTGCTGTTGCCGGCTGTAACACTTCCGTCTTTCTTGAAAGCGGGTTTTAAAGTAGCCAGAATATCAACACCGCTCAATCTGGGATGTTCATCAGTTTCGAAGTGATGAAATTCACCTTTTTTACCGGGAATAGGCACTGCAACAATCTCATCTTTGAATTTACCTGCTTCCTGGGCCTGTTTCCATTTGGTTTGAGAGCCAAAGGCAAAAACATCCTGGTCCTCACGGCTGATTCCGTATTTTTCCGCAACATTTTCGGCCGTTTCACCCATGCTGTATGGATGATAAAGTTGAGCCAGTGTTTTGTTGGTAAAACGCCATCCTATGGTGGTGTCGTATATTTCAGTGCTTCGTTGAAATGCGCTCTCCGCTTTTGCCATCACAAATGGAGCCCGCGTCATGCTCTCGGTTCCGCCTGCAATGATTAGTTCAGCAGTTCCGGATTTGATAGCCATGTAACCATTCATAATGCTTTGCAAACCGCTGGCGCAAAGTCTGTTTACGGTGTATCCGGGAATGGTTGTGGGCAAGCCGGCGAGCAATAGTGCCATCCTGGCTACATTTCGGTTGTCTTCACCGGCCTGGTTGGCGGCTCCGAAAATGACTTCATCTGTGTTGGCAAAATCAATGCCGGCGTTGCGATCCATAATAGCACGAATCACATGAGCTGCCAGATCATCCGGCCTAACTCCCGAAAGGCTTCCGCCAAATTTACCCACCGGTGTGCGAAGGGCGTCTATTACAAAAACATCTTGCATTCGGTTGCAAAGTTACCAATTGAAACTATCAATTTTTACAATATAATGAAAGGTGCTGCAACAGGATGGCTTAAATTTGCGATGTACATTGCTTCAAAAAGCATCCATATTCTCTCGTATTGCGATTGCCGCCATCATTGCACTTTTCCCGCTGCTTAGTGCTTTATCCATTATGTATCACAAACAATACATGCACAAAAAGATAGAAGCACAATGGGAATCGGTGCTATTGGAAAAGCTGGATTTGAAAAAGTCAGATTTTCCTGATTTACTTAAGCGCAAGGAAATTGATTTTAAAGGAAATCGGTATGATTTGGTGAAGGTGACAGATAATGGCGATAGTTGGCTGGTTTCGGCCATCAACGATACCAAGGAAAAATGGCTGGAATCAAACATGAATGCCTCAGGGAATGGTCAAAAATTCACATCGTGCTGGATTTTTACTGTGATGCTTGCCCTACCGCTTGAACTTAAAACTCCTGCAATGAATGCTGTGATATTAAAACAGCGATCAATTGCGGAAATCATTGCCATTTACATACTTCCAATTGCCCCGCCACCGGAGCCATTTTGTGTTTCTTAACTAAGATAGAATCAGAATCTTCTAATCGTCGTCTAGCACGATCTCTCTTAAACACAAAATATTTTAACCATGAAAAAAACAACGTTTATGCTGTTGGCAATAGCTTATGTGCTAATGGCTCAGGCTCAAAATGAGCTTGAAAACCATATAAAAGATTCCAGTGAGCTGGAAAATATGGATGAGGTTTTGGTCTCATCACAGCGTTTTGGCTCATCCAGGGCTAATACAACCAGACAAATAGAGGTAATTACCCAAAAGCAAATGCAGTTTGCGCAGCAGGGAACCATGGCAGATGTATTGTCTCAAACCGGGCAGGTGTTCGTGCAAAAAAGTCAGTTGGGTGGGGGAAGTCCTGTCTTGCGCGGATTCGAGGCAAGTAGAGTTTTGCTGGTGGTGGATGGAGTAAGAATGAATAATGCTACCTATAGGGCTGGACATTTACAGGACATTATTACGGTAGACCAATTTATGCTGGACAGAGCAGAAGTTTTTTTCGGCTCCGGTTCTACCCAATTTGGTAGTGATGCTCTTGGTGGTGTGGTTTACATGAAAACCCGAGATCCTAAATTCAGAAATGCCAATTTCGGATTTGCCAAGGCCAATGCGAATTTCAGGTATTTGTCGGCAGCAGGTGCCACAGTTTCCAATGTAAATTTTGAATTAAGTGGTCGTAAGGTAGCTTGGGTTTTTAGTTCAACAAACAGCGACTTTGGCAACCTGAGAATGGGCCAACAACGCCACTTTTCCCGGTGGGATACATTCGGAATGCGGAAATTTTATGCCGTTAGAATCAATGGTAGAGATACAATGCAACAGAATGGAGACCCGTTCATTCAGACGGGGAGTTCTTATGCGCAAAACGATGTTTTTAGCAAACTGCTGGTAAGAACAGGAAATTTTTCTCACACATTAAACTTGCAATTTTCAAGGTCGTCAGTAATTCCCCGTTATGATCGGCTCTCCGATTTTTCAGCAGGTAAGCTACGATTTGCCCGATGGGATTATGTGCCTCAGAATAGAGATTTTATCTCTTACACGTTGCAATTCCCCGGTAAAGGAAAGTGGCAGCATCGTTTTATAGCTTCTCATCAGCGCACAGAGGTTGGAAGGATCACAAGACGGTTTGGCAATCCAAACGAACTTACCCAGCGTGACAAAGTGGGTATGACGGCCGTAAATTATGATTTTGCATACTCCTTGAACCCAAAAGTGCAATTTCAGGGTGGTGGGGAATGGGTAAAAAACAGCGTGAATTCGTTTGCTTCGCTCAAAGATGTTAATACTGAAATTGTTACTCCTAGTAAAAATACGCGATACGCTGACGGAGGTTCCGTAACCCAATCCTATGCAGCATTTGTTAATACTATTTACAGTATCCGCCCCAAAGATTTTATTCTTGAAGGGGGTGTGCGAATTACCCAATACAATTTGAATGCCGTTTTTAGTCCTGATAATTTTTTGAATCTTCCTTATTCAAATGCTCAAATCAACAGTTTTTCTGCCGTTTACAATGTAGGCCTTTCAAAGAAAATGGACTGGGATGGGTTGTTTTTTAAAGCTAGCCTTGCGACCGGCTTCAGAAACCCCAATGTGGATGATATGACTAAATTATTTGAAAGTGTTCCCGGAAGTAAATTGGTGATACCCAATTGCAATTTAAAACCTGAGCGCACGAGAACATTGGACTTGGGATTTCGATTTGAACGAAGGAAAATCCATATGGAATTTGGTGGCTACTATACCCATATTACCCAATTATTGATTGACGAGCCGGCTAATTTCAATGGCAAAGATTCTTTTGATTTTGATGGTCAGCAAACCCCTGTATTCCGCATGGGGAATTCCGCTGAAGGTTTTGTAACTGGGGGGTATTTTGCTGCTAAAATTCAACTAATTCCAGGGTTGTTTGCGGATGTAAACTACAATAGCACTTTCGGGCGTTATCGCCAGTCATTGGGAAGTATTTGGACTCCCCTGGACCACATCGCACCCGACCATGGTAGGATAGGAATTCGCTGGTCCAGCGAAAACTGGCAGTGTGAGGCTTTTATGCTCTTTAATGGTAGAAAAGTACAAAGCGAATATAGTCCTTCCGGTGAAGATAATGCCCAGTATGCTCCAGGGTGGGAAACACCGTCATGGCAAACCTATAATTTTAGGGCAAGTTGGCAGGTAAACAAGTATATTAATGCTTCTTTCGCTGCAGAAAACCTTCTTGATTTGAATTACAGACAGTTTTCTAGCGGTATCAGTGCGCCCGGTAGAAACCTCATTGTATCCTTAAAAGTTTCTTTTTAATTAGATGCATAAAGCGCATGAGCAGGGGAAGCTGTCGTTTCCCCTGCTTATTTTAAGGTACTTCAAACTCCTTGTATTAATTTTGCAAAACCAATGGGACGCATATTCGAAAAACGAAAACACAAAATGTTTGCCCGCTTCGACCGTATGGCGAAGCAATTTACCCGCATAGGGAAGGAAATAGCCATTGCAGTAAAGCAAGGTGGGGTTAATCCCGATTACAACCCGCGTCTGCGCATGGCCATTCAAAACGCTAAAAGCGTGAATATGCCCAAAGACAGGGTAGATGCTGCCATCAAACGTGCCAGTGATAAAGATACTGCCGGCTATGAGGAAATTAAATACGAAGGCTACGGGCCGCATGGGGTCGCTATTCTGGTTGAATCTGCAACAGATAACAATACCCGAACCGTGGCCAATGTCCGTTCCCATTTCAACAAATGCGATGGTGCACTAGGAAAAACAGGTTCCCTCGATTTTGTTTTTACCCGAAAAGGGGTTTTTAAAATCTCAAAATCAGTGCTTAAAGGCAAGGATCTTGATGAGTTTGAACTGGAAATAATAGATTTTGGCTGTGAAGATCTGGCCATTGACGAAGAGGATGTGTATGTTTACACTAGCTTTACAGATTTTGGCAATATGCAGAAAGGACTTGAAGAACTCGGTATTGAGCCTGCCAGTGCCGAATTGCAGTATATCCCAAATTCTTTTGTTGATCTTGAAGAAGCACAGGCCAATGAAGTGCTGGAACTGGTAGAGCGCCTTGAGTCAGACGATGACGTTCAGAACGTCTATCATAATTTGCGATAAGTCAGTTATCGTGGGCAGGTAGCACATTTTGGTTTTTCCCTTTCAGGTAAATGGGCCACCAGGTATAAATTCCTTTCAGATTGTGCCGGATCATTGCATATTACGCTAATGGTTTGGGTGCTTTTACCATGCTTTATTCCGGTATCAAAACGCATTTTTACCACCATGTTTTCTCCGGGCTTTAAAATATTTTTTGTGAATTCAACCTTTACACATGGACACTGTGGAGTGATTTCATGAATTTTTAAATCGGATTTTCCGGAATTGGTAAAAGTAAATTGGGTATTAAAAATTTCTCCACTTTCCGCATTGCCCAAATCAATGACAGTTTTGTCTGTGGTCAATTTTGGTGCTTTTGACATTTCCTTGGCCCCTAGTTTTGGGAAATACTGCTTTCTCTCATAAGCCACATAAAATCCTGTGTAGGGAAAAAGAACATTATCAGTGGGCACGGCTACTTCAAATGCACCAAAGCCGTAACTTTTAATATTTCTGCCATCCAATACCACTTTTACCTTGGCACTTTCATTGGGTTCAAGGTTTTTTGGCATCCCGATAACTTTGCAATAAGGTGGGAGATTTTCAAATTCTGAAAACTGCGTGCTGTATGCCGTTCCATTGGTGATTCTGAATGTTTGTGTGTCGGCCTTGTGGTCAAATAGAGGCTTAAAGTTAATGGTAGGGGGATTGAACATGATTTGACCCGGCGAAACATATTCAGGTTCTTTATTGATGACCTCTTTCTGTACATTCCCTAAAATATCAAGATGTACAAAAGGGAAATTCACCGCATTGCTATATACCGTAATCGTTTTTTGAAAGCTTCCTATCCGCCCGATAGTCTCATATTTTGCATCTACAAAACCACTTTCTCCCGGTTTTATAGTGTCCCTTGTCCAGTCCGGAGTTGTGCATCCACAGCTGGTTTGAACGGTGTTTATGAATAAATCCTTATTTCCGGTATTTTTAAAACTAAATCGATGG
Source organism: uncultured Flavobacteriaceae bacterium (assembly GCA_964475595.1). Lineage (GTDB taxonomy): Bacteria > Bacteroidota > Bacteroidia > NS11-12g > UBA955 > RGEC01. The sequence goes on from CAYYXG010000009.1 coordinate 61,260, forward strand.
GTTGCATATTTCATGTCCTCCCTTATATCCCCAAAATTGTGCTGCTTTTCGCTAAACTCTATTTTGGCACCATCCGTTTTGGGTGTCATTTGTGCCATTAGACTTTGCTGAAGCGGCAAAATGCATAATAAAGTAAAAATCCGTACGATCATTTTAGATTTAAGCCTCAAAAAGTGTTCCATTAAATGCAGACGATGTTACCTTGCATGGGGTTGTTTAATGTACCACTCGTTTTGCCGAATGTTATGGGTAAAAAGCTGAATATGCGCTTTTAATAACCGCAGCATCGAGTTATATATCTCCCCTTCTTTTTTAAGCATTACCGGCTTCTTTCTGTTTCTGTATTGCAGATGGAAGTCTTTGACATAGCCATTGGCATCGATTCCAAGCGAATAGGGATAGTTAATGATGTAATACAAATTTTTTTCCTTATGAAAACTATACCCTGAATATGCCGAATCGAACGGATTTTTTCCAAATCCATAAAACGAACCGTTGAAATTACTCAAGTGCATAATCGCAGGTACAATGTCACATTGAGAAACTGTTTTATCGATTACACGGGGTTGAATGCCATTGCCATAAAATAGCAATGGTATTTCAAAATGGCCGCTTGTACTGTAGAAATAGTCATCTTCTCCGTAACTGGTATGGTCTCCGGTTACAATAAAAAGGGTATTGTCATACCAACTATATTTTTTGGCTGCGTCAAAGAACTTCATTAAGGCGTAGTCAGCATATCTTATGCTTTTGTGAATGGGGAGATTACCTCCATTAAATTGTGCTTCAAGTTCGCGTGGAACCTTGTATGGGTGATGAGATGAAAGTGTAAATACAGCATTGAAGAAGGGTTTTCTCATGGTGTCACAACAACGCAGAAAGTATTTTAAATAAGGCTCATCATAAATACCCCAATGGTTATCAAAATCAAGTTTATAGTCCTCTTTTGGATATTCGTTTAGTCCATAATATTGAACCTTGCCCGTTTGCTGCAGAAAACCTTGAAAAAACATAGTGCCGTTCGCCGCACCATGAAAAAAGGATGTGTTGTAGCCTGCTTTGCTAAAAACATCAAATGCATTTTGAATGGTGTTTCCGGCATAACCGCTATTCAGATAATGGGTTTCGATCAATCCTGGCATACCACAAAAAATACTGGGGAGCATTTCTATGCTGCGTGTTCCATTGGCATAACAATACCGAAAATTCAAACATCGTTTGCTGAACGTATCTAAAAAGGGTGTATAGGGTTTGTTGTTCAAGAAGCCTGTGTAATCTCTTCCAAGACTCTCTACAATAATTAATACGATGTTGTTTGGCGTAAGTTTCTTTTCACCGGATGAAACAAAAATGGGTTTCACAATATCCTTGGCGCTATCAATGTCCATGAAATGGATTTCAGGCACCGCCTCCCCACCTGGCATTGAGATAATGTTTAATGGTGTACTAACGGTTAATAGCGTTAATTCCGGTCTGACATAAAGGCCGGCATGTAAAGTGCAAAGCGGTTTTAGGTGAAAACCACCTCGTGCACTAAAAAGCCATACACTGAAGTATACAATAAAAATACCGCTCACACGACGCTTGTCTTGAACAAACTCTTGATACAATGGTAATCCTGCTGTAGGGGCAAACCTATATATAAGGAAAAGAGAGATCAAAAAAAGAAGAATTCCATACCAGTAATCAGTAAGGTAAGGCCCAATAGAATTTGCGGGGTCTGATAATGTGTCAAAAATTTCTGCACCGCTTCGCCTCCCGGAAACCTTGCTGTAGGCAGTATCTATTCCGTTTAATATCAATATGGGTGCAGCACCAACAGTGATTAGTATCTTCGAAACGATGGGCCTCCGGATCGCTTTTTTAGGGAAAAAGATCATCCAGATCCAAAGGGGTAGAAAAAAATAGGCCAGTAATGGCAAATCGAAAAATATGCCCCAAAGCATGCCTTTCAAAATTTCAATCGCACTCGCATCAGAGAAGATTTCCTGATTAAATAGGCCCCAAAATGCCCTGGAAATGCTTGTTATTAACAAACAAAAACCTACTTGTTGGATTACGGTAAGTGAAAAAAATCTTTTAAATAGGCCTCTGATTCTCAAGTCTGGCGTGAAATTATACCGATTTGGTAACACAAACTTAACATTATTTCATCGGATTAAGAAAATTTTACTTACAGTGTTGGTTTTGCAAAAAAATAGCCTTATTTTTGCTGCCCTTTTTGAGGAGATAGTATGCCTACTATTCAACAGTTAATACGCAAAGGTCGCCAGGAGACGCTCTGGAAGAGTAAGTCTCCCGCCCTAGATTCATGCCCCCAGCGTCGTGGTGTTTGCACCCGTGTTTACACCACCACGCCCAAGAAACCAAACTCTGCACTTCGCAAAGTTGCTCGTGTTCGTCTGAGCAATGGCAAGGAAGTGAATGCCTACATACCCGGCGAAGGTCACAACCTACAGGAGCACAGCATTGTGCTGGTTCGTGGCGGCAGGGTAAAGGACCTGCCGGGTGTTCGATATCACATCGTTCGCGGTGCCCTCGATACAGCCGGTGTGGAAGGCCGTAACCAGCGAAGATCTAAGTATGGAACCAAACGTCCAAAGAAAAAATAAGTACTACACCATTATATAGGTATAACGAATAGACCATGAGAAAAACCCGCGCCAAAAAACGCATCCTGCTGCCAGATCCTAAGTTCAACGATACCGTTGTAACCCGTTTTGTGAACGGTCTTATGTATGACGGTAAAAAATCCCTGGCATATAGCTTGTTTTATGATGCACTGGAATTAGTTGAGAAAAAAGCTCCCGATGAGCCCGGTTTGGAGACTTGGCGCAAAGCGCTGAATAATGTAATGCCTACCGTCGAAGTTAAAGCACGCAGAGTGGGTGGAGCTACATTTCAAATCCCAACCGAAGTTTCTCCTCGCCGCCGCACGGCCGTGGGTATGAAATGGATGATAGGATATGCCCGCAAGCGCAATGAAAAATCTATGGCTGAAAAACTCGCCGGTGAAATTCTTGCAGCTTCAAGAGGTGAAGGTGCTGCCGTAAAAAAGAAAGAAGATACCCATAAAATGGCAGAAGCTAACAAGGCGTTCTCACACTTTAGGGTTTAATGATACAAATTAGATAGAAGAGAAAAGATTCATGTCACGCGACCTTAGATATACTAGAAACATAGGAATTGCCGCCCACATCGATGCCGGTAAAACCACCACCACTGAACGCATTCTTTATTATGCGGGCGTGAACCACAAAATTGGTGAGGTGCACGATGGTGCGGCTACGATGGACTGGATGGTGCAGGAGCAGGAGAGAGGTATTACCATCACTTCAGCTGCAACAACGGTTAAATGGAACTACCCGACCACAGACGGTCGTCCTAACGCCGATACCAAAGAATATCACATTAACATTATTGATACTCCGGGCCACGTTGACTTTACCGTAGAAGTAAACCGCTCGTTGCGCGTACTCGATGGATTGGTGTTCCTTTTTAGTGCGGTAGATGGAGTTGAACCACAGTCTGAAACCAACTGGCGTTTGGCTAATAACTACAATGTTGCCCGCATAGGTTTCGTAAATAAAATGGATCGTGCAGGCGCTGATTTTCTTAATGTGGTTAATCAGGTACGTGACATGTTGGGAAGCAACGCAGTTCCACTGCAGTTGCCAATCGGTGCTGAAGATAACTTTAAAGGGGTAGTTGATCTCATCAACAACCGCGGTATGATCTGGAACGAAGCCGATAAAGGTATGACCTATCAGGTAGTTCCTATTCCTGCTGAAATGGAAGCGGAAGCCAACGAATGGCGTGAAAAACTGCTTGAGGCTGTTTCAGAATATGACGTTACCTTGATGGAGAAATTTTTCGAGGATCCTAACAGCATCACAGAAAGAGAAATCTTAAATGCACTTCGCCAGGCTACACTGGAAATGAAAATCGTTCCCATGGTTTGTGGTTCGTCTTTCAAAAATAAAGGCGTACAAACCATGTTGGATCTGGTTATGGAATTAATGCCCAGCCCGCTTGATAAGGAAAGCATCAAAGGTACCAACCCTGATACTGAGGCTGAAATTTTCCGCAAGCCTTCATACAATGAACCTTTCAGTGCATTGGCTTTCAAAATTGCGACCGATCCTTACGTGGGTCGTCTTGCTTTCATGCGCGCCTACAGTGGCAAACTGGATGCCGGTTCCTACGTGCTCAATACCCGCAGTGGTAACAAAGAACGTATCAGCCGTATCTTCCAGATGCATGCCAACAAACAAAATGCTATTGAATCTCTCGGTGCCGGTGACATCGGTGCCGCAGTAGGTTTTAAAGACATTAAAACTGGGGATACACTTTGCGATGAAAAACATCCCATTGTTCTTGAATCAATGGTATTCCCTGACCCGGTTATCGGTCTTGCTATCGAGCCCAAAACTCAGGCGGATAGCGATAAATTGAGTACTGCCCTGGCAAAACTTGCTGAAGAAGATCCTACTTTCCGTGTGCAAACTGATCAGGATACCGGACAAACCGTGGTTTCTGGTATGGGTGAGTTACACCTCGAAATTATTGTGGATCGTTTGAAGCGCGAATTCAAAGTTGAATGTAATCAGGGTGCTCCTCAGGTTGCTTATAAAGAAGCTATTACCAAAAACTATACACACCGTGAGGTTTATAAGAAACAAACCGGTGGTCGTGGTAAGTTTGCCGATATACAGTTTGAACTGGGTCCGGCTGATGCCGATTTCAAAGGTGAAGGCCTTCAGTTTGTGAATGAAATTGTGGGTGGTTCCATTCCCCGTGAATTCATACCCTCAGTAGAGAAAGGATTTAAGGCTGCTATGCAAAATGGTGTACTCGCCGGATATCCTATCAGTTCTATCAAGGTACGTTTGTTCGACGGTTCATTCCACCCTGTAGACTCAGACTCACTGTCTTTCGAAGTTGCAGCAAGAGGCGGTTTCCGGGATGCTGCTCGCAATTGTGGTCCCGTTCTACTCGAACCCATCATGAAGTTGGAAGTTGTTACCCCTGCTGAAAATACAGGTGATGTAATGGGTGATCTTAACCGTCGCCGCGGTCAGCTCGAAGGAATTGATGAGCGCGCAGGTTCTCAGGTAGTAAAAGCGAAAGTTCCACTGAGCGAAATGTTTGGTTATGTAACCACCCTTCGCACAATAACTTCCGGTCGTGCTACCTCATCCATGGAATTCAGTCATTACTCAGAAACACCTAGAAATATCGCTGACGAAGTACTCAAAAAAGTTAATGGTGCAGCAAGTAAATAATCAATAAAATGTTAAGTCAGAAAATTCGCATAAAACTGAAGTCTTTCGATCACAGCCTGCTCGATAAAAGCGCAGAGAAAATTGTGAAGGCAGTGCGTACCACCGATGTAGTGGTTAGCGGTCCTGTTCCTCTTCCTACCAGGAAGAAGATCTTTACAGTACTTCGTTCGCCCCACGTAAATAAAAAGGCACGTGAGCAGTTCCAGTATTGCACCTACCAAAGATTGATTGATATTTATAACGGCTCTACAAAAACCGTAGACGCCCTGATGAAGATAGAATTGCCCAGCGGGGTAGAAGTTGAAATCAAACTGTAATTGGAGTTATGGAAGGATTAATTGGAAAAAAACTCGGAATGACCAGCATATTTGATGCTGATGGTCGCAAGGTAGCCTGCACGGTTATTGAAGCAGGTCCATGTGTAATTACGCAAGTAAAAACTCAGGAAAAAGACGGATATTCTGCTATCCAGATGGCTTGGGGAGAGAAAAAAGAAAAAAATGCCGGTGCCGCCTTGAAAGGACACTGTGCCAAAGCTAACACTGAAGCTAAGAAATCCTTTATAGAATTTCGTAACCCAAGTGAGAATGAGGCAACTGCAAAACTTGGAGATACATTCGATGTTTCAATATTTGAGGAAGGCCAGTTTGTTGATGTAGTTGGTACATCAAAGGGTAAAGGTTTTCAGGGTGTTGTAAAGCGTCACGGTTTTGCCGGTGTAGGTGAAGCAACCCACGGTCAGCATAACAGACTTCGTGCTCCCGGTTCTATCGGAGCATGTTCTTTTCCCGCACGTGTATTTAAAGGGATAAGAATGGCAGGTCAAACCGGAAATCGTCGTGTAAAAGCGCTCAACGTACAAGTTTTGCGCATCGTACCTGAGCAAAATTTATTGTTGGTTAAGGGTTCAGTTCCCGGCCATAATGGTTCCACCGTAATAGTAGAGCGTTAATTATGAAGTTAAATGTATTAAACAAGCAGGGAGCTGAGACCGGAAGAACTGTTACACTGCCCGGTGATATCTTTGGGATCGAACCCAATGATCATGCAATTTGGTTGGATGTAAAGCAATTCCAGGCCAATCAGCGTCAGGGAACTCACAAAACCAAAGACCGTTCGGAGATTTCACGCAGTACCCGCAAGGTATTTCGTCAAAAGGGTACCGGCGGTGCTCGTCATGGTAGTTTGAAATCCGGTATCTATGTGGGTGGTGGTCGTATTCACGGACCTCGTCCACGCGATTATTCTTTCAAACTCAACAAAAAATTGAAAAAACTAGCTCGTTTGAGCGCCCTTTCATACAAGGCAAAAGAGAATAATATTTTGGTAGTTGAAGATTTTGAGATGGCTACACCAAAAACAGCCGAGTTCAAAGGGTTTTTAAATGCTTTGAATATCAATGGTCGTTCGTTGGTTGTTACAGCTGATACCAACAAAAACCTGTATTTAAGCGGAAGAAATATTGAAGGTAACCGTGTAATGAAAGCTGCCGATATTAATACCTATGAGGTATTGAAAGCCGGTAAGCTCATTCTTACCGAGGGTGCATTAACCAAATTAGAAGAATCCAATAAACAATGATACTTAAGAAACCGTTGATTACTGAAAAAATGACCGCTATCATGGATAAGCGTGGTCAGTATGGTTTCGTGGTAGACAAAAAATCTACCAAAGACGAAATCAAAAAGGCCATTGAAGATTTCTATGGAGTGGAAGTAGCTTCCGTAAACACAATGATTGCAAGGGGGAAAATGCGTCGTAATAGACGTACTGGCCAGATCTCCGGTTATACCAACGGGTATAAAAAGGCCATCGTGACGTTAAAAGAAGGTTTTAACATAGACTTTTACGAAAACATCTGATCATGGCAGTTAAACGTTTAAATCCAACTACGCCCGGTCAACGGTTTCACATAGCAAATTCATTTGCTGAAATCACAGCGGATAAACCGGAAAAATCCCTGATTGTTCCCATTAAGAAGTCAGGAGGAAGAAATAATCAAGGACGCATGACCATGCGTTTCATAGGAGGCGGTCACAAGAGACGCTACCGTTTGATTGACTTTAAAAGAGCCAATCATGGTGTTGCAGGTGAAGTTCTGACCGTAGAATATGATCCCAATCGCAGTGCATTTATTTCTTTGGTACAATATGCCGATGGTGATAAAAGATACATCATTGCGCCCAATGGTATCAAAGTAGGTCAAAAAATTGAACAGGGTCCCAGTGTTCCTCCAGAAGTTGGCAATGCTATGCCGATGTCTGAAATACCATTGGGCTCATTGATTCACAATATTGAAATGTCTCCCGGACAGGGTGCAAAAATCTGCAGAAGTGCCGGTTCATACGCACAATTACTGGGTCGTGAAGATAAATACGCTACTATCAAATTGCCTTCCGGTGAAATGAGGAAAGTTTTGTCTGCATGCTTGGCTACTATTGGTTCTGTAAGCAACAGTGAACACAACCTTACGCGCAAAGGCAAAGCCGGCAGAAGTCGCTGGATGGGTATTCGTCCACGCACCAGAAGTACCGCTATGAACCCTGTGGATCATCCTATGGGTGGTGGTGAAGGCCGTAATAAAGGTGGACAGGCAAGATCAAGAAACCTGATTTATTCACAAGGTCAGAAAACACGTGCGCCTAAAAAAGCCACGAGCAGACTGATCATTGAACGTAGAAAAAGTAAGAGGAATAAATAATAATTAAAAGAAAATGGCAAGGTCAGTAAAAAAAGGACCCTTTGTAGATTATAAATTGATGCGTAAGGTTACCGTTTTGAATGAAGGTAACAAGAAATCAGTAGTAAAAACCTGGTCGCGTCGCAGCATGATTCTCCCCGATTTTGTGGGACACACATTTGCTGTGCACAACGGAAACAAATTCATTCCGGTTTATGTGACTGAGAATATGGTAGGTCATAAGTTGGGTGAATTTGCTCCAACACGTACTTTCAAAGGTCATAGCAAGTAATACGGAGAGAAACAAAATGGAAGCTAAAGCAATTTTGAGAAACTGCCCACTATCGCCTCGCAAAATGCGCATGGTAGCCGATTTGGTACGTGGTCAGAAAGTAGAACGTGCACTCAATATACTGCAGTGGAATCAAAAGCCGGGCTATGCCCTCTTTTTGAGCAAACTAATCCGCAGCGGTGTAGCAAACTGGAGTCAGATTAATTCCGGTGAGAGAATCGAAGACAGTGATTTGTATGTAAAATCAATTTTGGTAGATGGTGGTGTTACCATGAAGCGTCTCCGCACTGCTCCTCAGGGAAGAGGTTACAGACAGCGTAAACGCAGTAATCATGTAACTATTACCATTGATACTGTAACAAAAAGTGAGGTAAATAACTAATATGGGACAAAAGGTAAACCCAATAGGATTGCGTCTTGGAATTATACGTGGTTGGGATTCTAACTGGTATGGTGGTAAAGACTACGGTGATAAACTGGTAGAAGACGAGAAAATCCGCAAATATCTGCGTGTACGTATTCCTAAAGGCGGAATAGCAAAAGTGGTAATTGAGCGTACTTTAAAGCGCATCACCATCACTATTCACACATCAAGACCCGGAATTGTTATCGGACGTGGTGGACAGGAAGTTGATACCATCCGTGAGGAAATTCGCAAGATTACAGGTAAAGATGTTCAGATAAACATTAATGAAATCAAAAGGCCTGAACTTGATGCCCAATTGGTGGGTGAAAATATTGCACAGCAGATTGAAAACCGTTTTTCCTATAAACGTGCCGTAAAAAATGCCATTCAGAGTAGCATGAAAATGGGAGCTGAAGGGATAAAGGTTAGAATCAGTGGTCGTTTGAATGGAGGTGAAATTGCTCGTTCTGAAATGTACAAAGATGGACGTACCCCATTGCATACGCTCAGAAGCAACATCGATTATGCAATCGTTGAGGCACAAACCGTTTATGGTAAAATCGGTATTAAAGTTTGGCTTTGTCGTGGAGAAATTTATGGTAAGGTTGATCTTGCACCACAAGTTGACACAGAAAGAAAGCGTGACGGCGGCAGAGGTCGTGATGACAGAGGAAGAGATCGTGACAGAGGCCCTCGTTCAGGCGGAGGAGATCGTCGCAAACGCAAATAATTTAGATTTAAAGGAATAAACAATGCTTAGCCCAAAAAGAACCAAATATAGAAAGCAGCAGAAAGGCCGTGTTAAAGGTGTTGCCACCCGCGGACACAGAGTTGATTTCGGTAGTTTCGGACTCAAAAGTCTGGAGCCTCACTGGATTACGGCTCGTCAGATTGAAGCGGCCCGTATTGCATTGACCCGTTATCTTAAACGTGAGGGTCAGGTATGGATTCGTATTTTTCCGGACAAGCCGGTAACTAAGAAGCCAGCTGAAGTGCGTATGGGTAAAGGTAAAGGAGCACCAGAATATTGGGTTGCTACCGTTAAACCTGGTACCATTATGTTTGAAGTAAGTGGTGTTCCGTTGGAAACCGCAAAGGAAGGAATGAGACTGGCCGCCCAAAAGCTTCCTATAACCACCAAGTTTGTTGTACGCCCTGATTTTGCTGAGGAGGCATAAAAATGAAAAACGAAGAAATTAAAGGAATGTCAAACAAGGAACTGGTAACCGCCTATAAAGAAGAACGTATGCGTTATCAAAAGATGAAGTTCCAAAATACAGTTTCTCAGATTGAACAACCCCACAAATTGTCGATTACCCGTAAAAGCATTGCAAGAATGCTTACCGAATTGAACAATCGCAGGATCCATGCTGAGTTGGCTGCTTACATGAAAAAGAATAACGGAGATAATAACTAATGGAAATAGCAAGGAATTCACGCAAGGAAATTACCGGCACGGTGACCAGTACCAAGATGGATAAGACCATCGTAGTATCGGTTGTTCGTAACGTGAAACACCCCAAATACGGTAAGTATTTCAAGAAGACCAAGAAATACACAGCGCACGATGAGTCAAATCAGTGTGGTGAGAATGATATTGTTCGCATCATGGAAACTCGTCCAATGAGCAAAACCAAACGTTGGAGATTGGTCGAAGTAGTAGAAAAAGCTAAATAAAATGGTACAACAAGAATCAAGACTAAAAGTTGCCGACAACAGTGGTGCCCGTGAGGTGCTTTGCATTCGAGTGCTCGGTGGATCAGGCCGTCGTTATGCATCTGTAGGAGATAAAATCGTGGTAAGCGTAAAAGATGCTATGCCAGGTGGTGGTGTGAAAAAAGGTGCCGTTTCTAAGGCAGTTGTTGTTCGCGTTAAAAAAGAAGTTCGTCGTCCTGATGGTTCTTATATTCGTTTCGATGAGAACAGCTGTGTTCTTTTGAATGCTTCAGATGAGCCCAGAGGTACCCGTATTTTCGGACCGGTTGCCAGAGAGCTTCGCGACAAACAGTTCATGAAAATCGTTTCACTTGCACCCGAGGTGCTTTAATCAACATTGAAAGTGTCAAAAGTTAAATTGCATATCAAAAAAGGAGATACTGTTAAAGTTATTTCTGGCGATGACAAAGGAAAAACCGGTAAGGTATTGAAAGTTATTGTATCAGATAACCGTGCCCTGGTGGAAGGTTTAAATATCGTAACCAAGCACCGCAAACCAACCGCCCAAAATACCGGTGGTAAAATAGACAAAGTGGAGGCTCCCATTCATATCTCAAACCTAATGGTGGTGGTAGGTGGAAAGCCTACCCGCATTGGCAGAAAACTGAATGATGAAGGAAAGCTCCAAAGAGTAGCCCGTAAAACCGGAGAATTTATTAAATAAGAATTAAAAAGATGAGTTATAAACCGCTTCTGCAAACACGCTACGAAGAAGTTGTTGTGCCGGCTCTTAAAGAGAAATTCGGCTACAAAAATGTAATGGAAATGCCCCGTCTGGTTAAGGTTAGCCTCAATCAAGGTGTAGGTGCTGCAGTGAATGATAAAAAACTGGTGGATGCCGCTGTTGAAGAAATGACCAAAATTTCTGGTCAAAGAGCCCAAGCCACTTTTTCACGAAAGGCCATTTCAAACTTTAAATTACGCGAGAATATGCCTATCGGCGCAAGGGTAACCCTTCGTAAAGAGGCTATGTATGATTTTATACACCGCTTAATTAGTATCGCGTTGCCTCGTGTACGTGATTTTCAGGGTCTTAATGTAAAAGGATTTGATGGGCGTGGAAACTTCAACATGGGTATCACCGAACAGATCATTTTCCCTGAAATTGATATTGATAAAGTTAACAGAATCACCGGTATGGATATCACCATCGTTACTACGGCCAAAACAGACGAAGAATGTTTGGAGTTGTTAAAATTGATGGGTTTCCCCTTTAAAAGTAAATAATATACATGGCAAAAGAATCCATAAAGGCCAGACAGCGTAAGCGTGAAGCACTGGTTGCTCGCTTTGCAGAAAAACGGGCCGCATTGAAAGCAGAAGGAAATTATGAAGCGTTACAGCGCATTCCAAGAAACGCGTCACCTGTTCGCTTGCGCAATAGATGCAAGCTTACCGGACGTCCAAGAGGTTATATCCGTACTTTCGGAATATGTCGTAATCAGTTCAGACTGCTGGCCAGCGATGGTAAAATCCCAGGTGTAACTAAATCAAGTTGGTAATTAATAAAAAGAAAAAATCATGACCGATCCTATATCAGATTTTCTAACCCGATTGCGCAATGCCATGAAGGCAAAGCACAGAATTGTTGAAATTCCGGCAAGCAATCTAAAAAAGGAAATCACCAGAGTTTTGTATGAGAAAGGATATATCCTGAAATACAAATTTGAAGATTCATCCAATAAACAGGGTGTAATAAAAATAGCCCTTAAATATGACCCTGTTACCAAGGCAAGCGCAATTCGCAATTTGTCCAGAATCAGCACACCGGGTCTGCGCCGCTACGCCAATGTTGATAGCATGCCCCGCGTACTCAATGGTTTGGGCGTTGCAATTCTTACCACTTCAAAAGGAGTTATGACCGATAAAGAGGCTCGTACTCAGAATGTAGGTGGTGAGGTACTTTGTTATGTTTCATAATTCATCATTCAAATAATATAAAATGTCACGCGTAGGAAAAGCACCCATAAGTATCCCGGCCGGTGTTACCATTACCAACAATAATGGAAACATCACAGCCAAGGGTCCAAAAGGAGAAGTGTCGCAATTCATCGGAACTGAAATCACTATTGATATCACTGATGGAGTGCTGACAGTAAATCGCCCAAGCGACAGCAAACAACACAAAGCTCTGCATGGTTTGTACCGTGCATTGCTCCAGAATATGGTTGTTGGTGTAAGCCAGGGTCACACAGTAAAACAGGAATTGGTTGGTGTTGGTTACAAAGTTTCCAATCAGGGAAATCTTGTTGACTTTACCCTGGGTTATTCTCACAGAATCATGTTGGAAATCCCACAGGAAATTAAAGTAACCACAGAAACACTCAAAGGTCAAAATCCTTCCATTACCATGGAATGTGCAGATAAGCAACTTTTGGGACAGATCGCTGCAAAAATTCGGTCTTTCCGCAAACCTGAGCCATACAAAGGAAAAGGTATCAAGTTTGCCGGTGAGGTATTGAGAAAGAAAGCGGGTAAGTCAGCATCTAAATAAAGTTAACTAGTCATGTCAAAATCAGTAGTACAAAGAAGAAGTAAAATTCGCAGCCGTATTCGCGGACGCATTACCGGTACCACCATCAGGCCTCGTCTGAGTGTTTATCGCAGCAATAAGGATATTTATGCCCAGATCATTGATGATAGCAAGGGTATTACCCTGTGTTCAGCATCGTCATCCGAAGAGGGTATTAAAGATGTGAAAGATAACAAGGTTGCTAAATCTGCTTTAGTTGGTAAAAAACTGGCAGAAAAAGCCATGGCCGCCGGTATAAAATCTGTGGTATTTGATCGCGGTGGATATTTGTATCATGGTCGTGTAAAAAGCCTGGCAGACGCTGCCCGCGAAGGAGGTCTCGAATTTTAATTTAATAAGTAGTCATTCAAATGTCTGAAAATATAAATAAGCGTGTAAGACCCGGTGAGTTAACCCTGACCGAGAAAGTGGTTTCCATTAATCGTGTTGCGAAAGTAACCAAGGGTGGCCGTACCTTCAGTTTCAGTGCCTTGGTAGTAGTAGGCGATGGAAATGGTGTGGTTGGTCATGGATTGGGTCGTTCTAACGAAGTAATGGATGCCGTTAATAAAGGAATTGAGGATGCCAAGAAAAATTTGATCAAGGTTCCTGTTATCAATGGTACCGTTCCACATGAACAAACCGGTAAATTTGGCGGTGGCCGCGTATTTCTTAAACCCGCAGCTCATGGTACCGGCGTAATTGCCGGTGGTGCGATGCGTGCAGTATTGGAAAGTGCCGGTGTAACCGATGTATTGGCAAAATCAAAAGGATCCTCTAACCCTCACAATGTGGTTAAGGCAACCTTTGATGCTCTTACCACAATGAGAGACCCTTATTCGGTAGCCAAAATGAGAAATGTTAACCTTAAAAAAGTCTTTAACGGATAAGATCATGGGAAAAGTAAAAATAACACTGGTGAAGAGTGGTATCGGTTATCCTAAAAACCAAAAAGCTACCCTAAGAGCCCTTGGACTTCGTAAAATTAATGCATGTGCTGTTGTTGATCTGAATAATCAAATTCAAGGAATGATCAACACAGTTAACCATCTTATCAAAGTAGAAAACACTAAGTAACATGAATTTAAGTAATTTAAAACCTGCAGCAGGTTCTACCAAAAATAGAAAACGTATCGGTCGTGGTGAAGGCTCTGGAAGAGGTGGAACATCCACCAAAGGTCATAAGGGTGCTCAATCACGTACCGGTTATTCTAGAAAAATCGGATTTGAAGGTGGTCAAATGCCCCTTCAGCGTAGGATTCCAAAAGGTGGATTTAAAAATATTAACAGGGTGGAATATGCCGCAATCAATTTGGATGTTCTGCAAGGCCTGTCTGATTCATTAAAAGTGAATAAAATAGACCATGAACTCCTGGTTAAAAAGCACCTTGTCGGTAAATCTGAAATGGTAAAAATCCTTGGACGTGGTGAATTGAAAGCTGGAATTGAGGTGCATGCGCACAAATTCAGTGATACCGCAAAATCTGCCATTGAAAAAGCCGGTGGATCAGTTCATCTGATAGCTTGAAACCATGAAAAAACTGATTGAAACCATAAAGCACATCTGGTCCATTGAGGAACTCCGCAGAAGAATTTTATATACGTTTCTTCTTCTTTCCGTTTATCGTTTGGGCTCATTTGTAATTCTTCCCGGCATTGACAGTTCAGTGCTAGAAATCAATATGAGCAATCAGAATAAGAACAACATTCTGGACCTCATTAATACTTTTGCCGGAGGAGCTTGGAACAGGGGCGCAATTTTTGCTCTTGGTATCATGCCGTACATCTCTGCCAGTATTTTTATGCAGCTTGTTTCTATTGCCATCCCAGCATTTCAAAGAATGCAAAAAGAAGGTGAGGAGGGCAGAAGAAAAATCAATCAGTACACACGCATACTCACTATAGCATTTACAGGCGTTCAAGCTTTCGGATATCTTAATCAGTTTATTGGTAACCCACAGTATCGTGATGCACTTTTGTTCTTAAATAGCGAAGCAATGTCACAGGGAATGTTCATATTTACGAACGTGATTCTTTTGACAGCAGGCACCATGTTTACCATGTGGATGGGTGAACGTATTACAGACCGTGGTTTAGGCAATGGTATTTCACTGTTGATTATGGTAGGTATTATAGCCCGTCTCCCCAATGCCTTGTTTTCCGAATTCGCATTCGCAGGTCAGCGGGCAAGTTTCATTCTCTTCCTAATTGAATTGGTAGTATGGGCTTTAATAATTTTGGGTGTAATATTATTAACTCAGGGAACCAGAAAGATTACCATCAACTATGCAAAGCGTGTTGTAGGTAATCGCCAGTATGGTGGAGTAAGACAATATCTTCCCATTAAAATTTTAGCTGCCGGTGTAATGCCTATCATTTTTGCCCAGGCCATTTTGTTTTTGCCAGCTACCATTGCCGGTTTTTATGAGCAGGGGGGAGTTCCTGGTTGGTTGATGAGTTTGACCAATCCCAACAGCTTCGGTCACAATGCACTCATGGTTACCTTGATTGTTCTCTTCACCTATTTTTATACTGCGATTATTTTTAATCCTGTTCAGATGGCTGATGATATGAAACGTAACAATGGTTTTATTCCCGGTATTAAACCTGGCAAACAAACTGCCAATTTCATTGATGATATCATCAGTAGAATCACATTGCCGGGCGCCATTTTTATATCACTGGTGGCTGTGTTGCCTGTGGTAGCGGGAAATCTTGGTGTAAATCAGGAATTTAGCCAGTTTTTTGGTGGGACTAGTCTCCTAATCTTAGTAGGTGTGGTTCTGGACACACTACAGCAAATCGATAGCTACTTGCTGATGAGAAAGTACGACGGCCTCATGAGCAGTGGGAGACTGAAAGGACGTTTCACGGGTAATTCACCTCAAGTTGATTATTAAGAAAAAAAACACTATTTTTGCAGCCCTTTTGAAATGCCAAAGCAAGATGCCATAAAACAAGACGGAGTGATAACAGAAGCATTGTCAAACGCAATGTTTCGTGTGAAGCTTCAAAATGGGCATGAAATCATTGCTACCATTTCAGGAAAAATGCGAATGCACTATATCAGAATCCTACCGGGTGATAAAGTACAAGTGGAGATGTCTCCTTATGACCTTACACGCGGAAGAATATCATACAGATACAAGTAAAGACATGAAAGTTAGAACTTCAGTAAAAAAGCGCAGTGTAGACTGCAAAATTGTACGCCGCAATGGAAAGGTGTATGTGATTAACAAAAAGAACCCTAAGTATAAACAAAGACAAGGTTAACAGACAATGGCCAGGATAGCAGGTATAGATTTACCCAAAAACAAAAGAGGTGTCATAGGACTTACCTACATATTTGGTATAGGTCCGAGCACAGCAGCTAGAATTTTGGATCACTCCGGAATCAGCCGTGACAAAAAAGTGAATGAGTGGGATGACGATGATTTATCCAAGATTCGCGGATTTATCACCAGTAACCTCAAAACGGAGGGAGAATTACGCAGTGAAACACAATTGAACATCAAACGACTGATGGACATTGGTTGCTACCGTGGTTTGAGGCATCGTAAAGGTCTTCCTGTGCGTGGTCAGCGTACCAGCACCAATGCACGTACAAGAAAAGGTAAACGTAAAACTGTAGCCGGTAAGAAAAAGGCCACCAAATAATAGATAACAGTTAAATGGCAACTAAAAAAGTAACTAAAAAGAAAGTTAAAGTAGATCCGCATGGTCAGGTACATATCCATGCTACTTTTAACAATATTATTGTATCGGTAACTAATACAGAAGGGCAGGTTATTTCCTGGTCTTCGGCCGGTAAAATGGGTTTCAGGGGTTCTAAAAAGAATACACCTTATGCTGCTCAAATGGCTTCTTTGGACTGTGCAAAAACAGCTTTTGATTCCGGATTGCGCAAGGTAGATGTTTTTGTTAAAGGTCCTGGTGGAGGAAGAGACAGTGCTATCCGTAATCTTCAGACAGTAGGTTTGGAGGTTATTTCAATCACTGACATTACCCCAATGCCCCACAACGGATGTCGTCCACCTAAGCGTCGTAGGGTTTAACATAAATTATTAAGAAAAAAATTCATGGCAAGATACAGAGGTCCAAAATCAAAAGTAGCACGTCGTTTCCGAGAACCAATTTTCGGTCGTGACAAAGCGTTGGAAAAGAAAAACTACGGCCCGGGTCAACACGGAAACAGCAGAAGAAGACCCAAACTTTCTGAATACGCAGTGCAGTTGGCAGAAAAACAGAAAGCGAAATATACCTACGGGCTGCTTGAGAAGCAATTCAGAAATCTTTTCAAAAAAGCAGCTGCAAAAAAAGGCATCACCGGTGAAAACCTATTGAAATTTCTTGAAGCACGTCTAGACAACACGGTTTTCCGTTTGGGAATTGCACCTACCCGTCGTGCAGCCCGTCAATTGGTTGGTCATCGTCATATTTTGGTGAATGGCTCCGTAGTGAATATACCTAGCTACCAATTAAAGCCGGGTGATGTTGTAGCCGTGCGCGAACGTAGCAAATCGTTGGAAGTAATTTCTGATTCTGCTGCTGGTGTTCGCAAACGTTTTAACTGGCTGGAATGGGACGGTAGTGATCTTTCCGGTAAATTCATAGGTTATCCTGAGCGCTCGGAAATCCCCGAAAACATTAAGGAACAACTGATTGTAGAATTGTACTCAAAATAAAATCTTAAAAACAAACAAAAATGGGAGTTATTCCTTTTCAAAAACCCAATAAGGTGGTAATGAACAAAGCCACCGATTTCCACGGAGTATTCGAGTTTTCACCCCTGGAAAAAGGATACGGAGTTACCATTGGTAACGCAATGCGCCGTATTTTACTGTCTTCATTGGAAGGCTACGCTATTACTTCTGTTAAAATTCAAGGTGTTGACCATGAATTCTCAACGATCAAAGGTGTAGTGGAAGATGTATTAGAGATCATCCTCAACCTCAAAAAGGTGCGTTTCAAGGCCAATTCTTCTACCGATGATAATGAGAAAATATTCATTAGTTTAAAGGGTAAAGACCAATTTATGGCCGGTGATATTGGTAGATATACCAACTCCTTCAATATTTTAAATCCTGAACTGGTGATTTGTAATATTGAGCCAACAGTAAATCTTGAGTTGGAGTTAACTATCGGTAAAGGCCGTGGTTATGTTCCTGCAGATGAAAATAAGGTGAAGGATGCACCCATCGGTTTGATTGCCACAGATAGTATTTTCACACCAATCAGAAATGTGAAATACAGCGTGGAAGATTTCCGTGTAGAGCAGCGTACAGATTACGAAAAGCTTGTAATGGAAGTAACCACAGATGGTAGTATTCACCCCGAGGAAGCCCTCAAGGAAGCAGCAAAAATCTTAATTCAACACTTTGTACTCTTTAGTGATGAAAACATCATGCCTGAGTCAAAAGCCAGCAAAGCTGTTGAAGAAGTGGACGAAGGATTCCTTCAAATGCGTAAAATACTGAAGACTCCCCTAGCAGACCTTGATCTTTCTGTACGTGCATACAATTGCTTAAAAGCTGCAGAAATTAAAACACTAGGTGAGTTGGTTCAATATCACATTGACGATCTCCTGAAATTCCGGAATTTTGGAAAGAAATCTTTGTCTGAACTTGAAGAGTTCGTTCGTGACAAAGGTCTTCACTTCGGTATGGAAATCCTCAAGTATAACTTAAACGAAGACTAAGGGCAATGAGACACGGGAAAAAAGTAAATCATTTGGGCCGCACAGCCCCACACCGCAAAGCATTGATGGCCAATATGGCATCATCGCTGATCATTCATAAGCGTATCACCACAACTTTGGCAAAGGCTAAAGCACTTAGAACCTATGTGGAACCATTAATTACCAAGGGTAAGGATTCAACAACGCACAACCAAAGAACTGTTTTTGCTTATCTCAAAGACAAGGAGGCAGTA
Organism: uncultured Flavobacteriaceae bacterium; assembly: GCA_964475595.1. GTDB lineage: Bacteria > Bacteroidota > Bacteroidia > NS11-12g > UBA955 > RGEC01. The sequence continues at coordinate 80,082 of CAYYXG010000009.1, forward strand.
AAAGAACTCTTTACGGTGGTAGGTGCGAAAGTTTCTAACAGACCAGGAGGTTATACTCGTATATTGAAGGTTGGAAACCGTATGGGTGACAATGCCGAAATGGCTTTTATTGAGTTGGTTGACTTCAATGAATATTTCCAGGGATTTGGTACCGATAAAAAAGATGCTAAGAAAACACGCCGTGGACGTAGCAAGGCAGCTTCAAATTCTCCCAAAACATCTTCTACTCCTGTTACAGAAGTAGCAGCAGAAGTTGTTGAGGTAGCAGAAGTACTTCCGGTTGAAGAAAGCGTAGTTGCTGAAGAAACTGCCGTTATTGAGGAAACTACAGCTTCTGTTGAGAATACTCCTGCTGAGGAGCCACAAGTTGAGGAAATCGCAGAGCCAGTGCAGACGGAAGAGTCAGCTTCTAATGAAGACTCACCTACTGAGGATGCATCCAATGAGGAAGAATCTAAACCTGAATAATTAATAAATTCATTATCATAAAAAAGAGCATCCTCAGGATGCTCTTTTTTTATACTGCGGCCTGAATCAATTTGATGATTTCATGAGCCGGCAATACTCCTGAATTACGCGATATTAGCTTCCCGTTGCGATATAGAATTAAGGTAGGAACTCCACTGATACTGAGTTTGCTGGCTAAAGTCGGGTTTCTATCAACATCAATTTTTATAATTTTAACGGTATCACCCAGTGATTTTTTTACCTGTTCCAATATAGGAGCCAGTGTTTTGCATGGACCGCACCAGGTAGCATGAAAATCTAATAGTACTGGAACATTACTGTTTATTATAGAATCAAAAGAATTACTTTCACTCATGATAATTTATTTTTAAGTGATTGCCAGCTACCACCATTGTAGGCCTTGAAACCTGCCTTTTTAAGTATACTAACGGCAGAGGCGCTTCTCATTCCGGAAGCACAACAAGTAATGATGGGTTTTTGATTGTCTAGCCTGTTTAATTGTGACTGCAGTTGCTGCACTGCAATATTTTTCGCATTTTTAATATGGCCTGCCTTAAATTCATTGGTTGTGCGAACATCGAGCACAATAGCCCCTTGTTGAATGAGTTCTTTAAAGTTAACCGTTTCTTTTTTGCCGAATAATAATGATAGAATTCCCATGTTGTTTTTATTACAGCAAAATAAGCACTAAAAAAATAGAGTGATTGTAACCAGTGTTACGCAACAACTAAAATCATGTTAGAGGGTTACCCCAATTTCATTTAGCAGGTGTTCGGCTTGTCCTACATATTTTACCACATATAAAACGTAACGTATATCACAGCCAATGCTGCGGCTATACTGATCATTCCAGGCATAATCGTTGATGGTGGCTGTAAAGCTTCTGTCAAAATTGATCCCAATTAGATTACCTTCTGCGTCCAATACGGCACTTCCGCTGTTTCCACCTGTTGTATCAAGGTTATACAAAAATGCCACTGCCACTTCTCCTGTTTCTTTATCTGTAAAAATGGCCGGTATATCCTTGATCCGCAGCTTATCGGCAACTATGGAGGGTAATCTGTAGTCAGGTGCCGTATTGGCCTTTTCAAATACCCCTTTGAGCGTGGTGTAAGGCAAGTGGATTTCTGCGTCATTGGGTTTATATCGTTTAATATATCCGTACGTTAAACGCAAAGTGCTGTTGGCATCCGGAATAAACTGACCACGTTTAAATTCCTGCTTCAAGTCTAGGTAAATAGGCATCAGCGATTTTATTTCTTGATCAATTAAGCTCCATTCGTATTCGAGCCGCATGGCTTCCTCTTCAACTTCATCAAAAAGTTTGGTTAAGCTACTTTGATAATTTAGCAGTTTTTCGGGATTATTCCTTAATAGATTATACACAAAAGCAGTATCAAACAATTTGTCTTTTTTAGCCATTTGGTTAATCCATTGTGGAATTGGCAGTTTCCCGTTTACTTTTAATTTAACTTTTCGATTATCATTGATTTTTGGAAGCAGCTCCTTAAGTACAGAAATTTCCAAGGTTTTATCAATGACAATGTAATTCTGCCACATTGCCGAGGCAAATGCAGTAATGGTTTTCTTTTTTTGCTCTGCGTCGCCTTTATTAATTGTGCTCTTAAATTGTCTTATGGTTTGGGCTGCATAGTAGGGGCCTGACTGGTTATACAGGAACTGGTAATGGTAACGCTGAGCTGCCAGTTCAGTTTTTCTTGCCCATAGGGTTTGTAATTTTGGGATGGCAAGTTTAATGGCCTCATCATTTTTAGTTTCTGATAATTTCATCATCATTTCCTCATCTTTCATTTTTTGCTCAACCAGGCCTGTTCGCATCAAACCCTGCATTTTGCCACGATAATTCTTCTCCACATTCTCCAGCCCTTGAATTTCCTTGGCAAATGCCAAAAACTTGGCATCATTCCCCTCACTTAAAGTTTTCATCTGCCTAATGTACCAGCTGTACCATTTTTGAATGATAGGTAACTGAATTTCTTGCTGAAATTTTAGGTAAGGAGCCGTTTCATGTCTGTATGTTCGGCCCGGATAGCCCATAATGAAAACAAAATCGCCTTCTTTGGTTCCATTAGCATTGATTTTAAGATGCTTTTTAGGTTTAAAAGGTATGTTGTTTTTGCTGTAGGGTGCCGGTTTCCCGTCAGGTCCAACATAGGCACGTACCATACTAAAGTCGCCATTGTGTCTTGGCCATTCCCAGTTATCCAAATCCCCTCCAAATTGACCGATGGTAACAGGAGGAGCGAAAACAAGTCTCACATCCGGTATGAGTAGGTATCGAAAGAGCATGTAGCTTTTCCCAATAAACATCTCTGATACTTCCATTGTCAATTCGGGATATAGGGCTTTTTCCTCTTCCAGAATTTTTTTAATGTTATCTGAAATTGTTTTTGACCTGACTGCGGGATTGAAATCTTTTTGAATTCCGGCTAAAACTTTGGCCGATACATCTTCAAAAGACTGTGTGATTCTACATGGCATTTTAATGGGTAATTCTTTTGAATGGTCATTGGCTACAAAACCATTTTCCAAGTAATTATTGTCTGCGGTGCTCAAATCGGCAACACCCCCATATACGCAATGATGGTTGGTAATGATAAGTCCCTCAGAAGAAATGAAGGAGCCGGAACATCCGCCCACTTTCACCAATGCATTGGCTAAACTGATTTCTCCCGGAGAAAATAATTCCCGTGTAGTAAGTTTCATTCCGGCATTTTGCAGCGCTTTTTCATCCAAGTAGTTTAGTGGAAACATTCCCTCATCCTTGGTTGCCGACAGGGAAAAAAGACTTACAATGAGGATTGTAAACGTTATCAGGCTGATATTTCTCATCACAATGGTTTTTATTACTGCACAAAAGTAAACTTTAGGTTGGGTGATTGCATAGTCAAACTTAATTTTGCTCATCAATGGAGTTTAAACTGTACTTTTTACTGGGTTTTGTGGTTTTTGTTGCACTGGGACTAGCTTTGGATCTCGGGCTCATTGGGAAAGGGAAAAACTCAGTAACCACAAGGCAGGCTCTATGGCGCACATTGGCGTGGATTTCTGCCGGGTTATTGTTTTCTCTGGTAATCTATTTCTTTCATCACCAGGTTCATGAATTAAATTCAGTAGCAGATTACAAGAATTTTAAAGAAACCTACAATGGTAATTTTATCGTGTTTGATGATGTAAACAAATGCCGTACATCCTTTTCAACAGAGGCAGTTGTCAGTTACATTACCGGCTATTTCGTGGAATATTCTTTGAGTGTTGATAATCTGTTCGTCATACTACTCATTTTTAGTTCTTTTGGAATTGGTAATGCAGATCAAAAGAAAATTCTTGTTTGGGGTGTGATTGGTGCCGTAATCATGCGATTTTTATTTATTTTTTTAGGTGGATTGATGATCAAGGAATTTCACTGGATGATGTATATTTTCGGCGGTTTTCTGATTATCACCGGGCTCAAAATGTTGTTTTCAAAGGAAAATGAAGAAAAAATCGATATTGAAAATCACCGGGTTATCAAATGGGTATCCATCATTTTCCCAATAAGTAATCGCAAACCTAATGGTAAGTTTTTTATCATCGATAATGGAAAGCGTTTTGCAACCATTCTTTTTGTTGTGTTGGTTTTGGTAGAATTTACCGATGTGCTTTTTGCCGTAGACAGTGTTCCGGCTATTTTTGGTATCACTCGAGACCCATATATCGTCTTCTTTTCGAATATTTTTGCCATCATGGGGCTTCGGAGTTTATTCTTTTTACTTGGGCATGGTATTAAGAACCTCAGTACTCTACAATACGGCTTGTCGTTAATTTTAATTTTCATTGGAATGAAGATGATTTTTCAAAAACAGCTCCGGCAGGTCGGATTTAACGAGGTGCATGCACTTTTGGTGCTGGGCAGTATATTGCTGTTAACCTATATTTCATCATTTGTCTTCCCAAGGAAATCGTTGGATTAGCATTATGGTCACAATTTACCCACATTGGGTATGATTGTGAATTTATTATCCGAAATTTGAATCCTTGAAGTGAGTTCTATAAAAATTCCCGCACTACTAGTCTTACAAGACGGTACAGTTTTTCGTGGCACTGCTATTGGTAAAATTGGCACTACTACAGGTGAAATATGCTTTAACACTGGCATGACCGGCTATCAGGAGGTCTTTACAGATCCCTCCTATACTGGTCAAATTCTTGTTATGACCAGTGATCACATCGGAAATTATGGTGTGCGGGATGCTGAGGTTGAAAGTGATTCCATAAAAATATCCGGCCTTGTCTGTAAAAAGTTTTCTCAGCAGTTTTCCCGGAAAATGGAATCCTACAGTCTTGATGCGTATTTTACAGAGAACAACCTAGTCGGTATTGCTGATGTTGATACACGACAAATTGTGCGACACATCCGCGATGCGGGGGCAATGAATGCCATTATTAGCAGTGAGACTGAAGATGTAGAATTACTGAAGCAAAAACTTAAAGAATGTCCGGATATGTCAGGTCTAGAATTAGCCAGCACTGTAAGTAGCAGTTCTTTCCATACAATCGGAAATGAAGATGCCCCTATTAGGGTTGCTTTGCTGGATTATGGCAGTAAAAAGAATATTGTGCGTTGTTTATTGGAGCGTGGGTGCTACGTGGGTGTATTCCCGGCCAAATCTAGTGCTGAAGTAGTTAGGGCCTGGAATCCGGATGGCATAATGATTAGTAATGGTCCCGGTGATCCTGCCAGCATGGATTATGCTATTGCCTGTGTTCGCGACCTGGTAGAGAAAGAAATCCCAACCTTTGGTATTTGTTTGGGTCATCAGCTGCTTGCATTGGCCAGCGGACTAACCACCTACAAAATGCACCATGGTCACCGAGGATTGAATCACCCTGTGAAAAATCTGGTTACCGGAAGAAGTGAAATTACCAGTCAAAATCATGGTTTTGCTGTCAAATTTGAGGAAAAAGCAGTTTCTAACGTTGAACTTACTCATGTAAATCTCAACGATAACAGCGTGGAAGGTATAGCCCGCAAAGATAAGCCTGCTTTCAGTGTGCAGTACCATCCGGAAGCTTCACCAGGTCCGCATGACTCCATGTATCTGTTTGACCAGTTTATAGAAATAATAAAGAAACATAAAGCATAATTTGAAACAATAATGAGCGCCATAGTACATGTACATGCCCGTCAGATTCTGGATTCCAGGGGCAATCCAACTGTTGAAGCTGAAGTATTTACTGAGGATGGTGGATTTGGAAGAGCTGCAGTTCCTAGTGGGGCAAGTACCGGTATACATGAAGCTGCCGAATTGCGCGACGACAATAAAAGTTTATACCTTGGGAAAGGGGTAATGAAGGCCGTAGATAATGTAAATAACATTATTGCAGATGCCGTTGAAGGTATGGAGGTAACAGCGCAAAATGAGATCGATCAGGCCATGACAGCACTGGATGGAACAACCAATAAATCTAGATTGGGCGCGAATGCAATACTTGCCGTTTCCATGGCGGCGGCTCATGCAGCCGCTGATGAATTAGAGGTGCCACTTTACAGGTATATAGGGGGAGCCAATGCCAATATTTTACCGGTGCCCATGATGAATATTTTGAATGGCGGTGCCCATGCAGATAATAAGATTGATTTTCAGGAATTTATGGTAATGCCGGTGAAGGCAGATAATTTCTCTCATGCCTTGCGCATGGGGGTTGAAGTTTTTCACCACCTTAAATCCGTATTGAAGGATAAGGGTTATAGCACCAATGTGGGAGATGAAGGCGGTTTTGCACCCAATATTCAGAGTAATGAAGAGGCCATTGAAACCGTGCTTGCTGCCATTGAAAAGGCCGGTTTTAAGCCGGGTGTTGATATGTATGTAGCCATGGATGCGGCCACCAGTGAACTTTATAGTGAAGAGCATGGTTTATACGTCTTCAAAAAGTCGGATGGTCGTAAGTTTAGCAGCGAAGAAATGGTAGATTATTGGGCCGGCTGGTGTGCAAAATACCCGATTATCAGTATTGAAGACGGCTGTGCTGAAGATGACTGGACAGGATGGAAGTTGCTCACCGAAAAGCTGGGCTCGAAAATTCAGCTGGTAGGAGATGACTTATTTGTAACGAATGTAAACCGTCTTCAAAAAGGAATTGATCAGCATGTTGCCAATTCCATATTGATTAAAGTTAACCAAATAGGAAGTATTAGCGAAACATTGGATGCAATTCAACTAGCTACTCGAAACAAATACACCAATGTAATGAGCCATCGCAGTGGAGAAACCGAAGATGCTACCATTGCTGATTTAGCGGTGGCAATGAACAGTGGACAAATTAAAACCGGAAGCGCCAGTAGAAGTGATAGAATGGCAAAATATAATCAGTTGCTGCGAATAGAGGAGGAGCTGGGATCCTCAGCGCGCTATGGAGGTAATATCTTTCCATTCTGTTAAAAATATGACTCCTGTCATTCGGGCTTATTAGTCCGGTTCCGCGTGGCGAATTTTGCCCTACCAATGATTATGAGGGAGGCAAAAGTCCAGCAGGTCCGCAATGAGCTATATAGGCATCTTGTTTATGTGTTAATCTGTGTTTTAATCATGTTTTCAGGGTTTATTAACGCTGAAGATTATCGATCCCCTGCGTTTTGGCTCACAGAGTGCATTTTGGCCATTTTATCCATCCATCTAAGTATGCATATTGTGGCGGTAATTCTGCATCTAAGAAAACGATGATTCTATTTTGTTCGGGCCAAATTCTTTACATTTATTGAAATATAACTATTTTTGCAGTTCAACACTATACACCATGGCAATAGAATTACAGATACTTTTATTTGCATTTTTGGCTTATCTGCTGGGTTCAATTCCCAGCGCTGTGTGGGTGGGTGAAGCTTTTTTCGGCATCGATGTCCGAGATCATGGCAGTGGTAATGCTGGTGCAACCAATACCTTTAGGGTGTTGGGTAAAAAAGCCGGTGCCGGAGTGTTGTCGATGGATGTTATTAAAGGTTTTACGGCGGCCTGTTTGGTGAATTTTCTTCCGGAAATAAATCCCGTAATCAATAAAACCTGGTTTGTAAATGTTCAATTGATGTTTGGACTGAGTGCCGTGCTTGGTCATTTGTTTCCTGTTTTTGCCGGATTTAAAGGGGGTAAAGGCATCGCAACATTATTCGGAATGCTGATAGCTATTCACTGGCTCACTGCCTTGATTTGTCTAATTATGTTCATTTGCATGTTGCTATTAACAAGATTTGTAAGTCTAAGCAGTATTACAGCCGCCTTGATGTTTCCTATATCTTTGGTTTGGATATTTAAAAGACATGAACCATTGTTTATTGCATTTGGAATAGGCGCAGCAATTTTGGTTATTCTTACTCACCGAAAAAATATTCACCGTCTTATAAACGGCAGTGAAAGTAAGGCGCGTATTTTGAAACGACATTATCAACAGTAAAATTATGGTGTTCATTGATGGGAAACCATTCGAGCTTCCTGAAACAGACCAAGAAGTATTGACCGATAAAAGTTGGGCGGTTGTCTTGTACAATGATGATGTGAATACGTTTGATTGGGTTATTGATTGCCTGGTACAATATTGCGGCCATAATGAAATTCAGGCAGAACAATGTGCCTGGTTTGTGCACCATAAAGGAAAATATCCCGTAAAGCATGGAGCACTCGAGGATCTAATTCCTGTTTGTTCGGCCTTGTGTGAACAGGGTCTGTCTGCTAAACTGGAACAATAATATGAATAAAGTAGTTACTAATGCGGCGGAAGCCATTTACGATATTTGCGACGGTGACGTCTTAATGCTGGGAGGATTTGGCCTTTGTGGAATCCCTGAAAATTGCATTGCAGCGCTCGTCTCAAAAGGGATAAAAGACCTAACCTGTATTTCTAACAATGCGGGAGTAGATGATTTTGGAATCGGCCTCCTGCTCAATAACCGACAGGTAAAAAAAATGATTAGCTCTTATGTGGGTGAAAACGAAGAGTTTGAGAGACAATTGCTATCAGGTGAACTGGAAGTAGAATTAATACCGCAGGGGACGCTGGCGGAACGCTGTCGTGCAGCGGGTGCAGGCATCCCAGCGTTTTACACACCTGCAGGAGTGGGGACCGAAGTGGCTGAAGGTAAAGAGATTAGAATGTTTAATGGGAAATCTTACCTTATGGAACTAGCATTTGATGCAGATTTTGCCATTGTCAAAGCTTGGAAAGGCGATACACATGGTAATTTAATTTACAAAGAAACAGCTCGCAACTTTAACCCTATGATGGCAGCAGCCGGTAAAATTACCATTGCTGAAGTTGAAGAATTAGTGCCAGCAGGAGAACTTGATCCCAACCAAATTCACACCCCGGGCATTTTTGTACACCGAATTTTTCAGGGTGTAAATTACGAAAAACGCATTGAGCAAAGAACCGTTAGAGCTCGCAAATGAAACCTTCATGGGTATTTGCATCCAACAATCAGCACAAGTTGGAGGAAGTGCGTCAAATTCTGGGAACACAAATTGAGATTCTGTCTCTCAGTGATATAGGGTGTCAGGTCAATCCTGAGGAAACCGGTTTGACTTTTGCCCAAAATGCTTTAATCAAATGCAAGGCGGTTGCAGAATTTACAAGTTTTCCTGTATTAGCAGACGATTCAGGGCTATGTGTTGCTGCGCTAGATAGTCGACCAGGGGTACACAGTGCTCGATTTGCCGGTGATGAAGCAACCGATAGCGATAATCTTTTTAAATTGCTGGAAGAAATGAACGGAAAAACAGACAGAAGAGCACATTTTACAGCTTGCATCTGCCTGTACAGCGCCAATACGCAACCGTTGTTTTTTGAAGGTGAAGTTCATGGCATAATCACCGGCGAGCCGAAGGGAGGCATGGGGTTTGGTTATGATCCTGTTTTTATCCCCGATGGATACAATTTGACATTTGCAGAGTTAGGGGCAGCCGTAAAAAACACACTGAGTCACCGAAAGCTGGCCTTAAACAAACTTTTAACCTCCGGTGTTTTGAGTATATGACCTACATTCCTCCATTCCCTTTTCATGCTTTACAATATCATCTGCCTGATGGATGTATTGCAGAACATCCATTACCGGAAAGAGACCAATCAAAACTGCTGTATTACCAAAGTGGAAATATCAAAGATTTTCACTTTTACAATATATCTGAATTAATTCCATCGGGAAGTTTGCTGGTTGGTAACAATACTAAGGTTATTCCCGCACGGATTATTTTTCCAAAAGAAGATGGTGCAGCTATTGAGTTGTTTTTATTAACTCCTATGTCCGCTGATTGGTCGGTTTGGCAGGTCATGGTAGGTAACAGAAGAAAATTTAAAGAGGGGCATCAACTCACAGTTACAAGTAGCAGCAATCCTAATATCCACTTGACCGCATCCTGGCACTTGCGAGAGAAAGATATTGTTAAACTGAAAGTTAACCAACCCATGTCTATCCCCGAAGCACTGGAAATTTTCGGACAAGTTCCACTACCGCCCTATATAAAACGGAAAATGACAGAGGAAGACCGAGAAAGGTATCAGACCATTTTTGCCGAGGTTTCCGGTGCGGTGGCTGCCCCCACTGCTTCACTGCACTTTACTGAGAGGGTTTTGAAAAACCTGAATTCTGCAGGAATAAAGCGCAGTTATCTTACGCTTCATGTGGGTGCAGGAACATTCAAACCGGTCAAGGCCGAATTGGCTTCGGAGCATGAAATGCATAAAGAGCAGTTTTTCATTACCACAGGTTTGTTAAACGAAATTATGGCACACCTCAGCGACGGCTCTTTAATCATCGCATCAGGAACTACCAGTATGCGTGTATTGGAAAGTCTTCATTATATAGGTGCAAGGATTTTATTGGGGATGGACAATCCTTCAGAAATTGCCGCTGATGTGGGGTTTGATCCCTCTTACAAAGGAATTGACAAGATGTCGGCTATGGCAGAACTTCAGCGCTATGTGCAAACGGCGGGTGGCACATTAGGTGGGAAAACATCAATTTTTATATTACCGGGATTTGAATTCAAGGTTTGTGGCGGCTTAATTACCAACTTTCATCAGCCGGGCTCAACATTAATGGCATTGGTCTCAGCTTTTATTTCGGAAGATTGGAGGCGGATTTATGACCATGCACTGGGTTCAGAATATCGATTTTTAAGTTACGGCGATGCTTCTTTGTTAATACGATAAGTTGGAGAGTGTGAAATTTATTGGGTTTGGTGGTATTCCCCGGTTTTTTAAAAGAAAATGAAAAAAAAGTACAATATGGTTGAAAGTATGAAAATTCTTCTTACCTTTGCACCCCGTTCTGGAACAAAAGACTACATTGAGTGGCGATAGTTCAAAAAATATTTTAAATTTCTCTTGACTTTTAAAATATTTATCGTACCTTTGCAGCCCCGTTCGGGAAAACAAAACAGAAATAAATTGACCTAGTGTCATATTTATAAAGTTCTTTGAAAGATTGGTAAGGAATAGCGAGTCGCCCAAATACTTTGGGAAAGTCGGGAATCAAACATCTTTTACTATGGAGAGTTTGATCCTGGCTCAGGATGAACGCTAGCGGCAGGCCTAATACATGC
>CAYYXG010000010.1:0-15281 GCA_964475595.1 uncultured Flavobacteriaceae bacterium
CCACATCGCTTTTCTTATTGCGGGCAGCACACACGAAACTCAACGCGCAGGCTTGTCCGGGCTCCAGGTAATACATAAAGAACTCTTCTCCGTTTTCGCCTTCTGTATACAATTTAATTTTACCACTGAGCACCAGCATGGTGTATTTCATGGGCTCACCGGAGCCGATGATTTGGGTTCCGGCTGTAAAGTTTTTGATGATTCCCTTGGCGGAGATAGACTCCAATAATTCGGGTTCAAAACGAGAAAAATGGGCTTGTAGGGAATTCATAAATAGCAGATTCAAAGTTAGAATATATCTCCATAGTCGACAAATGTGTTTATAAATCTTTGGCAAGTATTGCGCTGAACCATCCATGTTAAGCCATTGTTTTCAAATTTTTTCCTAAATTTTTTAATATACAATTTATAACAATTTTTGATAAACTATTATTAACAATAACTAAAGATTGAATTTTTGATAAAAGAGCTTTTTTGCCTTCAACAAAAACACCATGAAAAACTTTTTTATTAAATCTTGCCTGTTTGTTTCCCTCTTGATTGCGGGAAGAACAAATGCACAGGTAACCAATGCAGGTTTCACAGGAACCGTAAAGGATGGTAACGGCAATGCTTTAAATGGCGCTACCGTTAAAGCAGTCCACGAACCCAGCGGAACCGTCTTCAGAGCAACATCTACCACAGCGGGGACTTTCCACATTCCGGCAGTACGAATCGGCGGTCCCTACACGATTGATGTGGAATATGGAGACTACAAATCCATCACTGTTAAGGATATTTACACCACATTGGGCCAGGATTTTGTTGTAGATATGATTGCTTTATCCAAAGAGAGCGCAATTTCTACTGTTAACATCTCTGTGCAGCGTTCTAAAATTCTGAACTCTCAAAACACGGGTGCCAACACCAACATCAACCAGGAAGCAATCAACACATTGCCTACCCTGAGCCGCAACCTGAATGACTTTTTGAGAATGACCCCCCAAAGCAGATCAAGTTCAGTTGCATCAACCACCGGCAACGGTGTTTCTTTTGCGGGACAGGATTCACGTTTCAACAACCTAACTATCGACGGTTCAATTTTTAATAACTCATTTGGTTTGGCTTCTGCACCTGCCGGTCAGACAGCATCTACCCCGATATCGTTGGATGCCATTCAGGAAATCCAGGTAAATCTTGCTCCCTACGACGCTCGTTTGGGCGGCTTTACCGGCGCAGGCATCAATGCAGTCACCCGTTCAGGTACAAACAACTTTGAAGGAAGTGCTTTCGTGAACAGTAGAAATAACAATATGGTCGGTAAAAAAGCCGGTGACATTGAAGTTACTGCCGATGAATACAATGTACGTCAGATGGGCTTTAGATTCGGTGGGCCCCTCATCAAAAACAAACTGTTTTTCTTTGCAAACGCTGAAGAGGAAAAACGTTTTGATCCAGGAACTCAGTACAAAGCGAACCGCGGGGAACCTAACGGAACTGCTAACGTTACCCGGGTTAGGGCTTCTGCACTCGATTCATTGCGCACATTCCTGAAAGATAAATTCGGTTACGAAGCCGGCGAATATGATGGCTATAAGCGCGAAACTTACAGTTTCAAATATCTATTGAAATTTGACTGGAACATCAGTGATAAACATAAGGCATCACTACGCTACAACTCTCTGGTATCAAGAAGAGATGTACTGGCATCTAACTCAGGCACATTCTCCGGTGGAAGAAACGGCACTATTAATGCACTAAATTTCTCTAACAACAATTACATCATTAATAACAACCTCCGTTCGGTAATCGCTGAACTAAATTCAAACATAAGCAAGCGCTTATTCTCATCGTTCCAGGTGGGTTACACAGCCAACCGCGATTTCCGTAGCAGTGGCGGCGGTATTTTCCCGTTGGTTGACATCATGGAAGGTGGCTTAACCTACACATCTTTCGGCTACGAGCCATTTACCCCAAACAACACACTCAATACCAACACATGGCAAGTGCAGGAAAACTTAACCTACTACAAAGGAAGACACACTGTGAATGCCGGTTTCAACTACGAGCGTTTTGCATTTGAAAACACATTCACACCTACCTACTACGGTCAGTACATTTACAATTCACTCAGTGATTTCTATAAAAGCGCCAATGGCGATACATCCGTTCAGCTGAAACGCTATGCACTCACTTTCAGCGCAGTTGAAGGTGGCGCTCTACCCACTGCATCCCCCGTAGTTTCCCAACTGGGTGCTTACATCCAAGATCAGTTCAATGCAAGCTCTCGCCTAAAAATCACAGGTGGTGTGCGCATAGACATGCCCAGCTACGCCTCAGAAAGCGAGTATTGGAACAAAAGGGTTGACACCATGAAGTTTATCGGGCCCGATGGCAACCGCACTTCTTATTCTACCAAAGCCCTGCCAAAAGGCAAACCCCTCGTATCACCCCGGATAGGCTTTAACCTCAATGCCAAAGGAAACCGCGAAATTCAGGTGCGTGGTGGCTCAGGTTTGTTTGCAGGACGTCCGGCTTTTGTATGGATTAGCAATCAGCTCAGCAATAATGGCGTTACCACCGGTTCTATGCGTTATGATAATATTCGCATCAACCAGATACCGAGCCAGAATGGAGTTTCTTCATTCAGTAGCGATGTTGAAGCATTTATACCTGCCAACCCAACTACTCCGTCTTCATTTAACCTTGCACTCACAGACCCTAACTTCAAGTTCCCCCAAATTTGGAGGTCAGATATCGGTGTAGATGCTAAGCTTCCCCTGGGGCTTATTGGTACTTTCGAGTTTATGTACAATAAAACCATCAACAACATCATGTACGTGAATGTAAATCAGGAAAACCCAATAGGCAATTTCAGCGGACCTGATACTCGCCCCTACTTTGGCTATGCAAACAACCCAAACCGCGTATATGACAACGTTACTGATGCTATATTGCTGACGAATACCAACAAAGGTTATAACTATTCAGCTACCGTTAAAATTGAGAAACCTGCTGTAAATGGCTTTGGCTTCATGTTAGCTTACAACTTCTCCGAAACCAAAGACCTCATAACCGGCGGTTCGATAGCTTTCAGCAGCTGGCGCGACAACAGAAGCGTTAACGGCAACAATCTGCCTGATCTGGCCTTCTCAGATAACGATCAGCGTCACAGAATCATTGGTGCCATCACCTACAAAACGCCGGTTAAAAACTACCCAACCACCATCAGCCTGTTTATGCAGTCAGGTAACCAGGGCCGCTACAGCATGTTCTATTCCAACGACATGAACGGCGATCAGCTGGCCAACAACGATCTTATTTACATACCCAACTCGGCTGATGAAATAAACTGGAAACAAACCGTTGTGAATAAAGACACAGCAACCGTGCAGGAACAAAAGGACGCCTTCAATGCTCTGCTAAACAGCGATGCTTATCTTAGCGCCAATAAAGGAAAATATGCACAGCGCAATGGTGTTTTGATGCCCTGGCTCACCACCTTTGACCTTTCAGTTATTCAGGAAATCCGCCTGAAAAAACCAGGTAAACATGCCCTTCAGCTTCGCCTGGATATCTACAATGTAGGAAACTTGCTGAACTCTGCCTGGGGAGTTAGTAATCAGGTTAATTATGCTGCTTTGCTAAAATATGAAGGCAAAGATGCTAACAATAATCCAATATACTCTTTGAACAGAGATAAAGGCAACCAACTCATCAATACTGTAACGTCTCAGAGTGCTGGTCTAAATGATGTTTGGCAAATGCAATTCGGACTCCGTTACACCTTTAACTAACCACAACTAATCTCAAAAAAATGGCGGCTTTATAGCTGCCATTTTTTTTGCCCAATATTAAAACAATTCATTTTTAAATAACACAAATAAAATACCTCAGTCATTATTTGAAAATACTCTACAATCAACTTTGTCTATGCAGGTTCGAAAACTTCAGGCCGTTATCATCAGCGATGTACATTTAGGAACATATGGCTGCCATGCCACAGAACTTGTACAATACCTAAAATCCATTCAACCGGAAATTCTGGTGCTGAATGGAGACATCATTGACGGATGGGCTTTCAGCAAACGCTATTTCCCTGCCACCCACATGCAGGTAATTAAGGAGATCACTTCCTTTATCAGCAAGGGCACTAAAGTTTACTATATCACCGGAAATCACGATGAAATGCTGAGAAGATACTCAGGATTTAATATGGGAAATTTTTACCTGGATGACAAACTGGTGTTAGATATAGATGGAAAAAGAGCCTGGATTTTTCACGGGGATGTTTTTGACGCAAGCACGAATGGTGCCGCCAAATGGCTGGCAAAATTGGGCGGAAAAGGATATGATTTACTGATACTGTTAAATCGTCTAATCAATTTTATCCTGAAAACGTTGGGTCGTGAAAAAATGAGCTTTAGCAAAAAAGTGAAAGCCTCTGTAAAAAGAGCCGTGAAATGGATTGGAGATTTTGAAACATGCGCTGCGGATCTTGGAATAGAAAAACAATATGACTACGTAATCTGCGGTCACATTCATCAGCCACAGGATAGAATCATTGAAACAGAAAACGGTAAAATCCGCTACCTGAACAGCGGTGACTGGATAGAGAATCTGACAGCCCTTGAATATGAAAATGGCGACTGGAATATCTACCAGTATGCTGAAGCAAAAACCGCGCATGCCACGGTATTCGAACTCACCAAAAAACATCCATTCCCGGATGTAATTAATAATCCTGTAGAACTGGTCATTCAATCTTTGGTAAAATGAAAATTTTTTATGCAGTTCAGGCCACCGGCAACGGACATATAGCCCGGGCCTTAGAAATTTTACCCTATCTGAAGCAATATGGTGAGGTAGATATTTTCTTAAGCGGTACCAATGCCCAGCTTGGTCAGGGATTGCCCATCGTATACCGCAGCAAAGGCCTAAGTCTGGAATACAATAAAAAAGGAGGGCTGGATTACTGGAAGATTGCCAAAAAACTCAAACCCTTAATGCTGGTGAAGGATGCGTTGAAACTGCCGTTGCACCAGTATGATTTGATTTTGAACGACTTTGAGAGCATCACCTCCATTGCCTGCAAACTCAAAGGCATACCATCGGTGCATTTTGGACATCAGGCCAGTTTCAGAAGCCCGTTGGTGCCAAGGCCTTTGAAAAAGGATACCCTTGGCGAATGGGTACTTAAAAACTACTGTACCGGCAGCGTCAATCTGGGATTGCATTTTAAACAATATGACGACAATATCAACACCCCCATCATCAAATCCGCCGTGGTTAATGCAAACCCTACCGACCGCGGTTATGTGACCGTTTACTTACCCCAATACCCGGGAAATGAAATTGCCACCTACCTCAAATCCCTCACCTACATTCACTTTCAGGTATTTACCCGCGAAACCAAAACCATAAAACAGCTGGACAACATCACGTTTTACCCCATCGACAATGAGATGTTTACCCAAAGCCTGATTGATTGCCACGGTATTATTACCGGAGGTGGTTTTGAAACCCCGGCAGAGGCACTCTTCATGGGCAAACGGGTGATGGTGATGCCCATACACGGACAGTATGAACAGTGGTGCAATGCCGCTGCACTGCAAGAATGGAATGTCCCGGTTCTCGAAAATCTTACAACCAGGACCGGAGTAAGCATACACCGATGGTATTATGGCGATGCCCCCACTACCAAACCAACTTTTAATGAAAATGGCGCCATTATTCGCTGGATCATGGAAAAAGCCGGAGACTATAAATTAACTCCTAAAAATTTCACAGAAATGCCCCATGTTACCGGAATTTTAGGCAATACGGAAGCAGTTTAATTTCGGCCTTTTCTTAATCCCCTATTCCTTGCTGTTTGTCATTGTTATTGAATGGTAAACATTCATCATTGACACATAATCTATCTATAATACTATGTTATTCATAAAAAAACAAATTCGTAAGAATTTCGCCTCAATATGAAAAAAATTACAATATTGACAGTTGGCTTACTGGGTGCCAATTTTCTTTTTTCACAAAAATTCCAGGGGTTTGAAAAATCCGGATCTGACAACTGGAAATTCACCACCAATTATGCAAGATACAACTTGCTTGCATTTACAGACCAATGGGCTGACACCAGCGAAACCGGCGTAAATTCAGGCAGTGACATCAAAGTCTCAGCCCGCACAGGTGGTTTTCATTGGGGTATGCGCGACCTTAACAATCCGGTTACCTCAGCGTCTCCTCGGCACTACATGGATTTTGAGGCCGTTGACATCAGTAAATTTGCCACCACTGACATTGAATTCTATTACTTTACGAATGCTTTTGATGCCAGTGACACTATAGGATACATTGTAGAATACGACACCCTAAAAACATGGAATCGTGCTAACCTTGTCGAATTTTCCAAAGATTCGAAAGCATGGACCAAGGTGTCAATTTCTGTACCTGCAGGCAAATCTTATGTGCGCCTCCGCATCTACGCCTTGCAAGATGGTGCCAGTGACTGGGCTGCCATCGATGATTTTAAGCTCACCGGCTCCAATGTAGACAAAACCGCGCCTTTTGTGAGCAAAACCTCCATCGAGAATCTCAGTAACGTTAAAATCGCTTTTAATGAGATGCTCAGCAACAGCGCCGATTCCATCACCAATTATTCCATCTCTCCCTCTGCTACCATCAGCTCAGCTATGCGCAGCAGCAGTCCCGGTGCCGATACCGTAACCCTTTCTTTCTCTCCTGCCCTCACTGCAGGCAAATACTACACCATCACCGCCAAAAGCAATATCAAAGATACGGCAGGAAACCCCATGGCTGCAGATTATAGCTTTACGGTAGTTTACAACAATACCACTCCCGATCTGGCCATCACCGAAATCATGTATAATTCACCCAGCAGCGACCCAGACACTCTTGATTTCATAGAAATCGTGAACAGAGGCAATACAGCAGCTGCCTTGGGTGGTTTAACCTTCCACAATGGTGGAATAACCCTCTTACCGGAAGTCACCCTCAATCCCGGTGCCTTCTACCTTATGGGGATGGATAGCAATGCCTGCAAACGTTTCTATGGCAAACCTTTTGGCCAATATACAGATGCCCTCTCCAACGGAGGTGAGCCCCTTTTCATTCGCAACACACTGGGTAAAACCATCGATTCTGTTAACTACGATGACGCCGCACCCTGGACCTTAGGCCCGCCATCACCCGACGGCGGCGGTCCTTCCCTGGAAATTATTGATTATCGCCTGGAAAATAACGATGCCTCCAACTGGCGTATTTCAGGCACCAAAGTAGCCACCTGGAACGGCACTACCGATATCTTCGCCACCCCCGGAAGCAGTGTACTGCCCATTATCCCCACTGTGGTGTTTTCATCCCCTGTTCAGTATGTAAACGAAAACGTTGATAGTGTATTTTTTACACTAAGAGTTACCACACCCAACAGCAATAGCATTCAAGCAAAGGTTGCGCTGGTAAGCAAATTTGGAACTGCACAAAACGACTCAGATTTTATTTGGAAAGACAGCATCTACAGTATCCCTGCAAACTTTGCAGGCGATGTTAAATATGGATTCGCATTGGTGAAAGACAGCAAAGCAGAAGCAGACGAAAATTTTGCACTTCGCCTCAGTGTTATTGGAAATGGTGTCACCGGCAGCACCAAAGATCAGACTGTCTTTATCATCGATAATGACCAGCCCGTCATTAAACCCGTAAAAAACATAGCCCTCAAGTTTGCCGGTCGATACAGCGTTCCCGGAACCGGCAACAGCGCCGAAATCAGCGCCTATGATCCCGGCAGTAAACGTCTGTATGTGGTGAACTCCTTGAAAAATACCGTTCATATGGTGGATATGAAAGACCCGTCAAACCCCAAAGAAATCAAGGTGTTTGATGCCACCCCTTACGGAGAATTGACCAGTGTTGCCATCCATAACGGCATTTTAGCGGTGGCTTGCCCTTCCACCACCATTAGTGCAGACGGCAAATTGCTGCTGCTTGATACTGGCTGTAACCTCAAGAAAACCGTCACGGTTGGCGTATTGCCCGACATGGTAACCTTCAGCCCGGATGGAAAGAAAATCCTTACTGCCAACGAAGCACAACCCGAAACCGACTACAGTCAGGATGCGGAAGGCAGCGTGTCAATCATTGACATCAGCGCAGGATTGAACAGCGTAGATCAAAGCAAGGTAACTACCGTTGATTTCAAACGGTTCAATGCCAATGCCACCGCCCTGAAACAATCCGGTATCCGCGCCTACGGAGTAGGAAACACCTTCAGCCAGGACATGGAACCCGAATACATTACTTTCTCTAGCGACAGTCGCACTGCATACGTTACGTTGCAGGAAAACAATGCCATAGCTGTTGTAAACCTGCAAACCAACCGCATAGACACCCTGGTTGCGCTGGGTACAAAAGATTTCAGCTTGGCGGAAAATAGCGCGGATGTGAACGATCAGGGTTCTCAGATTGTGATGGCAGCATGGCCTGTAAAAGCGTTCTATTCTCCTGATGCCGCTCAAAGCTTTAGCATTGGTGGAAAAGATTATCTGGTTACAGCCAATGAAGGCGATTATAGGGAGTATGATGCCTTGACCGAAGAATTGCGCGTTTCTGCCATGAAACTGGATTCTACCCGTTTTCCTGAGCAGGGGCTGCTGAAAGCCGGGCACAACCTGGGTCGCCTTACTGTTACAGGCAGAGCCGGTGACACCGACGGTGACGGCGATATCGACGAAATCATGATGGCCGGAAGCCGTTCATTCAGCATCTGGAGTGCCGCAGACATGAAACTGCAATACGATAGCAAAAACGACTTTGAACGCTACACAGCAACCGATACCCAGTGGCGCAGGTACTTCAATGCCAGCAATACCACAGGTGCACCTGCCATTAAAAACCGCAGCGACAACAAAGGCCCTGAGCCCGAAGGCGTAGCCATTGGTGTAATCAATGATACCACCTATGCCTTCATTGCATTGGAAAGAACCGGTGGGGTAATGGTGTACAATGTGCAAAATCCATTGAAACCCGTGTTCGTTGATTACATCAACACCCGCTTACCTGCAGGTGGCGGCGATCTGGGTTCAGAAGGCATTTTGTTCATCCCTGCCAACGAGTCACCCACCGGCAAACACATGATTGTGCTGAGCAATGAAGTGAGTGCTACGGTGAGCATGTATGAGGTAAGCGGCACTTATCCTGTAGCTACCGCAACCCTTAACAAAGCAAACGTGACCATCACAGAAGGTGCAGTTGCTGAAAAATTGACTGTTCAGCTGGATAAAGCTTCAAACTACGCTACCCGTGTGGTGCTTTCCGTATCCAACACCACCGCTTCAGCCGCCGATTACAGCACCACGCCTGCCCTTACCGGCGATTCGATTGTGGTTACCATACCCAAAGGTGCCACCACAAGCGAAATCAACTTGCTGGCCACAGACGATACTGAGATCGAAAGCACAGAGGCCGCGAGCGTTAGCATTCGCAGTGTGAGTTTTGGTGCAACCAAGGGCTCTGCAGCAACCTGCCTGATTAGCATTGCAGACAATGACAAAGCTACCGGCGTGAAGAAACAAACCCTTGATGGCATTGCATTCTACCCTATTCCCGCAGATGCGGTGTTGAACCTGACCCAAATGGTGGAGCACATCAGCATCGCCAACATGCAGGGGCAGGTAGTGTTGACTGCAGAAAAAACCACGCATATAAATGTGGCCAAGCTTCCTGCAGGCCTGTATAACATCACATTAAACCATGGGGCCACCGGCCGCCTGCTGATACAGCATTAAACCTATCTATTCCAATAAAACAAAAACCCGGCTGAAAGGTCGGGTTTTTTGTTGTTTGAGGTAAGTACAATAAATAAAACTTGCGAATGTTTCAGTGAATGTGTTAAATTTGCAGTCCGATTGGGGGATTAGCTCAGCTGGCTAGAGCGCTTGCATGGCATGCAAGAGGTCATCGGTTCGACTCCGTTATCCTCCACCAAAAGACCCGCGTAAATGCGGGTTTTTTATTGGATTAGCGTGGCTGGCCACTACAAAATATATTTTTATTCGTATATTGCATTTTCTTTCAATAAAACTTACATCTACTTAGGCATGATTTACTACAACCTTTTCTTGGATGACTACAGAATCCCCGAAGACTGTCTGGAATACAAAGAAGACGAACGTTACGGCACAGAGACATGGGTGATTGTAAAAAGCCATGAAGCATTTGTTACTATGCTAGAAACACGATGGGAAATTAGTGAATTTCCCAAATTGGTTTCATTTGACCACGACCTGGATGATGAACACTATGATCGTGCAATGTGGAAAGGCGTTGAGGCTTATGAACAAGTAGCTATAAACTTTACAGAGCCCACAGGAAAAAGTTCGGCTGAGTTTTTGGTGAGTTTTTGTCGTGAACAAAATATACCTCTCCCCGAATGTTTGATCCACACCATGAACCCGGCCGGAGAAGAGCGAATTAAAAGAACGCTTAATTTGGGTGATCAGTCAACTGAATGAGCCATGTGTGGTTGGCCGCAGCTTTCGCTGCTATGCCATGCCCTAGTTAAAGACAACTCCATTAATAATCCTCTAATACATTAAAAAAAGCTGTACCTACTTATAGATCACTGTTGATTAAGGAAAATATAGTTACGTACAGCAACAACTTAATAAATATAAGTTTTTCACTATAATTGTGACTCTGATTATTATTACTGATCAATGATGAAAAAATATAAAAAATATTGGTTCTACTTGCTTTTGGCATTAAGCATCTCTTTAACAGTACTTGTTATAAACAACATCAATGACGCGCTCATACCTCAGATTATTCAAGATATTAACAGTGGAGTAATTGGCGCTATATTGACTACAATCATTACTCTTATTTTACTTTCAAACCAAACTGAAAGTCAAGAGAACTTAACCAAATCATCAGTTGTATATGAAGAAAAATTAAAGATTTTTAATAATTTTTTAGATATTATTGGAACAAGCCTAGAAGACGGAAAACTCACTGCCCAGGAGGTTTCTAAAATCATACAAAGTTTTTCTATTTTACGGATACACGTTTCTAAAGAAAATGCATTAAAATTAGAAAAGACGATATCATCAATTGATAATTCATTATTTTACCACGATGAGAATAGCCTGCCCAACATTGATAAATTAGTGGAAATATATACTGCATTATCCAATGTATTTCAGAATGAATTATATGGAGATAAAGCTATAGGTAAATTAGATGTTTTCGATACTACTAATTTCAAAAATATTTTATTTAGAACAAGAATTAGTATAATTAAACCAAATAATTTTAAAGAGCTTATTTTTGAGCTAAAAAGCAACAAGCAAATTCTACACACGGGGGAAACCAGCAAAAAAACAATTGTTTTTGCAGTAGATGAGGAACTCTTAGATTCATTAAATAAATTTAATGATTTTATGCAGGCAACTATTAGTGAATTACCTCATGATATTATAGTTAAATACGAAACCAAAAGAAAAATTATAAATAATATAACCTACTCTGGGATACCACTGATAAAACTATATTATAAAAACATATACTTCGCTCGTTATGGAATTTCAGAAACTAAAAGACTATATATTGGAAAAAATCACCCTGAAAAAAGTCAGATAGCAGCACTGGAAGTATTTGAGGTAGAAGATATTCAAAAATTAAAATCACAAATAATTAATGAATTAAAAGGTATTTTAAGTATTATTGATTTGAAAGAAAATCCATAAAATCAAATAAACTAATGGCTAATTATTGGGCATCCATTGCAAAATGTGCATAGCCACCCTCTCCGACGCCCCCGCCTCGCCCAGCATGGTTTCAAGCAGCGAATAATCTTGAAGCTGCTGTTCCCGCTGAGGCCCTTCCAATAAGGATTCCAGATGCACAGCTATTTTCGCCGCATTAAAATCTCCCTGAATTAATTCAGGTACCGTAGGTTTATTTAATATCAAATTTACCAGCGATATATAGGGCACTTTAATCACCCGCTTGCCTATCCAGTAGGTAAGGGCAGCTACCCTGTAACATACTACTTGCGGTATTTTCAGTAGGGCCGTCTCCAGTGTGGCTGTACCGCTGGTTACCACCGCCGCGTCGCTTTGGGCCAGCACTTCGTAGGTTTTTCCCTCGCACAATTGCATATTCTCAGGCATGGAAAAACGGCTGTAAAAATCCTTACCAAAACTGGGTGCCATGGCCACACTAAACTTCCACTCCGGTTTTAGTGTAGCCAGTTCCATCATTATGGGCATGGCATTGCTTATTTCATTAGCCCTGCTGCCGGGCAGCAATGCAATGTTTTTTACCCCATCGTAATATTGCGATTTAGTTTGCAGCGTTTGCTTTTTAAGGGCTATTTCATCCAATATGGGATTGCCTACATATTCTGCATCTACCCCATGTTTTTTGAAAAATTCGGGCTCAAAAGGCAAAATAGAATACAGCTTATCTACATTTTCACGAATGGCCTTTACCCGGCCTGTATTCCAGGCCCATACCTTGGGCGCAATGTAGTAATGCACCGGAATACCCGCCCTATGGGCGAATTTGGCCAGCCGCATGTTAAATCCCGGATTGTCAATCAGCACCAACACATCGGGCTTGCTCTCCAGTATATCCTTTTCGGCCATTTTCAAAAACCTGCCAATGGTTCTGATATTTTTAATTACTTCCCACAAACCCATGAAAGCGCGCTCGCGGTAATGCGAAACCAATTCGCCACCGGCCTGTTGCATCAAATCACCGCCCCAGCAGCGAATATGCGCTTCCGGATCCTGTTTTTTGATGGCCGTAATAAGATTGGCCCCGTGCAAATCGCCGCTGGCCTCGCCTGCCACCAGGTAATATGTGTGGGAACGGCTCATGTAAACCAGTTCAGGTCAATAATAATGGTCCACAGGGCATTCAGCACTGTTGCAATCAGCCAGCCACGACCAAAATTGAGCAATTTGGGATTGCGCATAATCAGGAAAAAAATACCAATATTCGCTGCCACACCCACCTGATAATAGGTATTATAAAATCCCTTGCCGTGCAATATGGCGTAAATGATGGTTTGAAACTGTATGCCCTGCGCCATGGCAATCCAGCCCGCTACCAGCATGGGCAGCATCGCTGCGATAAGTAAACCGCTGATAAGCTGAATAATTCTATCCATTCAAGTCCCAATTATTAATAGTACCAATTCGCTGATGATCGGTTAAATCAAACATGGTGGGCACCACAGAAATATATCCGTTTTGCAACGCCCATTCGTCGGTATCTTGTCCGTGATCCATATTCACAAATTTACCGGTCATCCAGTAATAGGTTCTGCCAAACGGGTCGGTACGCTGATCAAAATCTTCTTTCCACTTGGCCTGCGCCTGCCTACAAACCTTAATTCCTTTGATAACGTCGTCTTCGGGCTTGGGAATATTTACATTCAGTAGGGTGCCGTATGGCAAATCATTATTGAGCACATTCTCCGCTATCCTTTTAATGAAGGGTTTCGCCGGAAGAAAATCAGCATCCCAGCTGTAATCGCACAATGAAAAACCAATGGCTTTCATCCCGTCAATCGCGCCTTCCATGGCGGCGCTCATGGTACCTGAATAAATTACATTGATGCTGCTGTTGCTGCCATGATTGATCCCCGAAACCATCAGGTCGGGTTTGCGCGGCAATATTTTATCAATGGCGATTTTTACGCAATCCACAGGAGTGCCGCTGCACTGCCATGACTCCACCCCCTGAAACAGCTCTACCTTGGTAAGCCGAATGGGCTGGTTGATGGTAATGGCGTGTCCCATGGCACTCTGGGGTTTATCCGGCGCCACCACAATCACCTCGCCCAGCTCCAGCATGGTTTCTACCAGGGCCGATATTCCGGGTGATGTGATTCCGTCATCATTGCTGATCAATATCAGGGGTTTTGTCATATTGCAAAAATCGGGGATTTGTGAATAGGTTGCATCCTGTAATGGACAACTTTTAAAAAGTTCTCGAAACCCCTTGCGTATATTTGCACTCATGCAGGATAAATACGGTTTGCGCGGTGTTTCCAGCCAAAAAGAGGATGTGCACAACGCCATCCGGCACGTCGATAAAGGCCTTTACCCCAAGGCATTCTGCAAAATCATTCCCGACCTGCTTGGCAATGACCCTGAATTCTGCAACATTATGCATGCCGATGGTGCCGGCACCAAGAGCAGTCTGGCCTACCTCTACTGGCGCGAAACCGGCGATATGAGCGTATGGAAAGGCATTGCGCAGGATGCAATCGTCATGAACACCGACGACCTGCTCTGCGTGGGCGTTACCGGTCCTTTCCTGCTGAGCAGCACCATTGGCCGCAACAAAAACCTGATTCCGGGTGAAGTGATTGCCGCCATCATCAACGGCACCGAAGAGTTCTGCGCCAACATGCGCGACATGGGCATTGAAATCTACACCACCGGAGGCGAAACTGCCGATGTGGGCGATTTGGTGCGCACACTTATTGTAGATTCAACACTTACTACCAGAGCCAAACGCAGCGATATTATCAGCAACCACACCATCGCCCCCGGGCAGGTGATTGTGGGCTTTGCCTCCTACGGCCAAACCACCTACGAAACCGAATACAACGGGGGCATGGGCAGCAATGGTCTCACCAGCGCGCGCCACGATGTTTTTAGCAGCATGTACCGCGAAAAATATCCGGAATCTTACGATACTGCCCTCCCCGAAAACGTGGTGTATTGCGGCAGCAAAAAGCTCACTGATGCGGTTGCGGGCAGTCCGCTGGATGCCGGAAAACTGGTACTTTCACCCACCCGCACCTACGCACCGCTGGTCAAAAGCATTCTGAAAGAACTGAGGCACGCCGTGAAAGGCATGGTGCATTGCAGCGGCGGCGGACAAACCAAGGTTTTGCACTTCACCGACAATATTCATGTGGTAAAAAACAACCTGTTGCCCATTCCGCCATTATTTCAGATGATTAAAGAAGAAAGCGGCACCGACTGGTCAGAAATGTTCAGGGTGTTTAATATGGGGCACCGCCTGGAGATATACACCGATGAAAAATCGGCTGAAGCCATGATAGATATTGCCAAATCGTACCATATCGATAGCGCAATAATCGGCTATACCGAGGCCTCGGATAAAAAATCCCTCACCATTTCGGGTGAATGGGGCGAATTGGGGTATTGATAATGGTGTTGCGGGGGTGAAGCCCAAATTTTGGGGTATAACCCAACACCCCCAAAAAACGGCCAAGAAACCAAAGTTTTGGAGACCCCCAA
>CAYYXG010000010.1:15291-88900 GCA_964475595.1 uncultured Flavobacteriaceae bacterium
GGGGGGCGTTTGGGTTTTTTTATTGTGGTGTTGGTGTTTCCACCAAATTTGGTGCTTCTCTACCGCAACACCACATACGACGGGCAATGATCCGAATGTTTGGCATCCGCCAATATATCCGCCGATTTGAGGTTTGCTTTTAGGTTTTCGGTCACGCTGATATAATCAATTCTCCAGCCCTTGTTGTTGGCCCTGGCATTGGCCCTAAAACTCCACCAGGTATAGCGGTGCGGCTCGGGGTGAAATTCGCGGAAGGCATCAATCATGCCGTTGTTAAACCACTTGTCCATCCAGGCCCGTTCTTCGGGTAAAAACCCCGTGGTGTTTTTGTTGCTCACCGGATCGTGTATGTCGATGGGTTTATGACAAATATTGTAATCACCGCAAACTACAAGACCGGGTAAGGTTTTGCGCAATGCTGTGCAATAATCAAAGATATAATCCAGGAACTTATACTTTACATCCTGGCGGTGATCTCCACTGGTGCCGCTGGGGAAATATGCTGAAATAACACTGTAATTATCAAAATCGGCGCGGATGACGCGGCCTTCGTGGTCGTATTCTTCATTGTCACAGCCGTAATGCACATGGTTGGGGTCTTGTTTGCTGAAAATGGCCACCCCGCTATACCCCTTTTTAATCGCTGAAAACCAGAAATGATGATACCCCAACGCCTCGATGGCCGCAATATCGGCCTGTTCCTGCGTGGCCTTGATTTCCTGCAGACAAACCACATCGGGATTTTCGTCTTTTAAAAAATCAAAAAGGCCCTTAGAAGCCGCACTGCGTATGCCGTTGACATTGTAGGTAAGAATTTTCATATGGCAAAGGTAATATATGCCCTATACAGGTTTTAACATTGCACACCGAGACTGGCAAAAACACGCTAAAATGCACATTCATATGTGCATTTTTTATTTTTATTGCATTTTTACAGGTGCAATCAATCCCAACATTCCATCATCAGCAGGTGGCCGGATTCATAGGATATTTCGACAAAACCATCCGCTGCTACACGGTTGCTGCTGCCGCTACGCATCGGGAAATACAGCGCTTCATCCCGCAGTTCATACTCCAGATTTGATGTGTGAATACCACCCGCCTCCATTACCGGAATCAGCGAAATGACCGTTCCTTTGGGATACCACTTTTTAAAACTTCTGGGCAAATTGTATATCCGCGAATGGTCATCCACGATGGTCAGTTCAATGCGGCCCGTAAAAGCGGGCAAGGTAGCCACATTATTAAAATGATGGTCGCTGCGCCTACCCGTTGCCCACACAATGTGCGCAGCTGTTTGCCCTTCGGCAATGAGAAACTCAATACCCTTTTGCAAATCCGTGCGCTCCTGATCCGGTGCATGCACAATCCGAACACCCTGCAATGCCCCATGCTCCTCCCATCCCGGCGCCACAGAATCAAAATCACCCAAAACCGCATCCACCCGAATGTTCATGTCTAACACACGTTGCAGAGCACCGTCCAGCACCAGCACATACGGATTCCACTCCAGCAACTGCCCCAGCAATTCCATGCTGCATAACTCGCCATTGGCAATGATAAGGGCAGGTTCCTGTCCGTCGCGAACAAAGTGGTGGGAAGACACATTGCAAAGTTAGCTTCAAAACTTCCTTCAGTATCATTCATCCCAGGATTAAGCCTTTTTAATGGGTTTTCAACTTGTATAGCCAATAATTTAACTAATTTAGCGTTTTATTTCGCTATGGCAACCAAACCCCGCATTCTCTGGGCAGATGATGAAATTGACCTTCTAAAACCGCACGTGCTGTTTTTGGAAGGCAAAGGTTATGAAATGGTAACTGTGAGCAGCGGCAGAGACGCCATTGAACAGGTGAAAAATCAGGAATTCGACCTGGTATTTCTGGATGAAAACATGCCCGGTATCTCCGGCCTTGACGCACTCTCCAGCATCAAGCAGGATAAACCCAATCTGCCGGTAATCATGATTACCAAAAACGAAGAAGAACATATCATGGAGGAGGCCATCGGTAGTAAAATTGCCGATTACCTAATTAAACCCGTCAATCCCAGCCAGATTTTACTTTCCGTAAAAAAGAATCTTGATGAAAGAAGACTGGTAACCCAGCGCACCACCCAGAGCTACCAAAAAGAATTCATGCAAATAGGCATGGCGGTTAGCGAAAAAATGGATTTTACAGAATGGAAAGAAGTTTATAAAAAGCTGGTTTTCTGGGAAATTGAACTCAATGAAAGCGGCGAAGAAGGCATGAAAGAAGTTTTTGAAACCCAAAAAGCGGATGCCAACCGCAACTTTTGCCGCTATGTTTCTGACCACTACACCGGCATGCTCAAAAGTACAGGCGACGATGGCCCCATCATGAGCCACAACATGTTCCGCCGCGCTATCAATCCATTGCTGGATGGAGACCTCCCGGTGTTTATGATACTGGTAGACAACCTCCGCTTCGATCAGTGGCGCGCCATTTCAGAAACCCTGCAAAATGATTTTCGCATAGACCAGGAAGATCTTTACCTAAGTATCCTTCCCACCACCACCCAATATTGCCGCAATGCCATATTCAGCGGACTTTTGCCCTCAGAAATAGAAAAACGTTTTCCCAATAAATGGAGCAACGATGAAGACGAAGGTGGCAAAAACATGTTTGAAAAAGATTTTCTGGAAGACCTGTTAAAACGATTGCGGAGAGATATCAAATTCTCATACCATAAAATCACCAATCTGGATGCCGGAAAAGCCCTGGTGAACAATGTTCCCAACATGTTCCAAAACAAACTGAATGTGCTGGTTTACAACTTCGTTGACAATTTTAGCCACGCCCGAACCGATATACACGTGGTGCGCGAACTGGCTGAAGATGAAACCGCATACCGCAATGTAATGGCCACCTGGTTTAAGCACAGTGCACTGTGGGAGGCCCTGCAGCGCATCGCTGAAAAACCTTGCAGGGTAGTCATCACCACAGACCACGGCAGCATTAGGGTGAAAGACCCTATTAAAATTGTGGGCGATAAAAATGTGAATTCTAACCTGCGATACAAACAAGGCAAAAGTCTAACCTACAACCCTAAAGAGGTATTGGAAGTAAAAAAACCCCTGGATGCGTTTCTACCGACACTGCACATGAGCAGCGCCTTTGTGTTTGCCCGTGAAA
The DNA here is from genome assembly GCA_964475595.1 of uncultured Flavobacteriaceae bacterium. Classification (GTDB taxonomy): domain Bacteria; phylum Bacteroidota; class Bacteroidia; order NS11-12g; family UBA955; genus RGEC01. The sequence goes on from CAYYXG010000010.1 coordinate 18,447, forward strand.
ATGATTTTTTTGCCTATCCCAACAACTATAATTATTACGTAAATCACTACCGCAATACCTTTCAGCACGGAGGAATCAGTCTTGAAGAAATGTGTTGCCCGCTCATAACCCTAAGTCCAAAATCGTAATGGAAAAGTGCCTGGGGCCGCTGCCTGAAGATGCAGTTTCAGCGGTAGTTGAATACATCCAAAACCTAATACCTCAGCCCCGAATAATTACATTTACCGGAGATTTGGGGGCAGGAAAAACTACGTTAATCCGTGCACTGTTAAAGTTCACCAACAGCACCGATGCGGTAAGCAGCCCCACATTCGGTATTGTCAATGAATATCACACCGGAAAAGGGCGGCTGGTTTGCCATACAGACTGGTACAGGGCAAGGAGCGCAGACGAATTAGTAGATGCAGGACTCCTGGAATACATCCACAATGATGATTGCCTGATGCTGATAGAATGGCCGGAAGTAGGTGCCGCCTTACTTGAGGGTGAAAACTGCCTGCATGTAAAAATCGAACATCACGACCATCAGCGTCTATATTTGTTCTCAGAGCGCCTGTCGTAGATCTTCCAAAGGGTATCACCCATATAAATATCCGTAGCAAAAACGGGGAAATTATAGGAATCCAATTGACCTTCGCGATTGAGCACAAGCACAAAATCAGCACTGTCTGCCGATTTAACCTCTTGAATATTGAAGGCTTCATTGCCAAGAATCTGCTTATTTAACCAAACTGTTTCGGTAAAAGCATAAACCCTCACAGGCATAACACAATCATGGTATTTTACCCAAGGATTTACATTGCATTTCAACATGGCATCTCGGGTACTGATTCCCCAATAATCCATGCTGAATGAACCCGGTTTCCATATATTTTTCAACCCATTAAAATACACATAATCATGTTTTAAATAAATCAATAAAAACAATGGGAAAACAGAAAACACCAACATTACTTTTTTAAAACTCAGGCGGCTTATCAATGAATCAATGGCAATCCCTAGCAAAAGAATGAAAGGAATATATAAAAAATACATATGTCTCCAGCCGTTGTATAGCGTGGGTTTTTGGATGATTAAATACGAGGTAGTAACCAAAAACAATAAAATGATATATTGGATAATGTATGATTTTTGGAATAATTTTAGGGATGAATATAATCCCACCAAAAACAATATTGTATAAAGTACAGGAAGTGTGAGCAGCATCCATAAAAATGCGTAATAAGCAGGAACGTTGCCGGGGATCATTGATTTTCCTGCCAGTATGGTTGGAGAAGGCCAGGGATTTTCATGAGCATATCGTAATATACCGATAAAGCTTTCATACGGAGCTTTCCAGACTGCAGGATATACGATATACCAGGAAATAATAAAAATAATTACCCCAAGAAATAATGCATAAAATCTTTTAACATTAAACCGATAGTGTAGCAACACCCAAACTACCGGTATAAAATAAAAAAGCCCTGCAATTCTCACAGTACTTGCCATGCCTGCCAGCATACAGGCAGCCCATGGAAACTTACCTTTACGGGTAGCCACCGACAGCGCCCATAACACAAAAACACCCATACACAGAAAAAATACATCCTTGGAATTATAGTGCGCTTCGGCAAAAAGGCGTGGCCAGCAGGCATAAGCCATGGCAGTTAAACCTGAGGACCATTCATTTTGATACAACATCTTGCCAATGCGATAAATACCCCATACAGAAAGCAAAAACAACCCGAATAAAAACGCCCGTCTCAACCATATTTTGGTGTGCATTGGCTGGGTATATACCAGCTGTTCTAGCAGATAGGCCGGTGTTTCAAAAAGAGGACCAAAGTACTTGTGTTTTTCAACGTCTTCATATTTGCCCCAGCCCGCTATATATCGGGCATTTTCAATACCTATAGTACGCTGGGTTAATTCATCGTAATGCACGCCATACCGATGCAGGGTGGCAAAACCTAGTATGGCATATAAAACAAAGAACCAGGCAAAATACCCGGTTCTCTGATTGTTGAAAATATGTTTTACGGCCTTAATCAAGCGGTGGCCGGTTTGGCTTCGGTATTCATATAGGCTTCCATGGGCAAACAGGCACAAACCAGATTTCTGTCGCCATACGTGTCATTAACACGGGCCACAGAAGGCCAGAATTTCTTGGCGGCTACAAATGGTGCCGGGTAAGCTGCTTTTTCCCTGCCATATCCATGCGCCCAGCTATCTGAGGCGATTTCAGCGGCTGTATGGGGAGCGTTTTTCAACACATTGTCTTCTTTGTCGGCCTTACCCTCTTCCACTTCGCGAATTTCCTCACGGATGGCCAACATAGCATCGCAGAAACGATCCAGTTCTTCCTTGCTCTCGCTCTCAGTGGGCTCAACCATCAGCGTGCCACCCACGGGAAACGAAACGGTTGGAGCATGGAAACCGTAATCCATCAGGCGTTTGGCAAAATCTGCCGCTTCAATGCCCGCAGAGGTTTTGAATTTACGGGTATCCAAAATCATTTCGTGAGCGCAGAAACCGTTTTCACCGCTGTAAAGCACCGGATATTCTGCCTCAAGGCGAGCTTTCATGTAGTTGGCATTCAGAATCGCCCATTCAGTGGCATTGGTGAGGCCTTTACCACCCATCATCTTGATGTAGGCATAGGAAATTAGCAGAATGCTTGCGCTTCCCCAGGGAGCTGCGCTTACGGCATGCATGGCTTTTTCGCCACCGGTTTTCACCACGGTATGTCCGGGCAGGTAGGGCGCCAGATGCGCAGCAACACCAATCGGTCCCATGCCGGGTCCACCACCACCGTGAGGAATGCAGAACGTTTTGTGCAGGTTCAGGTGACAAACATCTGCACCGATCATACCGGGGCTGGTAAGACCCACCTGCGCATTCATGTTGGCTCCGTCCATATACACTTGTCCACCATACTGGTGAATCAGCGATGTAATGTCTTTGATGGCGCTCTCAAACACACCATGCGTGCTGGGATACGTAACCATCAGGCAGGCCAAGCGATCTTTGTATTGCTCGGCTTTGGCTTTCAGGTCATTCAGATCAATATTGCCGCGCTCATCGCAGGCAGTAACCACCACTTCCATACCGGCCATCACAGCACTGGCAGGATTGGTACCATGGGCGCTGCTAGGTATCAGGGCAATATTTCGGTGCGATTCACCTCGGTCCTTAAAGTACTCGCGGATAACCATCAAACCTGCGTATTCGCCCTGCGAACCCGCATTGGGCTGCAAACTCATGGCCGCAAAACCGGTAATCTCGCACAAATCCTTACCCAGCTCATCAATAATTTCCTTATACCCTTCAGTTTGGTTTGACGGAGCAAAAGGATGCAGCGCGTTGAACGCGGGCCAGGTAACCGGTATCATTTCGGTGGTGGCATTCAGCTTCATGGTGCAGCTTCCCAATGAAATCATGCTGTGGCATAGACTCAGGTCTTTGCTTTCCAAACCACGGATATAACGCAGCATTTCATGTTCAGACTGCAGCGTATTAAACACGGGGTGCAGCATGTAGTTGGAAGTACGCTGCAGGGCTTCAGGAAGGCGGCTTTGGGCCGAATCGCTTACCTGAACAAGCTTACCGTCTACGGCTTTGCTGAAAATCTGCAACAGGGCATTGGCATCTTCGGCAGTAGTGGTTTCGTCGACCGACACACCTACATGGGTATCATCAAAATAACGAAGGTTGATACCGGCCGCTTCTGCAAGCGTCCGTATTGAATTGGCACTCGGTACTTCGATATACAGTGTATCGAAAAAATGTTGATTCAATACCTTATAAACACTGCTTACTGACTCAATACCACGGGCAAGCTCAGAGGCAATGGCATGTATTCTGCCTGCTATCTTTTTTAATCCATCAGGTCCATGGTAGCAACCATACATTCCCGCCATAATACTCAGCAAAACCTGTGCTGTGCAAATATTGGAAGTTGCATTCTGCCGCTTGATGTGCTGTTCGCGGGTTTGGAGGGCCATACGCAAGGCACGGTTGCCATTTCGGTCTATGCTCACACCGATGATTCGGCCAGGCATGTGACGTTTGTGTTCATCTTTGGCTGCCATATAAGCAGCATGAGGTCCGCCAAAACCCATGGGAACGCCAAAACGCTGTGTAGATCCCACCACACAATCTGCACCCATTTCACCCGGAGGGGTAAGAACCGTAAGGGAAAGTATGTCGGCAATAAAGCAGGTTTTTACGTTGTGCAATTTGCACTGCTGCGCAAATTCGCGATAATCCTCAATGCTGCCCTTATCGTTGGGATACTGAACTACGGCACCAAAGAAAGTGGTATCCGGCTTAAAGGTTTTGTAGTTGCCAAAAACCAGCTCAACACCAATGGGCTCAGAGCGGGTAATCAGAATGTCTTTGGTTTGAGGGAAAATTTCCTCATCTACAAAGAACTTCATGCCTTGCCCTTTGGGTGCTACTCCCAGAAACATGTGAATGGCTTCGGCGGCAGCTGTACCTTCATCAAGGAGAGATGCGTTGGCAATCTCCATACCCGTAAGGTCAATAATCATGGTCTGGTAATTGAGCAGCGCCTCCAAACGACCTTGTGCAATTTCTGCTTGATATGGGGTATATTGCGTGTACCATCCGGGGTTTTCCATAATATTACGCAGTATCACACCCGGAGTGTGGGTACCATAATAACCCATACCCATATAATTTTTATATATTTTATTCTTTTCCGCTTTGGCCTTTAACATTTCGAGAAAAGCCGGCTCGCTCATGGGCTCACCAATATTGAGGGGCTTGGGCAGACGAATCCCCGCAGGCACGGTTTTATTGATGAGGGTTTCCATAGAATCTACCCCAATGGTTTTCAGCATCTCAGGCAAATCAGAAGCACGAGGGCCAATATGTCGATTCTCAAATTTCTCGGAATAACGCGTATGTAATTGCATAATTGTATGCAAATTTAACAAAAAATGCGGCTCACAGTTTGGATAAAACGCTTTAAAATTTACCCTCGTCTTTGAAGCTGTAATAGCCGGAAACGCCAATAATCAAATGATCCAAAAGTGCCACATCCATTAGCTTACAGGCATGGTCAATTTGCCGGGTAATTTTCAGGTCGGCGTCGCTGGGCACCAGATTCCCACTGGGGTGATTGTGGGCGATAATGATTCCGCAGGCCAGCCGTTCCAACACTTTCCTCATCAATATCCGCACATCGATGACGGTGCCGGTAATCCCACCCTCACTAATTTTCTCCAAACCAATGATTCGGGTATTTTGATTGAGATAAATTACCCAAAAAACTTCATGATTTAAATCCTCCATCTGCCCGCGCAGCTGTTCATAGGCCTCACGGCTGCTGGTGATTCTGGAATATTTAGGAACTGATTCCTTTTTACGGGCCGCCAGTTCCATGGCAGCCATAATTGTAATGGCTTTGGCTTGCCCTATACCGGGTATGCTACAAAGTTCGGGTATACTGGCACGGGCCAGGTCGTGTAAATTGCCTTGGAAACGCTGTAGGATTATTTTTCCCAAATCCAGGGCGCTGTAATTTCGGGTACCGTGTCCGATAAGGATGGCCAGCAATTCGGCATCACTAAGGTTCTGACGGCCTTTGATAGCCATTTTTTCTCGCGGACGATCGTCCTCATTCCAAAGTTTAATGGGCAGTGACTGAAACATGTTGATAATTTTTTTGACAAAATAATGAGTAAATATTTTTCAAATGTATTACTTTTGAACCAGCAATTACAAAATTTTTTATCCGATTATTTTAAATCAAATTGAATCATGAGTGAACAAAATGAAAAAATGAAAGCCCTGAAGGCCACGATAGAGCGGCTGGAAAAAACCTACGGCAAGGGCGTCGTAATGAAGATGGACGACACCCGTTCCATAGCAGTAGATGTCGTTTCAACCGGCTCTTTCAGTCTAGACCTGGCATTGGGCGTAGGCGGATTTCCACGCGGCCGTATTATTGAAATTTACGGACCGGAATCATCCGGTAAAACCACCATCGCCATGCATACCATTGCAGAAGCCCAGAAAAAAGGGGGCATCTGTGCATTTGTGGATGCTGAGCATGCCTTTGATAAATTATACGCAGAAAAGCTGGGCATTGATACCGCTAACCTGCTGATTTCTCAGCCCGACGACGGGGAACAGGCACTGGAAATTGCCGATAACCTCATTCGCTCTGGTGCCATTGATGTGCTGGTAATTGACTCCGTAGCAGCATTGGTGCCCCGCGCAGAAATAGAAGGCGATATGGGCGACAGCAAAGTAGGTTTGCAGGCACGTCTTATGAGCCAGGCATTGCGTAAACTCACCGGAACCATCAGCAAAACCGGCTGTGTAGCCATATTCATTAACCAGCTCAGAGAAAAAATTGGAATAATGTTTGGCAACCCTGAAACGACCACCGGTGGTAATGCCCTGAAATTTTATGCCTCCATCCGTTTGGATATACGCCGCATTGGACAAATCAAGGACGGCGAAGACATCATAGGCAACCGCACCAAGGTGAAAGTGGCCAAAAATAAGGTGGCGCCTCCTTTCCGCGTAGTAGAATTTGACATTATGTATGGCAAAGGCATCAGCCGTGTGGGTGAAGTACTGGATATCGCTGTAGAAGCCGGCGTGGTGCAAAAAAGCGGCAGCTGGTTCAGCTATGGAGGAACCAAACTCGGTCAAGGTCGCGATTCAGTGAAAGAATTACTGGAAGACAACCCTGAGCTGCTGTTAGAAATTGAAGGCAAAATCAAAGCCAAAAACGCTGCAGGCGAAGAAGTAGTGGCTGTGCAGCCTGGCGAAGCCTCGTAAATTTCTATACATACTAACCTGATTAAATAAAAAGGCTGCTAAGGCAGTCTTTTTTTTATGACTTCTTTTGATACTGCTCACTGTACATGGCGGGATACACCACATAAAGCATGAGCATTCTGCTGTATCGAAATATGACGGGAAGCAGCAGCACGATGGCAATAGGAATTCCTGCAATCGCATAATCAAATAAATCCAACAGATTAAAGACCACGCTCAAGGTGATGATAATACCTACAATGATGGCATAACTCCAATACATGGCGCCGAAGAAAAAACCGGGCTCCGGCTCATAACTTAATTTGCAATGAGCACATTCATACTTGGTTTCAGCAAATTTCCCCAAATTCAGAATGCTATTGGGGAAAACCTTATCCCTCCCACATCGTGGGCAGCGGCAAAGCAGGAAACTAACAATTCTGGGCCTGGGATGCTTTATATCATGCATCTCTGCGGGTTCTTCTGTAGTTATACCAAGCAAACCCAGCAGCCCCCACAAGCAAATAAGGGGTTGCCAACAAAAACAAGATGCCTTTGTTAATTCCATTCCCTACAGAAGCTCCCTTTTTGTTGGTCTGGTTGCTTTTCAATGCCGTTTTACACATGGGACACTGTGCATTTAAACCGGTGGTAAAAACCAGTGACACAGCAAAAATCAGGGTAAATAATAGCTTTCTCATAGGTTCCAAGGATAACAAGGCGAAATTAATACATAAACGACAACTCCGGTAACCGATACATATAACCAAAGTGGAAATGTCCACCTGGCAAGCTTTTTATGCTTAACTAAGTTGCCGGTGGTGCTGAAATAGATGGTATACAAAACCAAAGGAAGTATGATGGCGGCCAGCAGAATATGGCTGAATAGGATAATCAAATAGAGCGACTTCATGAAGCCATCACCGCAGTATGGCGTATGATCCATGCTGGTGTGATACGCCACATAACTCACTAAAAACAGGGATGAAATAACGAATGCCAGCAGCATAAAAAACTGGTGCATTCCCTTGTTTTTCTTTACGCGAATCATGTAGTAACCGAGCATCAGACAAACAGAAACGCAGGTATTGAGGACCGCATTCAAAAATGGCAGATGTCTGGCAAGGTGAAAATTGGGACGATATTCTGAGGGCAGATACCTCAGTAAAACCACCACAGCCAGCACGGCAATACTTACACCTGTAACCAGCCAAAAAAAGGCCTTATCACTTATCCAGCTCTTTTTGTCTGTATTCATACAATAGATTATTGATGTCTTCTTCTATCCTCTTTAACGCTTCAAATCGGTCTCTGTTTTTATCACCACGGGTAGGCAATATGGCGCGCACATGTTTTTCTCTGTCAATAATAACGATCTTGTCGTCGTGTATAAAATCTTGTCCTCGTTGCTCGGTTGCCAGCAAAAGATCATTAATTGCCCAATCATAGATTTCTTTTTTGGAACCGGTGCAAAACTGCCAGTTGAGGCGATCGGCCCGAAATCGGGCTGCATAATTCTTCAATACCGGCACACTGTCTGATTCAGGATCGATTGAAACAGATAAAAAGCGAACTTTGGGGTTACGGTAAAACTTCTCGGCTATGGTTTGCACCTGTTTATTCATTTCAGGGCAAATTTCCGGGCATGTAGCAAAAAAGATGTTGGCCACTATGATGCATGTATCAAAATCGGCCATGGTAACTGTTTTGCCGGTATGATCCTTCAGCTGTATTTCGCTGACGGTATGGTATTGTTTGGTTCCATCAGGCAATGTTTCAGTCTGCCCGAGGTAATCAAGCGGTTTGTGCACCCATTTTGCCTTGCCCAGATAGAAAATTCCCAGTATGGGTAAAAGAATAATGGCCGCAACAGCGGCCACTCTGATTATTCCTTTTTTATCGAAAGCACCCATTACTTAGCGTAGGTAAGGGCATTCCCTTCGTATAACAATCCCATCACCAGACCGATGATAAAAATGGTAGGAACCAGAATTATGAGGGCCAGGTTAATTTTCTCGTACTTCATGTGCATGAAGGCGCCAACAATGTAGTATGCTTTAACAATACCGAAGAAAATAAAGATAAAATTTCTAAAACCGGTATGGGGCATCACAAAATAGATGATGAAGTCCAGAACGGTGATTCCAAGTAAAATCCAAAATGTGCGCCACAACTCTTTGGTTCCGTGACTTTCCGCCGGAGGAATGTAGTTGATGGCATCGTATTCGCCGGGTTTGGTATAGAATTCCATGGTTATTTAAATTTTAATCAGATGAGGTAAAAGAAGGTAAATACAAATACCCATACAAGATCTACAAAGTGCCAGTACAAACCGGCCTTTTCAATCATTTCGTAATGACCACGCCGTTCAAACGCGCCTCTGGCAGCCATTATGGTTACCACCACATTGATGATTACACCGCTGAATACATGGAAACCGTGGAAACCGGTTACAATGAAAAACAGCGCTGCAAACGGTACCGGACCTGCTGTTCGGTATTCGGGTTGCCATTCAAAATGGTCACCAAAACCCAAAGCGCCAAAAACCTTTTGCCCTACTTCGGTAATACCAAACTGGTTGCCGTACAAGGTTGCACCTTCTCCAATAAAAACAGACCATTCCCACGCCTGGCATCCCAAAAACATGGCACCACCAATGATGGTGTAAATCATGTATCGTACAACTTCCTTCTTGCTTTTACGATGACCCGCTTCTACCGCCAATACCATGGTCACAGAAGACAAAATCAGGATAAAGGTCATCAAACTCACAAACAGCAACGGAAGGTGAAGACCGTGCATGAATGGGAAGTGGTTAAAAATCGCTGCAGGATCAGGCCAGTTGGTTACGATAGGGGATTGCACGTTGCTGAAGCGCTGTGCACCGTATTGTACCAGCAAGCTGGAGAAAGTGAATGCGTCAGAAAGAAGGAAAAGCCACATCATGAGCTTTCCGTAACTAACATTAAAAGGAGACCTTCCACCGGCCCACATGGGCTGTTGTTCAAAGGCCGCTTGTTGATGATTCGCCATTGTTCAATATTACCCTGCGAAATAAAGGAATAAATACAAATAAATCCACAACAACCCAACAAAATGCCAATAAGTGTGGGTAACCTTCATCAGCGTGAGCTCTTTTTTATGAACTTGAAACCTGAAAGCCTTTGTTAATGTGACAGTTAACAAAATCATTCCACCCAACACGTGCAGCACATGGACAAAAGAAATTACATACACATAGCTGGCGGAAATATCTTCAGGATCTGCGTTTACAAACATCAAACCCCTCGAAGTCATGTCCTTCCATCCTAAATATTGCATTAGACAAAATAATATGCCCAATATCCAGGTAACTGCCAGAAAAATCCTGTTGGACGGCAATTCGTCATTCTTGGCAGCCCTATAAGCCATATAGATGGTAACACTGCTTACTATTGCCACCACTGCAGAAATCAAAAACTGTATGGGCAGATCAAACTTAGTCCAGGTATTCTTTGCCATTGCATCCGGCATGTGCACGATATAGGCACTTACAAAGGCCGCAAACAGCATACAGCTTGCAATGATCATCAGTACCAGATTAAAGCGCATCGGCTCAATCCGGTAATTCTCTTTGTTCTTCTTAACAACAGTTTTAGCGTTCATTTATTTAGAATAATATGTATGTAACAAATACCACAGGGGTGTATAGGAATGATGTGTAGAGAAGTTTTCTTGCATCAGATACTTCCAACGTTTGATGAAGCTTTATTGCATAATACAAAAATAAGGCTCCGGAGGGCAATACCCCAAGCAGCGACCAAACATTACTCATGCCATACAATACCGGCATCACGCTGGTGGCGATCAGTATAAGAGTGTAAATCACTATCTGCAATGCGCTGTATTTATCGCGGCCCCCTTTGCTAGGCAATAGCCAGTAGCCGGCTTTCTGATAATCATCATGCAAAAGCCAGGCAATGGCCCAAAAGTGAGGAAACTGCCAGAAAAACTGCACCAAAAACAGGATGATACCGGCGTCATCAATTACCCCGGTCGCTGCAGTGTAGCCAATTAGAGGCGGTAACGCACCGGGAATGGCACCCACCATCACCGCTAGGGGAGTTACGCCTTTTAAGGGCGTATAAACAAAAACATACAACACTAAGGACAGTGCTCCTAAAATGGTGGTTAACAGCGGCGCAGTAAAAAGTAAAATCACAATTCCCAACAGGCCACAAAACAGGGAAAATATGCGAGCCTGCGTTTCACTTAAACGCCCTTCTACGACCGGCCTACTTTGGGTTCTGGACATTTGGCTGTCCTGGGATTTTTCAAGCAACTGATTCAGCCCATTGGAACCAAATACAATGAACAATCCTCCGAGTAAAACACCTAGAAAAACAAACCAGCTGAAGCCACTGAGACTCCCATCCGTGGAATTGAATTTACAACCCAGTAAATAACCAAATACCGAAGTGGCTACAACGGTAGATGTTAGGCGGAATTTTACCAGATCAAAATATGCTTTAAAAGTGGTTTTCACAGGGTATTATATTAACATTATTCAAGCCCAATGGGTTTGGCAATTCTCCAATAAAAAATTATAATAGGTAAAGAAGCCCCAAGCACAATATGAAGCACCTGCGTCACCGGTGGTAAAACCCAATTGATATTGATGGCTCCAAGCACAATCTGGATTAAAATAAGCAAACCCAGCCATGCGGTGACGCGGGCTTGTAAAGGCCATACCTGCCGACGACGCTTCCATATCCATATTGTGTAACCCAAAAACACAAAAGGCAAATAACGATGCACCGCAAATGACAACCCCATGGCAGCCCAGTTTAAAACACCTTCATCCTGTAGTTTACCGGCAAGTGCAAGTGATTCAACCTGCTCCCGGGCCAGCGTTCCAAGAAATACAATAAAGAAAGACATTATCATCATCACGTTCCAATGGGCATTACCTTTCTTTTCATTTGAATGAAAAACAAATGGGTGTTGCTGTTGAATGGCAAGCAATGTAAATAGAATGCTTAGAAAAGACAGCATAAAATGTACTGATACTATTCCCGGCAAAAGATTTGTAGCTACAACTATGCTTCCTAACCATGCATTAAACAGCAGGGCAATAAATCCTAATGTAGCAAACACAAAAGTGTTTCTGGACGATTTGAGAAACCTGAACGACAACAACCAGAAAAGCAGTGCAAACAATCCGGCAAGCACTCCGAACAGTCTATTGATATATTCAATCCATGCCTTGGCAGCATTGAATACTTCCGGCTGTTGAATAGTCTTGTTGCTTCTGATTTCGGCCGCCTTTTCAGTCCAGCCAAGCTTTTCAAGGGTATTGGCAAAACGATTTACTTTTTGAATGCGTTTTTCAAGAAAAACCTGCATATAATTGGGCGGCAACTGACAATCGCAAGTAGGAGGTGCGAGCAAACCAAAGCATTTCGGCCAGTCCGGGCAACCCATACCGCTGCCCGTAACCCTAACCAATCCGCCCAGCAGGAACAATAAAAAAACAGACGAACAGGCGATAATACCTGTTCGTCTGAAAAATTTTTGGGTGAATATACTTTGCAGTGAAGACAAGGACCTATCAGCTCCAGCCAAACACGCGTTTGATGGCGGCAAACATAACGTTTTCCGCTACTTCTTCTTTTTTGGTTGATTTGCGCTTGGGTGCAGAACCATGTCCATCGCCTCCGATACCGGCATTGTCGGACTCATCGGGCACGTACTGTGGGAAATAGTCATCCTCACGGTCGGGACGGCTGTACTCATAAGGACCGCGATAAACCTCAGGAATAGCACCGGGCCAGTTACCATGCAGATGCTTTACAGGAGCGCTCCATTCGAGGGTATTGCTCTGCCATGGGTTCTGCTCCGATTTTTTACCGCGGAAAATGCTGTAAAAGAAGTTCCATAGAAACAGCAACTGAGCTGCACCGCCAACAATAGCAGCAATGGTCATCATCTTGTTTACATCCATCCATACGTCAAACTCTTTTACCAGGGTAAACATATAGTAACGGCGGGGCACACCGGCAAGACCCATAAAGTGCATGGGGAAGAATACCAGGTATGCAGTGATAAAGGTAATCCAGAAGTGGAACTGACCCAGGGTATTGTTTAGCATGCGGCCATACATGCGGGGGAACCAGTGGTAGATACCCGCAAACATTCCAAAGATAGCAGATGAACCCATTACCAGGTGGAAGTGGGCAACCACAAAGTAACTATCGTGAAGCTGAATATCGAGTGCGGCATTACCCAAGTAAATACCGGTAAGTCCACCTGAGATAAAGAATGAAACCAGACCGATAGAAAAAAGCATAGCGGGTGTAAAACGCAGGTTGCCTTTCCACAGGGTTGTAAGATAGTTAAAGACTTTTACCGCTGACGGCACCGCAATAATCAGTGTGAGTATCATGAACACGCTGCCCAGGAAGGGATTCATACCGGTAATGAACATGTGGTGCCCCCAAACGATAAAGGACAGAAATGAAATGCCCATCAAAGAAATGACCATGGCGGTATATCCAAAGATCGGCTTACGGGCGTTGGTTGAAATAACCTCAGAGGTAATACCCAAAGCCGGCATCAAAATGATGTATACTTCAGGGTGACCGAGGAACCAGAAAAGGTGCTGATAAAGTACAGGACTTCCACCAATGTTTTCCATTGCCCCTACCCCCTCAAGGTATATATCCGAGAGGTAAAATGAAGTTCCAAAGCTGCGGTCAAAAATTAGGAATAAACCTGCACCCAGCAATACGGGGAATGACAGCAGACCCAGCACAGCGGTAAAGAAGAACGCCCAGATGGTAAGCGGCATGCGGTTCATACTCATACCTTTGGTACGCATGTTCAATACAGTACTGATATAGTTAATACCACCCAATAGGGCAGATACAATAAACAACACGATGGCCACCAGCCAAAGGGTCATTCCAAGACCGGAACCCGGCATGGCTTTTTCCAGGGCACTCAGCGGAGGGTAAACAGTCCATCCGGCAGATGCAGGACCCGTTTCAACACCTACAGAGATGAGCAATACCACTGAAGACAGGAAAAAGAACCAGTAGCTGAGCATGTTCATGAAGGGCGATGCCATATCACGGGCACCCACTTGCAATGGAATCAGCAGATTGGAGAATGTTCCGCTCAGTCCGGCAGTAAGCACGTAAAATACCATGATGGTTCCATGAATGGTAACCAAACCCATGTAGAAGTTGGGATCCAATTTTCCGTCCTGGGCCCATTTGCCCAAAAGCATTTCCATGATGCCAAACTTCTCATCGGGCCATGCCAGCTGCATGCGGAAAAGAAGAGACATAACCAGTCCGACAATACCCATTACAATACCTGTTATCAGGAATTGCTTTGAGATCATTTTGTGATCCATGGAGAACACATATTTGCTAATAAAGCTTTCTTTGTGCTCGTGATGATCGTGTCCGTGGTGGTGGTCTGTATGTAAAGCTGCGGTGCTCATATTAGTTTACTTTTCAGATTAACGAATGGTAACAGTATTGGGTTTAACAAGGGTTGAAGAATCCTGCGTATTGGAGGGAGTTGGAACAGCAGCAGAAGGAGCCACGAATGGTGCCTGGGTCGCCATCCAGGTATTGTATTCTGCCTCAGAACCTACTACGGTGATCTTAATTTTCATGTTGTAGTGGGCTCCGCCGCATATTTTGTTGCAATACAGGTAAAAGTCGAAGTCTTTGTTATTCTTTTCTGTACGGGCTTGCTCCGTAGTTTTGTTAGGGGTAAACGAGAACCAGGTTGCCATACCAGGCACTACATTCATCTGACCGCGAAAATCGGGGAACCATGCGGAGTGAATCACATCCCTGGCGCGGAAGTTAAAGGTGTAGGACTTACCCTTTACCAATACAACTTCAGTGGTGATTTTATCATCGTTGCCCGCATTGTTAAAGACTTTTTGATCTTTGCGATAGGTAGTGATGCGGCTAATGGTTGTAATCTTGCGGCGCAGGTCTTTTTTTAACTGCCTTACATAGGCACCGGACTCTGCGTCTTCCATTTTATTTTTTAAATCTTTATAGATTGCAGGATAAGCAGTTGCATTGCTTCCGGTATTGAAGTTCACGAATGCGGTCTTCCATGCTGTGGCTGAATCGGACGCAGAAGCAATCTGGCTATTCAGAAGCGCTGTGTCCCTTTTGAGGTCGACCAAAAGCGAATCTACATGCTCAGAAACTGCAAGACCCAGTGGGTTCTTACCACTGATGAAAGTAAAGTGACTGTTGCCAAAGGTTTTATCATCACCGGCATATCGGGCTTTCCATCCAAACTGATATGCAAAAACCTCAATTTCCTGAGCATCTTTAGGCTTCTCGGCAGTGATTTTGGTCCATGTATTGAAACCGCGAAGCACCAAAAAGGTAAGAACAATCGCAGGAACCACAGTCCAAATCAACTCGAGTTTGTTATTGTGAAAATAATAGTGTGCTTTTTGGCCATCGCGGTAGCGGTATTTGAACATGAAATAGAAAAGCAGTGCTTCTGTTATGGCAAATACCACGAAGGTGAATCCGAAAGTCCAGTTAAACATACTGTCAATGGTTTCGCCATGCTCAGAGTACGAATCCCCTATCATAACATATTTGCCATGATAAATCATTTCATACCAGATTCCGCCAACAGACGCAACCAGGAAAACAATGGCAATCCAGCGGTTGGTGCTGTTCCAGTTGATTACCTTTTTACCGGTGATTTTCTCAGTGAGTGATCCAATATCGAAAGCCCTGGCGATGATGAGAATAATCAGGACTGCCAATATGCAATAGCTGATAAATTCCCAGTCCCAATTAGCCAGGCTAAACTCCTGAGGAGGCTGAACAACATCAGACGCAGACTGAGCGAAAGCAAAAAAAGGCAAGGATAACAATAACATCGCCGAGAACAGTTTCTTGTTGAGAAATTCAGCGATAACGGACAAATGGTGATTCTTCATTTATGCCAATTATGGATTTTGTGGTGCAAATTTAAGTATCCGTTGCATGTTTCAAGCAAAATTTGCGAAAAAATGAGAAAGTTTATTAACGCACTGACAAATGGCGCATCTATTAGCGTCTGCTTTGGGTTTTAACCATTTCAAGCAGAAGCATTTGCTGGTTGGAATCGGGCAAAATGTGGATATTGTTCCCACCACCCAGTGCACTGAGTTGTTTGAGCATCTCCAATGCAGCAGGATTCTGTCCTACCATGATGGTACTAAGGTGTATTCCGGTTGCAGCTGCCTCTGAAATCATTTTCTCCATGGCTTTTCGGCTTAGCCCCCCAGTAGTAAACACACCATCTGTTACGATTACGATTTGGTTGTTGCCATCGGCTTGAAAATATTGTTTTGCCTGCTGATATGCCAATTTGAGGGCAGCTCCGCCATTGGTACCTCCCTCGGCTTTCAAGCGATTAATGCGACTGTAAATACTATCCTTATTATCTATAGGGCCGTGCGGGTGAATGATTTTGGCATCGTTGCTAAATCCTACCACTCCCAGACGGTCACTACTTCGTAAAGCCGATACCAGGATGGCCATGGTGGATTTCAGTGTCTCCATTTTACCGTCGCGCTTCATGCTCATGCTGGCATCTACAATGAAAACCAGGTTATTGGTTCTGTAAGTGTTGCTTTCGAGTAACTCATCTTCCGGGTGAATATGCGCTTCCTCATCAATCGTGTCCATGAGCAACAGTTCGGAAGCTGTTGCGTCTCTGCCTCCGGTTGAAGTCGGGGCGGGCTCCCTAACTTCTTCCACCGGTTTTGGATCCATGTATACTATGAAATTGCGCTGATAGGGTTCCAGCGTAATGAGGGCCAGGTAGTCATCAAAGTCTTGCTTGGTACATGCAATGCGGTAATTGCCCGGAATAATAGCCATGCGGAATCCATCTCCTTGTGGTTCCAGTCGAATTCGCTTGCCATTGCTTTCTTTCACAGAAAACTCATCAGGTTTTATGCGCTCATCGGTATTGCGGTTGCGGATTTCCACCTGCACCATTTTTTCAAGTTTGTTTTCGTCAGCATTGGCGGGATTTACCACCGGACAGCGCAACTGTGCCGAAGGATCAAATCCTTTAATATCTCCCTTCAATTTAAATACCAGGGGTTCTGCTCTGCTACTGACATACAGGGGCACATCCAGCGAAAATTTGCCTTTTCGGGTGGTGTAGTATACCATCATTATCTCAGCAGTTTTACCCGGTTCAACCAAACGGCTGGAAAAATACACCGCAACATTTTCCTTGTAGTAGGTAGGCAAAAACACGAAATCCTTGTCGGTGGCGTTTCGTACCTTGAAGCGTGCCGTGTCATTTTTCCAGAATAGTACATCGCCGAAATCCCACACTTGCCTGTCGGGAAGGACATCCTGGGCCGCAAGTCGGCTAAAAATAAACAGAAAGAAGACAGCGGTGGCTCGAAACATGGTATTTATGAACAATAACGGCAAAAATACGGCCGAAATTATAAGTCAGGTGAATCCCACCGTGCCGCCAGCATGATAAAAGTCTCTACCGGTAGCTGTTCTGCTCTCTTTCCTTTGAGTTCATCAGGCAATACAAAGGTTGGTCTGGACGATGTGAGGGGTTTAAGTGCGTTGGATAAGGTCTTTCTTCGTTGGTTAAAGGCGGTTTTCACCACCAGCGCAAGGCTTTTATACGTGCAGTCGGGTGGCAGATCCTTCCGCACACAGGCCATCACACCGCTTTTAACGGCCGGTGGCGGGTTAAAACTGCCTTCATTTACGGTAAATAGGTATTTACAATCATAGAATGCCTGCAGCAGCACGCTGGTTACACCGTACTCTTTATTGCCATGTTCGGCGCAAAATCGTCTTGCCACTTCACGTTGAAACATCCCTCCGAAAAACCGTATTGGGTTTTGGGCTTCCAGCACCCGGAATGCAATCTGGGTGGAGATGTTATAGGGATAATTGCCAATTACCGCAACATTTCCATTACCAAAAAGTACATCTTCCGTAATGGCCAAAAAATCACCCTGAAGAATATTTAAATCTTTGGCCCAGCCCTGAAGTCTCAGCCATTCCACACTTTCTTTATCAATCTCCACACAATGCAGGGCTGCACCATGGGTTTCCAGCAAAGGTCTGGTGAGAATTCCCATTCCGGGGCCCACTTCTACCACACGGCTCCATTCACCCTGTGGAATTGATGTTGCAATTCTTAACGCAATCGCAGGATCAGTGAGAAAATGCTGACCCAGCTGTTTTTTGGGTGCCACTTTTTGCATCAGGGCCAGTAGGTTATAAAATATTTGGTAACCGTTTCACTGAGTGAATGCAGGTTATGGTTATCGGAGGCCTCTGCTGCATCGCATACAGTTCCATCCTTTTTAAGAATATGTATCCCCCCTTTCTGGGGCTTATATGCCAGGTTTTCCAGCAATCCTGATCGAACAAAATAGGCGGCTTCACCGGGTTGTATGAAATCAAAATGCTGATGGGTCTTTTTCAGGCATTCGTCTTTTAATTCGGCTGAAACAGGCTTATCCTGAATTATGATTTTGGGCAAATTTCTTTTCAGCATTGCCAGAGACAGGGTGGCCAATACCTTGTCGTCATGAAACTGCCATGCTTTTACGCCGGTCATTATATCATGATCGTCCAACTGAACAAACAAATCCAGGGATTCTTCATCAAACCGGTCTGCTGATATAGTGTTACCTAAAAAATGAATCAGGGGGTGATAACTGCCGAGGGATGCCATATTGGCCGCCATGTGGCGCGCTCTTTGAAGAATGGAGATGAGCAATTCATCTGCGGCTACTGCGGTTTTGTGAAGATACACCTGCCAATACATGAGCCGGCGTGCCACGATAAATTTTTCAACTGAATAAATGCCTTTTTCTTCTACCACAAGATTGCCATCCTTCACGTTCAGCATGTTTATAATACGATCGCCACCCACAACCCCTTCGCTCACGCCTGAGTAGAAGCTGTCGCGCTGCAGATAATCCAAACGGTCCATATCCAGCTGACCTGATATCAGTTGCGACAAAAATGGCTTTTGGGGATAATCCCCCTTGAAAATGCGGATGGTTAGATCCAGTCTACCCTGAAACTGTTTATTCAGCCGCTGCATAATCAAGGTTGAAATATATTCATGGCTTACCCCTTCAATAAGGGTGTGCTCGAGGGTATGGCTGAAAGGACCATGACCTACATCGTGCAGCAGAATTCCCAGCCATGTCGCTTCTGCTTCCTCATCGGTAATCTGAACGCCTTTGCTGCGAAGTGTTTCAATGGCCCTGACCATTAAATTCAATGCACCAAGTGCGTGATGAAAACGGGTATGGGTAGCTCCCGGATAAACCACTTCGCTCAGGCCCAACTGCCGGATGCGACGCAAACGCTGAAAGTACGGATGCTGAATTACGTCATGCACCAACTCGGATGGCACGGTCAAAAATCCATATACCGGGTCGTTGATGATTTTATTCTTGTTAAGCGGCTGCATTGGCGCAAAGTTATAATTACTTTGGCTATTCCGAGGTTTCGTCCCAAACCAGTTTTTGTCCTTGGGCGGGTTTTCGGGATTTAACGCGATCTAAAAAATCCCTTACTGCCTCGGCATATACTTCTGTCGGCATAGCTTCCAAATAATGATTATACAAATACACCATTTCGTCGAACTGAGCGGTGGTGATGCCTTCGCTGCGCATCATGCGCCGATAACCCGAAGCCGCATGCAGCCATGCGCTGACATTAACATTGAGGGGATTGGCTGTTTTGGCAATGTACTTCTTAAAATGATAAACGGCTGTCAGATTTTTATTCTGCCGCTCTGCACTGAGGCCCATGTACCAGTAGGTTCCGGCAAGATTGGTGTCGGATTCCAACACCTTTTTAAGCAAACTGTCGGCTTCCCCAAAACGTGATTGAAAAATAAGTGCATGTGAAAGCAAATGCCGGATATCATTATCGGTAGGATGTTGCACAAGCATACGCAGGCAGATGTGTTCCGCCTTTAGAAATTCTTTTTTGCGCATCGCTTCCCGGGCCTGGGCCAGATCGCTGAGCGACTCATCATCATCCTGTGCAAATGTGGCCAAAGGACCCAAAGACAACACCAGAACAATTATTTTAGGGATATTGGCTAAAATGTGCTTCACCTTTCAGTAATTTGTAATGCAAAGTAAACTTCAAAAGTTGGGCCGCTTTATCATTTTATCTTTTTTTATTTCACTGACACTGCAAAATTGTCAAAATGGTCCGGATTTTTTAACATCTTATGGAACGGAAGACAGCACTACCCTGCTAATCAGCAGGCCTTGCACAAAGTTAAGGGTAGGCCAAAAATTCAAGGTTTACATTCAGTCCGACAAAACGAAACCTGAGCAGGCATTGATTCGGTATGGCAGCAATGTGATTGATAAAATTAAGCTGGAGTGGCAAGAAGATTATTGTGTGATAGAGGACAAAAACAATTTCAACTGGGTAAGGCGCTTCAATGTGCAGCCCATTTGCACAATGAATATTCACAAAATCAATGCACTCGATATTCGGGGGGCGGCATCGGTTATTTTTTTGGATACGGTCTATACAGATCAGGTAAACATCAATATGAACAGTGTAGAAAACCAGAAATTACTGTTGTTCTGTGGCAATTTGTACGGGAATGGCAACAATTCAGGGCATGTTGACCTTGCCGGGCAGGGCACCATATTTGCCTGGGGCTGTGAAAACGGAAGCAGTTTTGATGCCCGGCACCTTCGGTCTGATGATGCCTATATTTACCATTATGCTGCCAGGGATATCAGGGTCAATCCCAAAAACATACTGGCTGCAACGGTTTATGGCAGTGGAAATATTATCTATTACCAAAACCCGTTGGTAAAACTCGATATCAAAGAGCTCGGCACAGGGAGGGTCATTAAACAGTGAACCTACCGTTGGGAATACAACCCGGATTGACAACGGGCATTATCGTGGCCAATGTAATTATATGGCTGATACTGCAAAGCAATCACGCTTTACTGGAGCGAATGCTGTTCCTGTATAGAGCGGTGGCGCGCAACAGAGAGTATGACCGGCTGATTGCTTCCGGTTTTGCGCATTACAGTTTTGTCCATTTATTATTTAATATGCTTACCCTGTATTACTTCGGCCCTACGGTAGAAATGCTGTATGGTAGACTGGGGTTTGCGACTATATACCTTTTGTCCATCATTGGCGGAAACCTTTTCACAATGGTTACCCACCGCAATAACCTGAATTATAGTGCACTCGGGGCATCCGGTGGTTTATTCGGGGTGATTTTTGCATTTGTGTGGATGCTGCCCGAAGTGAGTTTATACCTGTTTTTCATTCCTGTAGGAATACCCGGGTGGTTATTTGCCATTATCATCTGCTGGGTTTCTATGGTTTTATCTCAGCTACCGAAGGCAGGTGCAGCAAACATTTCGCACGAAGGGCACCTTGGCGGTGCGGTGAGCGGTGCACTGGTGGCGGTTTTTATTCATATTCCTATTCATTTGCGCACGGAACAACTGGCTTATTGGGCCGGTGGAATTATGCCGGTAATTTTGTTTGGGATTTGGAAGTGGCTGAAGGCGGGCAAACACAGGTAAACCTCCGAATTCTCTTTGAAAAATCATTCAAATTCACTATATTTGCACCCCTGTTCTAAAATCTTGTTGAAAGAAATTTTTGCCATGTAAAATGGCAGTGAATGCCCAGATGGCGAAATTGGTAGACGCACCGTCTTCAGGTGGCGGCGCCGCGAGGTGTGCAGGTTCGAGTCCTGTTCTGGGCACCAATTTCTTTCAACTGCCCAGGTGGCGAAATTGGTAGACGCACTACCTTGAGGTGGTAGCGCTGGAAACGGCGTGCTGGTTCGAATCCAGTCTTGGGCACAAACAAAATAGTCCCGCACGAGAGTGCGGGATTTTTTTATGCCCGCAACCAAAGCCCCGCTTTGAGGTTGTGGGCATAAAAAAATCACGGGTGAGCGAAGCGAGCCGGGACTATTTTGTTTGGGGCCCCTCCGTAAGACATTTTGGATCACCGAAGGTAATCCGCCAAAATACACGGCCAGCAAAGCGAGCCAGGGCTATTTTGTTTGAGGCCCCTCCGTAAGACATTTTGGATCACCGCAGGTAATCCAGCAAAGTGCACCGGGTGAGCAAAGCAAACATAGCCCGGGGTTTAAACCGGGCTATGTTTGCAAGGCCGTTATTAATGGGGATACTAAAAGCGCATTGAAATTTTGCTTTAACTGCCATGTACCAAATATTCTTGGGTTCGACCACCTTCGGGGTCGTAAATATCTTTCGCCGTTCCGGCTACAGATATTTGACCCCGCCGGGGTCATGCAATACCAAGCATATACTGTGGTGTGGAATGGAAATCCATCATCACATGCTGATCCCTTCGGGGTTGGGTTGGGAATTCCGGTTGGTGATTGGTGGAGACAACAACCACACGACAAGCCATCAAGACCTATGTGGCTTTTATCCTGACCCTGAAAGGGTCAAACATTTCTAGCCCGTAGGGCGTTAAATTCGACCCCAACGGGGTCGCACATCCCCAATTGGTTTGTGCACCAACCGTTTTACCTAAAATAGCATGTTCGACCACCTTCGGGGTCGTAAACATCTTTCGCCGTTCCGGCTACAGATATTTGACCACGCCGGGGTCATGAAATACCAAGCATATACTGTGGTTTGGAATGTAAATCCGTCATCACATGCTGATCCCTTCCGAGTCGGGGTGGCTAATCCGGTTAAAGTTTGGTGAAGCCACCAACCAAACAGCAAAAGTTCAAGATTACATTAATTCATAGGATAGGCAACAATTGAGTTTTCACCATATACATCCCTTCCTAAGTTCTGGAATAGCGCTGTTGATACACCGCCATTATAAAGGCCTAAAGCTCCTGTGCAATAGTAGTAGGTTTTATTGGCGCCCGAAGTATTGTTGATAATGACCGTTCCAGTGAGCATTTGCAGATAGCCGGCGCTTCCACCATGAACAAGCCCGCTGATGAGTGTTGGCCCCCCTGTAACACCGTCGGCACCCAAAACAATAGATGTGGAGCTAGCAGAAAAACCCGATCGCAACCAATAGTCACCGGAATTGGTCGTTAAAGCCAACATACTTACCGACACAGACCATTTCCCATTGGGCAGGGTTATGTATGCGCCCGTGTAGGCATTTTCACCAATATTTGCAGAGCCAGATCCCCTGACTCCTATTACAGCAGGCGTAATCGCCACATTCGTTGCCCAGGAAGCATTGCCATTTGCATCGGACTGCAGCACCTTGTTAGCACCTTGTGTTCCATCCACCAAACGAAAGCCTCCGCCGGCAGTACTTGAAACAATGTGCAATTTGGTGCTTGGGGTGAAGCCGGTAGTTCCTATACCCACATTGCCTGTACGATACATACCCGATGTTTTATTGGAACCAGCATCAGTGGTGCTGCTTTGTGCATACCAGGCCGTGCTGGCAGGAGGGGTATAGATTACATAGGTTGTGCCGTTGTAAGTCCATTGGGAATTGTCAACCGAACTCACATAAACATAATCTTTACTTGCAGGGGTGTTAGGGGTAAATGTAGGGCTACCGGAATTGGGATCGGCTGTATTAAACTCTATCGTCGCATCCGGCTGCTGGTTAATTACCCGCTGCCATTTGGCACCATCGTAATAATAGATGCCGGGCGCAACATTGGCCGGAGCTGTTCCGGCTGTGGCGGTGTTGTAAACCATCAGCCCCGTGGCCGGGCTGGCTATTGTCGTTGCATCTGCGGTTCCAGTTAGGGTAACCCGGGGTGGCAGAAACCCTTTACTGCTGCTGCTGATTTCCAGCTGGGCAGATGCATTTGGGGAAGCGGTACCGATACCTACCTGGGCCTGAGTAGTGGTTGTGTAGGCAAAAATGGCTGTGAAAACGAGTAACGAAAGTATGTTGCTTTTCATGATAAGTTCTGTGTTTGTATTTATGGAATTATAACGGATATTACTGCATTGCCTGATTGCAGGCGGTACAATCCGCCCGGCAAGCCCGAAGCATCCATCGTGTGGGTTCCTTCTTTCAGGTTTTGAGACATAACCTTGCGGCCCGTGGCATCATAAAGGGTAATGTGGGTGGGCTCGGTGGTCGTCATCATCAAAACATGGTTCTGAACCGGGTTGGGAAACACGCTGATGCCCGTGCTGCCCTGTCCCATCCATACGGTAGCGATTTCACTGAAGGTTTGTTTGCCGTTTGCGTCTCGCTGCACAAGTCGGTAATGGTTGTAGCCCGTTGACGGAGTTGAATGAATAAAGTTGTAATTGGTGGGGGTGGCAGCGTTGCCCGCCGCTTTTACCGTTCCCAGATCTTTCCAGTTGCCCGCCACATTGTGCTGCACCACATAATCCTGAGTATTGTATTCTGAGGCGGTTATCCAGTTCAGCACTGCGGTGTGGTCTTTCCTAACCGTTATAAACTGCAGCCAGTTTACCGGCAGCGGTGCAATATTGGAACCCAGGGTTAGCGTGTTGAGGGTGCGGCTGTTAACACCCGTAGCTTCCACATAACCGCTGCCATTGTTGTCGGTACCACTTATATTCACCCACTGGGTAGCGTTAGTCCTGATGTTCAATTCTAACCCACCGGCCGAAAGCGGCGTGAGGGTTGCCCCTGAATACGAAAACCGGATGGTGCCGCTAAATGCAGGGGTGGTATTGCTAAAACTGAAATAACGGGCTATATAATCAGCGGACGGTGAAGGTGAAATGGTTTTGGCATCGGTGCGAGACAGGGTGGTATTGGTGAGCACAAAATCTGCCGAAGGAGTCAGGGTCAATCCTTCATAGCTGAATGATTCACCCGATTTGATGACCAGGGAATTGGGATCGGAACCGATGTATAACTGCGCAGTGCATGGAAAGCTAATTAGGGCAGCCGACAAGGCGGCTAAAAGGGATTTACAGAAAAAAGTTAAATCGGAGGAGGGAAATAAAAACATGACAGACAATGGTATTCGGGTTCAAAATTAGAGGCAGTGTGCCTGCCTGCTTGACTACACAACATGGCATTATTTCAAAACCAATGTGTTAATTTTTAATGATAATTTTGAATTATCGCATAGCTGACATTTCTTCGCAGCTGTTAAAAAAACTCCCGTAACATCCCTTTGAAAATAAAAATTTGGCTTGCGTATCTCGCATTTTTCCTCGCTTATCAGGTATTTGGACAACTGAGGGACACCCTTTTGTATTCCATGGCCTCCAGTCCTTTTTATTACAATGTGCTGAAAGGGGGAGACGGGAAAATTTATGCCGGCACCTCTGAAGGTGTATATTTATTTGATGGGGCAACACCGTCAAAACTTGACGACCGTATTGGATACCTGACATTGGACAAAAATGAGCAGCCGGTGATTGACCCCGATGGTATCAAATACCACAATCAGACCACCTACAGCCGCATGTTGCCTTTTGCTACCGAAAGCCGGGATGAGTACCATGCAGGCACAGAAGATTTCTTCTACATCACTTCAGGAGGTAAAATGCACATATACGAAATACTGCCTTTTGACCACAACTACCGCAACCACAGCGTGAGAACCGCATCGCGGAATTTCGTAGGGACCTATTCGGGCATTTACTACCGCGGATCCAAACTTGGACCCGACATGCGCTTTCCGAAATTTACGGATGGCCGCATACGGGAACTGAACGGGAAAGCTTTTATATGCTACAGTTCGCTGGTGATAGCCGATCTTCAAAAAGGCAACAGCCTTCCTGTATGCAGATTGGAAATGCCCAAGGGCTTCAACTTCGAATGGGTGAGTGATGTGATGTATTCTTCGTATCACAAACAATATTTTGTTTCTGCCAAAACAGAACTGGCAAGCATAAACGAATCACTTAAAGAAGCCCATTCCCTGTATAGGACAAAAGATAAGGACGCTGAAGTGACGCTGCTCGGGGAAAACCGGGGAGCACTGTATTTCTCTGCGGGCAGAAAATTCATGTCCATTATACCTACCACACAAAAAACCAAAGAGATTTACACCCTACCTGCGCCCATTCTGGACGGCTATATTGGCAATCTGAGCAATTATCTGCTCAGCAATGAGGGTTTGTTTACCGTCAATGCCGACGGCACCTTCAAACAGTTAGCTACGCTGAAAAAAGCCCATACCCTGCAGCACCTGGGGGGCTCTGATTTTGTCATAGCCACCGATGCGGGCCTGTTTCGCTACGATGCTGCCTCCAACAAGATGTCGGAACTGATAAAGGGGGTGGAATTTAACCGCAGGGGTCTGTACCTGCAAGGTGACAGCCTGTTTGCCGGCAGTATAGACGGCCTGTACGTGCTGGATGTGCGGTACCTGGATCAGTTGGCGGAGCGCACCATGAAAATGGCGGGGGGCAAAACACAAATCCCGGTTTCGCTGTTGCTGCTGATTGCCGGCCTGGGGCTGTTTGTGGCGGCACTCTCCTACTTGTTGTATCGCTCTCGCCTCCGTCTGAAATTCATAGAAGAAGAATTGCCGGCTTCTGACGTTCCTAAAACAACCCGAGAGGACATAGAAACCTTCATTAAGGAAAACCTGGCACAGGCAAGCCTGAAATCCATATCGGAGCGGTTTAAAACCAACCATGCTGTTATTTACAGCATCCTTGACCCTGAAAAGCCGGGTGCTTTTATAAACCGAATGAGAATGGAGCAGGTAAAGAAGTTAAGGAAAGCCGGAAAATCGGCCGCTGAGATATCACAGCTCACCGGATTCAGCGAGTATTACGTGAGGAAGGTCTGGAATAAGTAGGTTGTCCCTTCATGCGACCCCTCCGCGGTCGTGGGGACTGCATTAACCAACGGGATAGGCACCCCATAGCCGCAAAAAAAGCCCCGTTTCCGGGGCTTTTGTATAATTGGATAACTGTATGTTATATAATCAACATGGCATCGCCATAACACAGGAAACGATACTTTTCCTTGATGGCTTCCTGATACACGTGGGTCATAAACTCATGGCTGGTGTAGGCACAGGCCATCATGTATAATGGACTTTCCGGCTGATGAAGGTTGGTAATAAACGCATTGGCCACACTAAAATTATGAGGCGGGAAAATGAATTTATCTGACCAGCCCGCCCCGGGATTCAGGGTTTTGGTAGAGCTTACACTGCTTTCCATAGCACGCATAACCGACCCCCCGACTGCCACCACACGCTTGCGTTTTTCCAAAGAATCATTCACTATATCGCAGGCCAACTGGTCTATGCTGTAAAACTCACTGTCCATCTTGTGTTTGGTAAGGTCTTCCACCTCTACCTCACGAAAAGCCCCAAGGCCCAGGTGCAACGTAATTTCAGCAAATTTTATTCCTTTGATATCCAATCGCATCAGCAATTCACGGGTTAGGTGCAACTGAGCCGCGGGAGCCGCAACGGCACCTACGTATTTGGCAAACTGGCTCTGATACCAGTGCTCATCTTCCGGCTTTACTGCACGCGAAATGTATTTGGGTATGGGTGTTTCACCAAGCTTCTTGATCACACGGGTGAACGCCTCGTCATCACCATCAAAAAGAAAGCGAATGGTGCGCCCGCGTGAGGTGGTATTATCCACTACTTCCGCCACCAGGTCATCATCTCCAAAATACAGCTTATTCCCTACCCTGATTTTCCTGGCAGGATCTACCAGTACATCCCAAAGTCGCAAATCATGGTTGAGTTCCCTAAGCAAAAACACTTCGATTTGTGCACCGGTTTTCTCTTTTTGTCCGTACATGCGAGCGGTGAATACCTTGGTATTGTTCACCACAAACGTGTCGTCTTCGTCAAAAATATCCAGCACATCATGAAACATTTTGTGCTCACTGGTTTTTTCCTTGCGATTTACCACCAGAAGGCGGCTTTCGTGACGGGTTTTAAGGGGTTCCTGGGCAATTAGCTCTTCAGGAAGTTCGAATTTAAATTGACTTAATTTCATGCGGTTGCAGCGCGCCCGTGATTAATTAAAATGCGAATGTAATATAATATGCGAGGAAAGTCAAGAAAATACGCGGAAGCCCTTTACTGATGGGCTTTTCAAGGAAGTATGGTTTTTAAATTATGGGCTTTATCAGCAAAATTTAGGGGAAACCACCAGCTCTTTGGTTCCGTGGGAATAATCGTAAAAACCACGTCCGGATTTAACACCCAGATCTCCGGCAGTTACCATATTGACCAGCAAATTGGAAGGAGCGTATTTGGGATTTTTAAATCCATCATGCAACACGTGCAATATGGCCAGGCAAACATCCAATCCAATAAAATCAGCCAGTTGCAAAGGGCCCATGGGATGCGCCATACCCAGCTTCATGATGGTGTCAATCTCTTCCACTCCGGCCACACCCTCTTCCAGAGACAAAATGGCCTCGTTGATCATGGGAATGAGCACGCGGTTGGAGATAAAGCCGGGATAATCCTGGGTTACTGCAGGTACTTTACCGATGGCTTTGGTTAACTCCACGATGGTGTCCAGCGTTTGTTTATCGGTTTTGTAACCCCCGATTATTTCCACCAGCTTCATTACCGGAACGGGATTCATAAAGTGCATACCGATTACCTTCTCAGGCCTGTTCGTTACCGAGCCAATTTTGGTGATGCTGATGGAAGAAGTGTTGGAAGCCAGTATACAGCCGGGTTTGGCAAGACTGTCCAACTGGCGGAAAATATTCAGCTTGATTTCCAGGTTTTCGGTGGCCGCTTCCACCACCAGATCAGCACCTACTACCCCATCGCTGATGCTGGTGAAGGTTTGGATATTAGCCAGTGTGGCTGTTTTCTGGTCCTCACCGATTACGCCTTTGGCAATTTGCCTGTCGAGGTTTTTGGTGATGGTGTCCAGGGCCTTTTCAAGTATTTCGGGTTTAACGTCAATCAAAGAAACCTGATATCCGTTCTGAGCGAACACATGCACGATACCATTTCCCATGGTACCGCCGCCGATTACTGCAATTTGCTTCATAAGTTGCGGCAAAAATAACCCATTAACAGCTAATTTCTACTTTCACGGCTTAGCAATACCTTTGCGACATGGTTCAATTCCCGACTTTGCTGCTGGCTTCCAAAAGTCCACGCCGCCACCAGATTTTCCGCGAGGCGGGACTCGCATTTGAGATTGTTAACATTGAAGCAGAGGAGGATTTTCCGGATTATTTGGTGCGGGAACAGGTTTGTGAATTTCTGGCTTCACACAAGGCATCCCATTTTACCGAAAATCTTGGCCATCAAATACTGGTGACTGCCGATACCATTGTATGCCTAGGAAACCGCGTTATAAACAAACCCGCCAGTAAAGATGAGGCCGTTGAAATGCTCACCGCTCTCAGTGGCAAAACCCATGAAGTGTTTACCGGTGTTTGCATGCGCAATGCCGAGCGGCAACATGTTTTTCACGAACGCAGTGAGGTAGAATTTTATCCCCTGAGTCGAAAAGAAATTGATTATTACATAGAAGCATACAAACCTTTCGATAAAGCAGGCGCCTATGGCGTTCAGGACTGGATGGGATATATGGGAGTGAAAAAGATTAATGGTTGTTTTTACAATGTAATGGGATTCCCCATGGCAAGATTCTACAGAGAACTGCAGGATTTTATACTTCGCTAATTTCAATCTCCTTTTCGGAGTATGTGCACCGTGCCTTTGGCGTAATGATTACGCCCATTATGGTCCTTTATCTCCATTAAATACACATAAATACCTTCCGGTACTGAGTCCCCCATGTACATTCCGGTCCAAGGTTTACTGTCGGCAGTTTCATAAAGCTTCTCACCCCAGCGGGAATAAATTTTCATGGAATACCACTTTATACCCATACCCACAGGACCAAAACCTTCGTTGAGGCTATTACCGTCCGGAGTAAACGCATTGGGGATATGCAAAGTATAAATGTAATCGATGATTATCTTTTGGGTAAAAGAATCCCTGCAGCCGTAGCGTGTGGAAACATATTGTGTGGTGCTATACACTCCACTATCGGGAAATTTGTAGGTGAAATTTCGGTTTTGGGTTTTAAAACCGGTGCTGATTGCATACCAGAGGGTATCCGCACCCGAGCTATTGTCTGTAAAGGTAATCAAAGGGTTTACAATGGTTCCTCGATCAGGGCTGTGGGTAAACAGGGCCGTGGGCTTGGGATGAACCGTGGTGATCATCCCTACAGCATAATTACAACCGGGCAAGGTGCTGATTTGCAGGCGGGTATTGTAGGTTCCCGACATTTTGTACGTGTGCACAGGATTTGATTGGGTTGACCTGGAACCATTTCCAAAATCCCAGTTCCACTGATTGATGGCTTGGGCGCTAATGCTGGAATCCTTGAATTGACTGGGTTCCTGGAGACATACATCACTTACTGTATATCGTACAATAACTTTTTCACCCACAACGTAAGGCAAGGTGAGTGAATCCATGCAACCCTTATCAGAAGTGTGTTTGAGTTTTGCAAAACCGCTTCCCGGCGTTCCGAAGATAAGCCTTACGGGGCTACCGGAGGCCGAACGCCCGTCGCTGAAAGTCCATTGCGGTGTACCCGCGCTACCCAATGCTATGCCGGTTTGTGCAGTAAACACCAGACTGTCATCTTTACATGGATTCACTGCGGTGAATAATACCTGTGGCAGCGGATGAATCGAGATAGCCGTAGTAGAGTCCCGTACACAACCTCGGTCGGTAACCATGCGCAATTGCAAATTATAGTTACCATAAGCAGGATACAGGTAATTCAGGTCTTTTCCGCTTACACTGTCACCGTTACCCAAATACCATCGGTAGCTTATTGGCACACCCACTCCCCTGTGCTGTGCATTGATTGTTAGGTTCTGACGAAGACACAGGTCGTTGACCGCAAATACCGGCCATGCCGGCGCAAAAACCGTTATTGTATTTTCTACACTATCTATGCAACCCTTATCTGATGTAGCTTTCAGGCGTGCCATATACAATCCCTGAGTGGAGTAACCATGTTTGGGAGCAGTAGCCACTGATCCGTTGCCGTCTCCAAAAGCCCACTGATATCCTTTTATGCTTCCTTCAGGGATTATAGCGCCATTTAGGAAGGTAGTGGTAAGACCTTCACACACAGAATCGGCGGTAAAAGCGGGCACCGGCAGCGGATAAACCCTGGCTGTATCAAGTGCAGTATGCTTGCAGCCATGAATTGTTTGAACAGTTAATGAAACCGGGTATTTGCCCCAGGGGGTAATCAATCTTCGGAAACTGCTGTCTGTGGCCGCCCCCATGGAACCCAGGTTCCAACTAAGTGACTGAAGGGTATCGCCAAACAAATTGGAGGTATGGGCAAAAGAAAATGAATCTCCGGCGCACACATTGGCCACAGTAAATCGAGCAACCGGCACCGGAAACACCCTGGCTGTTTTGCGCACGGTATCGGCGCATCCGTTATTACTGAGGGCAGACAGCATGACGGTACGAACGCCTGTATCAGCATACTTATGACCGGGATTTTTAACCGTGGCAGAGTTACCATCCCCAAAATCCCAGCTCCATGCCGTAATAATGCCGCTATCCAGGGTGGTTTGGTTCGCAAAGCGGCTGGAGTCGCCATTGCAGACATAGGGTATGGTAAAGTCCGCCCTAGGTATGGCTTTCACATCGACAGTTCGGGTGAGCGTATCACCACATCCTTTGTTGCTAAATACAGAGAGGGTGAGCGGCACCCTGGAACGCCCATTCATATTGAAATTCAGCACTTTTAAACCAAACGTATCGAAGCCGGTGGCGCTCCAGAGGCGGGTTACAATGCTATCCGCCGAAATTCGGCTACTGTCTGAAACCACCACAGGTCTGCCAGCACAGGTCACGGGCCAGGAGAACGCCGCCACAGGATTGGGGTTCACCGAAATTCTTACTGTGTCGGATTTAGCACATCCAAATTGGTCTGTAATGCGCAGGTTATAACGAATGTCAGCTTTAGGCGTTGCCAAAGGTTCTGAAGCCGTAGAATCTGGGATTCCTGTCACCGGAGACCATCGCCATTGATAGGGAGCATTACCACCGCTAACAACATTGGTCAGCTTTACAGACGCACCCTCGCAGATTTCCCTTCTTTTATTATTGATGACAAGATCCGGCAAAGGCAACACAATGAGCCGAACGGTATCTCTTGAGCTACAGACACCCCTATTCGTGCTAAGCATGAAAAACTGTGTATCCGGAACTATATCGGAGTTAATGGGTGTATAAACAGGATTGCCACTATAAAAACTATCCAACAAATCGGTTCTGTCCCAACTGTATTTATACCATTTGGATGTGGCTGTACCCAACTGCCAAGGGGTTCCTGAGCAAAGTGCAGTATCTCTTCCGGCGTTGGGATAGTATGGCGATGGGAACATGATTTGCCCAAAGCGGCAGGCACAGGCTCCGCTGTCAATGACTGCAAGTAAGGCACAGCTTCGTCCGGCCCTGATTTTGAGGGTCCGGCTCATCAGGACAATAGAATCTTTATACAGGGTTTTTATGATTGTATCTGCACCCAGTTTCAAATCACCGGTACTCCATTTGCCATTACCATCACTGTCATAATGGTATCTCA
The DNA here is from genome assembly GCA_964475595.1 of uncultured Flavobacteriaceae bacterium. Taxonomy (GTDB): domain Bacteria; phylum Bacteroidota; class Bacteroidia; order NS11-12g; family UBA955; genus RGEC01. The sequence goes on from CAYYXG010000010.1 coordinate 50,818, forward strand.
CCACGATGGGTGTAGCACTACTGGCATATTGGCCCACATTCTTTATGCCGTATTTCAGGGTAACCTGTTCAGAATCTGAATTGATCAATTTGGATGTGCTGATACTCACATTGGTAAACTGAAGGTCGCCTTTATCAACCTCGGGTGAACTCAGTATGGAGCCGGTAATGGCTTTGATAACACAAATTTTATTTTGTGGAACACACTCTGCATTTTGGGCAACAACCGTTCTGCTTAGCACATCCAATGGTCCACAAGTTAACTGGCTTCCAACTGCATTCAGTCTAATTTCAAATTCAGACGAATCTCCGGGTTGGATTTTAGGAGGCAACTGCCAGGAAAGCAAAGTAGCACCATTGAAATTGCTGACTTTTAACTTATACCGATCAGGTGCATTAAGAACCGCGTTGTAGTATGATGTGTCCCTATTTAGACCGGGAGGCAATATCACCTCTACCCTGTCATTGGTATCTGTTTCTGAGGGGCCTAATACAATAACCCTGATTTTGGAATAGGTAGGTTTTTCGCAGGGCAATATAGGATCAGTCCAGTTTTTTACCTGGGTGAGCAATGTGCGCACGATGCCTCGTATTTCCAGCGGATTGGTGTAGGAAGCATTAGACGGAATGGGATCACCACAACGGATGTTGGAGGCAGCCCTGGCTGTGACAAAACTCCCTGAGGCATAATCGCAATTGGTATTTACCCTAAAGGTGATGATGATTCTATTTTTGTTGGTATCCACAGTACCGGGGAATCCAGATGCCAGGCCGGAAACCAGCTTGTTTAAATCCCACTCCCATGTGGTTCCTGATAGTAATTTTGGGTCTGTTAATTTGGTTGCCGCCGATTTATGCGGATAGCGGATAAAACTATTTCCGGAGATAATCTCCATGCCAATAGGGAGGGTAATCCTTGCTTTAAGCTGATGGGCTGTCACAGACTGCACATTGTCAATCACCAGGGTCATGCGATTTGGATAACACAAATCAAATTTGCTGAGTGAATCGGTTAATGTAACATTTAAACGCGTATTCAGTGGCTCCAGATAGAGCTTGGTTGATAGTGTTGCGCAGGTATTGGAGGTAAAATCATTGGGGTAACCCTGACAATTCCAACCACCGAATAAAAGCAAACTGTCGGGTGTACAATTATTAAATACCGCCCTGATTTTGAAGCGGCGGGTTTGACCTGCCGGCAGCGATCCTGCCCGATAAATATCATTCACGGGTTTTATGAGGGTATCTTTTACCCAATCACGAATTTGCACCACCCTGATATTGCTGTTCTTGGCCGGTGAAAGCCAGATTGTATTGGCAGTAAAAGAACTTGAAGGGTTGGTATAACGCACTTCCCATTCCACGGTATCGGTGGTTCCATAAAGAACAGGAAGGGCGGGCTGCAGCGTAAATTTAGGCGGCACAAACGTAAAATAATCAGGGCTTTTCATCACTTGAGACCTCACGGTATCATACCCCTTACCCAGTGCACCCCGTCGCTCATAGACATAGTCATATTGTATCGGATAGGTAGTATTGGGTAGTAATTCACAGGATGGATTGACGGTATACCAGAAAGTACCATGAAATCCATCGTCGCTGTAGTTGACTTTACCTCCGGAATCTTTATAGTATTTGGTAAAGTCAAACCAATAGGTGCTGCCCCTGCGGAATGGGACCGTATCCTTCCTTTCTGTCACCGTGCTATTGGTTCCGGCAGTTCTATATTGTATGAAGCTGGTTCTGCCAAGCTTTAATGCAGACGGCAAAGTAAGTTTCATGGCAACCGGCCTTCCCCAGTTGCGGTATTCAAATGGAAAAATATTACCTCCACCATAGGTGCAACAATTTCCGATTCCCAGGTAAAAATTTTGACTTATTGCTACCTCATTGCAACTGGCATAATTGACTCGATCCGTGCCCCAATTATGAAAAATGTAACCGTACAAAATACAATTACCTGAAAAGGTATCACACTGATAAGACTGCGATGTTGTGGGATTTGCCGCTGATGCCAGGTAGTATCGGTTGCTAAAATTCATCGGTTGCGTGGTCTGCCCCCTGTTTTTATCCACTTTGTATCGAACAATCAGACTTACGCTATCATTTTGAGTGAATCTATAGGTAGAGGACAGACAACCACCCCGCCAAATACTGTCCACCGTAAAATCAAAATAGAACGTGGCATTGTTACCGCTGCTCACCTTGCGCCACTTCACCGCATTGCAGTTGCCTGACACTTTGGTCACGCCTTTGTAAACCTCAAGCTTAGCGTCTATAACCGAAATGTAATCGCCGTTAGTCACCACAGATTCAGCATACCCGTAGCGCCAGTTATTAATGCCGGAAGCATTTCTCGGTCTTCCTCTGAAAATGGTAGTCAGCGTATCTCCGAACATGATTCTTTCTGTTCGGATTTTTAATTTATCGATAGAGCCGGTAGCATCAGCCAGTCCATTATTGTCATTATCGGGCAGACCGTAATTGCTGCGATACAATTCAAAATTTCGGAATAGCATACCACCCCTTGAACAAACATTGCGACAATGCACTTTCGTATTAACCGTATTGCAAAAGGGCTTTATCCATAAGTTTGGATGCGCCGTGGTATTGGGGTTATAGGCATAAATGAGGGTCAATGGCTGATTATTATTACCGCTGCCACTGGGGCAAATTCCTTTTAATCGTATCGTAAGTTCTGAATTGGTCAACCCAAACACAACCGATCTACCCATAAAAGCCCTCAGGGTATCACCTACCATTTTCAAACTATCGGGATACCAGATGGCGGTTAAATTGGGATTGTCGATGTAAAAATCTGCCTTGGTGAGACTGTGTGACAGGGTATTGGGCAGCACTGCATCAATGCGAATGGAGGCGCTGCTGTGCAAAGGCAGGTTACCCATGCCGCTGAATGTATAGCGGAATGGTTTCACCTCGTTTTGCTGAAGGTCTGTGGGCGTGTATGGAGTGACTGCGCCTCCGGAGTAATGGTAAACATACCCCCACTGGTTTCCGGTGTTAAGCACTGTTTTACATTGATTCTGATAGGTAACGCGATATCCCCATCCAGATTCATAAAATCCGGTATTACAATTGGTATTGGCACACCTTAACACGTCCCAGGTGATAAAAATGGTGTCTTTGGGTTGTAATTCCTGCAACCTGAGTCGAAAACCACCCATGGATCCGGCAGACCAGCATGGGGTAGCCACATTTGACAGAAACGTATCGGTGTAGGCCCTATTGGCAGTGCCATTCCATCCTTTCCTCAACCGTATACTCGTGGAATCTATGCGTGATAATTCGTAGTTGTAAAAACCGCCACCGGGATTTACCGTTTGAAAAATAAGTGCTTGTGGCAGCTGCGCCTTCATCTGCCCAATATTGGCAATGCGCATGGTAAACTTGCTCACGGTTGTGTTATTATAAACCGGCTGCATGCTATTGGTTACCACCACCTGCAAATTCGGAGAGGCCGTACTGATTGCCGTTGTAGCTGTATTTTTGGCCACCTGACAGTTTTTGGCATCGCACCCCCATGTTAAATCATAGCTGGTAGCCAACAATAAGCAGGCATTGATGGTAAAGGTATCGGATATGGAAATGCTCTCATTCTGGTCCAAAAAAGTATCCTTGTTACCAACCTTTTGAATATCAGCTTTTGTGATGGTGGTGATTACAGAGTCAAGGTTGTAACGATGGCTAAAACCCGCCTCCGATCTGAGAGTCAGGTCTTTTCCTTTGATTCGCAGCAACCTAAGACTCAGCAGAGGACCCTTCCCAAAGTTGGTGACGGTTACTCTTCTCACAAATTTATCGCCCACATTGCCCACAAAACTCTGGTTGGTGATGCCACTGTAACCCAGCGACGGAATGGCAGATGTGAATGGCAATGAAAGTGCGGCATCAAAATTACCCGTGTAATCTACGCGCACGTTCACGCTGGGATTAGACGGACCGCTCACCACGGATATCAAATCGCAGTTGGCACGAACCCGATATGTGAACGTGAATTTTTTACCTATGGTGAGATTAGCCGATGAAAACACCGGACGGTTCAGGTTGGTAATATTGCTTTCGCTTATGCCTGTTCCGCTTACCGAACCGGCCACATATTGCATGCCGGATGGAAAAGACAGGGTGATGGTAATTCCGGTAACACTGGAGCTGCTCACATTGGCTACGGTCACCCTTGCGGTATCGGTGAGACCGCAGATGGTCATATTCTTGGGTGCTGAAGCAACAATGCTCAGTTTATTGCCTTGCGCCGACAGCGTTACAGCGAAGAAAAACGCAGTAAAAAAAACAAGTATGCGGCCGGCATATTTGTGCATGACAACACAAATATATTTAAAACCCCATAAAATGAAAGTTAATTAATTAAATAATTAACATTAAAGGAATTGATTTACTTGACTTTCGCAGCCATTTTGAGCGCATTTTCTGCATTTACTACACCCCCTGAAACTGAAAGCTCAGAGAATTTAACCTTGTCAGCAGTACCGGGCAACACAACCGTTCCGCTGTGCTTGGTCACACTTTCCATCAAGATTTTCTTTACCTGCACAGCGGTTAAATTGGGGTAGCAACTCCAGACCAAAGCAGCAACACCTGCTACTACCGGCGATGCCATGCTGGTACCGTTGGCATTTTCATATCCATTATTGGGTGCAGTGCTGTAAATTTCGTATCCGGGTGCAAACAAATCCACATTGTTTTTGCCGTAATTACTGAAATCTGTAGCCAGATGCTTGCGCTGTTGCTGGCTGGCGCCTACCTCAATCCATGTTTCTGCAAACCGTCCGCCAGAGAGTGAATCATTGGGATAATTACCGATGGCATCGTTATCGTTACTGCTGTTTCCGGCGGCATGAATCAGCAACACCCCTTTTTGTGCCGCATACTCCACAGCGTCGTTCACTACTTGTTTGTTATAGGAGTATCCTTTGCCAAAGCTCATATTAATGATTTTAGCACCGTTATCTACGGCATAACGAATACCATTTGCCACATCTTTGTCACGCTCATCGCCGTCGGGTACCACGCGCACCACCATGATTTTCGCTTTGGAAGCAACCCCTTCTACCCCAATACCATTGCCACGCACTGCAGCAATAATACCGGCCACGTGCGTACCATGAAAGGCATCCGGACCAGCCACGCTGTTATTTCCATAGAATTTTTCTGTGGCATTGCTGTAATCATCCCCCACTATTGAGCGTGGATCATAATCTGTATTGTACTGACAGTTGGCCCGGACTTCAATTTGTTTCACCTGCTCTTTGAGTTCCTTGTAAAAATCGCTGAAAGCCAAGGTGGGATTTTGCTTAATTATTCCCATAATAATTGACTCCATCAGGGATTTGGGCTCATAAGCGGCAACCTGTTCAGCGGTGGGATTATCCGTTCCCATATTTTTCATGATGCCCTCCATGGTGTCCAAAATGGGGCGAATTCGCTCCAACTGTTTGGTGTATTTATTTCTGTTCTCCTCTACATCCGTCTTCATTTTGAGGTAGTTTTCATAGCGGGCAAGCTTTTGTTTATCCGGGTTTTCACTGGCGTTAAACCCTTCAAATTCTTTGGCCTGTTCGCGTACAAGACGTACAATTTCCAGGTTATCACAACCCACCATTTGTCCGTCTTTACCCCCAATAAAATTCCAGCCCACCGTATCATCGGTATAGCCGTTATTGTCATCATCGAGGTTATTGAACGGAATTTCCTTCGGATTGTGCCAGATATTGGCCTTCAAATCGGGGTGATGGGGATCGGTGCCGCCATCGATGACTGCCACAATAATTTCTGTAGGATTCAACTTATCAACCAGCTTATAGGCCTTATCAAGTTTAATACTAAAATTCTTTTTCTTGTTGAATGCCTTCTGGTACCAGAGTTTACCGCTTTTTTTGTTTTGTTCTGTGGCTGTTTGAGACCATGCGTTGCCTGCTGAAAAAAGCAGGGCTAGGGTAATGATATGAAATTTCATGATTATTTTTTTTGTGCTATGATAAATATGCTGGCCGATTTGCAGGGGATTTGGGTTGTATCGGCATTGAAAATGTACTTTCTGAGCAATTGTTGCAATGGTTTCCATTTTACTACATCCATAGGAGCCATGATATACTGCATATCTAGCACTTCAAATCCATGCTTTTCCAGTAATCGTTTTATGCGACTTTTGGAATAGATACGGGCGTTGGCCCAGCGCTCGTGCAGGACTGTAGGCAACCAAGAGAAAAACGGAACCCTATTCCATGGCAATAGTGGCAATCGTGCTCCATGGGTTTCAAAAATCCACCATTTGTTGGGCACGCTAAATGCTGCCATACCGCCGGATTTTAGACTGCCTGCGTAGTTGGCAACCCCATCTTCCGACGGCAGATGTTCAATGACTTCAAAGCTTATCAGACGGTCAACCGGGGGTGTGTAGGGCTTTTCCATAATATCCCACACTTGAAAAGCGGCATTTTGCTGTAACTGCTCCTGCAATTGTTCAAATTCTGCTTTGTGAACCTCATTGTATTCGAGGCCTACAGCACTATTAAAAACCGATGCCAGGCGCAATACGGTATTTCCATTTCCGCAGCCAATCTCCAGCAAATCGAGGTCTTTGCCAATAAAACCGGGGATATTGTATAAAATACGCAATCTCCGCTCTACAATTAAATCACCTGCATCGGCGGGTTTGCCCAGATAATGAGCGTCCTCAAACATCGTTTTATCAACCCGCGCGGTGTTGCTCATTGATTCTTCAAATTAAACCATAATCGACGGATTATTATCCAGGCATGATGAAAACAATTCGGCAAAAAGCCATAATGTCTCGACAATACGTTAAAACGCTCTTTCCAGGCCTTTTTTTCATGTTGTGTGCTGCTTCCACCGGTTTCAAAGCCCGCAATCACCCCCTCATACCGCACATTAACAGGGTTTTTCTTAAGAATGCGAATAATCCAGTCTACATCGGCGGCTTGCCTGTATTGCAGATCGTAAGTCGGACAAATGGATTTTTTGGCAATAAAGCTCTGATGACAAAGATTCATTCCAAAGCGGAAAGACCATTGATCCAGCTTTTCAGGGAAGCGCTGGGGTTTTAATTGGCTGATAAGGCCCAGTTCCTTTCCCTTTTCATCAATGAACATGGTGTCTCCAAACAACACATCCGGATTGGTTGCCGTCATGGCACAAAGTTTTTCTGCCACATCCTCCCGATAGATAATATCACCGCTGTTCATGAACCACACATAGGGCGCATTAGCCAAAGCCAGTCCTTTGTTCATTGCATCGTAGATGCCGGCATCCTTTTCAATACAAAGCACATCAATAGCTGAGGCATGTTCCTGCAAAAATTCGGCACTGCCATCACTGCTATTTCCATCCACCACAATCCATTGTATTTCGCTGCGGGCTGTCTGTTGCTGCACACTTTCAAACGTGCGCATAAGTCCACGCAGGTTATTGTAATTGATGGTAATAACAGAAAACGTAGGCACGTAACCTGTTGTTAGGATTTCAGTTCTGTATCTTCCTTGCGAACGGCCATCCAACCCAGTGCCCCCAGCAAGAGCAGTAACATGGTAGCGGAAGTTCCGGTTTCTATAGTTTTAAATGTGTTTCGGTCTGCAGGAACAAAAACAAATTCAATATTGTGCTTACCGGGAGGTACTTCCGTAGCACGCAAAATGTAATTGACGCGCAGAACGGGTGACTCCTTGCCATCAATGTAGGCCTTCCAGCTGCCATTCTTTTCGTTGTAGTACACCTCGCTAAAAACCGCCAGGCCGTTGGCTTTGGAAGTTGCTTCATACTTAAGTGTATCGAATGAATAATAGGTCTGTTTAACCCTATCAGAGGAATCCGTTGCATAATTTTTGGCCGATGGTTTCAATTTTTCTGACGCTTCTACCACCACTTGCTTATTGGCCGGATTCTTATTGATCTCGAGCAAGGCCTCTTTGGGATCGGCTACTTCTTTAACCGAAGGCACAAACCATGCATGGCCGAGGGCGGTAGGGCGAACGTAAATTTCATCACCGCTTCCATTCTGAGCACGGGACAAGATAAAACCGCAATTCAGCATATCGAGGGCATTGTTGTTGTTGATCCAGTCACCTTGCAACTGCCCACCATTGGGAGTAATACAATAACTGATGATATCCTGATAGCGACTGAGCTTGGCGGGATGATAACCACCCACATTGCGGAAGAATGGCGCAGGGTGATTGTCGTTAAATGGATTGTAGCGCAAGTCAAAAATCCTGCGGTTTTCGGTATTTGCCGCCATCAGTTTTGATTCATTTTCAGTGGGTTCAATGGCTACTTCTTCTTCTTTGTCTTGCCAGTTATCATCGGTCATGTACCGCTTGGCTATCCCCATGAGATCGAAAGAAATTAGCACGAGCATGCCAACCCAAAGCAGCATTTGGCTTTGCTTCTTAAGGGCTGTAAACCAAATCAGTGCAGCTGACAATACAATAAGTATCATGCTGCGAAGCCAGTCGCCCCAGGCAAGCCCCGAGCGCATATCCACTATTTGTTTCACGTAACCGGTTGCCGATTCGATGGCAGTAGCTTCATCCTGTCCGGCTTGCATGGCCTGCTGCCTCACCTGCGATAAAATTTCCCTGTCATCATTCCCTTTAAAATCTTCTGAAAACAACATGAATGCCGCCACCGCCATCAGAGCACTTATGGCAATTGCGGACACTTTCCACACCCTATTTTTATCATTTTCGCTAAAACGGTCAGAAAGTAGCAACTGCAAGCCATACAGCCCAAAGAATGGAATTACCATCTGCGCAATCACCAATGCCATCATGGGTGTGCGGAACTTATTGTAATAAGGCAAGTGATTAAACAACCATTCGTTCAGCCCAAAATGTCTGCCCCAACCCAGCATTAGAGAAACAAGTACCGTAGCGATGCTAAAAAACAGCAAGGTAGCTGCAATGGTTTTCTCTCTGCCCTCAACCGCCGCCGATTTCAGGTATTGAAGAACCACTACAATCGCCAGGATGAACAGAAAAATAAAAACAGCCCCTATGTAAATGGGACCTGAAGTGAATTGCAAATCACCGTGGTACAGTCGCTCGCGTTCCATACCATACTCGTTTTCCGGCACTTTTTCATTGTTGCTGCCACCCATAAAACCGGGAATCAACAGCGTCATGGATTCATCAATGCCGTAGCTCCAGGAGAAGGCATATTCGATGTCCAGGCCTTTTCGGCCTACCTGATTTTTGGGACCGTCTTGGGTAGGAACCTCGCTGGCCACGGCACTTCCGCCGCGCATGGTTGCCTCGCTGTAACGTGCAGTATCTATGGCTTTACCAATATTGGTGGCGGCGCCCATCCCAAGCATCACCACTGAAAGACCGGTAGCGATTAGTGCGTGCTTAATCTCACGGGATTTAAGCGCCATAATCATTTCTATAAGTAGGTAAATCCCGGCTACGATGCCCGCATAGTAAGCAATCTGATAGTGAAAATAACCGACCACCATGGCAAAAAATATTCCCAAAACTGCTGCACCCAACAGGTATTTACGCCGCGTAATGAGAACTAAACCCGCCAACATGCCCGGCATCACATCAGTAGCCAGCACTTTGGTTATATGGCCTGCTTCGTATGAACTGATAGAAAAGGTCATGAAGGCATATCCAATGGCTCCGGCGGCAGATAACCAGCGGTTTACATTGCAGGATAAAAGCAACACAAACATGCTTAGCATGGCCACAAACAGGAAGTTATAGGGCCCTTTCACCAGCTGAAACAGTTCCATGGGCCGCAGTTTCAGCATAAGATTTCCAGTCGGTATTCCGGTGATGAGGTTGGCCGGCATTCCCGAAAACAGGCGGTCATTCCAATTGGGCTTCACGCCACTGGCCTCTGTGTATTTATTGGCCGCATCCACCATCAGCCGAACCTGCTGCATATCACCCTGTTGCAAGGCCTTTCCCTGGGTGGCAGGCCACAGGAAAAACACAGAAATGAGCCAGAAACCGATGAGAAAAAGCAGAAAAATTCCTGCCTGTTTAAGGAAATCGTTATTGATCTTCATAGTAAAGTGGCGAATTTCACGAATTTCAGGCAATATATATGCACTTTGATGTGAAAAAATGTCGAACAGCTCACTGCATTTTAACGCTAAATTGCGAAACGATTTATGAAACGTGATGAAGTTGTTTTTGGCCTGATTGCTAAGGAACTTAAACGCCAGCAAGAAGGCATAGAGCTGATTGCCAGTGAAAACTTTGTAAGCCCCCAGGTGATGGAAGCCATGGGCTCGGTGCTCACCAACAAATATGCGGAAGGATTGCCCGGAAAGCGATACTATGGAGGTTGTGAGGTGGTGGATGAAGCAGAACAGCTTGCCATAGACCGTTTGAAACAGCTGTTTGGCGCGGCCTGGGCCAATGTGCAACCCCACAGCGGAGCACAGGCGAATGCAGCAGTAATGTTGGCGGTATTAAAACCCGGCGATTCCATTCTGGGATTTGATTTGAGTCATGGCGGTCATCTTACCCATGGATCACCGGTTAATTTCTCGGGAAAATTGTACAAGCCCCACTTCTACGGAGTGAAACAGGAAACAGGCCTTATTGACTATGAAACACTGGAAAGCAAGGCCAGGGAAGTGAAACCCAAACTGATTATCTGTGGGGCCAGCTCCTACAGCCGCGAATGGGATTATGCCCGCATTAGGGCAGTCGCAGATGAAGTAGGCGCTCTTGTATTGGCCGATATTTCTCACCCGGCCGGGCTCATTGTGGCAGGGCTGCTTGAAAACCCGCTGAAACACGTTCATATCGTTACCAGCACTACCCACAAAACCCTGCGGGGGCCACGCGGGGGGATTATCATGATGGGAAGTGATTTCCCAAATCCCTGGGGTGATACCACACCCAAAGGTGAGATTAAACTGATGAGTGCGCTTTTGGATGGCGCTGTATTTCCCGGAACCCAGGGCGGACCGCTGGAACATGTAATTGCAGCGAAAGCCATTGCGTTTGGCGAAGCGCTGCTACCGGAGTTTAAAGAATACCAGCTGCAGGTGAAAAAGAACGCTGCCGCCCTTGCTGCAGGCATGGTAAGCCGCGGTTACAGCATTATCAGCGGGGGCACCGACAACCACCTGATGCTCATTGACCTGAGACCCAAAGGTGAAATATTGACCGGCAAACTCGCCGAAAACACCCTGGGATTGTGCGATATCACTGTGAATAAAAACACGGTTCCTTTTGAAACCCGCAGCCCGTTTGTGACCTCAGGCATTCGCCTGGGAACATCCGCTGTTACAACCCGTGGGCTGAAGGAAGCCGATATGGAAACCATCGCAGCGCTCATCGATGAAGCACTGATGAATTCGGAAAATACGGATGTGCTAAACAGTGTGAAAACTAGGGTACATGCGCTGATGGCGGAATATCCGTTGTATGCATGAAGAGAAAACGGTTAAAAAACCTTTCTGACTTCAGTTTACTGCTGGTTTTTATCCTTTTTCTGTGCCACCTGTTTCTGCAGGATGGAAGCTACGGCCAAATCATAATAGTTAGCATTGTAGTTTTAATCGGACTTCATTTTTTCGTTTTTTTAATTCGTGTTAAACAACTGATTACTAAGATCAAAAGAAGAAGCAGACTGATGTATTATCTCGCTCGCGAAATTGCTTCTCTGGGTTTACTTTTCTCCTTGATTTTGGTGATAAGCACAGAAAGCAAATGGGCAATTGGCATACTTGCAATTTCTTTTTGGATGGCGATATTGGTATTCCTATACCGGTCGCTTCAGTCCCGTAGAATCAGACAATTAAAGAACCAAGACTTACTCGATAATTAAATTAAGTGCCTCGTTTTAACCACTTACGCCATTCGGGTACAAACAGAAATACCCCTGTTATCGTCCACAATCCACAAGCAATCAGGAAACCATTCAGGTCAGCAATATTCCTAGAAACCACAGAAAAAATGGCATGGGCAGCATTTCCGGCCAAGATTATGTAAAAAATACGGTAGGCATTCAGGGCAAATCCTTTCTGCTGAATCACCCAATAGATACATATCAGTACAAACAAACACTGCGTAATCAACCCGGCTGTGGCCGCGCCGACAGCACCGCGCATTGGAATCAGCCATAAATTCAATCCGGCATTCACCAACACACATAGCAATGCCAGCATTCCCAATTTTTTCAGTTCCCCTGCAGCGGTTAACCATGTGCCAAAAATATGCACCAAAGCCATGGGTAAAAAACATGACATTAATTTACCAAAAACAGTGACATCTGAAGCAGTAATTACCACTTTACCGTCACCTGCATAGAACAGATCTAATAAAGGTTTGGCAAAAAATATCCCGGTAAACAGCAAAGGAACGGCCACAAAAAGTATAATCCGTGTATTCAGCCACAAAAGCGCATCGGTAGGCTCTTGACGGCTGTGCATCCTGCTCAGTAAAGGCAGCAATTGCGAACTGATTAAGGTACTAAAAATGAGGGCAGCGTCCAGGAAGCGGAAACTGCGTGCATAATGCCCAACCTCAATGCCACCGCCGGGAGCGAGATGCCCTAGCATTTGGGTGTCGAGGCGGGTAAAAACAGCCATACAAAATGAAAGCATGGCAAACCAGCGCATGGATGCAAGCAGCGAAATACCACCTTCCGAAGTGGGTTCAGGTTCGGATACATTTTGCCTGCGCGAAAAAAACCACGAAAAAAATAAAGACAACGTATAACCTGCCGTTTGGGGCAGCAAGAAATAATACAACCCTTTTTCGCCTTGAAGGCCATTGCCTGCGATGAGCCATGAAAGCAAGGCCACCGCTACGAACCGGTCTGCCACCGATGCAATGCTGTCGGTTTTAAACAAATGTCGGCCCTGCAAAATAGCCCGGAAATACAGCGTAAATCCTGCCAGCACCTGATTCAGAATAATCAAACCCAGCATATAAATATTCATATTCTGGATGAGTCCAAATAGGGCTGTAATCAGCACATAGGCAATTGCCAGCCACATTCTTAGTCCAAAAACCCCTGAAGGAACCGTATGCCCGGGTGCAGAAGCCACCTTGGCTGCAGTGTAGTTGTTCAATCCGAAATCCAGCAGAATATTGAATAACAACGCCAGTCCGAAAATGCCATAATACTGACCGTACAAGGCATCTCCGACATTTTTTTGCACAGCAACTTCAATAAAAAATATCCATACCGGCTTAATGAGCCAGTTGAGGGCCTGTAGAAAAATCAGATTGCCAATAAATGCGCGTTTCAACCCAACAAAGAAAATGAAGAAAAATGTCATTCCGAAAAAAAACCGCTGATTTAGGTAATTGCGGCGTGTGCTTTGCGGCAAAGCCAATTAATTTTGCAGCGTGCACGACATAGAGCCATACTACAACTGGTTGCACCTCTACAACGCCGCAGAAGATGAGCAATCGCCATTTTATGGCCGAGAGTACAGCGAATTCACATTCACGCATGCCATATACAATTATCTGATCCACCCGCAATGGGATTTTTTCGGTTCTAATACGCTGTATCTGAAAATACTTTACGCAGATTATTATGAAGGTTTTGCCATTATTGAACTGATTGGCGAGTGGAATGACGCATTGTACAATGACATCATGATGCTAAAGCGCGAAGTGCTGGAAATCCTCAATGAACAGGGCATACAAAAGTTTATTCTCATTGGTGAAAACGTGTTGAATTTCCATGCCAGCGATGATAGTTACTACGAAGAGTGGTTTCAGGAAACCGAGGATGGCTGGATTGCATTTGTCAATTTCAGGGACCATGTATTGGATGAATTTCGAAAGGCCAGAATTGACTATTTCATCAATTTTGGGGGTGACTTGGATGATTTTGAATGGCGCAAGTTATCACCAAGGCAAATGCAGGAGTCTGTTGAGGCCGTTATCAGTCGAAGAATTGCATAATTCTTAACAATGTATGGAGCCCTTGAATCCTTGCAAGGGAAAATCATTATTTTTGCAACTCCAAATCATCCTGAGTAAAAGGAAAGCTTTGGTATCTTTTTAACAATCATGAGAGAAATTCAGTTCAGAGAAGCCCTCCGCGAGGCCATGACAGAAGAAATGCGCCGAGATGAACGCGTATTTTTATTGGGTGAAGAAGTTGCAGAATACAATGGTGCCTATAAGGTGAGCCAGGGTATGCTTGCCGAGTTTGGTCCCAAACGGGTGGTGGACACCCCCATTGCCGAATTGGGATTTGCCGGTATCGCAGTGGGTGCTGCGGCCAACGGTCTCCGCCCGATTTGCGAATTCATGACCTTCAACTTCTCATTGGTTGCCATTGACCAGGTCATCAACAGTGCGGCCAAAATGAACAGCATGAGTAACGGACAGTATACCTGCCCTATGGTTTTCAGAGGGCCTACCGGTAGTGCAGGACAACTGGCACAGCAGCACAGCCAAAATTTTGAAAACTGGTATGCCAATACCCCCGGCCTGAAAGTGGTGGTTCCCAGCAACCCTGCTGACGCCAAAGGCCTACTAAAATCAGCCATCCGCGACGAAAATCCGGTTATTTTCATGGAAAGTGAGCAGATGTATGGCCTGAAAGGTGCCGTACCTGAGGAAGAATATTTGTTGCCCATCGGGCAGGCCCACGTGGTAAAGGAAGGCAGCGATGTTACCATTGTTTCCTTTGGTAAAATGATGTTGCGAGCCATCACTGCGGTGGAAGAGCTGGCCAAAGAGGGCATTAATGCCGAACTAATTGATTTGCGCACCGTTCGCCCCATTGATTACGACACCATCATCAACAGCGTTAAAAAAACCAACCGTCTCGTTATTGTGGAAGAAGCCTGGCCGCTGGCAAGCATCAGTTCAGAAATCAGCCACATCGTGCAGCGCAGGGCATTTGACTACCTGGATGCACCCGTACACCGCGTTACCAGCCAGGACACTACGCTGCCTTACGCGGGCGTGTTTGTGGATGCGTACCTACCCAGCGTTGAAAGAACCATACAGGCGGTAAAAGCGGTAATGTATAGATAAGGCAGAACACGTTTTGAAGAATCTTTTCTATTGATTTTTAACCTAACTTATTTTATATTTGTTAGGTTGGGATTTAAGTCTATATATCTTGGCAATGTTATTCGTGCGTTGCTTCTCACACTAATATTATTTCCTTCTGCGGATTCATTTGCTCAATGCAATGCAGATTTTACCTTCACCTCAAAAGTATGTTCAGGTTCGGATGTTAATTTCACAGCCATTGATTCCGGCAGCAGCAAAAAATACCATTGGAATTTCGGTGACCCATTTTCCGGAGCAAATAATGAAGACACCAGCAGAAACCCCACTCATTTCTATAATGACAGTGGCATTTACACCATCACGCTGATAGTTTCCGACAGCACATGCTCAGACACGCAACAGTTTCAACTTACTGTTGTGCGTAAACCCAAAGCAGAATTTAGTTTAACAGACCAGTGCGCCGGACTCGCCACGCAATTCAACAATCTGTCAACCGTTGGAAATTCAGATACCATCATCAGTTACCAGTGGGATCTGGGAAATTCAAACACTTCAACATTGCAGAATCCGTCTTTCACATACGGCACTACCGGTCAAGTCAATATCAGACTTGTCATCGAAACGAGTTCCGGATGCCGCGATACGGTACAGCGAAATATTACCATCTACAAAAAGCCCTCGGGTGGCAGAACTCCAAATGCAGTATGTAAAAATGCCAAAGTTGATTTCACCGGTGACACCATTTACAATGCTACTTCCTACTCGTGGAACTTTGATGACAGTACCGGATTTGTTCAACGCAATGTAGCCCACTTTTACAACAAGGCGGGTACTTTCTTCCCAAAACTGACCGTTCATTTTGGTACAGCCACATGCACAGTTGCTATCGACAGTGTGGTGGTATTTCCCTTGCCCGATGCAGATTTTACACTTACCAACGATAGTTATTGTTTCAACTACAATAAGGTATGCCTTCGGTTGAATAGCCCCAGAGCCAGTTATTTATCCAGAAGCGTTATTTTTGATGATGGTTTTGTATATGATGCTGCACCTTTCTCCGATAGCATTATTTGCCATCAATATGCTGATACTGCAGGTGGAACCTATACTATTTCGGTAGAAATCATCGATTCAAACCAGTGTATTTCGACCATCACCAAGAAAGATGCTGTCGTCATTCATCCGCAGTTAGAGGCATCATTTACCTATCAGGCGGGCGATGGTTGCTTTAAAACACCCATTACCCTAACCAATACCTCAAACCAGCAGCCCCCTCAAATAAGGTCATACCGCTGGAATTTTGGTGATGGCAATTTTAATGACAGCAACTGGTCGGGACCTAAACACACCTACACCAGCGATGGCACTTTCACCATCAGCCTGGAGATAGAAAACAAGGAAGGTTGCAGGGATACATTTATTGCCGGAAATGCAGTAAGAAATACCTTTTATGTGGTTGATGCAGCCCTAGACTCTTCAAAAGGAATCTGTCATAACAACAACCTGACTTTTTTCTCGCAAACACCCATAGCCGGGGCCTCTATAAGATGGAATTTTGGGCAGGGGACCGCCTTCTCTAATAATTTCAGCGCAGTTCATGCCTACAATGCTCCAGGTGTATACAGGCCTTGGGTATTAATCAGCAAAAACGGATGTGACAGCATTTTGCAACTGGATTCTATTGTAATCCATGGACCTGTCGCTGCTTTTGGAACCATCACCAACCAATTTCAATGCCAGTCTAAGGACACCGTATATTTCCAGAACAATTCTCAGCTATTCAGAAATGGCGCGCCCTCTGTATTTTGGGACGCAGGGGACTTTAATGCTGCGAATTGCATCATCAATACCGGAAATGGACAAAATGTTGGCCAAAACTGCCGTTACTCGGAAGATGCCAATTCATTCAAACATTTTTACAGCAAAGGGGTAGATACTTGTTACTATGTCAAACTCAGGGTTACCGACACAACCATAGGATGTGCAGACAGCGCTTATGCCTCCGTACCAATCATGCCTCCGTTGGCCAAAGGAAGGTTTGTTCCTTCCACCGATAAGCCATGTCCGGGTCCTGAACCCTATAAATTTGTTAGTTTTAACAATAATCTACCCAATCCGCAATGTTTGAAATACGCCTGGTGGGTGATGTGGGATTCGCTCCATGCAAGACAAAGCGGAAATTTTGATTCCTTCTGGTCATTTAACAGCCAGGGGCATAACTATAGTTATTCCAAATATGCCGGCGATAGCAATGGATATGTGACCATTGGGCTGATTGTAGAAAATGGACGGGACACCAACGGGAATTTTTGCCGCGACACCGGTTGGTTTCACCAAGTCTTGAAAGTAACAAGGGTGAGCCCAATTTTTAGCAGTACCTACAACCCCAATCAGCAATACTGTCCGGGCAGCACCTTCCTTTTCTTTCCCAAAGATTCAAATCAGGCAACTGCCAATCTCTTTAGGTGGAATTTTGGCGATGGAACCATCCTGAATACCACCTCACAAGGTTATCAAAAACACACCTATCGCAGATCCGGTGTTTACAGGGTTCGGCTTACCGTGTTTGACAGCACCGGTTGTATTGTAGACAGTTCAATCCTCATTAACGTAGGTTTCAGAATTGCCTTTGACATATCCTCCGGATTAAGATGTACCTATGACTCGTTCAGATTAATCGAGCAGAACCGATATTACAACAATGGTGTGGGCAGTTTTCCTTATTGGAGTGCTGCAGCGAGAGTAGGGAAAGAAAAACTCTGGTGGGATTTGGGTGACGGCAATGGGTATCAGAATCTGGGGTCTAATCCGTTTGTCAAGCTAAATACTCCCGGCACATATAGCATTAGCATGGCAGCTGAAGACAGCTCCGGATGCCGCGACACTTTGTTCAATCACAGATCTGTGCAAATTTCCGGAATCTATGCAGGTTTCACAATACCCTCAGACACCATACTTTGTGCCCAAACTTTAAAATTCAACACCACCGCATCTGTGACAGATTCCACTTCCGGAAAGTCTCTTAACGGCGATTTTGTTTCAACATGGGAATACAATTTTGGCCCACAGTATCCCATAAGTTCATTGCCCAGCCCAGCACGATATTTCGCTACGGGAAACTATGCCATCAGACAGATTGTAACCAATAACCGGGGATGCAGAGATACAGTCATACGAAATATTGTGGTAACGGGACCTCAAGCAAAATTCAGCATTGTTTCAGACACCATAGGTTGTTCGCCGTTGCGTATTGAATTTAATAACCAAAGCAGCAGAGCCAATTCATGGACTTGGGATTTCCGCGATATCAGCAACAATACTTTCAGCACCAATTCCGACAGCAATGTGGTGTTTTCCTATCGCGGCTATGGAACCTTTACCCCCAGACTGGTTGCACGCGGATCGTTTACGATAAATGGCATTACCCGGGTTTGTAGTGATATTTACCCTGATACAAGTCTAGGTTTGGTTAAAAACGTGGTCGTATGGGAACAACCTACCCCTAATTTTAATTACAGCACCAATTGTAAAACCAGCACCACCCGATTCACCAGCACCAGCAGAATCAATACCGGCAGGATTATTTCAACCCGATGGGATTTTGGTGATGGAAGCGGAGACACCGGCACCTCGGTAAGCCATCAATTCCCTGATACGGGCACTTACAGAGTTGTGATTCATGTGATTTCTGAAAAGGGCTGCGAAGACAGTCTGGTACGGACAATAATCATTTCTCCACAACCCGTTGCCTGGTTTGGATTTAGTAGAAATTGTCAGGGCATAATCACCACTTTCAAGGATTCCAGCATTGCATTTAATGACAGATTCTTTCGCTGGATTTGGAATTTTGGGGATGGTTCCACATCAAATCTTCAGAATCCGAATAAACTCTTTGCGAAAGACACTTCCTACCAGGTTTCATTATCTGTTACCAATGTGGCAGGGTGTACCGAAACGATTGTCAGACCTGTACTGGTGTACAGCAAACCCAAACCTGCTTTTACTTTCAACAATGTTTGCGACAAAAACCCGATTTACTTTACCAACCGGTCATTTTCGAAACAAAGCATAACCGAATACAGATGGTATCGTGGAGATGGACGCAGCTCAACGGATACCAATGACGTTAGAACGTATGCCACATTCGGGTCATACAATGTAAAACTTGTTTTAAAAACCGTGCATGGTTGCATGGACTCTATCACCCGAGTTGCAACCGTTCATCCTAATCCTATATCCATAATCAAAATACCTCAACGGGAACAATGCAGGAAAGGCAATAATTTCAGGTTTGAAGACTCCACCCGCATTTTTTCGGGCAGCACTGCGGCTTCCTGGAAATTGGGAGATGGCACCAGCAACAACAATAAATTTTTCAACCACCAGTTTGGCAATCATGGCACTTACAGCGTCAAATTACTGTCTGTTTCTGCCTTTGGCTGCAAAGATTCCGCCTTTACCAATATTGAGGTTTATCCCAGTCCCATTCCTTCTTTTGGAATAAACAACGCTGCGCAATGCCTGCGCTACAACCGTTTTATATTCAGCGACAGTGGTAAAATTGCCTACGGAAGCTATACGCTGCAATGGCAGTTTGGAGATGGCAATATCGCTGCTTCCAATCCTGCGGTGCATCAATATAACGACACCGGTTTATTTACAGCTTTGCAAATCCTCACTTCCGATTTGGGCTGCCGCGACACCGCAACTTTGCCGGTGCGCCTGAATCCAATGCCACTATCTGATTTTACAATCAATGACACCGGGCAGTGCCTGAAGCAAAACAATTTCGTTTTCACCAATCTATCCAAAATTGGAAGCGGCAGAACCCTGACTTATCGATGGAAATTTGGAAATGGGGATTCATCCTTCAATATCAATCCAACGTATGTTTATGCAAATCACGGATTTTACAATATTTTATTGTGGGCGCAATCCAACGATGGATGCCGCGATAGCATCTACAGAAAAATAGACGTGCATCCCATGCCCGTTGCTTCATTCGCCATCAATGACAGCGGACAATGCCTGAGACAGAATAATTTCATTTTCAGCAATAACAGCAACATTCCATACGGCACTTTGAGTCATTTTTGGAAGTTTGGCGACGGAAACACCAGCATTCAAATAAATCCGGCACACATTTACAGCGCACATGGGACTTATAATCCTACTTTGATTGTGCAATCACAAA
This sequence comes from uncultured Flavobacteriaceae bacterium, assembly GCA_964475595.1. GTDB lineage: Bacteria > Bacteroidota > Bacteroidia > NS11-12g > UBA955 > RGEC01. The sequence continues at coordinate 71,019 of CAYYXG010000010.1, forward strand.
ACGGATGTATAGATTCGGTAAAGAACACCCTAATCGTGCACCCCATGCCGATTGTGAAGCCAACAGTAAATAATCGTGGTCAATGTATAAACCGGCAACAGTTTGTGTTTACCGATAGTAGCAGCATTGCATCCGGCAGCATGACAAGACTTTGGAAATTTGGCGACAGCACGGTAAGTACGGCTGCTATGGCATCCAAAACCTATCAGTATCCCGGAATAAAAACCATCCGCCTAATACAAGTCTCAAACATGGGCTGTGCGGACTCTGCAACTTTGCAGGCCGATGTTTTTCACAAACCCTATCCTTCCGCATATGTGAATGATAGTAGCCAGTGTCTTACGGGAAATCTATTCACTTTCACCAGCAATTCTACCGTAAACAATGCCTCACTATCGCATTATTGGGAATTTGGCGACTCAACAAACTCTTCAGCTGTCAACCCCTCGCATACATTTGTCAACCACCGTACTTTCTTTGTGAAACTAAAACTGACCAGCGATAAAACCTGTCAGGATTCATTGTTTATTCCCGTAACCGTACATCCAATGCCATTCCCGGAGTATATTGTCAATGACAGTGAACAGTGTCTGCGTCAAAATGTATTTCGGTTCAGCAATCAATCCAAAATTGCCTATGGAAGTCTTAAGTATTCCTGGCAGTTTGACAATGGAAAAACCGACACCCTCCAAAATCCTACACAAACCTACCTAAATACCGGTAACTACATGGTTCGATTGGTGGCTATTTCCAATCAGGGATGCATTGATTCCATCAAACGCAGAATGATTGTAAACCCCATGCCTGTTGTTTCTTTTGCGATAAATGACAGTGCACAGTGCATCAACAATCAACGGTACACCTTTACTGACAATAGCATCATTGCATCAGGCAATATCAGCAGAAAATGGAAATTCAGTGATTCTACCGGCACTTCCAACCCGCTGACCAGAACATTCAACCAAGATACGAATCACGTTATCACCCTTATTCAAACATCGAACCGCGGTTGCATGGATTCAGCAGACCGAATTATAACCGTTCACTCAGCCCCCGTTGCCCGTTTTACGGTTAATGACAGCCACCAATGTGTGCGGCAAAACCATTTCATTTTCACCAACCTCAGTACCATCAGAAAAGGTCAAATGACCTGGCAATGGAATTTTGGAGATGTTAATATCAGTGATTCCCTGAATCCTGAACATCGTTATTCCTTGTATGGCAATTACCGAACAACGCTGAAAGCTACTTCAGAAAAAGGTTGTACCGATACGTTTGCTCAAATTTTACGGGCAGACCCTATGCCTGTACCCAATTTTGCCATTAATGATACCGGACAGTGCATTAACAAACAGTTGTTCAGTTTCACCAACCTGAGCAGTATTCCGGAAGGTACCATCACACCGGCATGGAACTTTGGTGACCAAACTACCAGTATCCTTTCAAACCCTCAAAAAACCTACAGCTATGACACCGTTTACAGTGTTTGGCTCACAGAAACCAGCAACAAAGGCTGTATGGATTCTGTTAAAAAATGGGTTAATGTGTACCCAAAACCGGATATTTCGTTTAGCATCAACGATACATTGCAGTGCCTGAGGCAAAACCAATTCGAATTCAGCAATCAAAGCCGAATTAAATATGGAAGTTTAACCCATCTTTGGACTACCGGCGATGGTGGATCATTCCCCAATACCGCGGACTTACAGCACATTTATTCAGCTCATGGCAGTTATAATGTGCTCTTAAAAAGCACTTCAGATCTCGGTTGTGTAGATAGTCTGAACCGTATGGTAATTGTTGGTGCAATGCCGGTCCCCGACTTCACCATCAACGATCCGGGACAATGCCTGAAAAATCAGGATTTTGTATTCACCGGCAACGGAGCCATAGCCCTGGGGAATTTTAGCACCACCTGGAAAACGGGCGACGGAGATACGATTCAATCCACAGATGCCACCCACCTTTATTCCCGAATCGGCAAATTTGGGGTAAATCAGATTCTTACATCCAACTATGGGTGCATGGATTCTTTACAGAAGGATATTTGGGTATATCCAAACACCGACGTAAGCTTCCTCACCAATGACAGTGACCAATGCGTAAATCAACAGAATTTTTCATTCCGCAATACCAGCAACATTGCCACCGGCAGTATTCGGAGTATTTCGTGGAACCTGGGTAACGGCAACTTCAGCAACCAGGGAATTGCCAATGCATACTACCCAAATTCCGGGTTTTACCGAATTTCTCTCACCACCATTTCAGACAGTGGATGTATCGACAGCCTGGTTTCGGCAATCAGGGTGTATCCAAAACCCACTGCCAGATTCGATGTAAACGATAGCGCACAATGTCTCTTTCAAAACAACTATGTATTTACCGACAACAGCACAGATTCTTTCGGTGTAAATCGCTATCTATGGAATATTAACAGCCAGGGGAATCAAAACACCAAAACGGCCACATACAAGTTTACCACGCCCGGCTTTAAATCCATCACCCTGATTTCAACCTCACTGCGCGGCTGCAATGATACACACACCCGAATTGTTTATGTGAAACCCATGCCGGATCCCACATTCGAAAAACTGAAAAGTTTTTATTGCGAGTTAACCGGACCTTATAATTTTATTCCTAAAACAGCAGGTGGGATGTTTACCGGATACAACATTTCCAATAATACCTATTACCCTGTTCGGCTCTGGGATGATACTGTACAATATACAATAACTGTCAATGGCTGCACGGACAGCAGCCGGCAAACCACACAAGTGTATCCGGGACCAACAGTAAATCTGCCTAAAGACACCACGTTGTGCAAGTATGAAATTCTGGAGCTATCCGTTAATTCATGGCAATCCAAATTTGTCTGGGACAATGGCAGCACATTGCCCAGCAGGCGGATTGTGAAACCCGGAAAATATCATGTTACGGCCAGCAATATTTGCGGTGAAAAAAGCGACACCATCAATGTGCAATATCGCAGTATCAACTGCCGGTTTTTCTTGCCTACCGCCTTCACCCCCAACCGCAATGGTCTTAATGACCGTTACAAACCCGTAACTTACAATGTGGATGAAATGACTTTCAAAATATTTAACCGGTGGGGTCAGAAAATATATGAAGGAAATATCAATGATCCGGGCTGGGACGGAACCTATATGGGGCAGGAAGTGCCTTCGGGATCTTACATTGTCTTGGTTTCCTACAAATACAACCTTGGCTATCGTTTCATTACAGAAACCGCAGAAACCGCGTTTGAATTGCTGCGTTAAAGTAACACTTGCCAATCCGATGTGCGAAACAGCCGGAATAGAGTAACGAATCGTCAGTCTGTCACTTCAAGCCCACTCTTATTTTCCCGAAATTCCCCAATGACGCAAGCTTCCGGACACAACATCAGCACTTCATCCACCGCTGAAGGCGCCACCGCCACCAAAAGCCCACCATTGGTCTGAGGATCGGCTATCCAGGGGAAAGCGGCAGCATTATTCAACCGGATTTCCTTTTCATACGCATTCCAGTTGCGGGTGGCATTATCCGGCAATACGAAAGAGGTCGCCAGGGATTTTGCCGCTTCAATCACTGGAAGTTTCGAGAAATACACGGTGGCTCCAACTTGAGAATCCACACACATTTCCAGCAAATGTCCGGCAAGGCCGAAACCGGTAACATCGGTCATGGCATGCACCGCTGAAATGTGGCCTATTTGCTCTCCAACACTGTTTAATTTTACCAATGAGTCATAAAGGGCTTGCCTTTGCTTGTCATCGGCCACACCCCGTTTGTAAGCAGCTGCCAGCATCCCTACCCCCAATGGTTTGGTAAGAAGAATTACATCGCCGGGTTGTGCACCGACATTGCGTTTTAGGGTGTTGGGGGTTGCCAGTCCCGTCACTGACAGTCCAAAAAGCGGCTCTCGGCCTTCTATGGTGTGTCCGCCTGCGAGGGCAACTCCTGCTTTTTTGCAAATTTCACCGGCACCGCGAATCACTTCTCTCCCCATTTCTATCGGCAATTCCGCAGGCCAGCTGAAAACAGCATTGGCCATAATGGCCCTGCCGCCCATCGCCCATATATCGCTCAGCGCATTGGCCGCAGCAACAGATCCAAATATAAATGGATCGTTCACCATGGGTGTAAAAAAATCTACCGTTTGCAACAGGTATTGTCCTTGCCCTAAATCATACACCGAACAGTCATCAGACAAATCATTCCCCACCAGCACGTGTTCAAGGTCGTATGGGTATGATAGCCCCTGAAGCATGGTTTTGAGCGACTGTGGTGGCAATTTGCAACCGCAACCGCTGCCTTTGCTGAAAGACAATAAATCAGGGGATGACATGCTGCAAAAGTACATTTAAAAAGGCAGTATCCATTTTTTGACATCCCCTTTGGGGGTTTGGCATGCGATATGTGTATATGTATGAAAGAGCCACTAAAAACAAAACGTATGAAACGCAGTTTAATCACCCTGACCCTGTCCGCAGCACTCGTATTGCTGGTGCAATCATTCAGCAGCCCACAGCAGGAAACTTCTGCAGACGCATTTAGCTATAGAAAAATGACCAATCAGGCCTTCAAGGTGGGCGAAAAGCTAAAATTTCGTGTGCATTACGGAATTATCAATGCGGCCAATATTACCATGGCTGTAGATCAGGCCACCACCATCAACGGCCGTGATGCCCTGGCTGTGCGATGCGAAGGTGAAACCCTGAAAAGTTTTGACTGGGCCTACAAGGTTAGGGATAAATTTCAAAGCTGGATTGATGCTGAAGCCCTTGCACCCATTCGCTATGCCAAAACCGTGCGTGAAAACAAATACTACGACGAAGACCTGGCTATTTATATGCATGATAAAAAGAAACTACGCAATTCCGATGGTGAACTCGCTATGCCCATGTATACACAGGATATTGCCTCCGCTCTCTATTATGCCCGAAACCTGAATTTCGAAAATGCCAAAGTAAACCAGGTATTTCCGCTGGATTTATACCTCGACAATAAAATTTACAACCTGAATTTTACCTACATCGGCAAAGAAACCCTGAGCACCGACATTGGTAAGGTAAAATGCATCAAACTGCGTCCGAAACTGGTGGTAGACCGCGTTTTCAAAAGCAGCAATGATATGACTGTGTGGGTAAGTGACGATGCCAACCATATTCCTATCCGGGTTCAATCTGCCATCAAGGTAGGTTCGCTAAAGGTAGACATAACAGGGTATGAAGGTCTTAGAAACTCCTTCAGCTCACTGGTAAAAAAATAGACATGTGTTTGTGTTTTTTTGGTCAAAAAGGCCCCGCGGAGAGCGGGGCTTTTTTGTTTTCAGTACAAACCAATTCGATAGATTCTTATGTTTTTACATGCGGATTGCAGTAACTCGCCTTGCATCATTTACAGTTCATTTTAAATTTTCGTTTCCTTTGGGCAACAAAAAAGCAAAACCATAGAAAGTGCTTTTGATATTCGTTCTAGTATATTCGTAGGATGAAAAATACGCTATTTATTATTCTTTCAATCGTCACTTTGAGAATTCAAGCCCAAAATGCAGAAAACCTGACCTATCGATGGGAAAATGCAAAAACATATTCGTACAAATCCACCATTGTAGATGATATCAACATCAGTGGCCTTGGAATAAACATGAAGGATAAATACACGACTGTTGTAAATTTCAATTTACATATCACTGCTGTTGATGAAAATGGTGATGCAACAGGCCTGATTGATATAACAGCGTATTCAGTGAAAAACGCAAATGGATTGCCTGCCGCCACCTTAAGCACCCTTCCGGGAAAGACCATTTCTATTCCAATAAAAGTAGACCACAAGGGAAAATTTCAATATCTAAAAAAATTATATTTAATTACTACTAACAGTTCAAACATTTTAATTCTTGAGGATGAAAATGATACATACAATCCTCCCTCCAAAAACGCCCAACCACGTTTGGTGGATGCTTGGGCAGAATTTGATCCCCGAACCGGAAAACTAAAGCCGGGATATTTACCGGCAAACATGAAGAAAACCAGAAAAATTCAAATCCGAGAAGATGAAAAAAGTGATCATATTGGTGTTTTACCCTACGATTGTTTGAGTGCATTAGAACTGCCGGCTGAGCCCGTTAGTCAGGGCGATGTTGTAAAGTCTCAGACAGGTATGTATGAAATGGAAATTTTAGCCAAACAAATTACTGCTGCTGAAGCTAATTTCCAGGTAACGTTAAAAACAAACAAATCAAACGACATGTTTGAAGGAAAAGTCTCCGGAAATTCCGGTGATGGAAATACAAACATAGAATTATCGGGTTCCGAGATGATGAATGGTATCCCCGGAATGCCCGGGATGTCCGGAATGCCTGGGATGCCCCCTGCAAAGGATCCTAAAAAACCCATTGAATCAAGAATGGACTTGGATAAAGACGAACAAGAACACCTTGAAATGGCACGGGGTACTTTCCCTGAAATGAACGGCAGCTTCACTAATAAAATAGATTTGTTAAGCAAAACCTTCAAAAGCGCTACAGGGAGTATGACCATGCAAACTTCTATAATGGGTTTAACATTTGCCGTTAAGAGCAGCATTGTACTGAATTCACTCTAATACTCAACCTACAATACAGGAAGCAAAGACTAGTTCTTTAAAGGCTTTTACATTTTGCGTTGATTCAGATTTTCTCGCTTTCCTCAACCGTAGCGGCAAGTTTTACCATTGACTGTGTTTTTAACCCAATATTACCCATTACGATAATAATTACATAATTTGTTTGAATTAGTATTTTTCACAACTTTGTTTCTACATTTTTATGAAAAAATACTTGCTGCCTTTTTTACTTTCAGCGATTTTTGATTGCGTCAGCGCCCAATCGCCCGATATAATTAGCTATCAGGCCGTCATACGAAATTCATCTAACCAAATCATTCCCAATACAGCAGTAGGCATCCGAATCTCTGTAATTCAAGGGAATTCCGGAGGTACGGCCGTTTACACAGAAACCCATAAAGCCACCACCAATGTTAATGGGCTTATCACCCTGGAGTTAGGGAAAGGAGTTGCAGCTATCGGAGAATTCTCTAAAATTGACTGGATTCAAGGTCCCTATTTTCTAAAAACCGAAACCGACCCCAACGGAGGATCCAATTATACCATTATTGGCAATAGTCAATTGCTGAGTGTACCTTACGCACTGCACGCCAAAACGGCTGAGAACATTAAGGAAAGCGACCCTGTATTTAATGCCTCTGTGGCCAAAGGAATCAGCAGTGCGGATACCGCCCGATGGAACAGAAAGCTGAGTAACTATAACGAAACTGATCCTTTGTTTAGCCAATCTGTCGCCAAAGGCATCAGCAAAGCAGATACGGCTAAATGGAATAAAATGCTGAGCAGCTACACGGAAACTGATCCGGTGTTTGGTCAATCTGTGGCCAAAGGAATTAGCAAAGCCGACACGGCATTCTGGAACAGAAAGTTGGACAGCTTTGCAGAAACCGATCCTGTATTTGATGCCTCTGTAGCCAAAAAAATCACCGCCAATGACACCGCCCGATGGGGGAGAAAACAAAACAAACTGATTGCCGGAAATGGTATAACCATCAACAAAGACACCATACACAGCAACTCGGTAAAATCCAAACGCTACATTGGTGAACGATTTGGCGGAGGGGTGATTTTTCATCTTTGGCAAGACAGCCTTGGGATAGAGCACGGTTTAATTGTGGGACTCTCTGACCTGAGCACCGGAATGGTATGGAGCAATGTGCAGTCCACATCGGTGGGTTCGGTTGCGCAAAGTTCCTGGGATGGTTCAAATAACAGTATTGCCATAGCCGCTCAGTCTGGGCATACCACCAGCGCAGCCAATACCTGCCTAAACTGGACCAGCGGGGGTTACAGCGATTGGTTTTTACCTTCGGTAGACATGATGACCCAACTGTGGCAAAATCGTTTTAACGTGAACATGACCCTGAGCCGAATCAGCGGAGCCACACAGGTTCCTATCGGTGTAAATTTCTGGACCAGCACCGAGCTCAGTGCTACCAATGGCTGTGGCTATACGTTTGGCAGCGGCTACGCACTGAATTACGGTAAAGGAAATCTATTTTATGTGAGGGCAATACGGTCGTTTTAAACTAAACTATTCCCAGCTACCCTAATTCTCCCCCACATATTCCCGTGGCACACGGGCAGAAATGCCCGTCAAAATTTCATACGGAATGGTATCAGCGCATACTGCCATGGCGGCCACGCTGTTAGCCGCCCCAAATATGATGACTTCATAGCCCTCGCGGCAATCAATTCCGGTCACATCCACCATGCACATGTCCATGCACACACTGCCCACTATCGGTGCTTTGTGGCCATTTACCAACACTTGCCATTTGCCGTTGCCCAAACTGCGGCGCAAACCATCGGCGTAGCCCAACGGCAAGGTAGCAATTACCCTGGGCGAACCGGAAACTGAACGGCGTCCGTATCCCACACCCTCACCGGCTTGCAGCGTATGCAACTGCGAAATGCTGCTGTATAGCGTGGTTACCGGCTTCAAATCGGCTTGCGCAACAGCGCGTGGATCCACGCCATACAAGCCCACTCCCAGGCGCACCATATCCATACTGTGTGCTGCAAAACGCAATATTCCGCCGGTATTCAATGCATGGCGCAACGGCGCATAACCCAGCTGTTTTTCAAACACATTGGCGGCTTCTGTAAACTGTTCAATCTGCGTTTGGGTAAAATCATCGTGGGCAGGGTCTTCCGAAGCAGCCAGGTGCGTAAAAACAGAAGCTACTCGTATATTTCCAGGAATGGAACCGGCCAAATCTTTCAGCAAAGTAGGGGTGAACCCCAAACGGTGCATGCCGGTATCTACCTCCAGATGAACCGCCATTTCCTTATTGCCAGATATGGCCGCCATGGCCTCCAGGCCGTTCAAATCAAACACAACGGGCTCCAATCCATATTGCAGGCGGCTTGCCATGTCTTCCGCACCTGTGTTCATCACCATGATGGGCGTACGAATCCCGGCATCACGCAAAGCCACACCCTCATCGGCAAAAGCAACCGCCAGATAATCAACCCCCATAAACTGAAGGGTACGGGCCACTTCAAAACTGCCGCTGCCATAGCCAAATGCCTTTACCATAGCCATCATACGGGTTTCTGGAGATACAGCATTTCTAAAGTAGCGATAGTTGTGGCGCAGGGCCTCTAGATCTATCTGCAAATGGGTTTTGTGCAATTGCTTTTTCAGCAACGCATGTATTTTCTCAAAACCAAAACGCCGCGAACCCTTGATGAGTATGGCCTGTCCCTGAAGTTGCTCCAGATAACCCGACTGTATCAATGCCTCCGTATCAGTAAAAAATTCAGAATTGAGGTCTTTAAACTGAACCGCATAATCCGACAATATCGTGCCCACCAAAATCAATCGTTTTACCCCTTTTTGTTGTAAAATACCCGATATTTGAGTAGAAAGGCGCATTTTATCCGGATCGCTCTGGTCCATATCGCTGAGAATTACACAAGCCGGCTTATCCGGTTGCTGCCGAACCATAAAATCCAGGGCCACCTGTAAACTGTCGGGATCATTGCTATAGCTATCATTCACCAGATAGTTGCCATTTCTGCCTTCGGTAAAAGCCAGCCGATTCTCTAGGGCATGCAAATGCCTCAACTGCTCTATGTGGGTAGCATCCCATCGTTCCAGTGCAGACAAAGCACAGAGGCAGGTCATGGCATTTTCTACCGATGCCTGATCGGAGAAAGGAATTTCGAATTGATGTTCAGTGCCGCGATAGAGAAAAGGGATTTGTGTAAAACCTTGTCCAAACCCCTCCTCCAGCATCCGGTAAGCATTGCCCTCCGTTCTGCCCCAGGAAATAAATTTGGTCAGCGGCTGCCTGGATTTGAATGCCTGCACTGCCTCTTTCATCTCAGGAGAATCACCCGGAGAAATAACCACATCAGCATCCTTAAACAGTTGGGCTTTTTCACTCGCTTTTTGTTTGCGGTTTTCAAAACCTTCGTCATGGGCACTCCCTAAATGGGTACAAATGGCCATATTGGGCTTTATCATTTGCCACAGACGCTCCATTTCTCCGGGTTTAGAAATACCGGCCTCAATGATAGCCATTTTATGCCAGGGCTCAATTCCCAGCAGGGAAATGGCTACGCCAATCTGTGAATTAAAACTGCGTGGACTTCTGTAAGCATTGAATTCTTCGCCCACCAATTGATGCAGCCATTCTTTCACAATGGTTTTTCCATTGCTGCCGGTAATGCCAATTACAGGCCCGGTGAATCGGCTGCGGTGGTAGGCGGCCAGTTGTTGCAGGGCGAACAAAACATCCGAAACCCTTAGGATGTTGCAGTCCGGCAACACCGAAACATCAAAATCTTTAGGAACCACAAAACTGCGAACCCCTTGATTTGCGGCGGCATGGGCAAATTCAGCACCTTGACGGTGCGAGCCGGGCAATGCAAAAAACAGGGTTTGCGCAGGGTTACCAATTCTGCGGCTATCATAGGCAGGTTGCGTCAGCACACCATCCGTATGGCCGTTAATGGCCTGTCCTTCCAGAATTGCGGTGATTTCCTGCCAGGTATACTGCATCTGTATAAATTACCCGCCCAGGTTCATTTCGGCACCATCGCCAATGTTCATGCTCTGAACCGCACCGGTGAGACTGGCATCGGAACCAATAAGTGAATTTTCAAGAATGGCCGTTTGAATCTGTGCATTCTGCCCTATGATGCTGTTTTTTACCACTGAACGTGAAATATCGGCATATTCTCCAATGCTCACATCCGGCCCGATGATGCTGTTCTCAATTTTGGCAGAAGCTGAAATAAAAACCGGTGGAATGATGATATTATTTTTGAGAATTGCTTCCGGCACCACCGGATGCCCTTGCCGTCGAAGTAGGTTGCGGTTGGTTTGAAGGATAATTTCTTTTTTACCGCAATCAAACCAGTTCTCTACGGCAAAGGTGCGAAGGGCCACCCCTTTCTCCAGCATACACTGCAGGGCATCAGTCAGGTGAAACTCATTTTGGGTGCGAATATCGTGGGTGATATTGTATTCCAGGCATTCTTTCAGCATGGCTGTTTCCCGAATAAAATACAACCCAACCAGCGCCAGGTTACTCTTGGGTATCGCGGGTTTCTCCACCAACCTGCGTATGCTGCCTTCTTCATTGAGTTCTGCTACACCAAATTTTCTCGGATCCTCCACTTTTTTAACCCCCAGACTGCTCACCGACTGCGCAAGCACTGATTTTAAATCGGTTTCAAAAATGGTATCTCCCAGCACTATCAGCACAGGTTCGTCATCCTGCACCTCATTGCGCGCCAGCCAGATGGCATGACCTGTTCCCTTTCCCAGCGTCTGAATAACAAATGTTGAGCTATAGGCACCATAATGGTCTGCAATGAATTGTTCAATTTTATCGCCCAGGTGACCGATGATAAACACAAATTCAGTGATTCCTGCTTCAATCAGGGTATCCATGATATGACCCAGGATGGGTTTACCGGCCACAGGAATTAAGCTCTTGGGTTGCGTGGTGGTATGGGGTTTTAGCCTGCTGCCTATGCCGGCTACCGGGATAATGGCTTTCATGATGCGTTGCACAAAGTTACGACTCGGCGCGATTATCCGAAATTTCCCATTTCACACATAATATTTTGTGTGTGTTTTCCTGCACAGGTGCCATGGCCGACCTACGGATATCGGGAACTCCCAAAATCCCTTCTGCATGGGTAAAAATAGGATAGGCATCCTTTTCAGAAGCCGGAATATGCGCATCCACCAATAAATCGCTGATTTTTTTGCTACCCTGCATGCCAAAAGGTTGCATTCGCTCCCCTTTTACCCGATTTCGTAGGGTCAACGGAAACTTTAGACTGTCCATATCAAAAAACCAGGTGTTCTCTGCTGTCATGGCTATTTCACCAGGACGGAGCGTATACAGAGATAGTAAAAATTTACCCGCCTGCACACACACCGGCAATTCACTGGAATCAGGAATATGGGTCTCTTCTATCGTTTGTCCGATGGGCTTCCCCACCCAAATCCCGGTATTTCTTACTTCAGCCATCCAACCATGAAAATAAAAGCGACTTCCCGTACCGGCCACCAATAACTTTTGTACCTCAACCGGATGCATGCCCATACTTTTCAGGTATTTCATCACAGCAGGCATATCATGGGTATTCAGCATCCTGCCATCGCCTACCAGAGGAAACTGCTGCAACCATTGATGGTTTTGGTCCAGTTCCTTATGCCGCAACGCACTTAACGATTTACTGAGCTCGGCAAATTCACTTTCTGCCTCCGGAAAGGTGTCCCTTATCAATGGCAAAATGCGGTGTCTTACTTTATTTCGAAGGTAATCCGTTTTTTGGTTGCTGCTGTCTTCTCTCCATTCCAGATCTTGCGCTGCCAGCCATTGTCTGATTTCTGCCGCATCGGCAAACAGCATAGGTCTGAAAATATAATCTCGCCTCAGCGGGATTCCCTGCCAGGCCGCAGGGCTGTTGCGCAGCAGGTATATAAAAAGATGCTCCAGATTGTCGGTGCGCTGATGTGCCGTGCAAACCGTGGCAAGCTCAGCATTCATCAACTGTTTAAAAAAACTGTACCGGAGCCGTCGGGCGGCCATCTGCACCGATTCACCGTGCAACTGCGCCTCGGCAAGGGTATCGGGCCTGGCTACGTGCAAAGGCACATCCCATTCAGCACTCAGCGACTTTACAAATTCTTCATCCCCCACGCTTTCTTCACCCCGCAAACCATAATTTACGTGGGCAATCTCGAAGCGATAACCCGATCGGTGAAACAAATGTCCCATGGCCACAGAATCGGCGCCGCCACTTATGGCAAGCAGTGTTTTTCCTGTAATTATTTCAGGTGCGTTCTCTTCAATAAAGCTTTGAAACCGATTTAGCACGTTATTTGCAAAGTAATTCAAAAAATACGGATGTACAAGACCCGGGGGCTGTTGTTTTTTATGATTGTTCTCAACCTAAACCGGTTGCAGGCGCAGGAAATCATGCTGAAAGCAGACCGTATGAAAGGGGAAAAACGCAGGGGTGAGAACTACCAGATCTTGCGTGGCAGTGTTATGTTTGAACAAAGCGGGAGTGTTGTTACCTGCGACGAAGCCGAATACAATACCGCAAAAGAGGAACTGGAAGGTTTTGGGAATATACGCATCGTGGGATCGGAAGGAGCCGTTGTTACCGGAAACAAACTGTTTTTTGATAACAAAAACAAAACCGCGCGTGTGGATGGCAATGTGGTGCTGCGAGACAAAAAAATGGTGCTTACCACGCCCTGGATTATTTACCATACCGATACCCGAATCGGGTATTACGGAGCCGGCGGAAAAATTGTAGATGATGAACTGACCCTCAGCAGCCGCACCGGTAGCTATAACCCTACCCTCTCCATGTTGTATTTCCGTTATAATGTGGTCCTAACCCACCCGGAATACACCGTAAAAACAGACACCTTGCAATACAGCAACCGAACCGGCAATGCCTGGTTTTTCAATTTTACCGAAATACAAAGCGATGAAAACACCATCCTTTGCAACTATGGAAATTACAATACCCAAACCGGACAGAGCTATTTCACCCGTAATGCCGCACTCATCAACAAAGAAAACACCCTCAGAGCCGACACGCTGAGTTACAATCGCAACACGGGTATTGGCCATGCTAACGGACGTTTGTGGGTAAAAGATACCGCCCAGAATATCAGCATTTTTGGTAGTAAAGGATATTACGATAAAAACCGAAAATACACCAGGGTGATGGGAAATACCCTGGCAAAAAAAATGGAAAAGAATGGCGACAGCTTAATGTTGAAGGCAGACACATTTGTGTACGTTTCTGACACCACCACCCAAAAGCGTTACCTCCATGCTTTTCACCACACTTCCTTATGGAAAACAGATTTTAGCGGAACAGCCGACAGTCTTACCTACCAAGCCGATGACAGCGTGTTTAACCTGTATGGCAAACCGGTGTTATGGAATGAAAGTACCCGATTAAACGCCGATACCATGCGCATATTCATTGCCGGCAGCCGCATTAAATTCATGGAAATGCGTCAAAAATCGTTTATCGCCCTGCAAGAAGACACCGGACACTACAGCCAGATATCAGGCAAGGATATGGACAATTATTTTACCGAGGATAACAAGCTAAAAAGCGTGAGGGTAAAGGGTGAAGGCAAAAGCGTTTATTACATCAAGGAAAAAGATTCTGCGGTAACCTCTGCCAATGCTGTTCAATATACAAACATGCAAATAGAGCTGGACAGCAACCGGGTTGCGGGTGTTCGATTCTATGGAAATCCTTCCGGTACATTGTATCCACTCACCGATTTTCCTGTGGAACAAAAAATACTTCCCGGCTTTGTCTGGGATGAAGAGAACCGCCCGGAAGCTTCAGCTTTCAAAGCACCATTTCCCGTGCCGCCATTGCCTGCAAAGCATAGCAGCGAAAATCCAGTGCCAAAAAATACCGGTCGCAAAAAGGGCAAAGGATAATTCTGTCGGATATTGTTAAAATTTCAACTGAAAATCACAACCAAAAGTGCCTTTCAGGCGTTCTTTTGCAATACCCAATGCGCATTGTTGTCCTGTTGCTCACATTTTTATCGGTTTTTACCGGCAATGCCCAGTATTTTACGGTCAGCGGATTTGTGGCAGACAGCAGCAAGGCCCCCATTCCGGATGTGAGTATCTTCATCACCAACGGCTCTATCGTTGGCACTTCAGATGGTTCGGGCTTTTACAGATTTTCTCTCAGGGCCGGTGAATATGAACTGGTGTACAACCACCCCAATTATCAGCGGGTAAGCTTAAAAGTGGTTTTGGATAAAAAAGACGACACCCTCAACGTGATTTTGCCCGAACTGGCCAAAAGTATGGGTGAAATTCAGATTTCACGAAAATGGACCGATCCCGGACCGGATATGATGCGCAAAGCCATTGCCCGCCGCGATTACTGGGCCTCCCGTATCCCCTCAAGCAGCGCTGAGGTATATATCAGGGCTTTTGAAGAATACGATCCGCCCAAAAAGAAAGAAAAAGATAAAATCTGGCTGGAACCCGACAGCAGCAAAGACGGCAAAAAAAAGAAGAAAAATACCGAAGACGAACCCAACATTAACATGGCTGAAGTACTGATGCAGCGAGATTTTCAGCCCCCGGGTAAAATTAAGGAAACCCGAACCGGAGTGAAAAAAATCGGGGACGTAAACGGACTTTTCTTCCTCAGCACCACCGAAGGGGATTTTAATTACTATCAAAATCTTGTCAGAATAAGGGGATTGGGGGATATGCCCGTGATGTCGCCTCTCTCAGGTACGGCCCTGCTGGCCTATAAATTTCAATTTTTAGGCAGCTATAAAAGCGATGACGGAAAGCGCATTTTAAAAATTAAAATGTCGCCACGATCCATCTCAAACTCAGTGTTTTCGGGTGAAATTCATTTGGTAGACACCCTGTTTTACATTTACCGAACAGAACTGAACTATCCCACGAATCAGCTTATTGAATATGATAAGTTCACCATCAGACAGGAATTTCATCTTACCGCCGATACTTGGCTAACCCTTGAAAAACAGCGTTTCGACTACCACGCTATGGCTGGCAAAGGAAAATTTAGCGGATATACCCTGGTTAAATATGACAAATACATCCTCAATAAAACCTTCCCCAAAAACCATTTCGGCCTCGAAATAAGTGCAGCTGTAGACAGTGCTTACGACCGCGACAGCGCATTCTGGAGTAATAATCGAACTACACCGCTCAACAATACCGAAATACGCTTCATCACCCGCACAGACAGTATCAAACGGGTGCAAAACAGCAAGGTATACCTTGACAGCATTGAAAAAGACAAAAACAAAGTCACTTTCACCAAACTATTTTTTAAAGGACAAGAATATCAAAACCGGGAAAAGGGCTACTACATGGATTTTCAGCCCTTAATCTTCATCGCCCAGCCCTGGTTTCCCGGGGGCACCAGAATCACCCTATGGAACACCTTTGAGCGCCGTTTCAAAAACAAGCGTGATATCCGGTTTATTGAGAATTTATCCTATGGAATTAACAACAAAGACATTCGTGGCACCGTGATATTCACCACCACCTTTGATCCATTTCATCGCGGGGTGTTTTCTGCCACAGCCGGTAGGGATTTTAACTTCATCAATCCCAATGCAGCTTTCCTGGATCTGGCCCGCAGGGGCAACTTTTATCAGAATAACCATGCGGATGTATATGTGAGAAGAGAACTGATTAACGGACTGTATCTGAGGGTGCAGGCAGAATATTCGGAACGTAAAGACATCAGCAATTTCACCTTTGATGGGTTTGCGGATAGCTTGTTTGAAGACAATACCCCCACTTCATTCAGAACCAACACCGCATTTTTTGGCAATTTCACCCTCAGCTACACCCCTTTTCAAAAATACATTCGCGAACCGCGGCAAAAAGTAATTCTCGGCAGCCGTTGGCCCACCTTCAGCATCAATCTTAATCATGCATTACCGGGCGTATTAGGTTCCAATATTGATTACAGTTACCTAGAGTACCGCATAGAACAGGAATTTCCCCTGGGCCTGCTGGGGCGCAGTGAATACAGGGTAGTGAGCGGGAGTTTTCTGCGCAGGAGGAACCTCAGTCCTGTTGACTACCGATACCAGCGCAGGGGCGATCCCAGCGTATTCACCCCGCCCATGTATGCTTTCCAGACCCTGGATTCAACTTTTGTAACCTACAAACCCTTTCTGGAAGCCCATTATCGTCATCATTTCAATGGTTCGCTGATTAATAAAATACCTTTCATGCGCCTGCTGAAACTGCGTGAATCTGCCGGAGCCAATTTGCTGTATGCACCGGAAAGACGCAACATGCTGTTTTATGAAATGTATGCCGGGGTGGATAAACTTATTCGCATTTGGCGAGACCGATATAAACTGGGGCTCTACTACGCCGTGGGTTACAGCAATTTATTTGAAAAACCCATTGTGGGTTTCAAACTCAATTTTGAGTTTTTTGACCGACGGAATAATTCGTGGTGATTCCGTGTAATCGGTGTTGCGCAGATGACATTGATCATAAAAGTATCGTTTTTTGGTTAATTTAATAGACATTTTTATCGTTAGTGGCTATTAATGCATTATATATTTATTATATTTACTATTTTTGCATTTTAGTATCCTTATGAATTTATCTTTTCGTTCAATGTTAGGGTTGTTTGCTTTTTTAATAGCGGGCACCCTCTTTGCCAACAATGTAAAAATAAGCAATGTGGGGCTTCGGGATCAAAACCCCGGGGGCGATTACACCCACATCAAATTTGATGTACGCTGGGAAAACTCCTGGCGTGTTACTGCCGCTCCCGCCAATTGGGATGCTGTATGGATCTTTGCCAAGTTCAGGCCCAGGATTGGCGGGGAATGGAAGCATTGCTCACTCAATTGGGTGGATGGCACCGGCTCTGCGGACGGGCATACCGTACCCTCCGGCGCGGTCATTTCTTCGGCGCAGGATGCTACAGGCATTTCAAGGGGGGTGTTTATGTATGCCTCCGCCACTACCGGCGGTACTGCCAATTACACCAATGCCAAATTGCGCTGGAATTACGGGGCCGACGGCATAGGTGATGCGGACTCGGTGGAAATTTCGGTCTTCGCCATTGAAATGGTGTATGTACCTACCGATTCGTTTTGGGTGGGTGGAATAGGCGCCGGAGCCAATATGCTGTATCGGGGCAATACCACCACAGACCCCTACAAAATCACCTCCGAGGATACCATACGATTTGGTCAGAATGTGGGTAACCTCAGGTGG
>CAYYXG010000011.1:0-51778 GCA_964475595.1 uncultured Flavobacteriaceae bacterium
GAGCAGGGAAAAATTCTTCCCCGCCGCATCACCGGTACTTCACTCAAGTTTCAACGTAAAATTTCCGTAGCTATTAAGCGCGCAAGACACCTGTCTCTGTTGCCTTTCGTAGCTGACGGCCTAAAATAAGAAGGAGGAGAAAATCATGAAAATCATCCTGACACAAGACGTGAAAAACCTGGGCCACAAAGACGATGTGGTAGTAGTGAAAGACGGCTACGGACGCAATTACCTCATTCCCAAAGGCATGGCCAAACTGGCTACCGACGGCGCGATGAAAATGCTGGCCGAAGACATCCGTCAGCGTGCGTTTAAAGTAGAAAAGCTGCGCAAAGATGCCGAGCAAATTTCTGCCAAGCTGAATGGCGCTTCTGTTACCGTGAAAACCAAAGCCGGCGCTTCCGGTAAGATTTTCGGATCGGTTACCGGGTTGCAGATTGCCAACGCGCTGAAAGAACAGGGTTATGACGTAGATCGCCGTAAAATCGCGGTTGACGACATCAAAAACCTGGGAACCTACACTGCCGATATCAACCTGTTTAAAGATATCACCGCTGCTATTACTGTAGAGGTAGTTGCAGAGTAAGGTTTTTTTAAAACGAACATTGAAAAGCCGCCTTGTGGCGGCTTTTTTTATGGTTAAAAGCATGTCTCAATGTTTTGGCCAAATTTGAACTGTTAACCCTATTTTTGCACCTTTATGTGGGATCGCATAGCAACCTATATTCTTAAAAACCGTAATTTTTTTGTTATACTCATCCTGGCATTTGCGGGGGCTGCCGGATATTTCGCCACCAAGGCCGAAATGGCCTATGATATGCAAAAACTGGTACCCCAGGATGACCCTGAGTACAAGGCCTACATGGCTTTCAAAAAAACCTTTGGCGAAGATGGTAACAAAGTGGTTATTGGGTTTAAACACAAAGAAATTTTTTCACTGCCGTTTTATCAGGATTACTACAAGCTTTGTGACGAAATACAAAAACAGCCAGGGGTAATAGATTTGCTATCGCCGGCGCGGGTGTTTAACCTGGTGATAGACACCACTACTGACATGTATGCGGTGAAGCCACTGCTGAGCAGAATGCCGCAATCCCAGCAGGAGCTGGACAGCGTGTCGGATGCATTCAAGTCTCTGAAGTTTTACGAAGGCCTGCTGTATAACGATACCGCCAAGGTGGCGCTCATGATTATTTCCCTCAACGACAGCACCCTGAATAGCAAAGGCCGTATTACCCTTATCCAGAATATCGAAAAACGCTGCGAGGCATTTGGCGTAAAACATGGCATCGAAATGCACTACAGTGGCCTGCCTTTCATTCGTACGGAGTTTGCTACCAAGGTAAAAAGCGAAATTGTGTTGTTTACCATCATCGCTTTTGCAGTAACCGCTTTGCTCATTCTGGGCTTTTTCCGAAGCATCAGCACCCTGGCTATTTCCCTGTTTTTCATTGCCATTGGTGTCATTACAATGTTGTCTGTAACGGGGCTGCTAGGCTATAAACTCACCATGCTCACCGGAACCCTCCCGCCCTTGCTGGTAGTGATTGGGGTGCAAAACACCATTTATCTCATTAATAAATACCATGAGGAATACCGCAGGCATGGCAATAAAGCGCGTGCGCTCACCCGCATTATTTCTCGTATTGGGGTGGCCACTTTCCTCATCAACTTTACCACTGCTGTTGGCTTTGGGACGTTTTATTTCACCAAAACCATGATGCTGGAGCAGTTTGGTGTGGTGGCATTTATTACCATCAACATCATTTTCTTCATCAACATTATCGGTATTCCGGTTTTGTACAGCTACCTGCCGGCACCAACGGAAAAGCAGACCGCCCATCTGGACAATAAAAATGTCAATAATTTCCTCAACTGGGTGAGATTTAACGCATTTAACCGCAAGCGGTCTATTTATTTCTGGAGCATTGCCTTTACAGTACTAAGCAGCATATACATTATCCGGTTGCGGCCTCTGGCCTTTATTCTGGATGATGTGCCCAAATCCAGCAAAGTTTACAAAGACTTGGTGTTTTTTCAGCAGAATTTTAGGGGGGTAATGCCTTTTGAAATCCTGATTACCTGCCATGCTGAGGGTGGGGCCAATTCTGCTGAAGTATTAAATAAGGCAAGCAGTTTGCAAAAATCGCTGCGGCGATATGAAGAATTCAGCAAGCCCATGAGTTTGGTGGAAATGGTGAGTTTTGCCAATCAAGCCATTAACGGGGGTGATGAGCGGCAATATCGTGTGCCCAAAGCCACTGATTTGGGTGAAATTTCAACCCGTATGCCACCGCCCATACCCGGCAAAAAAAGCATTGTGAACGGCATGATTGATACATCATTGACCAAACTGCGCATCAGCTATCAAATGGCCGATGTGGGCTCAATTCGCATGGACAGTATTACCAATCAGGTGAAAAACATCGCCGGTAAAATCTTTCCTGAAGAAGAATATGAAGTTAAAATCACCGGTACTTCTGCCATTTTCTTGCAAGGCAACCGATACCTGTATGACAGTCTTATCAGCAGCACCCTGTGGAGTTTGCTAATTATCAGTCTTACCATGGGATTGCTGTTTCCCAGCATCAAGATGATTATTATATCTGTTATTCCCAACGTTTTGCCGTTGCTCATTACGGCAGGTTTGATGGGTTTTCTGAATATTCCCCTGAAACCCAGTACCATCTTGGTTTTCAGTATAGCATTTGGTATAACGATTGATGCAACCACTCATTTTATGAGCACGTTCCGGCGAGAGTTACTGCATACCAAAAAATCGCTTCGTGAAGCGCTCAGCCATACCATTATGGAAGTGGGCCTGAGCATGATTTATACCATGGTAGCGCTATTTGCCGGGTATATGATTTTCATGTTCAGCCGTTTCGAAGGCACACAGGCACTGGGCTGGCTTACTGCTGTAACCTTGTTTTCAGGCCTAGTGGCTAACTTATTTTTATTGCCTGCCTTAATTCTCACCTTTGAAAAAGGCCTCAACCCGAAAGAAGAACTGAAAGAAACGGTCATAGAGTTGCCCGACGAAACGGAAGATTAATTATCAGACACCAACAGGTTGCAGCCCCGCACTTCGCTTTGGTCGTGGCGCCCCAGTACCTCAAAACTCCCGTCATCGTGAAGTTTGCCCAAATCCTGGGTGGCAATAAAACTGCAGCTTTGTACATTGGCAAGGTCAATGACGCAAATTAAACCGGTTTTTCCGGTGGGCATCCAGTTACCGGGGTCGCTGATATCGCGAATTATAATTTTCATCCATGGCGGACAAATAAATCTTCCATTTCCTTTGCTGTAGGCCTGGCTCATGAGTTCAGTCATGCCGTATTCGCTGTGAATTTCCTGCACGCCAAAACGATTGCGCCAATATTGATGCAATTCAGTGCGTGTGAGTTCCGGTCCGCGACCCTTCATGCCGCCGGTTTCCATGATGATGGTGTTTTTTAGTGGCGGGCCGGAGTAAATTTTGGCAAGTTCTTGCAGGGCGAAGGTTACACCCAGCAATATTCCGGGGGTATCGTTCTGCTCATTTTTTTCGATTTGTTGAATGAGTTTCGGATAATCATACAGGTAGAAATCACTGCCGAGCAGGCCGTTTTTTACAAAATCATCGGCCATGTATACCAAACTGCTGTTACTGCGCTCCAGGTACCCTGGCAATAAGCAAAGCCAGGTGTATTGTGAAGCAGAACCATATTGCAGTTCAAAGCATTTGCGAAAATTACTAATGTAAAATTCAGGGTTTTGCAAAAAATGCTTGGAGGTGCCGGACTTTCCGGTTCCGCTGCTTTCAAATACAATGGCATCAGGCGGTTCATGACAGGTTACCCGGTAATGCTTAAAAAAATCAATAGGCAGAAAAGGGATGTCCGTTAGTTGTTGGGGTTCCGGAATGCCGTTTACAGACAGCCATTTGGCAAATATGGGATTTTGCTGACGCTGATAATGGAGGATTTCTAATGCCAAAGTATTAAATTTGACATCGTCTGTGTTCCATACCCTGTTAAAAATATCCGTCATTGCTATTGTGCTGTTGTTTGCCTGTCGGCCCGACAAAAATAAGTTCTCTCCGGTGCCTTTTTTGCAAATTAAAGGTGCATATGTTTACAATAATGGGTTTGATAAGGACAGTTTTATTGAGCTGGTAATGCATTACCGCGATGGTGATGGCGATATTGGCCTGGATCCCGGAGATACAGTACCACCCTTTAATTATGGGGGTGAGGCATTTTATAATTTAAAAATATGGATGTGGGAAAAGGTAAACGGAAAGTGGATTAAGCCCATCAATTTGCTGGCTAGTCCTCCGGATACCATGAATTTTCACGAGAGAATTCCTCGAATCACACCCTCAGGTAGGGCAAAATGGATAGAAGGAGACCTGAGTGTAAAAATTCCGGCAGAACCCTATGGCCTTAAACCGGATACCGTGAAATTGCAGGTGATGCTCATGGACAGGAGTTTGCAAAGCAGCGGTTGGCTGGAATCAGAAGAATTAATACTAAAGCATTAGTACAGTACCTGCAATTCATTTATTTTCGCAACGCATTTACCTTTGGCATAAGGTTTGAAATAAATAAAACATGAGATCCATATTTTTCATATTCTCGTTTTTAGCATTGGCTCCATTGGCAGCCCAAAAAACGGGTTTCATAGACAGTGATTTGATTCTGGGTAAAATGCCCGAATATAAATCGGCTCAAAAACAACTTGATGATTTTGCCGCCAAATGGCAGCAGGATGCTGCAGAAATGCAACAAAAACTGGATCAGCTGTACAAGGATTATAAAGCAGAAGAAGTTTTATTAACCTCAGATCAGAAGAGAAAAAGGGAGGAGGTCATTGTGGGAAAGGAAAAGGAACTTTTTCAGTTTCGCGAAGATAAATTCGGACAGAATGGGGAGCTTTTCAAAAAGCGTGAAGAACTGATAAAGCCGGTTCAGGATAAGGTGTACGATGCGGTACAAAAAGTGGCCAAAAAAGAAGGACTGGACTTTATTTTCGATAAAGCCGGCGGAGCATTGATGATGTATGCCAATGCCAAATATGACAAAACTTTTGAGGTGATGGAAGAACTGGGAATCCCCACGGATACTCCGGGAACCACACCCGGTAATACTGGAAAATAACAACAATACTATATGAAAAAAATTCTCTCATTGCTCGCTATTGCAACACTCTTTATCGGTGGTGCAAGTGCACAAAAAATTGCTTATCTCAACATGCAGACTGTATTGGATACCTTGCCTGAAACAGACAGTGTTCGCGAACAACTTTATAAATATGCAGGTAAATTGCAGCAGGATCTTACAGACCTGGCCGGTGAAATTGATAAGGCCAAATCCAACTTCGATGCCAGTAGTGCTGATCCCTCTACATCGCAGGTGCGTAAGGAGTTGCTGGCCAAACGCTACCAGACCCTGGTAGAAGAATACCAGCGTACAGAGCAAGATGCTCAAAAACAGCTCATGGATAAAGAAAAGGAAAAAATGCAGCCTGTGTATGACATGATCAAAAAGGCCTCCGGCGAAGTGGCCAAATCCAAAGGATATACACTGGTGTTGAATAATACTGGGGGTATGGTGCTGTACAACCTGAATGACGCCGATGATATTACGAATGCGGTCGTTAAACATATGTTGGCCAAGCGCCCTGCTGACCCCAAATCGTCTTCCGGAAAATAAATTGAATTATAACCGAATATAAAAAGTCCTGATTACTCCATCAGGACTTTTTTATTTGGGTTTCCGCACCTTGTTTTGCAATCATGGAGCTAAATGCTGCACCCATTGGTGTATTTGATTCCGGATATGGTGGATTGACCGTGCTGAAGGAATTGGAAAAAGCCATGCCCGGTTATGATTATTTATACCTGGGTGATAATGCCCGCGCTCCCTACGGTACTCGTTCCTTTGAAACGGTGTATGCCTATACCCTGCAGGCCGTGAAATGGCTTTTTGACCAGGGCTGTCCTTTGGTAATTGTTGCCTGCAACACCGCATCAGCCCGGGCACTGCGAAGTATTCAACAAAAAGATCTGTTTAAGATAGATCCATCAAAAAGAGTGCTTGGGGTAATTAGGCCCACAGCGGAAATAGCAGGTAATTTTACGAAAACCGGAAAAATTGGTATATTGGGTACGCAGGGTACCGTATCCTCTGATTCCTACATGCTGGAACTCCAAAAATTCTTTCCGGAGGTGAAAGTTTACCAGGAAGCGTGTCCCATGTGGGTGCCATTGGTAGAGAATAATGAGCATGATAAACCCGGTGCAGACTATTTTGTTAAGCAACATCTGGATCGGTTGATGGCACAATGTTCCGAAATAGATGCCATTTTCCTCGCCTGCACGCATTACCCGCTACTGCTGGATAAAATCATGAGATACATACCGGAAGGTATGCAGGTTTTTCCCCAGGGAAGCATTGTCGCAGACAGTTTGAAGGACTATTTGGCGCGTCACCCTGAAATTCAAATTCGGCTCAGTACCGGTTCGCAATGTTATTTTGCCACCACAGACCGTGCCGAAACTTTTGATAAGCAAGCCGCTATCTTTTATGGTAAGACCGTGGTCTCTCATCGCATAGAATTGCTGTAAGAGCGAAGATGCAGGAATTATTAAAACAAAGGTTAAGAACATTACCCGAGAAACCCGGGGTTTATAAGTATTTTGATGAGCAGGGTGTAATCATTTATGTGGGCAAAGCGCGCAATCTTAAAAAGCGAGTAAACAGTTATTTTACCAAACAGCACGAAAATAGAAAAACCGAGGTGCTGGTAAAGAAAATCGCCCATATTGATTTTACCGTGGTAGAAAATGAGTGGGATGCATTGTTGTTGGAGAATAGTCTGATTAAAGAATTTCAGCCGCGATATAATATCAATCTTAAAGATGATAAAAGCTATCCCTACATACGGATTACCAATGAACCCTTCCCGAAGGTGTATGCCATGCGCAACCCGGTTAGGGACGGATCTTTATATTTTGGGCCATATGCATCGCCCAAAGTGATGCATACTGTGCTGGACCTCGCACGAAAATTATATCCTACCAGAAACTGTAATCTGCAGATGACACCCGAAAAAATCGCACAGGGCAAATTCTCCATCTGCCTTGAGTATCAAATAGGGAATTGTCTGGGACCCTGCGAGGGAAGGCAGTCTGAGGAGGATTACAACAATAGTATTCAGCAAATTAAATTACTTTTAAGGGGTAATCTTAGCGAAATTAAAAAACACCTTCGCACAGAGATGCAGCAAGCTGCCGAATCGCTTAGGTTTGAGGCGGCACAGGAATTTAAAGAAAAGCTCGATGCTTTGGAAAATTACAGGCATAAGAGTACGGTGGTAACCTCGCTTACCGGAAATGTGGCCGTGTTTAGTGTATGCAGCACCGATAAATATGCCTTTGTCAACATTTTGTATCTTGCTGAAGGGATTATTGTTCGCACCCACAACCTGGAGGTGCGGAAAAAGCTGGATGAAAATGATGTGGATATCATGCAGCAAGCCATTGCGGAAATGCACATTCTGTATGCCGATGAATTACCGGATGAATGGATTCTGCCCTTTCCACCCGGCACAGAAGAGAACCTGGTGAGTAAATGGTCTGTGCCCAAAGCCGGCGACAGAAAGAAACTGCTGGATTTAAGCATGAAAAATGCGATGTTGTTTCGTCAGGAAAAACTTAATCAGTATGAAAAATTAAATCCTGAAGTACGCATAGACCGCCTAATGGAACTCATGCGCAAAGACCTACGGTTACAGGAACAACCCAGACACATGGAGTGCTTTGATAATAGCAATTTCCAGGGTAGTTATCCCGTTTCGGCATGCGTGGTATTTAAAGACGGAAAGCCGTCAAAATCAGAATACAGGCATTTTAATGTCAGGACGGTGGAGGGCCCCAATGATTTTGCCACCATGCAGGAAGTTATCGAACGCCGCTACCGACGACTGTTAGAGGAAAACAAAGCATTGCCTCAGCTGATCATTATTGACGGGGGTAAAGGTCAATTGAGTGCCGCTGTAGAAGTACTCAAAAAATTGAAAATATACGGCAGTGTGGCGGTAATTGGCATAGCGAAGCGGCTGGAAGAACTGTATTATCCAGAGGATAGTCTGCCCTTGTATCTGGATAAAAAATCAGAAACCCTGAAGGTGATTCAGCAAATGCGCGATGAAGCCCACCGTTTTGGAATAACCCACCACCGCAATAGAAGGAGCAAGGGGCTGGTTAAATCTAGCCTTACTGACATACCCGGAATAGGCCCTGAAACGGCCAGAATGCTGCTTAAAACCTTTAAATCCGCTTCTAAGGTAGGTTCGGCAGCTTTGGGTGAATTATCGGCTGTTATAGGCGAAAAAAAGGCATCCTTGGTACACCAATATTTTCACCCCGAAACCCATTCAAATGAATAATCATTATACCTTGCTGCAGTTGCTGTCCGAAGCGCAAAACCACGCTGTGGCTTGTATTTGCTTATCGAATGGATTTGAAGATCCTTACGGGCAATATGAAATACTGGCAGGGTTTGGCGCCCATAATACATATCACACTCCGGAGGAACTCGATAAAAATGACGCATTTAAGCTGGGTTTTTGTAGCTATGACCTTAAAAATGCCATAGAACCCCTTAATTCTGCTCATCCTCAGGCAATTCCCATTCCGGATTTCTATTTTTTTGAACCTCAGTGGTTCTTCAAACTTCGCCGCAACAGCGATACACCTGAGGCCAATTTCCGGCTTCCTGCACCGTTATCTTGCGTGCAGGCCGGTATTACCCCGGAATTTACATGCAGCACCCCAAAAACTGCGTATTTGGAAAATGTGGATAGCATAAAAGAGTGCATTAAAAACGGCGATTTTTATGAGATGAACTACTGCCTTCAATTCGAAAGCAGCACATGCCAGGATCCGTATTCATTATTTGCTTCGCTCAACCAAACTGCACCGGCACCATTTGCCACCTTTTTTAAGTATTTCGATAAGTTTTTATTGTGCTCCAGTCCGGAACGTTTTCTCACCAAAAGGCAGGAAAAATTGGTTGCTCAGCCCATAAAAGGAACTCGAAAAAGACATACAGATGAACTTGAGGATTTACAAATTAAAACCGCGCTGTCTACATGTGAAAAAGACCGGGCCGAAAATATTATGATTGTAGATCTGCTAAGAAATGACATGAGTCGTGTTTGCTTGCCTGGCTCTGTTCATGTGCCTGAACTATGCGAGGTTTATTCGTTCAGCCATGTTCATCAGATGATTAGCACCGTAACCGGACAATTAAGGCCCAATACCGGATTTTCAGATATCATCAGAGCATCGTTTCCCATGGGCAGTATGACGGGAGCCCCGAAAATACAAGTTATGAAAGATATTGAGCGGTTTGAAAATTTTAGCCGTGGTTGGTATTCGGGGAGTGTAGGGTATTGGGAGAATGGAAATTTTGACCTCAATGTAATCATACGCTCCATGCAGTTGGATTTAACCTGTCAAACGATGTATTACCATGTAGGGGGCGCAATTACATCAGACAGCGTGCCTGAAGATGAACTGAGTGAGTGTATGGGGAAGGCTGCCGGGTTGCTGCAAGCCCTTAAAATTCAGGCCGCCTCAAATTTATAGCCAACGCCTTTTACAGTGTAGATGTAACGTTCATCCAGCTTTTCGCGGATTTTGCGCACATGCACATCAATGGTGCGGTCTACCACCAACACCTCATTTCCCCAGACATTTTCCAAAATCTCATCGCGGCTGAAAACCCTGCCGGGGCGGCTTGCCAAAAACGACAGCAGTTCAAATTCCTTGCGTGGAAATTGCAGCGATTTGCCCATGAACTCAACCACGAAACGCTCTCTGTCTATTTTTAAATCTCCAAACTCCAGTGTCTCATGGGAGCTTGACTGGATTGCATTTCTGCGGCGGAGAATTGCCTTGAGTCTGGACATGAGCACGCGTGGACGTATCGGCTTGGATATATAATCGTCTGCACCGGCTTCGAAACCGGCCAGTTCTGCAAATTCTTCACTTCTGGCGGTAAGGAATACGATGGGTATGTTTTTGGTATCGGTATCTTCTTTTAATTGCCGGCATGCTTCCATTCCATCCATCACCGGCATCATCACGTCCATCAATATCAAATCCGGCTTGATTTTCCGGGTTTGCTCAATTGCCTGAAAACCATTGGCGGCAATATGTACCTCAAATCCTTCTTTGTTCAGGGCGTGCCTGATAATCTCCAGGATGTCAAGCTCATCATCAACGACCAGAATTTTCGGCATGTTTTTTATCATAACGATTCAAAACAATGTTGTAATTGTTATTGACTCGTGATGTGAATATTAAGGTATTGTTAATAGCAAACCGGGATTATTTTGCAAATACCTCTTGCAGTTTGACGTATAGATTTTCTCCCCTCAGTCCTTTGGCAATGATTTTACCATCCTTATCCAACAAAAAGGTAGCGGGTATGCTGCTTACCTGATACATCTTGGCCGGTGCACTTTGCCAGCCACCCAGATCACTCACATGCTTCCATGCAAGGGAATCGGCGGCAATGGCACTTTTCCATCGTCCTGCATCGTTGTCCAGAGATACCCCAAAGATTTCAAATCCTTTGTCTTTAAAATCAGCATACATTTTGCGATTGAAAGGATTTTCCCGTCTGCAGGGGCCGCACCACGAGGCCCAGAAATCAATTAATACCACTTTGCCGCGCAAGCTGCTCAGGGCAAGTTCAGTCCCATCGGGTTGCTTGAGTGCGATGTCCGGAGCAATTGCTCCAATGGCCAACAACTTCTCTTTTTCGTAGCGGGAGGTCATTTCAGGCATGTATTTGCTGCCAGGTGAAAATGCTTTTAAGGATAGATAGGCGTGCTCAAGCAGGGGGAATTCAATCTCATCCAGCATTTGGGTTGCCAACACAAAGTAGGGTACCGGTGATTTTTTCATACCCAATACCAGGTTGGTGATATCCCTTTTTCTGTCGCTGATGAGTTGGTAATATTCTTTTTGTAGCTGCTGCCCAATAGCATAATTTTCAGCGCTGTTGGTCAATCCCCTTGCCCTGTTCTCTATGTTCTGAAGTTTGATGATGTAGGAGGCATTTAAATCTACCAGCTGTTTAAGTTCCGAGCTACTTTCAATGCCTTTTCCCGATAGGGCGTAACTCACATCAAGTCCGCTGCCCGAACATTCCACTTTTGCTTGGGTCTTGTTATCAATAATCATGTAAACCAGGCTGTTTTCATCCCACTGCAACTGACAAATAACGCTTTCCGTAACATTGCCGGTAATGCTAAAATTGCCTGAGGCATCCGTACGGGCGCTGTCAATGAGTTGTTGTCCGCCGGGCTTTACTTCCAGCAATACGACCAGATTGTTGGGTTTGTTTTTTATATTCCCTTGAATGGTAAAACCATCCTTTACTTTTTCCAACGAACCTTCCTTGCGGGTTAATAGTTCATTGATCCATAATTCAAATCGCGTTGAAGCATTTCCTGCCTTAGCATTATTGCAGGATGCTATGGTGGGCGATATCAGCATTAAAGCCAATATACAGAATAGGAGTTGGGGTTTTTTAAACAGCATTATAATCTATAACAAGCAAATATCGTCCCAAATTTCCCTAAGGCCAAATTATTTTTCTGTAAGTGGATTGCGGATGTTTTCAAGGTCTTTGGGATAGACCGAATTTTCTAACCGATGACTGCCGATCCTTGTGCGGCATAGCGCAGAAAGATGCCCACCGCTACCCAGTGCCAAGGCAAAATCATGAGCCAGAGAACGGATATAGGTTCCTTTGCTGCAAACTACCCTAAAATGAATGTCGGGAAGGTTTATGCCGGTGATTTCAAATTCTTTGATGGTAATTTCCCGTGGCTTCATCTCTGCTGCAACGCCTTCTCTAGCCAGTTTATAGGCCCTTTTCCCATCCACTTTAATGGCGGAAAAAATGGGAGGCATTTGTGAAATCATGCCGGTAAATGCTGCTGTTTTATCCTGTATTGCTGAAGCAGTAATATGCTCAAAAGGGAAAAATTCGTTGGGTTCTGTTTCCAAATCATAACTGGGGGTTGTATTGCCCAAGGTAATGGTGCCCGTGTACTCTTTCTCCTGATTCTGTAGTTCCTCTATTTTACGTGTGCTGCCTTCTGTGCAAACCAGCAAAAGACCCGTTGCCAGTGGATCCAGGGTGCCCGCATGTCCTACCCGCTTGGCATTGGTAATCCACTTAATCTTTTTTACAACCTGAAATGAGGTCCAGCCGTAGGGCTTATTGATGAGTAGAATTTCGCCCGGAGGCCTGGGTTCACTGCTCACTGTATGATGATTTTTTGACTGCGAACAACCACATTGTCTGCGGTTAGTTGCAAGTAATAGGTCCCTGCTGACAGTTGGTTTGCGTCAATTTTGAATTTGTGGATTCCTTCACTCAACAATAAGTCGGGCCTGCTTTTTACAGTTTGCCCAAGCATATTAATTAGCTGAGCTTTATACACGGCAGGTTTTCCTACTTTTACTTCAATAAACAGGCTTTCACCGGCAGGAACCGGAAAGATTCGCACATCTGAAACAGGCATGTTTAATAAGGGGTCCGTGAGGGTAATCCTGGAAATCCAGGCATTCATGTTATTGTTTTTTCCATAAGAACCCACTGTATAAAACACCCCAGGTTCATTGTATTTGGCCTGAATTCCTTCGTAGTCTCCCCATCTTTGCTCTCCTTTGGGTAACCCCAGGTAATTGATAAGAGAGGTTCCACGGACCAGTTTTACCATTTTGCTGTATTCTCCCAGACGGTTTCTGTAGATGACAGCGGTGCCGGGATAATGCCACGGACTGCTGTAAACAAAGGTAATTACGCTGCTTGGATCATCCGTGTTTTTACCTGCAGCCGCAATGGCAGGATATCCCATATCCAATGAATCATCCGTAATCATGCCGGCCTCTATCACGGGCTCACTGCCGATGTGGTAAATGGTATTGTGACTTAAATGGGCCTGCATGGTTTTAAAATTCATGGTGTTTTGCAGGTACTGAATTTGATCACCAATGCGCACAGCACTTAAAACACGGGCATCATTGGTTCTTAGCTTATAAGAAGTATCCGGTTGGAGCGCGCTGGGCGGAAATCCATATTTCATGGGCGAAACCAGTACCTTCATGCTTAGTTCGGCCTTACCGCTTTGCTGGGTATTGTTGATGTGAAGGAGAAATACCGTGTCATTTACCTGATCAATAGGTTTCACACTGACGAAATAATTGTCTTCTCCTTCGGGCATAGGGCCATTTTGTATGGCGCAAATGCTTCTCAGTGATTTGCCTTCATACTTTATGTTGGAATAAAAATCCTTCCTCAGGGAATCGCCTTTGAAACCGTCGGCTTTGTTAAGCTGCCATATAATGGCTTCGGTAAAACCTTCTTCCCAGGAAGCCCCATTCCCGATGAGGTTGACCGTAAAAAACATATCATGGCTGTTTTGTGATACGATGGGGTAATCGCTCCAGATTAAGTCTTGGGTAGGCTTGCCCGGTATTTTGTAAACATTCCATGGCTGCAAGGGATCGCCACTTTGGCTAAATGCAACCACAATGAAGCTCTTTGTATCCACAACGCCATGCATAAACAGGATGATAAACCGGTCTGCAACGGGATCATATAGAACCCTCGGGTCGTAAACTCGATCCAAAGCAGGGAAAGCATCAATTTTTTTCTGAACATTCACAAATTGAATGAGTCCCCATTGTTTTTTAAATGTACCTTGATCGTCATAAACCCTGATGATGGTGTTGAGAACACTGATAACTGCTCCATTATTACTTACCGCAATATGGTTATCGTTGGGGGTTCCGGAACCTGAGGTGCCGTCCCAACCCTTATTGTCTTCCGGGGTTATTGAGGTTGGTGGGGTAGGGATACCGGTATAGTTTCCCCGGCGGTGCATATTCCGCTGATTAAAACGACTGCGCTCTGCGTCCACCGAACGTCTCAATGATTCCTTCATTCCGGAGGGCAGTGGCATTTCTCGGTCAGTTTGCACCATGCTAATCCACTCATTCTCTGCAGTGGAAGGGTCAAAAACCTGAAAAAGCGGGGTTTTGTGGTTGCGGATTATTTCAAAGCCCTGCGCCAAAGCAGTAGTTGAAGTGAGAATAAAGCCAAAACCAATGAGAATTTTTTTCATGTTTAATGCAAATTAAGCCAAAAATCTGTCAAACTCAACGGGTGTTAACTTCCATCTCCAGTTTTACCTGAAATTTTGTAAAAATATCCTCTACGATGTCATTTGCCAGCGTGAGTACTTCTGTTCCTGTGGCATTACCATAATTAATCAATACCAGCGCCTGCTTTTCGTGTACCCCTGCATCTCCGCGACGGAAACCCTTCCAGCCAGCTTTCTCAATGAGCCAGCCTGCGGCGATTTTAACGGTGCCATCCGGTTGATCGAAACGCTTGACATCCGGGTGGGCGGCGCTGAGTTTGTCGGCATCTTCCTTGTTTACCACAGGGTTTTTAAAAAAACTGCCGCAGTTGCCTAGCTCTGCAGGGTCGGGAAGCTTGCTCTTTCTAATATGGATCACCGCCCTGCTAACATCGGCAATTCCGGGGCGGGTAATTCCCCAATCCTCCAGTATGGTCGCAATATCGCCATACTTCACATTCACGGTAGGGTTTTTATTAAGTCTTAATGTAACGTGGGTAATAAAGTAGCGTCCCTTATCTGCCTTTTTGAAAATACTTTCTCGGTAGCCAAATTCGCATTGGTCCGCCGATAGTTTTACCATATGTCCGTTCAGCATATCAAAGGCTTCAATTTCCGCTAAAACATCCTTTAATTCTGCACCATAAGCCCCTATATTCTGGATGGGTGATGCACCAATGGTGCCGGGTATGAGACTCATGTTCTCTAATCCACCCCAGTTATGCTGAATGGCATGCATCACTACATTATGCCATATTTCACCGCCGCCGCATCGAAGCCATACATGATTCTGAGTCTCTTGCGTTACCTCCATGCCCGATATGCGATTGTGCAAAACCAGTCCGGGATAATTGCCTTTAAATAAAATGTTACTGCCACCACCCAGTATCAGTGGGCTATTAAGACTCAACAGATTGGTTTTCCATACTTTTTTTAAAATATCGGTTTCCGCTACCGGTAGAAACAATGATGCTTCTAAATCAAAACCAAACGTATTTAGCGCTTTTAAAGAGATGTGCCGTTGCAGCATGACCCGCAATTTAACATACAACGATGGCTCTGTTGGCTAATTTTTTATCAACGAAGGTGGGAAATAATCTGATTTGTATCAGTTTTTTCAAAAAATATCTAAAATATTGATTATTTTGTGTAATATTTGTTCTTTGGTTTTGCAAACCTTTTACACAAAACCGTGTTTCTTTCAAAATGATTATTCTGTCCCACATGCTCATCACGATCTTCTTTTTCATACTGATGGAAGGAGTGGCCTGGTTTACCCATAAATATATAATGCACGGATTCGGATGGGTCTGGCATCAAAGCCATCATGAGCCCCGCAAAGGTAAATTTGAGCTGAATGATCTCTATGGGCTCGTATTTGCAGTGCCTTCCTGTTTGCTGATTGTCTACGGCAGTGAAAATATGGACTGGCGCTTTTCGGCCGGGTTGGGAATTGCATTATATGGCTTAGCGTACTTTTTGGTTCATGACGTGTTTGTGCATCAGCGGGTAAAATGGTTAACCAAAACCCAGGTGCCTTATTTCAGGGCCATGCGCCTTACGCACCATCTTCACCATGCCGTGCACACCAAAAAAGGGGCAGAGGCGTTTGGTTTTTTGTTTGTGCTTCCAAAATATGTGAGGAGGTTCCGTGGCTAAGAAGGTAATTATTGCAGGAGCAGGCCTGGGAGGCCTAAGTACAGCACTTCGTCTTGCCTATGCGGGCTACGAAGTTGAATTGCTGGAACAGCATCACCGCGCCGGTGGCAGACTCAATTTGCTGGAAAAAGATGGTTTCACATTTGATATTGGGCCCTCGTTTTTTAGCATGAGTTATGAATTCCATGAGTTGTTCAACAGCATCGGTGAACCCATGCCTTTTGAGCTAAACGAACTTAATCCTCTCTATACTGTCAACATTGAAGGCCGTGACAAAGTCTATCGCATTTTCAAAGATCTGGAAAAACTCGCTCAAGAATTTAGCAACATAGAGCCAGATTTCGAAAGAAAAGCTGAGAAATATCTTAAAAGAGCCGGCGAAGTTTTTCATGATACAGAATACCGCATCGTAAAGAAAAATTTTAATGGAATGCTGCCTTTTCTGCTCAGTATGGCATCTGTACCTAAGAAGCACCTACCCAAAATGTTTCGGAGCTTTTGGGCAGAATTGGAAAGGCATTTTGAAAGTGAGGATGTAAAAATTATTTTTTCACTCGTAGCCTTCTTTCTGGGTGCAACCCCTTTCAATACACCGTCTGTTTATAATTTACTGAATTATACCGAGCTCAAACATGATGGGTACTGGAATGTTAAGGGTGGAATGTATAAAATCGCAGAAGGCATCATTTCCCTGCTCAATAAAAAAGGGGTGAAAATTCATTGCAATACCCGCGTAGTATCTGTGCAGGAGAATCAAGGCAAAATGGTTTCGTTAACCGACCAGAACGGTAAAGTATGGTCTGCTGATTTGTTCGTCATTAATGCGGATGCGGCATCATTCCGAGGCAAATTCCTTAACAGACCTGGCTTCACCGAGAAAAAACTGGATAAAATGGACTGGACATTGGCTCCTTTCACCATTTATCTCGGCGTAAAAGGGAAAATGGATGGTATTGCCCATCATAACTATTTTTTGGGTAATAATTTCAGGCAGTACGCCGATACTATTTTTAGAAGTACAGTAGCGCCGGATAAACCTTATTATTATGTGAATGTTGCCAGCAAAAGCAACCCGGAATGTGCGCCTGAAGGTTGTGAGAATTTATTCATTTTGTGCCCCGTACCCGACCGCCGTGTGAAACCTGACTGGAACGATGCGAATAAACTGGCCGATGATATCATCGCGGATTTAGGTAAACGCGTAGGATATGATATCGCGGCTAATACCCTCACACGAACCATATATACACCGGTAGAATGGGAACAGATGTTTTCGCTGTACCGCGGCAGCGGACTGGGTTTGGCCCATGGCATGAATCAGATTGGTGCTTTTCGTCCTGCCAACAAAGACGAAAAGCTGAATAACGTATATTATGTAGGGGCAAGTACCCATCCGGGCACCGGTTTGCCCATTGTTGTGATAGGATCTAAATTAATAACTGAAAAAATTACCCATGAGCATCCAGCTGTTTGATAAAACATCGTCAGATATAAGCAGGCGCGTAGCCCTGAATTACAGCACCAGTTTCTCGCTGGGGATCCGATTGCTGTCAAAGGAATATCGCTGGGCGGTTTTTGCCATTTATGGCTTTGTGCGTGTGGCAGATGAGATTGTCGACACCTTCCATAATCATGATAAAAGAAAACTGCTTGAAGAGTTTAAGCAGCAAACCTATGCTGCTATAGATGCCGGCATTAGTACCAATCCTGTTTTACACTCTTTTCAGTTGGCGGTGCATAATTTTGGAATAGGCAAGGACCTCATAGAGCCGTTTTTTGTCTCTATGGCGCTGGATCTGGATAAAAACTCCTACGACAATGATGGTTATGAAACCTATATCTATGGAAGTGCCGAGGTGGTTGGACTCATGTGTTTAAGGGTGTTTTGCAACAATGATACGGAACAGTATGACAGACTTTTGCCTCATGCAAGAAGTTTGGGCGCAGCTTTCCAAAAAGTGAATTTTCTGCGAGACCTGAAAAGTGATGTGGATGAGCGGGGACGGGTTTATTTTCCCGGTGTAGATTTTAATTCGTTTAGCGAAAATGATAAAAATGCAATTATCACCGATGTAAAAAAGGATTTTTCACATGCTTTAGAGGGTATCAAAAAACTTCCGGTGGGTTGCCGTCTAGGCGTGTACACCGCTTATATCTATTACCTCAAACTTCTTGAGAAGATACAACGAAGTTCTGCCGAAGAAATTGCCGGTAGCCGAATACGAATACCCAATAGCCAAAAATTGATGCTACTGGCCAAAAGCTACGTGAAAGAGCGTATGATGCGCGCGGCACTGTAAATCTGTTTATCCAAAAAGCCAAGCAAACATCTCATCCACCCGGCTAAATTGTCTTACTTTTATTTTCCCTTTCAGTGCAGGAATTTTGCAGTATTTAGAAACAATGATTTCTTCAAAACCCAGTTTCTCTGCCTCCGAAATCCGTTGCTCAGCGCGTTGAACGGCCCTGATTTCACCGCTAAGGCCAATTTCTCCTGAAAATACGGTTTTGGATGGAATACAAATACCCTGATAACTACTCATGATCGCAGCAACTGCTGCAAGGTCCAGCGCCGGATCTTCAATCCGAATGCCTCCGGCAAGGTTGATGAATACATCCTGCGCTCCCAACCGAAATCCACATCGCTTTTCCAATACTGCCAGCAACATGTTGAGTCTGCGTAAATCAAAACCGGTACATGAACGTTGCGGTGTGCCATAAACCGCAGTGCTAACCAGCGATTGTGTTTCCAGCAATATGGGTCGTACCCCTTCCATGGCCACCGCAATGGCCACACCGGAGATGTCCTCATCTCGCTCTACCAAAAACACCTGCGAAGGATTTTTAACGGAAGACAAACCACTGCCGCTCATTTCGTAAATCCCCATCTCATGGGTGCTGCCAAATCGGTTTTTCAGTGTTCTCAACAAACGGAAATGATAGTTTCTGTCGCCCTCAAACTGCAAAACAGTATCTACCATATGTTCCAGTATTTTGGGTCCTGCAATACTTCCATCTTTGGTGATATGGCCAATTAAAAACACCGAAACCTGATTCTCTTTCGCAAATCGCAGCAACTGCCCCGCACATTCTCTGATTTGCGAAACACTGCCGGGTGTGGCTTCAAGCAAATCGCTGTAAAGGGTCTGAATAGAGTCTATAATGACAATTTCCGGTTTCAAGGTTTGCATAGTCTGCAAAACTGCCTCCAGCCTTGTTTCAGTAATCACCATACATTGCTCATTGTCAATCCCAATCCTGTCTGCACGAAGTTTTACCTGTTCAGCACTTTCTTCCCCTGAAACGTAGGCAACCGGCAATTTCAACTTGAGTGCGATTTGTAACAAAAGGGTACTTTTTCCAATTCCGGGCTCTCCACCAAGCAGTACCAAGCTCCCCGGAACCAGTCCGCCGCCCAGCACCAGATTGAGTTCATCATCCGGCATGGCCACACGCGCTGTTTTTTCAGAGGTTATCTCCCTCACATTTTGGGGTACGGATTTCTCCCCTGATGTGGATTTGGTCCAGCCACTGGGGCCGGTTTTAACAGAGACAACTTCCTCCTTTAAAGAGTTCCATGCCCCGCATGCATTGCATTTGCCGGCCCACTTGGAACTTTCAGCACCACATTCACCACAAAAGAATACCGTTTTACTTTTGGCCATGTCGCAATTTAATGCGGCCATGAGTTTGCATTGTTATTAACTTTTGCACGTTTTTTATTTAGAAAGATTATAAACAATTAGGCCGGATGTCTGTTTAATCCTTAATTTTGTAATAGATTATGAAAACATCACCGGATAATTTTGTAACCATTTACGCGGAGGCGACTCCGAATCCCGAAAGCATGAAGTTTGTTTCAAGCAAAATGCTGTTACCCAATGACAGTGCCGATTTTAGAACTGCAGATTCAGCCTCCGATTCGGAATTGGCCAAAGCATTGTTCGAAATGCCTTTTGTAAAGGGAGTGTTTATCATGAATAATTTCGTATCGGTTACCAAAAATAACGATTACGAGTGGTTTGATTTGATTCCTGATTTACGCCAGTTTTTTCAGGAATGGATACAGGATGGGAAATCCATTGTTTCGCCTAAAAAAGAGCTTACCCCCGAGCAAGAAGGAGAAGTAGAACGGAAGATACGTCAGCTTTTGGAGGATCATGTGCGTCCTGCTGTGGAAATGGATGGAGGTGCCATTGATTTTAAAAGCTTTCAGAATGGTATTGTCACTGTGCAGATGAAAGGTAGCTGTTCCGGCTGTCCGTCTTCTACCATGACGCTGAAAGCGGGCATCGAAAACTTACTCAAACGGATGGTTCCTGAGGTGCAGTCTGTGGAAGCAGAAGCAGGATAAGGATATAATATTCTAATCGACAATGTGAATATCACAGCATTTTCTTTTATTTGCTGTTAAATATTTCTTATGTCTAATACCTTACTCAAAGAATTCAAAGACCCTGATTTTAAATCTCTCCACCAGTTTTTTTTAAATTCGGCTCATCATATTCATACCCCTGACACCGTTTATTTGTCCCGAAAGGAATCAGGTAAGTGGGTGGATTATACTTATCGTGATTTATTAGTTTACGTGGATTGCCTTACCGGATGGCTAATGAGCCGTGGTTTGCAAAAAGGAGACCGAGTGGCACTCATCCTTGAAAATAGCCCTGAGTTCTATTGCATTGATCAGGCACTGCAAAAGCTTGGAATTATCAATGTGAGCATTTATCCTACCCTCACGGCAGATGAAACAGCATTTATTCTGAATGATTCCGGAGCCCGAATCCTTTTTGTGGGAAATCCTTTTCTACTGAAGAAGTTTAAAAAAGTAGAGGATAAATGCGCTTCGATAGAGGTGGTGGTAAGTTTTCCGGAAGAGGTGGAAACCAGTGACAAGTTGGTTACATACCGGCAAATGCTGGAACAGGGCCGGACGCTTTTCCCTGCATGGACTGAGCAGATTGAGGCAAGGTTTCAACAGGTGGGGCATGATGATATCGCCACCCTTATTTATACTTCAGGAACAACCGGCGTTCCCAAGGGGGCAATGCTCACACATTACAATTTTCTCAGCAATTGTTACGATGCCAATGATTTGGTGCCTGATATCACCAAAGATGATAAATTTTTGAGTTTTCTGCCTCTCAGCCACGTCTTTGAGCGCATGGCTTACTACCTCACTACCTATCTCGGTTCGTCGGTGGCGTTTGCAGAAAATATTGATAAAGTGGCACAAAATATAGCGGAGGTAAAACCCACCCTGATGGCTGCTGTGCCAAGATTGCTGGAAAGAGTCCATGACCGGGTAATGAAAACCGGCACTGAGGCAGGCGGACTGAAGGCTAATATTTTCCTATGGGCGCTCTCGATAGGGGAAAAGGCACGTAAAACCAAAGATGATGGCAAATCTCGCGGACCCTGGTTGTCAATACGCTATGCTATTGCAGAAAAGCTGGTTTTCTCCAAGATAAAACAAAAAATGGGTGGTCGCCTTAAGCTGTTTGTATCCGGTGGTGGAGCACTGCCCCCGCATGTTG
The DNA here is from genome assembly GCA_964475595.1 of uncultured Flavobacteriaceae bacterium. Lineage (GTDB taxonomy): Bacteria > Bacteroidota > Bacteroidia > NS11-12g > UBA955 > RGEC01. The sequence goes on from CAYYXG010000011.1 coordinate 21,414, forward strand.
GTGAGTTTTTTGCCAATTTGGGAATTCAGGTACAGGAAGGGTTTGGCCTCACTGAAACATCTCCATTCATTACGGTGAATGAATACAATCGCCAGGTTTACGGGACTGTAGGCCGCGTTGCCCCACGTCAACAGGTAGCCATTCAAAATCCTGATACTAAAGAGATTTACACGGTTCAGACTTACCATACTTTTAAGCCTGATTTTGTGTCTGAAGAAGGTGAAATTCTCTCTAAAGGCCCCAATGTAATGAAGGGGTACTGGAACAATAAAGCGGAAACTGACAAGGTTTTTGATCAGGACGGCTGGTTCCATACCGGCGATATTGGCCGCTTTGAAAAGGGATACCTGAAAATTACCGATCGGCTGAAAAACATGCTGGTTACTTCTCTGGGCAAGAACATTTACCCTACCCAGCTGGAGAATAATTTTCTCAAAAGTCCTAAGATTGAACAAATCTTCATCATTGGTGACAAACAGGAATTTGTAACTGCCATCATTGTTCCTAACATGGAAGAGGCCATAACCCGTGGTATTCCTGCTTCCGTATTCGAACATGAAGATGCCTTCATCGAAAGTGATGAACTGAGGCAATGGCTGGGAGAAGATGTGAAAAAATATAATGAGAACCTGGCCAAATTTGAGCGGGTTAAAGATTTCTTGATCAAGCGAACTCCATTTTCTATAGAAGATGGTGATATGACCATTACCCTAAAAGTGAAGCGAAAAGTAGTGATGGAGAAATTTCAAAACGAAATCAGCAAACTTTATGCTTGATAAACAGTAGAACATTTTCAATTATTAACATTGTGTTGATATTTGTCAATGGGCTGATATGAAATTGATGTTATTTTTGCATTGATTTTATTGATAGTCTTTTGAATATCTACCTGGCAATTGGTTTATTTTCGGTATGCAGTGCAGGCGCTGTATTGTTTCTAAAGCTAGCCAGAATGTATGGTCTGCAAGATCATCCGGGTGGCAGAAGTTCTCATTGGAAGCCAACAGTTACCGGTATGGGATTGATTGTATCGCTCTCATTAATCACCTATCTCTTATGGCATCCTTACCAGCTCCCTGAATATTTTGTAGCAGGTTTTTTTATTATTTCTGCTGTAAGTTTTCTTGATGATCTTTTTTTTCTGAAGCATTCATTTAGGTTGATTGTTCAGATGCTGACGATGGCCATGCTGATGGCACAAATGCCTTTTCAAAGTTTTGGAGCGGAGGTCGTTCCCATTTTTCTGGCATCTTTTATCTTTGGAATTGGCGTATTAAATGCGTACAACTTTATGGATGGAGTAAATGGTATGCTCACCTTGCATGCTTTGCTTGTATTCAGTGGCTTGTATTATCTCAACGTACACATTACTGACTTGGAGGGTAATCCTATCCCATTTACGGATTCTGATTTTATACTCAGTATCATTATTCCCCTTGCCATATTTGGATTTTTCAACATTCGCAAATCTGCTGTCGCTTTCATGGGCGATGTTGGCAGCATGTCCATCGCCTTTATTACGGTTTTTCTAATCTATTCCCTGATTTTTAAAACCGGTAATTACATGTATTTGCTTTTATTCAGTGTATTCGGGGCCGATGCAGCCCTCACCGTTTGTTACAAGTTGTTATTGGGCGAAAATATCTTCGTTCCACACCGTGATTTTCTATTCAAGAAACTCGTTCATCTTGGCAAGTGGTCGCACTTGAAAGTGAGCTTCTGGTATTTTGCCGTCCAGGCCATTATCAATTTCATTGTGATTGGTTTATTTCCTACCACCCCGAAATTAAGCACACAAATTTCTGTTCTTTTCATCGGTTGCATATTGCTAATTGGTTTGTATGTCTATGTCCAGTCGAAGTTGCCCAAGAAACATCCTGTCAGGTCAAAGCCATAGATTGATGGCTAGAAAAAATACCATCTGAGTGATTAGCAAGGAAGTAGCAATAGCATTTCTTTCCGGTTTTACCATGGATAGGTATAGGCGAATGAGCACAAAAGAACAAAAAAACCATGCCAGGTAGTTTTGCAATGGGATGTTACCGCCTTGCCAAAACCACATACCCATTTTAACTGCCGCTGGTTCCATCACAAAATCATACAGGGTCATGATACAAGCCCCTGCCAATGAAATTAGCCATGCGTTACCTATTCTGCCGGAAAGCGTCGAAATTACAAAGTAAATAAGCATTGCCCAGTTTAAACCGATGAGATAGGGGATTCCCTCCCAGCCCGGGCCTAATGTTTTCCCATAATGATATTGCCCAAAAATCAATCCGGTATGTACGCCGGCATACTCAATAAAAAATCCACATAATCCGGAACATAAAAGTCCCATAAACAGTCCTGGGTACCATTTTTTTTGAAAAATCAGGGGTACAGCAAACGATAAAATCAGGTTTAATGGTGTAAGTCCGATGATTTGTGATCGGGTAGCCGGAAATAAAAGCCCGGCAAGGCCCACAGCATAAACAATTGCGGCAATGCCCACAACCCGTTTTTCAGCGCTTTGCATGGTGTTTTTTAATAATAATATCGCTTACAATATTACCACCTAAAACGCATAATGGGATGCCACCACCAGGATGAACGCTGCCTCCGCAAAAATAAAGGTTCTTTGTGGTGGCGGAAAAATTAGCCTGCCTGAAAAATGCAGACATAAGATTATTGCTGCTACTGCCATATAGAGATCCAAAGGTGCTTCCGGTATTGTTTTCAATCCGAACCGGGTCTAAAAATTCTTCATATACGATTAATGCTCCCACATCACGTTTTAGCATCTCACTTAACTTCTTTACAATTAATTCTTTCGCTTTGAGTCTGTAGGCATTCCAGTCTTGTCCGGTATTGGCAGGTGCATTGATCATCACAAACCAGTTTTCACATCCTTGCGGTGCATCGGTGGGTTCTTCTTTGCTGCTGATATTGATATAAATGGTTGGGTCTTTGCACAAGGTTCCGCGTTCAAAGATGCTCTCGAATTCCTCCTTGTAGTCTTTGCTGAAAAAGATGTTGTGCAAATCCAATGATGGAAAGGTCCCTTTGATGCCCCAATAAAAAATCAGGGCAGAGCTACTCGGCTCCGATTTTTTAATTTTGGTAGGTAGTGTCTGATTAAGGAGCTTGTATGTTAACCTTACATCAAGGTTGGAAATAACCATGTCTGCTGTATGCGAGATCCCATTTGCCACCACACCGGTAACCTGATTGTGGTGATGGTCGATTGAAGTGATGTGGTGATTAAAGTGAAATTTAACCCCCAATAATTCCGCTTGCCGCTGTAAAGTACGGGCAATTGAAATCATGCCGCCTTTTGGGAAATAGGCGCCCAGCCCCATTTCCAGGTAAGGAATTACGTTTAACGTGGATGGGGCTTTCCAAGGATTAGATCCATTATAGGTTGCATATCGGTTAAATAATTGCACCAGATTCGGGTTTTTAAACCTTTTGCTGTTGGCTTTGTGCATACTCCGATGAATACCAATAAATGGTAAATTAAGAATGCCGCGAAGCCCTGTTGCACTGGTATAGGTAGATCGCCGGTGAAGGCTTTTTTCCAGGAAAACAGGTGCTGTAATGGTATACAAATATTTGCTGTAGTTGAAATGGTCGCTTAATTTTTTCTCATCCTCGTTGAATATTTTAGATGCTTGTTTTACGAAGATTTCGGGCTCAGCCGGGCAGGGGAAAAAGGTGCCATCAGGGAAAAAATAGTGGCAAAGGGTGTTTAATTTTTTAAATTGGAACGAAATATCCGGGGATAACAGATTTGATATGTAATGGGGCATGGTGAATAAGGAGGGTCCTGCATCAAACCGAAAACCAGCTCCATTTATTTCTGAAATTTTTCCGCCTGCCTCATGTTTTTGTTCAAATACATGTACCTCAAACCCTTCTTTGGCCAGTCGTACAGCGGATGTCAGTCCACCTATGCCGGCACCGACAATGCATACCTTTTTCACGTTCTAGTAACTTAAAAATGGGCTTGATTGTTTTTAAAAACCGGTTTTAAAATGATAAAAGACCCTGAAGCAACAACTTTTTTTTAAAAAAAACAAAAAAAAAAATTACAAAGTATTGCATTTTTATTTTTCACTTTTATTTTTGCCGCACATTTAATCAGGAAAACACAAAATGAAAAAGATCTATTTCGCTATCGCTGCTTGCGCTATGTTCGCTTTCGCAGCTTGTTCTGGTAACAGCGGCACTTCAGATGCTGACACTACCAAAGTTGATTCTGCTGCTGCTCCCGCTGCTGACACTGCTGCTGCTGCTGCTGACACTACTGCTGCTGCTGCTGACACTACCAAAGCTGCTGAGTCTAAGTAATTCAACACCAAAGAAAAATCTAAGGGCGCTTGTAAAAGTGCCCTTTTTTTGTTATCTTTGCATCATACGATGGTTAAAAAGCTACTCTGTTTATTAATTATTCTCTTTGCCACTAAGGCTGCACTGCCATTAGCTGCAGGCGTTTTGCCTCCCAATACACATCTTGAACCCGGCCCTGTTTTTACCCTTCATCCCAATCCTGTAACCGGTACCTGGTTTCACATCAATCTTGCTTTTTCAGAATCTGACTACCCTAACGCCAAATTCTCCATCAGCAATGTGCTTGGTGAGATTATTTACACAGCTCCCATTAAAAAAACAGAATTTGCCGGTGCCAAAGTGAGGGTAGATATTGCTGAACTCAAACTTGACAGAGGGGTTTACTTTGTCCAGGTATCGGGTGGTGATAAATCCAGGATTCTTCGCTTGGTTGTTCGATAAAAAATGGCCTCCGTCACTTTTATCATTAGACCTGCTGTTCAGGCTGATGTAAATGCCATTTTTCAACTTATTAATGAACTTGCAGTATTTGAAAGAGCTCCCCATGAAGTAATCAATACCGCTCAGGGGCTCTTGAACGATGGTTTCATTGCTGATCCGCCACTCTATACCGCTCAGGTAGCTGAAAATTCTCAGGGCGTCATCATTGGATTTGCATTATGTTATATCCGCTATAGCACCTGGAAGGGGCCCGTGTTGTATTTGGAGGATTTGTATGTTCAAGATGCATTTAGGGGCAATGGTGTTGGTAAATCGCTCTTTGAAGCGTGTGTTGATTACGCTAAAGTTAAGGGCTTTAAAAGACTTACTTGGCAAGTGTTAGATTGGAATACATCTGCCATTGATTTTTACAAAAAATGGAATGCGGTGCTGGATCATGAATGGATTAATGGTTCCTTGGACTTTTAAAAGGTGAAAAATCTTAGAAAAGAACTATGGATTGCAGTGCTAATTTCAGCCTTCCCTGTAATTGTATTTTATTTTTTTCAGTTTAAGCATGGGCTTTCATACGCTTGGGGCCTTTTCCCGGGCGATTTAAAACACCTTCAGGGAATCATCTTAATGCCTTTGGTTCATGCGGATTCGGTTCACCTCTGGGGTAATACCACACAATTGTTTTTTGGTCTTTTATTAATCTTAATTCATTATCAATCCTTAAGCAAGGCGATTTTGCCGTCGCTGTGGTTTCTTGCCGGTTTACTCCTCTTTTTTATGGGGAATCAGGGAACCGTACATATTGGTAGCAGTGGTGTTATTTATGCAATATACAGCTATCTGATTACGGCCGGCTTTAATGCCGGTAACAGACGTTTGCGACTCTTGTCTTTTATGTTACTAATGTACTATGGAAGTATGTTTTGGGGGATATTTCCCTGGCAGGAAAAAGTTTCTTGGGAAGGACATCTCTCAGGGGTAATAGCCGGCCTGTTTATGGCAATAATCTTAAGAGGGAGGTACCGCCAATTTACCCGAGATGCAAGGCCGGTTTGGTTTATGGAATCTGACAATAGGGTAGACCCCTACGCCCGTTTTGACAAAAAGTCTTAATGCACAATAGAAATGGGCATCTCTTTTTTGGGCTCATCTTTGAATAGGAACAAAAAAAGTAGTGCCGTAACCAAAGCATATCCGGAAAAGCCCAACCATAAAGCAGGCCAGTCCTTTTCACCTCCGTGCATGTAGAATCGATCTATCAACCAACCGCTGGTTTTGCTGCCCAAAAATGCACCTACGCCATTGGTCATCATCATAAACAATCCTTGTGCGCTGGCCCGTATCCCTGAATCGGTATTGGTTTCTATGAATAATGATCCTGAAATATTGAAAAAATCAAAGGCCATTCCATACACGATGCAGCTCAGTATGATCATCCATAATCCTTCCGCAGGATTGCCAAATGAAAACAGCCCAAATCTCAACACCCATGCAAACATCGCAAATAGCATCACCTTTTTTATGCCAAATCGCTTCAGGAAGAAGGGTATCGCCAAGATAAACAACGTTTCCGATACTTGAGATATTGACATGATGATGGTGGAGTATTTCACCACGAAGGATTCCGGGCCATATAGCGGATTGTTTTTGAAATCATCAAGAAAGGTATCGCCATACATATTGGTAAGCTGAAGCGCCGCACCCAGTAACATGGAGAAGATGAAAAACAACGCCATTCTGTATCGGGCAAACAGTTTGAATGCATCCAGGCCGAGCTGTGAAAAGATGTTATTATTGCCTGACTTGGCGTTTGACGGTTTGCAGGCAGGAAGTGTAAACGCATACATTCCCAATCCTATAGCTGCTGTTCCTGCTATTAAAAATTGATTGGCATTGGCCTTGCTGCCTGTGAGGTTGGTCACCCACATGGCTACAATAAATCCAATCGTGCCCCAAACCCTGATTGGCGGAAACATATTGATTACATCATACCCTCTTTGGGTAAGCAATGTATATGAGATGGAATTGGATAAGGATATGGTGGGCATATAGCAAAACATGGCGGCCATAATCAACCAGTATAATTCATCTGCTGTTTGCATTTCCGGCACCAGCCAAAGGAGTGCTCCATACATAATCTGCAATATTCCGTATAGCCGCTCAGCATTCATCCACCGGTCTGCAATAATGCCTGTAATGGCCGGCATGATAATAGAGGATATGGCCAGGGTGGAGAAAATAGCCCCAAACTGCTCACCACTGCCCAGGTTATTGCCGAAGAAATACGTTCCAATAGTGATGAGCCATGCACCCCACACAAAGAATTGCATAAAGCTGAGTAAGATTAGACGGAAGCGGATATCCATGCAGGCGAAAATATCATATTGCCTGCATAAAACAATACATTACCTTAAAACCCGTTGTTCTATGCTGTCAATCAATGCATGAATGACTTTGATATGGATTTCCTGCGCACGATCGGCAAACTCAGATTTAGGGGCCCTGATTTCTACATCGCATAAAGGAGCCATTTGGCCACCATCCTTTCCGGTTAGGCCTATTATTTTCATCCCCTGATTTTTTGCAGCTTCCATGGCCAGTATCACGTTGCGGCTGTTACCACTGCTGCTGATTCCAAGTAAAACATCACCGGGTTTGCCCAGACCTTCCACGTATCGGCTGAAAATAAATTCATAGCCATAATCATTTCCCACACAGCTAATATGGCTTGGATCGCTAATGGCTAAAGCGGCCAGAGCCCTTCGATTGCCGCGATAGCGACCGCTAAGTTCCTCTGCAAAATGCATGGCATCGCAGTGACTGCCCCCATTGCCGCAACTGATTATTTTTCCGCCATTAAGCAGACAGTCTGCCATCATGGAGGCCGCATGTTCTATGTGCTCGAGGTTCTTCTGATCCTCCATGAACAAACGAAGCGTTTCGGCCGCTTCGGTAAAATGCTGTTTGATTCGTTCCAGTGTCATGGCTGCATTCTTTTAAATTCGCTAATCCCATTTTGCAGAAACACCTTGAATTTTTCTGCCTTATAGTCGAAGGTTTCGGCACTTCCCGGGTGCTGCAGTAATACTTCATCCCCTGTCATAAGCACATACAGAGGCTGACTGTTGCTGTTGAAATAACAGGCCTGAATCTCAGCATTCTTTTCGCCTACAGTTTTAATAATTTTTTCTGAAAACTTCCCTTTGAATTGCTCAGATTCGCTCAGTTTAATCTTTTTGTCATCCACGTATAAAGAGACAACCACATAATCATTCTTCAAAATTTTCAGTACTTCCGGGTTGCTCCAAACTTTTTCTTCCATCTTGCGACAATTAACGCAGCCATGACCGGTGAAATCGATGAAAAGGGGTTTTTTCTGGGCTTTGGCGCATGCCAGCGCCTCTTCATAGTCAAAATAACCCTGAATTCCGTGGGGAATATGCAATTCTCCGGCGTATTTGGGCGTATTGCAGTTTTCTGCATTCACTTCTGTATCGCTAGATTCACTGCCAAGTCGGAAGTCCTGGGTGTGCATCGGGGGCAAATAACCGGCCAACGATTTGAGCGGCGCACCCCATAGTCCGGGTATTAAATATACCACAAATGACCATGTGGCAATCACCAGCATCAAACGGGTAACCGACCAGTAGGGGATGTCGCTGTCATGAGAAAACTTGATTTTTCCCATGAGGTAAATGGCCATTAGCGAAAAAATAACAATCCATAGGGCCAGGTAAATTTCCCGGTCCAGTAACCCCCAATGATAGGTTTGGTCTGCCGTGCTCAAAAATTTAAGGGCAAATGCCAGTTCAATAAATCCTAACACTACCTTTACACTATTTAGCCAGCCACCACTTTTTGGCAAGCTTTTCATATAACTGGGAAAGATTACCAAGAGGCCAAAGGGGAGGGCGAATGCCAGCGAAAAGCCCAACATGGCAATGATGGGAGTACTAAGACCGCCTTTGGCACTTTCCACCAAAACCGTCCCAACAATAGGGCCGGTGCACGAAAAAGAAACGAGCGCTATGGTAAGGGCCATGAATACCGGGCCGGCAATACCGCCCTTATCGGCTTTTTTATCAATGGCATTTACCCACGATGCCGGTAATACCAGTTCGAAGGCCCCAAAGAAGCTGGCCGCAAAAATGATAAAAATGACGAAAAAGAATACGTTGGGAATCCAATGCGTGCTAAGCCAGTTGGCCGCATCAGGTCCTACCAGCTTGCTTACCAATGTGCCAATGATTACATATATAAGGATGATGGCGCCGGCAAATACAAAACCGTCTCGTACCGATTTTTTCTTATCTTCATTTTTTAAGAAAAAGGCCACCGTCATGGGAATCATGGGGAATACGCATGGGGTAAGCAGGGCCAGCAATCCTGAGGTAAATGCCAGCCAAAATACCAGCCCAAGCCCTTTGTTTGCGGTTTCGTTTTTGGCACTGCCCAGATTGCCCTTATACTTAAGTTCAGTACAGTTGCCTGATCCGGATTTATAGGAAGATTTTACCCCTGATTTTCGGGTTGCTAAAGTATCTATGAGATTAGTATCTTTTGTTGTATCTTCGTTAATTGTTGGTGTTAATACTTCCTCAGCAGGTCCTTCGCAAGTGACAGGATTGATGGCTTCCAGGGTTTCTTCTATTTTCACACACTGACTTTCATCGCACATCTGACCACTGAAATTGCACACCAGTTTTTGTATGTTGCCGGTGACTTTAATTTTTTGTTTGAAAATGGCTTTGGCCGGAAAAACCCCCGTTTTGCAATTGATTTTGTCTAATTCCGCCAGCTCGTCAGTTTTCATTTCATCGCCAATGCCTACACATTTGCCCACCGGCACAAAATGGTCTCCGCTAAAGGTAATTGACGCCCTGGTATAACCCACATCTTCGGCGCAGGTGGTTTTTTCGCTGTATATATGCATACCGGGTGCCGGAGACAGGCTAATGGTAACCTCAACGAGATCCCCTGTTTTAACCTTGGTTGCGGAAAAAGTCACACTTTTCGCAGTGGGCTTTTTCATTTGTCCGGATAGGGGGAACGCAATGAACGATACTAAAAGGACGATGTAAGACTGTATTTTCATGTATTTACTGCAAAAAAACGGAATTTCTCGGACTATTCGTGTAACAGGTGTAACACTATATGGTAACAAACAGATGTGAATTAACCCCATTCCGTTGCATGGCTTATGCACTTTTGTGTGAAAAAGAATAGATGCTTTGTTTTTTCGTTCTATATTTTTGAATATACCATGGGTATTTTTCGTTACACATTGCTGCTCACTTTGTATGGGTTTTTCTGCGCTGATATCACAGCCCAAAAGATGAATACAAACCAATACATAGAGGAGTTTAAGTTCGCTGCGATGCAGGAAATGAAGATTTATGGAATCCCTGCTTCGGTTACCCTTGCCCAAGGAATATTAGAAAGTGCGAGCGGAAATAGCAAGTTGGCCAAAGATTGCAACAATCATTTTGGGATAAAATGTCGTAAAAACTGGACAGGCAATTTTTGCCTGGCAGATGATGATGCACAAGATGAATGTTTTAGGGGGTATGGCTCAGCCATGGAGAGTTATCGTGACCATAGTCTTTTTCTAAAAGGGGCCTCCCGGTATGATTTTTTGTTCAGTTTGCCCACTACCGATTATAAGGCATGGGCACACGGACTCAGGCAGGCGGGCTATGCTACCAACCCGGCCTATGGCAATATTATCATCAGCGTGGTAGAACGGTATCGTCTTTCTATGTATGACAGCATGACGATTTTAGGAGAAGATTACAATTCCCCTGATACTGCCGCCAGCAGGCTCATACAAAAGCATGGTTTGCCTGCGGTTATTGCCTTGAAAAACCAAAAACCGGAAGACATTGCAAAGCTCTATGATATGGGTTCCTGGCAGATCTATAAATACAACGATTTAAAGAATGGAGAAGAACTGAAGCCGGGTGAAATTATTTACCTAAAACCCAAAAAGCGCAAAGCCACTGAGGATTTTCATACTGTTAAGGAGGGAGAAACCCTGCGTGATATCAGCCAGTTGCATGCGGTTAAACTAAAAAAACTGGAGAAATTCAATCAAATTGTGGCTTCAAAACCCCTTAAGCCGGGCGAAATCATTTACCTCCGTGAGAAAAAAATGAAGGATTCCTTGAAAAATGTGGAAAACGCGGCAAAATCTGAAGCCCACACAGAAAAAGATTCTGTCATTAGGATTGTGAAGGAGGGTGATACGTGGCAAACCATAGGCAACCAAAATGGAAAGCGGCCTGAGGACTTGAAAAAAATAAACGCCGGAATAGAACAACCGGTCCCGGGGCAAGTGGTGCTTATTACTTCGGAAAATACCACCGACAAAACCATTTCTGATGTTGCTACCCCAGCCAGCACCATCAAGTTTCATGCTGTGATTAAAGGCGAGACCGTATTCAGTATATCTCGATTGTATAAAATTTCGCCGGATTCGCTGGTAAAGTGGAACAAAATTGAAGCCAATGCCATTAGGGTGGGGCAGGAGTTAAGGGTTCATAGCCCGATCACAAGAGGTCAAGTTAAACAAAATCAAATACATACCGTAGCTGCCGGCGAAACCTTATACCAGATTTCCAGAAAGTATGGCGTTTCTGTGGCCGATTTACAGCAACAAAATGGCCTGAAAGGCAATGAAATTAAGGTTGGACAGAAGATTGTGATTAAGCAGGATTGAGGACAGCTTAATAGAAAAGTCATATTTCTGTCATAAGCGGAAACATTTTTTTAAAATTTATGCAACCTTTGGGGGGTATGGCGTCTTTTTTTTAGCTATAATTGCAACAACTACATTTAATTTTCATACTATGAAGCTAACAATTACCAAAATCACCAGAGCGCTAGGCCTTATGGGCATTGGCTTTCTGGCCATGATGCCGGGTGGTTCAAAGGGGCAAATCTGCACCGCAACGAACTCCTGGGGTTGTGGACACAATTACGGTGGAAACATCGTAGAAATCAAAATCAGTGACAATGGCGGAACGCTCGCAAGCTATTCCGGCCTGGCTTGTTCCACCACTTCAGCAACCAACAACGTTCTGGTTAATTCAGGTAATCCTATCGACATTACTGCCGGTCAGGATCTTACCCTGGAAATTACCGGTTCGGTTGATGCCTATGGCTGGGGTTACCTCACCCGTGTGGGTATCTGGCTTGACTACGATCGCAACAACAGCTTCTCTGCTGCTGAGTGTATCGCCAGTCCTTCCAGCGGTCCCTGGGCTTCCATTGGTACCACAGCGGTAAAATCTACCCTGAAGTTGCCATGTTGGTCAGCTACCGGTGCCAGCACCATGCGTTTCCGTGGGTTTTACTATTATTCAACTGTAAATACCAACATGGGTTGCGGTACTCAAAGTACTTACGGTAACATTATTGACGTAGCTGTGAATCTTAAGGTGGGCTCTCCTCCTGTGGCCAACTTCATTGTTCCTACGGGTCCTAACTATGAAAACACCACCATTAAATTCAATGCGGCAAACCCCAATTCTGCTTACACTTACACCTGGACCTATTCAGGGCCTAATGTAACTCCGGTTTCTACCAGCGGAACGGTTGGTCGTGCCATTTGGACTCCGCCTTCTACTCCTGCTACCTTCGACGTGAACATGCTAGTAAGTTATTGTGGTATCAAAGATTCAATTTCTAAATCAGTTACCATTGTTAGTCCTATTAACGTACCTACTGCTGACTTTATCGCCAAAGCGAATTCTGTAGAAATATACTATGATGCGGAAATGTTGGATCTATCCACCAACGGTGCCTACAAATGGAGCTGGGAAGCTACTTCTCCTTTTGGTTCTGTATACACAAGCACGGCTCAAAATGCCAAATTCTTCCTTGATGAAATCGGTAAGTGGGATTTCTGCTTAACTGCTGAAAACAGCAAGGGTGCTTCTACCAAGACTTGTAAGTCTCAATATGTAGAATGTACGCCTCCTTCAGAGTTCTACATTGGTATTACTACCCTCGGAGAAAACAAAAAAGGTACCTTGTATGATCACGCCGGTCCTACTGCTAACTACAGCAGCAACCGTAAAACCAGCATCGATTATTTCAAAATCCTTCCTTGCGGTGCCAAAGAAATTCGTTTGAAATTCAAACAAATTCGTTTCGCTGACGTTAATGACCGTCTCCGCATCTACGATGCAGGTCAGGCAGACGCTAATAAAGAATTGACTCCTGCCGGTGGTATCAACAGTACCAACCAGGCTACTTATCGCAGTTCAACATTCACTGCCAAGAGCGGTGCAATGTACATCACATTCGAATCGAATGCTTCTGGCCAGGATTCTGGTTTCATCGCTACCTGGGATTCTGATTTGGCTCCGCCCGTTCTGCCCAATCCTTCTTGGTCTACCATGTACAATCCTGCCGCCATTGGCACTTTGGTAGAGTTTGAAAACACTTCATCTGATGTACAGGGTGCACCTGCTTGGGAATGGAGCATTGATGGAAATCCTGAGTCTGTTTCAGAAACCTTTAACCGTGTATTCCCCGCTGATGGTACTTACAATGTATGTCTTTCAGCTGCCACCTGTAATGGTGCAGACACTTTCTGCAAAACCATTGATATCGTAACTCCTATCACAGCCGGTTCACTGGATTTCACCGCCAGCAACGTTCGTCCTGATGCAGGTAAGACCGTAGATTTCACTATCAGCTCTGATTATGCTACCAACTTCGAGTGGAACATTTTCCCAACTACTTACACTGTAGTTTCTGGTTCTTTGAATGGTACCAGCAAGAAATTGTCTCTGCGTTTTGACCAGGGTGGATGCTACACTTTCACACTGAAAGGTTGGAATGCTGCTGAAAATCCTGCAGGTGCTACTGAGAAAAAGGTAATTAAGAACAAATACGTTTGCGCGCTTAACTACTGCGTTCCGTTGGTTGACCTGGTAAGTTCTGACATCGGAATTAACAAAGTTACTTTGACCAAAGGTTCTACTACCCTTATTAATAATGAGACAACCAGTGGCGAGAAGGCATATTCTGATTTCACTGCAACCTTGTCAGCTACTTTGACTTTCGGAGCTTCATATACTTTAGATGTAGCCCGTTTGACCAACAGCAACAGTCTGAACTACAAAGCTTGGATTGACTTCAACGTTGACGGTGACTTCAACGATGCCGGTGAAGAAATCATGAACACTGGAATGATTAGCGGTTTGGATGCAACAGTTACCTTTACTGTTCCCAATAAGTCTGCAAGCTTTGAAGGTAAATCACGCTTGCGTGTAGCCAGCAGCTATGGTAACTTCTCCAACACTCCTTGCGGTGTAAACACTGTTGGTGAGTTTGAAGATTATGGAATTACCCTTGCCAATGACGGTTCTGCTCCTGTTATCAACCTGATTGGTAAAGATACCTTGTATGTTGAGCGTACCGGTACTTCAAACGGTTGCTGGGCTGAAGTAGCTTATACCACTTACACTGCAACTGATGCAACTGAAGGTGATATGACTTCTAAAGTTAATGTTAACTCTGACCTGGATTGTACCATCCCCGGTATTTACAGCATTGAGTTCACTTTGTCTGATGCTTCCGGTAACAATGCAGTTACAAAACGTCGTACAGTTTATGTGGTACTTGACAGAACTGCACCAACTTTGACTTTGAATGGAAATGCCATTGAAACAGTTGAGCAGTGCGGTACTTACAACGAGCCCGGTGCAATTGCCACTGACGCCGTTGATGGTAACCTTTCTACCGCTGTGATTATTAGCGGATCTGTAAACACTTCTAAAGTAGGTGACTATGTGTTGACTTACACTGTAAGTGATGCTCAGGGTAACACCGCTACTACAACCCGTACCGTTCAAGTGCGTGACACCAAGAAGCCAGGTATCTACAGCGTAGGTAATCGAATTGTAAACAACACCCTTGTTAAGGTTCAGATTAACAGCGTATTTGTTGACAATATCTACGCACAGGATGAGTGCAATGGTGCTATCGATGTAATCAAAACTCCCGGATTCAACGGTCCTGTAAATACTGCCATTCGTGCTACTTACCCCATAGTTTACACAGCTGTAGATCCAAATGGAAATACTGCTGATGAAGATGGATTTGTAATTAACTACCAGGTTGATGATTACATCGCTCCTGAGGTTGCATTGAACACTGAATCTATCATCTTCCACGATGTAAACACTCCTTATGTATCTCGCGATGTAACTGTAAGCGACAACTTCTACCCCATGAACAAGGTAAGTGTTGTTAAGACAGGAACCGTAGATCCTTACACTTTGGGTACCTACACTGAAAGCTACACTGCTACCGATGAGAGCGGAAATGCCACCACCGTGGTACGTACCGTAAACGTAGTAGACCGCATTGCTCCTCAGATTTTGGCTCCTGCTATGAACGTATGTGTGGGCACTCCTTTCTGGGCCATGAGCGGTCTGGTGATTAGCGATAACTACTACTCACCTGCTACCTTGTCTCCTTTGGTATCAGTGTTGAACCACAACGTAAATATTTACGAGGCCGGTGTGTACTACATCAACTACACCCTTTCTGATCCTAGCGGCAACAAGGCCATGATGGTTACTCGCCCTGTGTTTGTAAACTATCCTCCTAACTGTCAGAATACATACCTGAGCACAGCTAATATCAGTTTGGAAGATGCAGTGAGTGTGTTCCCTAACCCCACCAGCGGTAAGGTAACCCTTAGCTACATGCTTCAGAACAACAAGCCTGTGAGCGTGGAAGTGTTCAACGTATCAGGAAGCAAAGTTGCTTCGTTCAACAACCTGAATTCAGGTCTCGGTCACACCGAAATCAACCTGGCTCAGTATGGCAACGGAGTATACATGATCCGCCTGAGCAACGACGGACAGACTACCACCAAGCGTGTTGTAGTTAGAAACTAAGATAACGTTAGCTTAATCATAAAAAAACCCGGCCTAGTGCCGGGTTTTTTTTATGATAATGTAAGATTAAGTTTTTCATTACATAGCATCTTTAACCTTGTGGCACACAAAAACTATCATGTATGAAAAACAAAAAATTACTTTCAATGCTCCTGGCGCTTTTTGCAGTGGGCATCAGTTTCACCGAACTCAAGGCACAGTGCTCAGCCAGCAACTCCTGGGGGTGTAACACCTGGTATGGTGGCTGGGTTCGCAACATTGGTATCAAGGATGCCGCAGGTGGAACACTGGCTAGCTACACAGGTTTAGGATGTCAGGGTTCCAATTCCACCATTAATTCAGGCCGTGCTATTGATTTGGTTGCTGGTCAGCAGATCACCATTGAGTTGAACACTGAGTGTTGCCATAGCTGGAGCACAGGAGTTGGAATTTGGCTAGATCAGAATAGGGATGGCGATTTTTCTCGTTCTGAATGTATCCTGAATCCACAGTCAAGTTTTTCTTCAATTTCCAACAATCCATCTTCACCTTCCAGAGTAACTTTAACAATTCCTTGTTTTACTGGTTCCGGTAAAAGCTACCTTCGTTTTCGTGCTCAGTCACATTATAATGGTTACAGACTTTATGATTATAATGGATGTGGAACCGTTGATTATTATGGAAGTACCTATGACGTTGAAGTTAACCTAAAGCGTCTGCCTGATCCTGTGGCTGACTTTGGTGTTCCTACAGGCCCCAATTACGAAAAAACTACCATTAAATTTCCAGCTACCACCCAGGAAAAGGCCAACACTTATAGCTGGACCTTTCAGGGCCCTAATGCAACTTCTGTGGTTAATAATGCGCCTACAGGCAGAGCCAAATGGTCTCCGGCTTCACCTCCATCAACACATGATGTAACGCTGAATGTATCTTATTGTGGTATTACAAGCACCAAAACCAAACAGGTGACCATAGTAAGACCCACAGCTCCTCCCGTAGCAGATTTTATTGCTAAAAGCAACAGTGTTGAAATATACAATAATGCTGAACTTGTGGATCTTTCTACCAATGGCCCATACATTTGGGCATGGGAAGCTACCTCACCCACAGGTAATAAATATACTTCATCGCAGGAAGAACCTAAGTTTTATTTGGATGAGGAAGGCAAATGGTCTTTTTGTCTTACCTCTGAAAATGGTCTGGGCAAATCCACCAAGGTTTGTAAAACACAATATGTTACGTGCACACCTCCTTCAGAGTTCTATATGGGACCACAGACCGAAGGACGCAGTGTTAATGGTATTCTATATGATCATGCCGGTCCATCCAGCAACTATGGCAATAATCGCAGAACCAGCATCGATTATTTTTTGATCAATCCCTGCGATGCCAAGGAGGTACGACTTAAGTTCAAGAGTCTTCGTTTTTGTGATAACCAAGACAGACTTCGTATCTATGACGGTGACCAAGCCGATCCTGCAAAACTACTAACCGGCCCCGACGGTATTAACGGTAATACCTGGTGGAATGACCGCACCAAAACGTATGTAGCAAAGTCAGGAAAGATGTATTTATCTTTTGAAAGCGACAACAACGGATGTACTGACTCTGGCTGGATAGCTACTTGGGAAACCGATCAGTTTAAGCCCGTCCAGACGATCGCATCGTATACCGCCAAGTATGACACCATTGCTGAAGGTGTAAATCTGCCCATGTTAAACAAGACATTCATTACCGGCACTCCAAAATGGTCCTGGAGAGTAAATGGCTCTGAAGAGTCTTCATCTAAAGATTTTACCCGCTCATTCAACACGGCCGGTGTTCAGCGTGTTTGTTTAGCTGCCACCAATTGCAGCACTACCGATACTTTCTGCAAGAATATTACAGTGGTGACACCGACAAGCTCAATGAACAAAATTGACTTCATTACCGATAAAACTCGCAGCGTGCCCGGCGAAAATGTAACCTTAACGGCTGAGACTAACTATGCGAATGACCTTACCTGGAGCATTACGCCCAACACCTACACTTTGGTCTCAGGCAGTCTTACGGGTAATTCTTCTCAACTTTTGGTTAGGTTCACTGCCGGTGGTTGTTACACAGTGGAACTGAAAGGGTATAATACCGCCTTAGGTTCAGGAACTACCCGCACGGTTACTAAAAAGGATATTGTTTGTGCTATTGACTATTGCACGCCTGTGGTGGATTTGACCAACAGTGATGTAGGAATCAACATGGTTCAGCTATCATCAAAAGGCAACAACCTGATAAACAGAATCAGTAACAGCGGTGTGTCATATACGAATTACGCTGCCACAGACAACGCGACACTATATTATGGTTCTACTTACAAAGTAAAGGTGGGTAGAAATACTACCCTGAATCCAATCAACTACAAGGTATGGATTGACTACAACTTCGACGGTGATTTCAACGACAGCGGCGAGACGGTAATGAACAGTGGACGCATCAATGGTGAAGTTGACAGTGCTTCATTCAAAGTTCCTATGTATACCAAAGCGTATTTGGGTAATACCCGCATGCGTGTGGGTGCTAGTTATGGTGCTATGTCTAACACTCCATGTGGACTGAACGTGGTAGGTGAGTTTGAAGATTATAGCGTGACATTGACACGGGATAATTCTCAGCCGGTAATCACACTTACAGGTCTGGATACGATGTATATAGAGAAAACAGTAGGTGCTACTGCTTGCTGGTCTGAAATCAAGAAAACCACCTACATGGGAGACGATGCAGACGAAGGCGACATGACCGACAGCGTAAAAGTAACCGGAACGTACGATTGCAGCACACCCGGTACTTACACGCTTACTTTCAATTTGACAGACGCTTCCGGCAATAAGGCCATGACCAAAAACCGTGTTCTGATTGTAGAAAACGACCGCACTGCCCCAAGCATTGCCCTTCGTGGTAAAGCGGTAGATACCGTAGAACAGTGTGGAATCTTCTATGATTCTATGGCTACCGCCTTTGATATTACCGATGGAAATCTGACCGATTCAGTGAAGGTATCCGGCAGTGTAAACACCAAAAATATCGGAGACTACGTATTAACTTACACCGTAAAAGATAAAGTAGGCCTGAGTGCTACTGTTACTCGTCTGGTGAAAGTGCGCGATACCAAAGCGCCCGGTATTTACCTCGGCAGCACGCGTATTGTAGACAGCCAGGTTGTGAATGTGCAGATTGGCAGCTTCTATAATGATTATGTGTATGCTTCTGATGAATGTAACGGATTTACCGCCATTCAGAAAATGCCCGGAGCCAAAGGATATGTGAACCCAATGGTGAAAGGTACTTACCCGACTCAGTATTTTGCTACCGATGTAAACGGAAACGTATCTACCGAAAATGGCTATACTGTAATGTATAAGGTTGATGATTACATTGCTCCTGAGATTAGCCTGAATACAGAGGACACCATTATGCATGATGTGAAAACTCCTTATAGCTCTGTAGCCGTAACCATTACTGAGAACTACACAGCCCTAAGCAAGCTGATTACCAGCAAGGTATCTGATGTTGATGCCAATGTGGTGGGAGTGTACACAGAAGTCTTCACAGCTGAGGACGAAAGCGGCAACAAGGCAACCAAAACCCGCGTGGTTAAGGTGGTGGACCGTTTTGCTCCCGAATTGTTGTTGAATTCAGATGCTTACATGATTCATGATGTTAACACAAACTATGTTTCACGTAACGTATCGGTGAGTGACAATTACAGCCCTGTAAGCAAGATTACGGTGGTGAAAACAGGCACTGTAAATGCAACCGCGCTTGGCACTTATACTGAGACAATCACTGCTACCGATGAAAACGGCAACAGCACAACCAAGGTTCGCACCGTGGAAGTGGTTGACCGCGTTTCTCCCCAGATTCTGGCGCCTGCAGTGAATGTATGTATCGGTTCTCCTTTCTGGGCCATGAGTGGCCTTACCATCACAGATAACTACTACTCAGCATCTGTATTGGCACCATTGGTGACCATCCTTGGTCAAAACATCAACATCTGGGAAGCCGGTGTATACCATATTGATTACAGCCTTACCGACCCAAGTGGTAACAAAGCTGTGCTGGTAACCCGCCCTGTGTATGTGAACTATCCTCCCAATTGTCAGAACACCTTCCTGAATGCACAGGATCTGAGTTTGGACAAAGCAGTGAGCATTTCACCTAACCCCACCAGCGGTAAGGTAACCCTTAGCTACATGCTTCAGAACAACAAGCCTGTGAGCGTGGAAGTGTTCAACGTATCAGGAAGCAAAGTTGCTTCGTTCAACAACCTGAAATCAGGTCTCGGTCACACCGAAATCAACCTTGCTCAGTATGGTAACGGAGTGTACATGATCCGCCTGAGCAACGACGGACAGACCACCACCAAACGTGTGGTAGTTAGAAACTAATCCGAATAAGTTATCACTAAAAGCCCGGCCTAGTGCCGGGTTTTTTTATGAACATTTAATAGTTCGGTTATTTGTATTTACCTAATTATTTATATAATTGAATATATTTTGATCATGAGAATAAAACTACTTAAACAAATTATTGGGTTCGCGGTAATCTTTGGATTTACCATCGCGGATGTCAACGCCCAATGCTCCGCCAACAACTCCTGGGGTTGTGGCGGATGGTATGGTGGAGATTTACAATCCATTGTGGTGAAGGATGCAGCCGGTGGTACCCTGGCCAGCTACACCGGTTTGGGATGTGCTTCTTCCAACAGAACGTTAAATTCAGGTAAGCCTATAGATTTATTGGCAGGCCAGCAAATTACCATTGAAGTGGCTAACAGCGGTGGAAACTGGTCTACCGGTGTTGGAATTTGGCTGGACCAGGATTTTAATGGTTCTTTTTCAAGTTCAGAGTGTATTTTGAGTCCTACCAGTACTTTTTACACTACTTCCAGCAATCCATCTGCCCCCTCAAGGGTTACCATTACCTTGCCATGTTGGTCAGGTAGTGGCAAGAGCTGGCTTCGTTTCAGAAGTTTATCTCATTATACCTATGGTTTAGGAACTGGTTCTGGCTGTGGCACTGTAACCGGTTATGGCTCTATCAATGACATTGAGGTAAACCTGAAGCGTTTACCCAATCCGGTTTCAGATTTCAATGTGCCCCGGGGCCCAAACTATGAAAGAACCACTATTAAGTTTCCGGCCAGCAGTCAGAGTGCTGCCTATACCTATAGTTGGACATTTGCAGGCCCGAATGTAACGGTAGTTAACAATAACTCATCAGTAGGCCAAGCGAAATGGTCACCGGTATCGCCACCGAGTACGCATGATGTAACGCTGAATGTATCCTATTGTGGGGTGTCGGCCACCAAAACCAAACAAATCACCATAGAGCAGCCCAAAGCACCTCCGGTGGCAGATTTCATTGCCAAGAAGAACAGTGTTGAGATTTATAACAATGCTGAGTTGGTGGATTTATCAACCAATGGACCATACAGTTGGGTGTGGGAAGCTGTTTCTCCTGCAGGAAATCTGTATACTTCAGGGCAACAGAACCCGCTGTTTTTCCTCGACGAGGTAGGCAAATGGAATTTCTGTCTAACCTCACAAAATGGACTTGGTGTATCTTCCAAGGTTTGCAAAAATCAGTATGTAGAGTGTACGCCACCTACAGAGTATTACATGGGACCACAGACGGTAGGAGAAAGTTCGATTGGTATGCTGTATGACCACGCTGGTCCGTCACAGAACTATACCAACAACAGACGAAACAGCATTGACTATTTCCTGATTAAGCCCTGCGATGCGAAAGAGATTAGATTGAAATTTAAGAGTCTGCGTTTCTGCGATAATGGCGACATATTAAGAATATATGACTCTGAGTTTGCCGATCCGGCCAAACAGCTTTCTCCTTCCAACGGTATCACTGGTAGTAATTGGAATTTCTACAGAACGCAGACATTCAAGGCTACGAGTGGTAGGATGTACCTGACGTTTGAGAGTAACTCCTCATGCACCGACTCGGGTTTCATAGCCGTTTGGGAATCGGATCGTGCCAAACCCACTCCTACAGTGAGTTCATTTACCAATAAGTACGATACGATTGCAGAAGGTGTAAATCTGGCATTTATCAACAAGACCAGTATCACAGGCACTCCCAATTGGTCATGGCGGGTTAATAATACTGAGGAATCCACTTCCAAGGAGTTTTCGCGTACGTTTACTTCAGCGGGTGCTCAGCGGGTGTGTCTTGTAGCCGGTAACTGCAGCAGTTCAGATACGTTCTGTAAAACCATAAGTGTGGTACCTCCATCATCATCCATGGCAAAACTGGATTTTGTTACCGATAAGGTACGGGTAGTTCCTAACGAGACGGTTACATTAACCGCAGAGACCAACTTTGCCGATAACCTGGAATGGGTGATCACTCCAAATTCATATACAATGGTATCGGGCAACCTGATAGGCAACAGCTCACAGATACAGTTTAAGCCTACCTCGGGAGGTTGTTTTACGGTAGAATTGAAAGGATATAATAGTTTGCTGGGCTTTGGTACGGCAAAAACAGTGCTCAAGAAAGAGATAGTGTGTGCGGTAGATTATTGCACCCCTGTAGTGGATTTGACCAATGAAGATGTTGGGATTAACCTGGTGGAGCTGCTTGAACAGGACACCCACAGAATTAACAAAACAAGCGGAAGCGGTGTTTCTTACAGCAACTTTATGAGCACCGATAAAGCGACCCTAAACTTTGGTGCGAGCTATAAAGTGAAGGTGAGCCGCTTTACCAATATCAACCCCATTAACTACAAGGTGTGGATTGATTATAATATCGATGGAGATTTTGATGATGCCGAAGAAACGGTATTAAGCTCAGGGAAAATCAGTGGATTTACTGACAGTGCTACGTTTAAAGTGCCTCCATTTGTGCGTGCCTTTGAAGGGCAGACCCGCATGCGAGTGGGCGCCAGCTATGGCTCGCTGGATAACTATCCCTGCGGTGTGAATGTAGTAGGTGAATTTGAAGATTATGCAATCACCTTGTTGCGCGATAACTCCAAGCCTGAAATCACCTTGCTGGGTGGCGATACCATTTACGTGGAAAAGATCGGTACTTCAGGTGGCTGCTGGTCCGAAGCCAAGAAAACAACCTACATGGGCGAAGATGGCCATGAGGGTGATTTGACAGACAGTGTGAAGATTACCGGAACTTTCGATTGCAGTGTGGCAGGTACATATAAGCTTGACTTTAACCTTACAGACGCATCCGGTAACATGGCAGACAAGAAGTCGCGCATACTGATTGTGGAGAATGACCGCACCAGGCCCGCTATTACCTTACGTGGTAAGGCATTGGAAAATATAGAACAGTGCGGAAACTTCTATGATTCAATGGCAACTGCCTTTGATAAAACTGATGGAGATCTGACCGATTCAATCAAAGTGATAGGCAGTGTGAACACCAATGTGATAGGAGATTATGTACTGACCTATACGGTAAAAGACAAAGTGGGTTTGACAGCCACTGTAAAAAGAACGGTGAAGGTACGCGACACTAAGGGTCCTGGTATTTTTATCGGTGGCACTCGCATTTTGGATAGTCAGGTAGTTCAGGTACAGATTGGTACCATTTTCACCGATTATGTATATGCAGAAGACGATTGCAATGGGTACACAGAAATACGCAAAATGCCGGGTTCTAAAGGCACTGTAAATTCTACAGCCAAGGGATCGTACCCAACCCGATACTTTGCTACCGATATAAACGGAAACGTATCTCCTGAAAATGGCTACACACTGATTTACAAGGTTGACGATTTTGTGGCCCCTGAAATTGAGCTGAACACCCACGATACCATCTATCATGATGTGAAGACCGATTACGTTTCACGCAGCGTAACCATCCGCGAGAATTATTCATCGCCATTATTGGTTAAAACCAGTAAGAGCAGCAACGTAAATGAGAATGTACTGGGAGAATATCAGGAAGTATTTACGGCAGAAGATGAGAGTGGAAACAAGGCGATTAAAACCCGAGTGGTGAGGGTAGTGGATCGCATAGCTCCTGATTTACTGGGTGGTAATATCACAACTTGTGTGGGCGACCCCTTCTGGGCGATGAGCGGATTGCATGTTATGGATAATTATTATGATTCAGCAACGTTGATGCCTAGGGTGAAAGTGGTTAGTCACAACGTAAATATTTGGGTAAAGGGCATTTACTTCATCAATTATTCATTGACCGACCCAAGCGGCAACGCCTCTAAGATGATGAGCCGTGATGTGCATGTGGTACCACAGGGCGATTGTTCCAGCATTTATGCAGGGGTTGCTGATTTGGCTGCCGATGGTATCCGTGTATTCCCCAATCCAACCACCGGGGCGGTGCAGATAGATGCAGGTAAACTGCAGCGCAACATTACGTCTGTGGAAGTTTGGGATCAAAGCGGCCGCATGCTGAAACGTGTGGTTCCAACCAGCACAGATATTGCTACCCTACAGCTCAGCGAATATGCAGACGGAGTATATACCATAAAAATTAAGTCGGCTGACCGCACCTGGGTTAAGCCGGTGATACTGAATAAATAAACAAGCTGTTTAATCACAAAAAACCCGACAATGGATTGTCGGGTTTTTTGTTTGAGGTTTTGCTACCTCTGTTACGATTATTTTAAAGCCAATTTTTAGTTTTACAGCAACAATTCACCCTCGTATAACGAAGTGTGAGGTATTGCCTGTGTTTTGTTCCAGGATGACCTCTTTTTGGCCTAAAACGGCATTTTTAGCGCCTTCAGTTGCATTGTAAATGGTGATGAGATCCAGAGACTCGGTAATGTGGGTTTCAAGGCCCAGTTTATCCAGTTCGGAAATCAGGTGCTGCATTTTGTTTTCTTTATCATCTGCCACAAATCTGAAACTGATGGCTGAGTTTTGAATAATATTGCATCGAACCTTGAAGGTGGCCAGGAGGCGAAAGATATGTTCCAGGTTTTGTTCCACAATAAAGGTAAAATCACGGGTTTTTAACTCAACCAGGACCTGGTTGTTTTTAAAAATATAGCATGGAACCGACAGGGCTGCACTTTGATTACTCACACAAGTCCCTTCATGCAAGGGTTGAATGAACGATTTAACCAATAGCGGAATATGCTTTGCCATAAGCGGCTGTATGGTTTTGGGGTGGATTACGGAAGCGCCGTAATAAGCGAGTTCAATGGCATCCGAATAGCTTAGTTGGGGTATAAGTATCGCATTGTCTATTTTCTTGGGGTCTGCATTCATAACCCCGGCTACATCTTTCCAGATGGTAACGGATTCAGCATTGAGGCAGTAAGCGTAAATGGCCGCAGAATAATCGCTCCCTTCACGGCCAAGGGTAGTGGTTTCATTGAGAGGACCTCTGCCGATAAATCCCTGCGTAATAACGGGGTGTCTTTCCGCAAGCGGCTTGAGTTTTTTGGCAATAATTTTTTCAGTTTCATCCCATTGAATGCGTGCATCCCTGTATCGATCATCTGTGAGAATAAAATTACGGCTGTCAATCCACTGGTTTTTTATTCCCTTGTTCAGCAAATAATGGCTCACAATTTTCGTGCTGATCAATTCGCCAAAAGAAACAATCTGATCGTAAACAAAATCATATTCTTCGGGGGTTACCGGCGTTTCTGCCAGGCATTCCAGTTCCAGAAAAAGATTTTCTATGTCATTGGTCATGGCAGTGGAACTGGTAGCATCCAGATGCGCCAGAATGGAATAGTGGTAATCTTTTAATTCTTTAATCAGCGCAGCTATTTCACCGGTTTTGTACACGCATGCATGGACGATTTTTTCCAAATGGTTGGTGCTTTTTCCCATCGCGCTGATAACCACCACCAGGTTTTCTCCGCTGTGGTTTACGATGATATTGGCTACATTTTTAATTCCATCGGCATCTTTCACTGATGCTCCGCCAAACTTGAATATTTTCATTTTAATTGGGAAAGACGAACTGCCTGTTGTTTTTTTGCAAAGTTAAATATCAAACTACCCCAAAACTAAATAATTTATGGCACTAAAAGGATTGGTTACGCTGGAACAGTTTATTGTAGATCAGCAGGCACTGTATAAGGATGCGACCGGAGCGTTCAGCAAAATGTTCCGTGCTTTGGAATTGGGGGCGAAAATGGTAAACCGGGATGTGAGAAAGGCCGGATTGGTAGATATTTTAGGCGATATGGGTTCCATGAATGTTCAGGGGGAGTTTCAGAAAAAGCTGGATGTGGTGGCCGATATTACCTTTATTGAGGTGCTTAGCAGGTGTGGAGAGGTTTGCGCCGTGATTAGCGAAGAGCAGGATCATGCCATATTTATAGAAGGATGTGAGCACAAAGAATATTACGTGGCTATAGACCCGTTGGATGGAAGCACAAACATTGATGTAAATGCCAGCATTGGTACTATATTTTCTATTTATCGCAGAAAGGATACCACGCGTGCACCCCAAACAGAAGATTGCCTTCAGCGCGGGTCAGAGCAGATTGCTGCCGGATATTTTCTGTATGGAACCAGTACTATGTTGATTTACACCACCGGCAATGGTGTTAATGGATTCACCCTCGATGACACCCTGCAGGAGTTTTGTCTGTCTCATGAAAACATTCAAATTCCGAAAAATGGGGCCACCTTTTCTCTGAATGAAGGCAATACCGCTGATTTTCCGGAAGGGGTGAGGCAATACATAGCGTGGTGTAAAGAAAAAGATAAGGAGACCGGTAGGCCGTATGGTGCGCGCTATATTGGTAGTTTAATCGCCGATGTGCATAGGAATTTGTTGAGGGGAGGAATTTTTATTTATCCGGGAACTGAAAAGAAACCCAATGGTAAGCTGCGCCTGATTTACGAGTGCAATACCATGGCATTTATTGTGGAGCAGGCCGGAGGAATGGCCCACTCGGGGCACGAGCGCATCATGGATATTCTCCCCACTGAATTGCATCAGCGCTCTCCGTTATTTATCGGGAGTACAGAAATGGTCAATCAGGCCCTGGAATATCTGCATCGTTTTTCCTGATCAGTCATCCAATACATCCAGTAGAACCCGAAAGGTTTTAACCTCTTTTCCGGGAAAAACGGTGTTACCCATATATTGGATCAGTTCTTCTGCCATTTTTCTGCGTGTAAAACGGTCAGAGGAAGGGTTTTCCTTATTGAGAAGCTGCTGCAGTATAATACGATTGTTTACTTCGGTAAATGTTCCAGGCCACCCTGTTTCCATAAATTGTTTGTTTTCCTGTAAAGAAACAGCATGCCCTGCCGATTCACATAGTTGAATCATGAAACGATGTAAAAACCATAAGTCGGGCTCGCTTTTTCTGTAAAGCCGCGAAAAAGCTGTTTTTACAGATAAAAAGAGGTTCTCATCGGGCATGGCATCCGGCAGAGTATTTCGAATCAATTCTGTGCATATCAGGGCCATGTTATTGGATAGGAAGTCTTCGGGCATAAAGGGTTCGGTAGCCTTGATTTCCTTTGCCCTCAAGAGGTTTTGTTTTTCTGAAAAATAAAATATCGTTTCTAAAAAAGTGCCGGGTCTTAGCAAGGCGCTTTTCCCTTTTTTCCCTTGAACCCCGGAGAAAATAAAAGCCAGAATGCCGTGTGATTGACAGAATAAATGGACTACGGCAGAATTTTCGCCGTAGGGGATTTTATGTAAAACAAGTGCCTCTGTTTTTACCAGCATTAGTCAATCCAGTCGGCAACGAACAGGTTGGTTGCCCTGCCGCCGCCATTATTTCTGTTTGACGAAAATACCAATTGTTTTCCATTGGGCGAAAACATTGGGAAAGAATTGAAAATGCTTTCGGTGGTAACCTGCTCCAGGTTATTACCATCTTCGTCAATCATGTATAGCTGGAAGTCATAGCCTCGGGTGCTCTTGTGGTTGCTGGAAAATATGATTTTCTTATTCCCGGGATGATAAAAAGGCGCCCAGTTGGCCTTACCCAGAGAAGTAACCTGTTTAAGGCCTGAGCCATCAGCATTGATGGTATAGATTTCCATGTGGGTGGGCTCTACCAAATCTTTTGCGAGCAGGTCGGTATATTTTTTAATTTCTTCTGCGGTTTTTGGTCTGCTGCTGCGAAATACAATTTTTTTGCTGTCGGGACTGAAAAATGCCCCACCATCATAGCCGAGACCGAAAGTGAGTTGTTTTTGGTTTTGGCCATCTATATCCATAATCCATAATTCAAGGTCGCCGCTTCTAGTGCTGGTAAAAACTATTTTTTTACCGTCCGGTGAAACCGTGGCTTCGGCGTCATAGCCGGGTGTTGAAGTAAGCTGATTTTTGATTTTTCCGGTAAGGTCTGATACAAAAATGTCATAGCTCTTGTAGATTGGCCATACGTATGCCCCTGTGGCTTCCGGCGGGAGTGGACAGAATTTATTGTCTAGGTGTGTGCTGGCGAAAAGTATGTGCCTGTTATCCGGCATAAAATACGAGCATGTGGTGCGACCTTCGCCGGTGCTAATGAGATTGGGTCTGAATGTAGAATCACTGAATTGAGAGAGTTTGCCGGTAAATATTTGATCACATTGAACGCCCCAAGCCGGATTGTTGCTCTGAAAGGTGAGTTGTTTGCCATCAAAACTCCAGTATGCTTCGGCATTGTCGCCACCGAATGTAAGTTGTCGTATGTTTTTGAGATGTATTTCTTGCTCACCGGATGGAAGGGTTTTTATGGTGTTTTTTGTGGCACAGCCCAAACAAAACAGGCAAATAGGAATCAAAAGTTTTGAATAAATCATAGATTGAGGAGGGGCCGCAAAAGTAGGACTTAAAGGACGAAGTAAGAAGATTGATTGGGGTTATTTCAACAACTCCCAGGCGATTTTTGGAAAGCCCTTTTCACCTTTATCATTGTAAAAATCAACAAAACGCATTTTGAAATAGTTGCCCTTAGCATCCAGAATGATAAATATCTTCTTTTGATTGATGGTATATTTATTGGCAGTCAGACTCCATGTTTTCCAGTCGTAACCAATTTCATTAAGAAAATTACTTAGCACGAGTGATCGGGCGTAGTTCAAATCAATAGCATTAAAATCAATCACATTGTTTAGTTCCAGCACCTTCACTTTATTAGGGTTTGTCAATACGCCTCTGAGAATGTAGGGCATGGTAGTTCCGAGTGTTTCCTCAGTAACCGTTTGTTTATAGGTAGTGATAACCATGTCCCAGTTATCGCGGGTTAATGGTTCATTAAAAACTTCTTTCTCCAAAGAGAAATTATAGTATGCATAATTGTATTCGTTTTTAACATTGATAAAAACGTCATTTCTGGGCACTGAATCTGTCAATAATCCCCATTGAAAATGGTAGGATGAACCTTCGCGGCCCAGCATTTTGAGTTTGATGAATTTTTTGTTTCCTAAGGTATCTGCACCGCGATTAATGATGTAAAGTCTGTTTTTAGGTTTTGCTTTACCGAGCTGATAGCTTTCCCAGCAGCCGGAGAATGAAAGAGAATCAGGGTGTCCGTTTGGGTTGTCAAAAGTCCAGTTGTAGCGGTTAATATCAATTTGCTTTATGTCTGCAAAATCAGCATTTTCAATATAGGTGACAGAAAATGCACTGTGTTTCCCGCAGTTTAATACGATCAGATTTTGTTCGCTCAATGAAAACCCTATATCCCACAGGCCAAACGGGTTGGATGCTGTTTTTTGGGTTGAGAATTCAAACCACAATTGATTTTCATAATTTTCACCCATGGCAAAGGTTGCGGATTGGGTTCCTACAGGAACTTCCGGCGCTATATAGAGGGGTTCATCCTTTTCGCATGATGTCAGGAAAAGCACTAATGCAATCAGCACAGTTCGATATAAATACAAGGCCCTCATTTGATATCGTAGCTCAATCTTAAAAACAGGCTTCTACCCGGTGTTATGATGACATTCATGCCCTGCTCTGAATGTGGAGTGAGATTTCTTCTTGTGGATGCCAGGGTGGTTACCCCCAGCAGGTTTTTTACGCCCATGCTCACATGCAGGTTGGCTTTTGGAAATGCTTTTTGTGCGGTAAAATCCATTAGGTAAAATCCTGCTGTACGATATCGCTGATAGTTTTCCATATAACCTACTGTGGGACTGGTATATCTACTCATTAGGGATACGGATGCTCGTTGTTTTGCAAATTTACGGGTGAAGTTGAGCGCAAATTGACCATTGATATAGGAACGTTGATTCACGGTGTCTGCCTGTTCCAAAAGGTCATAAACGGTGAGCAGTGTACCCGACATTTGCATGGTATAACGGGAATTATGGAACTCAAAATTTGTACTCAGGCCCTGTGAACGAAACCTCCCAATATTGATATAGGTATAATAGTTGGTATTGAAATCAATGAGCGCCAGATTGATTTTGTTTTTAATGATATTATTAAACAATGAAAAACTGAAAATGGCACCAGAAGTGCTGGAAAAAGGATGTCGATAATCAAAAGATAGGATGAAATTATCGGATATTTCCGCTTTTAAACTATCATTTCCATGCACGTTGTGGCTCATATCTACAAAATAGAAATTCAGTTCTTTGAGCGACGGAGCCCTAAAACCCTTGGCATAGCTGCCCCTAAAACACAAATGTTTTGAAAGGTTGTATTTTACCTGAAGGGAAGGAATCAAAGGCGCCAGGGTTGCCCGATTTCCGAATACATTGGATAAAACCGGGTTGCCGAACCTGGAATTATGCA
>CAYYXG010000011.1:51878-88727 GCA_964475595.1 uncultured Flavobacteriaceae bacterium
GCCCGATTTCCGAATACATTGGATAAAACCGGGTTGCCGAACCTGGAATTATGCAGTATGCGTAGTGAAGGACGAATTTGCCATTCTTTACTTGGCGAATATTCCATGGATCCAAAAATGGCAAGATCGGTTATTCCCGGAAGGTCTGCAGGTATTCGTTTACCGGTTGCCGTTTCTCTCATGAAATCGTAACCTGCGGTCCACGAAACGGTATTAGCAGGATTATTATTGGTGTACACACCCCGTGAATTCACCATGGTAAAAATAGACGTGTCCTGGTCTTCAGGCCTGTAGGGTGTTTCAGCCCCGGTAACAAGATTGCGTTTTTGGGTGTTTTTGGCTCTGTTAAAATAGTTGAAAGCATTTTGCCATTCAAATCGGCTGAATGTATTTATTTTAAATACCGAATGAATTGTGTTGTCTAATCTGGTGGTGTAATAAACCGAATTGTAGCCGGTAACATTGGCAAGGCTATATTCTGCATCGCTGCGGTCTGTGAGTTTTTCCTGAAAAACCGATGATGTGAAACGGTGATTGCTGTTTTGGGTATTTAAAAAAAGTGAGGCATCTGCAAATTGCTTGGTTTTGGGCTTCCAGTCAAAGCTCCGGGTTTGCATGTCAAAATCTCTGCCGGTGAAAAAATGGCGACCTGCATTGATGGCAAATGGAGTTTTTGACGTGATTCTGCCGGTGATATTCGCGTCGTAATTGTAATTACTGACGGTTGACATGTAATCATGAAAAATATTGATTCGTGTGTTGAATCGCTGGTTGGGCGGGTTTTTTGTGATGATATTGATGACACCTCCCAGCGCATCGGTTCCGTAAACAACGCTCATTGGGCCTTCAATAATTTCAACCCTTTCTACATTGCTGAGGATGATTTGCCCCAGGTCCACATTTCCATTGATTCTTCCTATCACAGGAATGCCATTGATTAATATCTTTATATCTTGCCCTCCGATGCCCTGCATGATGGCATTGCTGCCCATTACCGCATCCTGGCCCACCTGAATGTTTGCCTCATTGAGCAACAGTTCTCCCAGGTTTTGTGCTCCCATTTGCAGTATTTTTTCTTTGGGAATTATCCGAATCAGGTAGGGGTTATCAGAAATTTGCCTGGGCCCTGTTGCACCGGTAACGGTAACCGGATTGATGAGCATGTTTTTTTGTCTTAGTAATACCTCAACATCATGATCCACCGCGGTGTAGGTGGCTTCAAAATTCATCATCGAATCTGTGGGTGAAATGATGGTGAGTTTAAAAGCGCCGTTTTGATCCAGCTGAAAAAGCCCCTGAGCGTTGGTTTTACCCGTGATAAGAGGGGCTTGTGGCCTAAAATCTGCCAGCACATCTGCATTGGCTACGGGCGCTCCGAACTCATTGGTTACACGAATCATTCTCTGCTGAGCCAATAACAGGGAACCTGTAATCAGGCACAAAAAGAATAATATCGGGTGTTTTAAGGACAATAGCGTAGGTTAGTCAATCACCAGTTTATGAGACAAAGATTCCTTACCTGACTGAATTTGCAACAGGTAGATTCCGCTTGGGATATCATTTAACGGAATTGAATAGGCATTCCATGAGGCCTGGGTCTGTATGGTTTTTGATACCAGTGTTTTTCCGTTCAACGATTTAATGGAAACCTCACAGTTTTTGGTTTGGGGAAGATCCATGGTCAGGTATACCGATTTGGAAGCAGGATTAGGAAATACTTTTACAGTACCGAAACTCTGATTTTTAACCGATAAGCTGTTGCGCAGTGCCATGCGGTTGAAAATGATTTTTCCGCTGCCTGATCCTGAAAATCCGGTCATATTGAGTAGCCAGTATGAAGTATCTGCTGTTCTGATGCGTTCTATCAGGTAACTCATGGTATCGCTTAAAGCCCAAACTCCATTGAAAGTTTTCCAATTAGAACCGATACCGGTAAGGTCATTTTTAAAAGCTTTGGTGTAGTCGCCCACAAGCCAGTTACTATCGGGTTGAAGACTATTAAATGGTTTACCGAACACTTTGGCGGTGCGGGTTCCACGTTTGCTTTCTATGCCCATCACCGGATACATTTCAGGTAGGCCTGTCATGGGATTTGCAGTGAGTTCATAGTAGCGGTTGAAAGTGATATCCCAATCGGTTGAAATCGGCTCTCTGTCGGGTTTGGTGGAACCCGTAAACTTGAAATATTTATACATTTTCCCTGTTCCTATACTCTGAAATAAGGTGTCGGTAGTTTCACCTGAGCCGTCCAGGTTTGCATATTTGAAAATTAAATCCCCATTGGCTTTCTGAATCACCGGCCAGAATTTTACAAATTTGGAGAATGTGCCGGGGGCAGCACCCGCCCAGGCCAGCAGGTACAATGAATCTCCGGTTACTTCTTTGGTGTTCACATCGTAGGTTCCCCAGCCGAATTTCCATTTGGGTAGGTCTGTATGAAGACTGAAGGCACCTTTGTTATGATCGTGGATGTCGTTCCAGAGCGGGTTCCATGATGCCCAGCCGGTTGTATCAAAGGATGTCCAGGCATCGGTTTTGCCTTTCGGATATTGAAAAACACGCAATCCGTTCATGTGATTGGCTCTGATGCAATTATCTCTGCTTACCGAGGTATGAGCAATGTCCCAATTGTTTACCATTGTGGTCGATTTGGTGCCTGTTTTAATGTCATAGAACACCTGGGTAGCATAGCCGGGACCCATGACAGCCGAATCTTTAATGACTACCTGTGCTTTAAGGGTATGAAATGATAGCAGTAATGCGAATGAAATAAATGGAAAGGTGGGTTTCATGATAACGTATATTTGAGTTTATGAATGTGTCCGCAAATTTACTCCATTCAGACAAGTAAATAGTGAATAATAGCAGGCGAAAATGTCATTTTTGGGTAATGAATTGTCCGTGTTATTTTCAATGGAAAAAGAACTTTGTACTTGTTATTGTGTTGTAACTTTGCATGCCTTAAAGAAATTTCTATAACATTTTGGGTAAAATCAACATTAATATAAAATCGGGAACGCTGGAAAGAGAGGGGTTAATTGTTGGGATTGACCTGGGTACTACCAACAGCATCATTGCCATGGTAAACACGGAAACCGGCAAGCCTGAGGTACTTGGTAAGGCAGATGAGTTGCTGGTACCTTCTGTGGTTCACATCACCGGTGATGGAGTTCCATTGGTGGGGAATTTGGCCCGACAGGCATTAATTTCTCACCCACAAAGCACCATTTTCTCTGTGAAGCGATTGTTGGGTAGAAGTTATAAAGACATTGAGGCCCATGCTCCTTACTACACCTACAGAATATTGGATGAAGAAGATGAAAAGCTTGTGCGAATAGAGGTGAACGGGAAATATTTCACGCCCATTGAGTTGAGTGCAGAAATTTTGGCTGAATTGAAAAGACGTGCAGAAAACTTTACCGGTAAGTTGGTTAACAGAGCTGTCATTACCGTGCCTGCCTATTTTAATGACAGCCAGCGACAGGCCACCCGAGACGCTGGTAAATTGGCAGGTCTGGAGGTTTTAAGAATTGTGAATGAGCCCACGGCAGCCAGTCTCGCCTATGGCTTGGGATTGAACGCTACCGAAACCAAAACCATTGTGGTATATGATCTGGGTGGCGGAACGTTCGATGTGTCTGTTTTGCGAATCGAAGAGGGCGTTTTTGAGGTGTTGAGTACCCAAGGCAATACCTATCTGGGTGGAGATGACTTTGACCGAGAAATCATCCATTACTGGCAATTCAAAGTATCTGAACATCTGAAGCCGGCGATGGCTAAAACACTTCGTCTGCTTGCTGAAGAAGCAAAGAAAATCGTTTGTAAAGGGCTCCATTTCCAAGAAAAAATCCAATTGGAAGGCGAAGAATTAACACTCGAGCTGGATTATCAAACTTTTGACGGTCTTGGCAGGGTGTATATGGATCAAACGTTACAGTGCCTCAAACAGGCGTTGGTTGATGCCAATTTAGCGCCCGATGATATTGATGAGGTTGTTTTGGTGGGCGGAAGCACACGAATGCCATTTGTTAAGCAACGGTTGGCCGATTTATTTGGTCATATCAAGGTGAATGATACATTAAATCCCGACGAAGTGGTTGCATTAGGGGCTGCTGTAGAGGCGGATGTGATTGCCGGCAATAGAAGTGAT
This sequence comes from uncultured Flavobacteriaceae bacterium, assembly GCA_964475595.1. Classification (GTDB taxonomy): domain Bacteria; phylum Bacteroidota; class Bacteroidia; order NS11-12g; family UBA955; genus RGEC01. The sequence goes on from CAYYXG010000011.1 coordinate 56,029, forward strand.
GTTTTACTGCTGGATGTTACGCCACTGAGTCTGGGAATTGAAACCGTTGGGGGTTTAATGGATGTATTGATATCTCGAAACACTAAAATACCTTGTAAGTTTATAAAATCTTATACCACATCGGTAGATGGGCAAGTGAAAATGAACATCGCAGTTTACCAGGGTGAGCGGGAATTGGTTTCAGAAAACCGAAAGCTGGGTGAGTTGTTGTTGACCGGAATCCCTGCCATGCCGGCCGGTTTGCCCAAAGTAGAAGTAGCGTTTATACTCAATGCCGACGGGATTCTTACGGTAGAAGCCAAGGAAATCAGGAGCGGCGTTTCCCAGCATATCGACATTAAACCCCAATATGGATTATCTGATGATGATGTTGAGCGGATGCTGCTTGATAGTATTAGCCATGCAAAAGAAGATATTGCTAAACGAATGTATGTGGAGGCCAGAACCGAGGCGGAGCAAATGATTTATACCGTACAACGTTTTTTGGAGAAAAATGCCGGGTTGCTGAATGAAGCAGAAATGGTAAATACACGCAAATACTGCGATGATTTACAGCGGGTGATGGCAGAGGGTGATAAAGACACAATATTGCAGGGTATAGAAGCGTTAAATGAATATACAAGACCATTTGCAGAAAGACTGATGAACCAGGCGGTATCATCAGCGTTGTCCGGCACCCACATCAATAAAGTATGAAATATCTGATTCTGGCACTGGGTTTTTTAGGGATGGGTAGGGCTTTCGGGCAGACCTGGACTGATGCTGAAATGCTGGAGCGACAAAATTACGGTCTGAAGCTCGGTTTTAACATTTCATCCATGTGGGGCGGTGAATTACAGAATCCCAGACCCTATTTGGGCCCGTCTGCCGGATTTTTCTGGCACACCAAAGAGACCAAAAAACCCATCATGTTTCAAACCGGAATTGAAGGAAATATGCGGGGTGGCAATTTTGCCAATAAAAATGCAGATTTCCCGGGTGGAGGCAATAGCAATTACCGCCGAATTGGTCTAATCACTGCCGATGTGCCCTTGTTGATAAACTATCGCATTGGCCCTAAAAAAGAAGCTAAAACCCGGGTAATTCAATTGGGTGCAGTGGTATCGGGTACAATCAGAAGCACGGTTTATCTGGGTGATGATAAGTTGCCTGCACAGCATTTTCTGGATAGCAGCAGTCATCTGTATAAATGGGGAAATCTGCCATTGAGGCCGGTAGAGGTGCTGGGCTTGATTGGCTACCAGGAACGGGGTGCTGTGGCGGGCTGGCAAATACAATTACAGGTGGGAATCAATAATCTCAACGATGTGAAAAGGGAAAACGGCCAGATTGTACCTTTTATGCCTTATGCCTATCCGGCTACCAACACAGGCAGGCGCATCAGCACGTGGAACCTGAAAGTGAGCGCGCTGTTTTAGGAGGAGTCACCATTATTTTTCCTAATTTTGCCAAGTCAATGGCAAATTCAGTCGCTTTTTACACGCTGGGATGCAAGCTCAATTTTGCGGAAACCGGTACGATTGGCAAGCAATTGACTGAGCATGGTTTCGTTCGTGCGGAGTTCACTGATGGTGCTGACATGTACGTGATTAATACCTGCAGTGTTACCGACCATGCAGACCGAAAATGTAAAAAGGTAGTGGCAGAGGCCCTGCGATATAATCCAAAGGCTTATGTGGTAGTGGTGGGTTGTTATGCACAGCTTAAGCCGGTGGAAATATCGCAAATTCCCGGTGTAGATATGGTTTTGGGGGCGGCAGAAAAATTCAATCTCATGGCTCATTTGGGGGAATTAACCAAGGAACCTAAGGCCAAAATTTTAAATGCACCGATTAAAGAAACACGCGATTTTGTGCCCGGTTTCAGCGAGGGAGAGCGCACCCGTGCCTTTGTGAAAGTGCAGGATGGCTGTGATTATTTTTGTTCTTTTTGCACCATTCCACTTGCCCGCGGAAGCAGTCGCAGCGCCAATATTGATGAAACGGTAGAAAAAATAAAACTGGTGGCAAATGGGCCTGTCAGAGAAATTGTACTGACTGGTGTTAATCTGGGAGATTTTGGAATCAATCACAATGAGAACTTTTATGGGTTGATACAACAACTTGACCTGTTGGAATCGGTTGACCGATTCCGTATCAGCAGCATTGAGCCCAATTTGCTCAGTGATGAAATTATTGAATTTGTAGCCGGTTCGCAACGTTTTGTGCCCCATTTTCATATACCGTTGCAAAGTGGCAGCGATGAGATTCTTGGTAGAATGCGCCGCCGATATAAAACAGATTTATACAAAAGCCGTATAGAGCGTATCATGGAACTCATGCCGCATTGTGCAGTGGGGGTGGATGTGATTGTAGGCTTTCCGGGGGAAACGGAGGAGGAGTTTTTAAAAACCTATCAATTTCTCAATTCGCTTGAAATTTCGTATCTTCACGTGTTTCCTTACAGCGAGCGACCCAATACCACTGCCAAAAAAATGCAGGGTCGTGTGCCACAATCGGTTCGGCATGAGCGGGTAACCATGCTCAGAACACTCAGCGAGAAAAAGCGACAGGCATTTTACCGCAAACACCTTGGAACGGCGCGCAAAGTGCTTTTTGAGGCAGATGAAAAGGGGGGATTTATGCACGGTTTTACCGATAATTATATCAAAATAAAAGCAGTATACGATCCATTGCTGGTAAATGAATTGTCGGACGTTTCCTTGGATGCGCTGAATGAAGACGGAACCGTGAGCAGCTCACTTGATTTAGCCATTCTACACCCTTAATTTGCAGTTGTGTTTCCTACCATATATCATTTTATCAGGGATGTATTCGGAATAGAAATTCCGGCCTTACAAATTCTCAACACGTTCGGTTTTTTCGTGGCCTTATCCATCGCGGGAGCTTTTTGGGCGATGTCTACAGAAATGAGACGCAGAACTTCCCTGGGGCAATTTCAGTCTGTGCAGGTGAAAAGCAAGGTTGGAGCACCCTATCCGCTTTCAGATTACCTACTCAATGGCATTTTCGCCTTTGTTTTTGGCTATAAAATCCTGTTTCTCATGTTCTCCGGTAAGGATGGTTTTGTACCGCAGGAGCATATTTTTACCACCGAAGGCAACTGGATGTATGGGCTTTTGTCTGCCTTGGTGGTACTCGGTTGGCGCTACCGTAATGATTTAAAACAAAGATTGCCGGAACCTAAGGAGGAGGTGCAAACGCAATCTGCCGATTGGCACATGGGAAATATTACCACGATAGCATTGCTGTCGGGTTTTGCTGGTGCTAAGTTGTTTCATATTCTTGAAAATCCTGCAGGGCTTAGTCTGTTGGGGATTATGGATGCCTTTTTCAGCACGGGCGGCTGGACATTTTACGGAGGCCTCATTGCAGGCGGGGCAGGCGTATTGATTTACTGCTATCGAAAAGGCATTAATCTGTTGCGAATGCTTGATGCGGGTGGGCCGGCTATGATGCTGTCCTATGGCATAGGTCGTTTTGGCTGTCAGTTTTCCGGCGATGGAGACTGGGGTATAACCAACACCTCCTCAAAACCAATTTCATGGCTGCCGGATTGGGCATGGAGTTATACCTATCCGCACAACGTGCTGGGTGGGCAATCCGGGGGGATGGCCCCTGAAGGTATGGTTCCCATACCGGGCTGTGTCGGCGATTATTGCTATGAGCTTGCCATACCGGTTTATCCCACACCACTGTATGAAGCCCTGATGGGGTTGACGCTGTTTTTTATTTTATGGAAATTTCTCCGTCAGCGTATTGAGGCACCCGGAAAACTGTTTGCCTGGTATATGGTATTTGCCGGTGCCGAAAGGTTTCTGATTGAGGGCATTCGCGAGCACGGTGAAAGCTTATACAGCATAGGTTCCGTTACATTTTCTCAGGCCCAGATGATTTCACTTTTTTTAATGCTGGGTGGAGTGCTATGGTTGATGAAAAAGTCAACAACAGTAAAAATAAATATGCAGTAAAAAACGTTTACCATAAAGCAATGCGGACGTATACCGGGATTTTCTTTTTTTTCTTTTTGCTTTGTTCAACGCGGATCTTGGCGCAGGATACCGCAGCCCGATGGATTGTGATTGATGGTGATACCATCGACAATAAAACCCTGGATCCGGTGCTGGTGAGCGCCGGCATGGATGCAGAGGGTCGCAAGGCCTATCAACGATTAAAGAAGCGGGTCAAAAAGGTAATGCCCTATGCCAAAATGGCTGCTTTCAAAATGCGGGTGATGGAAGATAACCTCACCATGAAGAAAAATAAAAGAGAGCGCAAACGATACATCAAAGAGTGTGAGGAAAGTTTGAAGCAGATGTACATGGGACAGCTCAAAAATTTGAGCATTGATGACGGAAAAATTCTGATGAAACTGATACACCGAGAAACCGGTAAAACCACCTGGGAAATTATGAAAAACTATAGGGGTGGGGCTGAGGCATTTTTCTGGCAAGCATTTGGAACCGTTTACGGTCACGACATGAAAGTGGAATTTGATCCTGTTTCAGATTTTCAGATTGAAAACATCATCCGGATAGAAAAGCTGGAGTAATTTACTGTTTGCGCAAGATAATCCATAGCAAAGCCGGTGCACCAATGATTGCGCAGATGGCGTTGGTGGGCAAGGTCATGTGGCTGATTAAATGATGTGCCAGTAAATCGGCGAGCAGACATAAAGTCATTCCACAGAGTAGGGTGGGAATCCATAAAACCGCATGGTTATTGCTTTTCATCAGTCCACGGGCAAAATGTGGGGCAATCATTCCCACAAAACCTATGGGGCCGCAAAATCCGGTGATGGTGCCGGCTACCAGACCCGCCAGTATAACGGTTTTTCGTCTGAATAAGGGTACGCTTACACCGGCTGAGGTGGCATAGGCATCTCCGGGCAGGTAGGCATCCATGGAAAATCGGGAAAACCATAGCAATACGATTGAAACGATCACTACCCCTAACATAACAGGTATTTCTTCCGGCTGCACCCTGTCGAAACTGCCGAGTCCCCACATGACAAAACTTTTTACCTGATCTGCCTGCGAAAGTCCTTGCAATATTTCGGTGCCGGCACCCAGCAGGTAGCCCAACAACACCCCGGATAGCAGTAATGTAAAAGCGTGGCTATGCCTTCGCTGTATGAAAAGCTGTAACAACAACACGAGCAAACTTCCTGTAATGCCAACCATGGCTATGCCTATGCTTTGAAGCCAGCTGATTGTTAGGCCGGCCGGAAATGCCATTAATAGTATTGCTACGGCAAAGGAAGCGCCCGGCGTGGCGCCTGTAAGAAATGGTCCTGCAAGCGGGTTTCTGAAAAGTGTTTGCATGGCAAGGCCGCTGATGGCCAGTCCCATACCCGCGGTGGCTGCCGAAAGCACCCTGGGCAGACGAAACGAATAAAACACAGGATGGTTTAAAGGCGTGTCTCCTGCCGTTAGATCCAACCAGAGTAGCAAAATGCATAACGCAGTTAATGATGCTATGATGCCGATGTTTCTCAATGTTTTACTGCCTCAAAGAAAATGGTTTCATGGGGATCGGGCATCAGGTCAGGATGAAAAATCTGAATAAGGTCTTTCAGTGCCAGATCAGGGCGCACAACAGCATAGTCCCACCAGGCATTACCACCCTTTGGGTTTTGGGTTTTGGTGGCATTGTAAATTCCCCCGGTTTTATAGGCTTCGAAAAGCCCAAGTCGATTGTCTATCTGTATAAGGCAGTCTGCAGTTCTGCAACTGCCCGGGTTTATCCAATAGTCTGCATTTCGGGCTTTTTGGTAAACTTTTTCAATGTCCAGGGTGATTTTACCTGCCCCTTTTAAATCCTTCCAAAGGTAATCTCCTCCTGCATCGGCAAACATGGCTGCCATATAGCTTTCACCGGCAGGTACATCCCAGTTTCCGCTGTAAGGTGCATTGCAGAATACGGTCGGTTTTTCAGGGTTTGATTCTTTGATTGCTGCGGCCTGGTTTTCATAATGCTCTTTTACCATATTGAAAAATGTTTCCGCTTCAGCCGGTTTGCCCAATAGCCATCCAAACACTTTCAGCCATTCAGCACGAGCCAAAGGGTGGTTTTCCAGGTAGTTTTGTAAAAAAATAACAGGAATGCCGTTTCGCATTAGCCCATTCCATTCTTCCCGTCCTTTGTTATCAATAAAATAGGTTAAAACCAAATCGGGATTGCTTTTTAGCAGCGTCTCCATGTTGATGGTAACACCTTTGCCCGCTTCGGTTACATTACTTTTCGAAAACCATTTTCGGCATTTGGGTCCGGTGTGGTAGTTTGCGTTATCCGTGCAGCAAATCAGGGTTTCGGTTTGCAATACTTCCATCATGCCGGAGAAAACAGCGGTCATGCAGCCGATTCGGTTGCGCTTCTTTATAGAAACACAATTTTGGGGTGCATCATTACTGCCCCAATGAATTATTTGCAGCCACTGTGAAGTATCGGATGGGTTTTTTAATGCGATAAAGGAGTCTTTGCCATTCACCCCCAATAAAAACAGGCGACTGTACTGTGGTGTTTGCCATTGAACGCCTTCCGGCAGGCCATTTTCTGCTTGTTTACTACACGCAGTAACAATCAGAATTAGCAGCAATATAAAATGGGTTTTTAACGGCAATCTCACGGATTGCAAAGAAACGAACCTTCGCTTGAATTTGTGCGATAACGAATGAGACAAGGTTTGCGTAAAATTTCGGTATGCTGACCTTTCTTTAAATCAAGGCGTTGGAAACTACGGCCGGCCATGTCATAAAATTCCCAAGACCCATCCTGTAAAGGCATCAGGTAGGTTTTATTTCCTTCTATTTGCAAAGCATAGGGTTTGGATTGATTCACCTTTGCAACAGATGCATTAGGGCTACAAATGATGGCGGAAGCCCAGTTGGCGGTCATGGTGTCCATGAGGGCAGGATTGTCTACATCATGCGCGTTACCGCTTATGATTCGGTTTCGAAGCATCGGTCCGGTATAGCCCAATGCTGTCAGTCTACGACTGATGATTGTACTTCCATATAACATGGGCCAGTTATCTGAAATGCCCAGGCCAATTCCATAAAAAGGTTTGTTTATACCGGCGGGAACTACAGGGTCGCCCAACTGGTGGTAGTTGAAGACGGCGGGTTTGGCGGTTTCCAGAACCGCGGTATCTGCCACAGCTCCAAAATAATTGAGGACACCGCGAACGGAAGTATTGTGACCATTCAGGTTCAGTGTTCCTTCTACAGGACCCAGCGAAGGCCTTTTGTAAATGATTCCCTGGTAAACGACGCTGTTGATGGAATCGCAGGAAGCAGGACGGAACTTATTGTCGTTCACAAAAGCCACATTAAGACTGGTGATGGCCCCGGCACTGAATCCACCGATAAAAAAGTTGAGGATATCAGCACTATCGGTTTGATTGCGCCCTTTAAGGTACCTCACTGCGCCTTTAATGTCTAGCATTGCCCTGTAGGCAGCCCTTTCCGGCTCTGCTTTATCGAGGGCGTATGGGTAATTGTCGGGGAATACGGGTCTAAAAAATCCCAGTCTGTAGGAAGCAGTTGCAGCAACATAACCACGTTCGGCAAAAGATTTGGCCTGATTGGTTACGTCTTTGTAATTGCCTCCGCTGAAACCGCCCCCATGAATAAATAAAACCATAGGCCTCAGAGGGTTGTTGTCACCAAGTGGTTTGTAAATGTCAATGTATAGCGTGTCAGTTCTGTTTCCAAATCCGGTGGCTGTGCCGTAAACGGTATTTAATTCCTGCCGGATGGCAAATTTTTTCTGGGTGTAATCACAGGGTTGTGCCTTAATGGCTGCTATGCCCAGAAAGTAAAAAATAATCGTATATAAAAGACGCATATTGCGAATGTAATAAAAAAATGGACATGGTATAAAAAAATGTTTTTAAGCCCGGCTGCTCTGGTTATCTTTGTGAAATATGCTGTTGAAAGTATTCAAGTATCGCTACATATTGCTTTTTGCATTTTTCGGGCTGTGGATGTTATTTTTTGACAGCAACAATGTGTTTTACCGGTTTGCTATTGCATCTGAGGTTACTGAGCTTGAAGAATCCAGAGATATTTATAAGAAGCAGATTTCAGAATTACAACGACAGCGAACAGAATTATTCGGAAACCAGAATAATCTAGAGAAATTTGCCCGGGAAAAATACATGATGAAGAAGGATAACGAAGATCTGTATGTTATCGTTCATGATACCAGCGGCCCTAATAAAAAATGAGCAACCATCTTTTGTTTATAAAACCCAAAAATTTGTGCATTTCTATTCACGTATCTTAAATAGGTTTGTACTCAACATCAGAAAGAATACACTTTTATGAAGTTTATAGCACCTAGTAACGAACTCCTTCAGCATTTGCTGACTGTAAATGGCGCCATTATTTCCAAGCCCATTATACCCATTCTGGAAAATTTCCTCTTTGATATCAAAGGGAACACTCTCACCATTTTCAGTACTGACCTGGATACCAGCATGACTACCAGTATGCAGGTAGAGTCCAAAGAGGATGTGCGGGTGGCAGTACCCAGCAAAATGGTGATCGACATTTTGCGTTCACTCCCCGACCAGCCGGTTACCTTCAGCATTGAAGAATCCACCTATGGCATTGAAGTGGTGAATAATAATGGACGTTACAAAATGGCCGGCCTCAATGGTTCTGACTTTCCTGCATTGCCCGAAAAATCAGGTGATGGCAGCTTTACCGTTCCTTCCAATGTGTTGTTGCGTGCCATCAGCAAAACCCTGTTTGCCACCGGCAATGATGAACTGCGATTGAATCTGACCGGTCTGTTTGTGGAGATGAAGGAAGACAGCGTAAACTTTGTGGCCACCGATGCCAATAAGCTGGTTCGCTTTACTCGCAAAGACCTCAAAACTGGCTCTGACCAGAATTTCATCATTCCCAAAAAGCCGCTGAATCTGCTAAAAACAGCGCTGCCAAACGATGATACACCCGTAACGGTAGACTATAACCGTAGTAATGTGTTTTTTACTTTTGGCTCAACTCAGCTAATCGCACGTCTGCTGGATGAAAAATACCCGGACTACAATGCGGTTATCCCTACAGAAAACCCCAATTCACTAACCATTTCACGTAGTGATTTTTTAAGTTCCATCAATCGTATCAGCATATTTGCCAGCAAAACTACCCATCAGATTCGTCTAAAAATCACCGGTAGCGAACTGCAAATCAGCGCTGAGGACCTGGAAATGGCCAACGAAGCCCAGGAAAAAATCAACTGTGAATACGATGGCGAGGACATGGAAATCGGTTTTAATGCCCGCTTTCTGAAAGATATGCTTGCCACCATAGACGGTGAGCAAGTGGTATTGAAACTGTCGGCACCCAACCGCGCAGGTTTATTGGTTCCTACGGATAATGAGAAAGATGAAGACATCACCATGCTCATTATGCCGATGATGCTCAATAATTACTAATAGTCACTCTTAAATGCCGGCTGCCTCTATTGTATGCCGCGGCTATGCATTCCTTTTCCCTTTGCGGGTGTGGGTTTTTAGTATCCTGGCACTTTCTACTTTAGTTTCCTGAGATTTGCGCATTCCCCAAATCTTTTCTCTGTGTGCTTTGGGGATTCCCTCTGTGCTGCAAATGGGAAGCGGGTAATCCACGCCCGGGGTAAATCCAAACTCTGTCTGCTCCAATATATTGGCCTCCCAGGGTTTATGCCTCAGATGTACCGGCAAATGTGCCAGTTCAGGACACCATTTTGCAATGAACAATCCATCCGGATCGTGGTCCAAACTTTGCTTTATAGGATTGTACATACGCACGGTGTTTATTCCTGTGGTTCCCGCCTGCATTTGAAACTGAGGATAGTGGATGCCAGGTTCATAATCCAGGAAAATTTGTGCAATATGGGCTTTCCCCTTGCGCCAATCCGCCCCTAGGTGATGGCATAAAAAGGAAACCAGCATCGCCCGCATTCTGAAATTAATCCAGCCGGTTTGTTGCAGGCACCGCATATTGGCATCCACCATAGGGAAGCCGGTTTTCCCGAGTTTCCAGGCCTCTATGGCCTGCTCATCATTATTCCATTGGAGCGCATCATAGCCGCGGTTAATGGGTTCATACTCATAGCGGCATTCTTGTTCAAATTTTTGAATAAAATGGCAATGCCAGCGAAGTCTTTCCCGAAATGATGCAAAAGCGCGTTTATGAATTTTGGCACTTTCCGAGGCGTACGCCAACTGGTAGGCCTGACGAATGCTCATGTTGCCCCAAGCAAGGTAAGGCGAAAGCCGACTGCATGATTGACGGCTTTCAGCAGGTTTGGAAATGTGTCGGTTATAATTTTGGCCGCGTTCTGAAATAAAACTTTGCAGGTATTGCCAGGCATTTTTTTCTCCCCCCGGCTGCATCGATTTGTTCCAGGGCGCCGGCAGATGAAGCGTTTCAGGCAGGGTGGGAAATGGTAAAACTTCGTTTACAGCGAACTGAGGACAGAATTGATTGTGTATGAGGGGCGCATGCATGTGTCCGAACCATTGCTTGTCCCATCCATCGCGGTTTTGAATGCCTCTCAGAATTCCATCCCGCTGAAATTCCTGCCATACGATATGATGGGCTTTCAACAGTTGCCCAACCGACTTGTCACGCTGCCAGGTTTGTAAAACGCCGCTTTCTCGGTAGCTGAAAACGCTTTGAATGTTATATTTCCCTATGAGATACTGAAACACCTCGGTGGCTTCTGCACAGGCAATATGTACCTGCATGTTTTCCTTAGACAGCGTGCCGTTCATGTCTTCCAGGGATTGCAGCTGAAATTGTATGTGACGCCCGCTGCAATCCGGACGTGCCATGAGCGATGGCTCAAATAAATACAGCATCAGGTAGGGAATACCGGCTGTTTCTGCAGCGTGCATCGGTGCATGATCGGTGGTTCTGAGATCGCGTTTCAGCCAAACTATGTTGATGGTCGGCTTCATAGTTCCAGACTCGTCAGGTAATTTTCAGACACACTGAAATGTTGATTCCGCTTGTCGGGATCCATGCGGTCCAGGGTTTTTAGCAACATGCCGATTCTGGGGTTTTGTCCAAAAAAGTCTCGGTGCCTGTGCATGAATGACCAGAACAGGCCGTCCCAGATTTTCTCCCACCGCCCATCGCCTTTGTAGTCGGACATTTTTAGCAGGTAGTTGCTTCCACTGATGTAAGGTTTGGAGCACATTCTCCCACCGTCTGCAAACTGGCTCATGCCATATACATTGGGCACCATCACCCAATCATAGGCATCAATGTACATTTCCATGAACCAGCGGTACACTTCGTCGGGGTCAAATTCGCATAGCAGCATAAAGTTGCCCAGCACCATCAGTCTTTCAATATGATGATTGTAGCCGGTTTTCAGTAGTTTTTGTATGCAGTCATCAACCGGGGCTATGCCTGTGGTGCCGTCATAGAAGGAAGGCGGTATTTTTCTTGAAAAACCCCAGAAGTTGGTTGTGCGTTGCCGGGTGCCTAGGTGGTTATAAAATAAGCGAACAAATTCCCGCCATCCCACAATCTGTCTGATGAAACCTTCCAGCGAAGCCAACGGAACCGGATGATTGTCAGAAAACAGGATGGCCGCATCAATGATCTGTTGGGGTGTGAGGAGCCCAATATTCAACATGGGCGTGAGCACAGAATGATGCAGCCAGTGTTCAGACTGTACGATGGCATCCTCATAAGGCCCAAAATCCTGAAAGCGTTGGGTCAGGAATTGTTGCAGCCAGTGTTCGGCTTCTAAATGGGTGGAAGGGTAATGGTTCCCTTCACTCAGTTCTCCGGGGTTAAGGGGGAAGTGTTTGAGGACGAATTCCCGCGCCTCTTTTGTAAATTGATTTTTCTCGGGAAATAACAGTGTCGGTGGTTTTTTTCCGGCTGGATAGCGTTTGCGGTTGTCTGTATCATAGGTCCATTGCCCCCCTGCAGGTTTGTCTTTATCCATGAGCAGATTTCGTTGTTTGCGCTGCGCCACATAAAAGTCGGTTTGCACTATGCTTCCATCTTTGCGGGTAGGTAAGAGCGTATTGCGGCTGTTCATAAAACCCGGATTCTCATGAAAATGCAGTGCTATGTCTCTGCTTTGACATTCATTTGTCAAACGCTTTTCCAGCCAGTTATCGGCGGGGTCGTAACATTCGATTTTATTTAGTTTATTGGTTAAGGGAGAAGACAGCAGTTTCCTGACATCTGATTCCGGCTGCAGGCAGTCAATGTAGGTGCAGGGGATTTTCTTTTGGGTGAGATACTGCTGATAATATTGCATGCTGCTACGATGCAATGCGAGTTTTTGCTTGTGAAACGCGAATTGACGGAAGAAAAGGTGTTCTTCAATCAGATAAACTTCCCCAACATTCTTAAGGTATTCAATGTCTTTGAAAAGCTGATGAGGGAATATCAAAAAGGCATTCACCCCATACAAACAAATTTGAGCGGGAAGGGTTTCCGTTGCAATAAAACGGTTTAGCGAATTAAAAATTTGTCAACGTTGATAAAAATCTATTAAAATACAAAAAATAGATAATATTTGTAATAAAATACCTATTAACAATGATTAATCAACAAGAACTTGAAGCCCTCAAAGCCAACTCTTTGAGTTTAGAGAATGCCAGGGTGATTGCGGATCAGATTGAAAAAGACCTCACGGTAGGCGGAATTTTTCCGAATGGAAATAATGCTGATTTTACCCATCCGGACATTGAAAAATTCAAGGCCAAGTGGTGCCCGATTTGGCCCTATGTGAGAGTGTTGTTGAACATTGCCAAAATATTCACCAATGACAGGGTTGATAAGGTGATAGATGCCTTGCTTGGGCTTGGGGATGAGGTTTGTGTGTAGCTTTCTGCCCCTTCAACCCTCAAACACCTTACTTCCCACCCTCACCATCGTGCTGCCACACGCTACCGCTATGGGGTAATCACTGCTCATGCCAGTGCTGAGCTCGGTAAAAGCGTCGTTTTGCTTCATCATTCCTTTTTTGAGTTCTTTAAACAGGTCAGACACCGAAGTAAATTCTTGCCTAATCTGCTGTTGATCTGGGGTATTGCTAGCCATGGCCATGAGACCCACCACGCGAATATGCCGTAGTTGCTGAAAATCGGGACTGTCCACTAACGATATTACCTCCTCCGGTGCCAGCCCAAATTTGGTGTCTTCCTTGGCCACAAACACCTGCAGCAGCACATCCTGCACTTTATTAATTTTCGCGGCCTGTTTGTCAATCTCCTGCAGCAATTTAAGACTGTCTGCACTGTGAATCAGTTTCACAAACGGCACAATGTATTTAACCTTATTGGTTTGCAAATGTCCGATCAGATGCCATTCAATGTCTTTAGGCAACGCCTCGTATCGCTCCAACAATGCCTGCACCCTGTTTTCTGCAAACGCACGCTGACCAGCCGAATATACCGCTTCAATATCAGTAATGCTGCGGTATTTGCTCACCACCAGAAGACGGGTTTTTGCTCCCAGTTCATTTTTTATATCCTGCAACCGTTCGGCTATCGTATTCATTTTCGTAATTTTGTGGTATCTGTGTTACTCCGCAAAATTACCATAGCATGCCTTGTATTGGTTGCTGCCTGTGCAAAAAAAGCACCGCTTCCCCAGGAAAAAATGGTGGATGTGATGACCGATGTAATGTTGATGGAGTCTGCCAACGCCATCAATTTTAATCAAGGTTTACTGCCCGATAGTCTTTGGGAGAACGATTATGCGGTCATATTTAAAAAACATCAAATTGGCAGGGATCAGTTTAAGACAGCCATTGTATACTATCAGGCACATCCCGAGCAGTTTTCTGCCATTATGGAAAAGGTGATTACGCGATTGCAAAAAATGCAATTTACAAAACAAAAAGAGCGGCCTTGATTTATCCTTCGGAATTTGAGACCGTCATTGGCTTTGACCGCATACGGGAAGCCCTGAAAAGCAGATGCCGTTTTGCTACAACATCTCAGCGGTTTTCGGGGATGCAGATGCTCACCGCATTATCCGAAATTCAGTTGCAATTTGATCAGTCAGATCAATGGCGGCTATTTTCGGAAAAACACCCTGCGGCTTTGCCTTTTGAGGGCAGTGAGGATTTGATGCAAGGCCTTGCTGTACTTGGCGTTGAGAATGCCTTCTTCTCTGAGGAAGAGTTGTTTTCCATCAGCCGCACCGTGAATAATTACCTGCGTTTTACGGCTGTTTTAAGAAAATTCAGTACGGATTATCCTCTGTTGTATGCCTTGGCAGTTGAAGATGAGGGCTTACAAACGATAACCCGCAACATCGATGCGGTTATCAATGATAAAGGGCAGATGAAACCCAATGCCTCTGCGGCTTTTTCGAAGCTGACCACGGATATTGAGCGGATTGAAAAGGAAGTCAGAAATCAGGTAAAACAGATTTTTAAACAATGGCGTGATGCGGGGTATACCGCCGATGCCGAATTGACGGTTCGCGAGGAGCGAATTGTGATTCCGGTGAAAGCAGAGCACAAGCGGAAGGTTGATGGATTTGTGAAGGATGTGAGCGCTACCGGGCAGGTGTTGTTTGTAGAGCCGGTGCAGAGTCTGGAGCTTAACAACCGGTTGAAGGAGCTTTATGCAGAGCGCCGGAGAGAGCGTGAACGGATTTTACTGAAAACAACCGATACCCTCAGGCCATACCGTGATGCGGTAGATGCGGCCATGCATTCGCTGGTCAGTATGGATATCTTGTCGGCCAAAATGGCCTATTTCGGTAGCATTGTTGCACAGCGGCCTGTTCTTACACCCCATCCCGTCATTTCACTAAAAAGGGCGATTAACCCATTATTGAAAAGCCGAAACCCTGTGCCGCTGGATTTACAGCTTACCCTGGAAAATCGTTTTCTCATAATTTCAGGTCCCAATGCCGGTGGAAAAAGTGTTGCCCTGAAAACTGCATTCCTGCTGCAATACATGGTACAGCATGGCTTGTTCATACCGGCATCGCCCGATACTGAATGTGGTGTTTTTGAGGGAATGATGATTGATTGTGGCGATGGACAAAGTATGGAAGCCGGTCTCAGCACATTCAGTGCTCACCTGGCCCACCTGAAAGCCATGACGGCGGCTGCAAGGCCCGGAATTTTGCTGGGAGTTGATGAAATTGGTGATGGCACCGATCCCCGGTTTGGCGGCCCCATTGCACGGGTTATATTGGAGCAGCTTTTGAAAAAAGGTGCCAGTGCGATTGTTACTACCCATTTTAGCAGTGTAAAGGAATGGGCCGGACAAACCCCGGGTGTGATGAATGCGGGGATGGCTTACGATTTGCAACATCTGCAGCCATTATACAAAATGATACCCGGCAAACCCGGAAGTTCTTTTGCCCTTCAACTTTTGAAGAAAACAGGATTTTCTGACCATGTTATCAAAGAAATTGAGGGACTGGGCGGCGAAGAAAGCCGCAAGACGGAACACTTACTGATAGAGCTGGAACAACAACAGGCAAAATTGCAACACCTGCTGGCTGAAAATGAGCAGAAAGAAAAGCATTTGCAAATGCTTTTGGAGGAATATCATTCCCTCAAGCAAAAAATTGAAACCCGGCGCAGGGAAATGCTTGATCAGGCCAAAATAAAGGCAGGCAGGATGCTGGATGAAGCCAATAAGCAGATTGAAATGACCATTCGGGTTATTCGGGAGCACAAAGCCTATAAAGTCAAGACACAAGAGGTTCGGGGTAAATTCAACCAGTTTAGGGAGAAGATGAAAACCGAACCGGAGAAGGAGGTAAAGTCCGAAAAGCTTGAAAAGCCCGCATTGACAATCAAATGGATACCCGGGATGCCGGTGAAAAGTGTTCAGAATGGTGCGGTGGGCGAGGTGCTTGAAGTGAAAAAGGACAAATTGAAAGTGGCGCTGGGACTCGTACAGGTATGGCTGCCGCTGACAGAGGTGGAACCCGCTCAACTGCAAAAAAACGCAAAGAAATCTTCAACCACCAAAGGATTTAACTGGGTGGAAAGAAATGCCACCTTCAATCCCCGTCTGGATTTGCGCGGTGAGAGGGAAGAAGATGCATTGAAAAAAGTGGCCTTGTGGATGGATGAGGCCTATGCTTTGGGACAGTTTAATCTGAAAATTATACATGGCAGGGGCGATGGCATTTTGAGAAAATCCCTGAGGCAATACCTGAAAACGTTGAATTATGTTCGCAGCTATCATAGCGAGCAGGAAGAACAGGGTGGAGATGGCTGTACGGTAATTACGCTCATGTAATCGGGGATTTGCATTCAGACCTTATCTTTGCCATGCTATGGCAACAATTATTGATGGAAGGGTGGTTTCAGCGAGTATTCGCGAATCGCTCTCCGGAGAAGTACAGGCACTCGTCGCTCAGGGATTAAGGCCTCCGCATCTGGTGGCAATTCTGGTCGGTAACGATGGTGGAAGTCAAACCTATGTAGGAGCTAAGGAAAAGGCCTGTCACGAAGTAGGTTTTCTGGGCACCGTAATCCGTTTTCCTGAAACCGTTACCGAAGCGGAGTTGCTGGCCAAGGTGAATGAAATTAACCAAGATGATCAGATTGATGGCCTGATTGTGCAGTTGCCGCTCCCTAAACACATCAATGAAAACCGTGTTACCCTGGCCATTGCGCCTGAAAAGGATGTGGATGGCTTTCACGATGTGAACATGGGGCGCTTAACCAAAGGAGCCGATGGTATAAAACCAGCCACACCCTACGGAATTACCCTGATGCTGAAACATTATGGAATTCCCACTGAAGGTAAACATGTGGTGGTGATTGGTCGTAGTAACATAGTTGGAAGGCCCATGAGTATTTTACTTTCCAACCCCGGTGAAACGGGCAATGCAACCGTAACCGTATGCCATAGCCGCACGCCCAATCTAACTTGGTTTACCCAACATGCTGATATCATCGTGGCTGCCCTGGGGAAGCCCGGTTTTCTGACCGGAGATATGGTGAAAGAAGGCTGTGTGGTAATTGATGTGGGAACAACCCGGGTGGACGATCCTTCCAAAAAAGCCGGGTGGAGACTTTGCGGGGATGTGGATTTTGCCTCAGTTGAGCCCAAGGCATCCGCCATCACCCCGGTTCCGGGAGGTGTGGGTCCTATGACTATCGCAGGATTATTAGTGAATACCTTAAAAGCCAGAAAAGCAGGACTTGCAGCCCAAACCGCCTGATCATATTGAGATGCTGCCCGTAATGGAGCAGTTTTATACCATTCAGGGCGAAGGGCATTTTGCCGGAACGGCGGCGTATTTTATTCGTCTTGGGGGCTGCGATGTGGGCTGCGTGTGGTGTGATGTTAAAGAATCCTGGGATGCGGAAGTTCACCCCAAAATCAGCGTTGTTGAGTTGTCTGAAACTGCAGCTGCTTCCGGGGCACCATGCTGTGTTATTACAGGTGGAGAGCCCGCTATGTATGATTTAACGGAATTAACCTGGGCTCTTAAAGAAAAGGGTATGCGGGTGCATATTGAAACTTCAGCGGCTCACCCTCTGCGCGGTTACTTCGACTGGGTGTGCATTTCTCCCAAAAAGTTCAAGTTTCCCTTGGAATCAGAGATGAAAAAAGCCGATGAACTCAAAATTATAGTGTTTAACAAAAGTGATTTTGAGTGGGCAGAACAATGGGCAGGGCAAGTGAAATCAGATTGTATTTGTTTATTGCAGCCTGAATGGGATAAAAGAGATGCAGTGACGCCTATGATGGTGGAATATGTTAAATCCCACCCGGGTTGGAGAATTTCTTTACAAACCCACAAATATCTCGGGGTGCCCTAACGTTTTCCATTTTACAGGCCAAATGTGTTCATTGTGTGAAAATTGGCCTTCATGACAATTACAGCAGTATTAAATTTGTGCTATGCGATTTTGGGGTTGGTTTCGAATGGGGCTGGGTTATTGTATACTAACCGCCTTTTCGTTGCCCGGACCGGGTCCTATTCCTTCTAGGTACTATGACTTATCCCGCTATACCCGTTTTTCAGACAGTACAGAGAAGAAGATTACCTCATTTTTTCAATACCATCACAAAACCGGCATTTTCAATGGTACGTACTTTTTCTTCCGCAACGACAGCATCATTCAGGGTGCCCATGGCTATGCTAACTTCGGGAAACCGGATACCCTGATTAACGACGATTTATTTCAGCTTGCTTCGGTGAGCAAGACAATTACCGGAATTTCTGTGATGATGCTGCAACAGGATGGATTGTTGCTAATTGATGACAGCGTGCACTGGTATATCCCTGAACTAACCCGCCGCAACCTCACCATTCGCAATCTATTGTGCCACATGAGTGGTTTGCCTGATTATTTCTATTTTTCATCTTACCTCTGGCCCAATCAGTCGGCACACATGAAAAATTCTGATGTAGTAATTCAGCTGAATCAGCAGCCGGAGCGAAATTTTGGAGAGCCCGGAACCTACTTTTCATACAGCAATTCCAATTATGCGCTGTTGGCTCACATTGTGGAACGACTCACTGGAACGGATTTTAGAGCATATGTCAGAAAAAATATTTTTGAGCCCTGTGGCATGAAATATACGCATATCTGCAATCATGATTCGGTGCCACTGTTTAATTAT
Source organism: uncultured Flavobacteriaceae bacterium (assembly GCA_964475595.1). Lineage (GTDB taxonomy): Bacteria > Bacteroidota > Bacteroidia > NS11-12g > UBA955 > RGEC01. The sequence goes on from CAYYXG010000011.1 coordinate 74,620, forward strand.
CCCGTGCAGGGTTATGATAAACGACGGGTGTTTTCAGATATTCCGCACAATGGCACCACGGGAGATAAAGGAGTTTATTCCAATGGGGTTGAGATGTTTTTTTTAGATCGGGCGTTGAGGGCTGATTATTTGCTGAATAAAAACAGTAAAAGCCAAATGTGGACGCCACAGGTGCAGGTATCGGCAGATGGAGCGGGTTATGCCCTCGGCTGGCGAATTAAGCAATTAAACGGTCAAACATGGGTGTTTCACAATGGCTGGTGGAAGGGTTTCAGAACCTATTTCTGGCGATGCCTGGATGAGGATAAATGTTTTGTGGTGCTTACCAACAACGTATACGGACCATTTCTAAAGACGGTTGAAATGGTAGATTTGTTAAAGTAACGGCTAATCAGTCAAAGAAATCCAGCAGCGAAGCCATGTAGGTGTCTTCCCACCCGGTGCTGATGTCTTCCCATGCTTCTTCCGGAATGTTGGTATGCCGCACTTCTAAACTGCATCCCTGTTTATGTTCATGCAGTTTGAAAGTTACCACGCTGGGTGGTTCAATGTCGCCAAAATCCCATTGCTGAACCAGTTTTTTATTGGGTTCAAATTCCAGGTTAATTCCTGAAATACTATCATCAAATAAGCTGAAAGGGCTTTTGGGTTCTGTTCCCATAACAGCATTTTCTCCGGCCCAAAGGCATAAACTTGGAGGGTAGGTGAGCGCCATGTACACCTCAGAAGGTGGGGCGGGTACCATAAAATATTTTTTATAATCCGGCATTATCGTATGATTTCTATAATGTGAGTGAAAGTCTTATCCTGTATATCAAAAACAAGGCAATACATACCGGTATGTTGGTCAATTTTCAGGGTGTTTTGGCCTTTTTGTATATTCCATGATACAATTTTAGCGCCTGATAAATTATACAGGGTGGCAATAGCGTGTTCATTCGAATAAACATTAATATGCTTATTGTATATTGGATTAGGCCCTAATTTAATAGACGGTATGGTTGTTTGATTGTTGCTAGGAGTAGACATTTTTGCATGAATGACTCCCACGGCATCCAGGTCGAAGCCCCCCGATGGAAATCGCGTTGGCCAGGGATCGTTGATGATATTTCCTTTGCTGTCTTGTTGGGCAAACGGCAACTGTATGCTGCCGACCACATCGATGATTTTGATGTGGGTAATGCGGGTTACATCAAGTCCTGCAGAATCCTTCAATTCCTCCAAATCAAAGGGTGTTCCGAAGCCCACGCGGTATTTTCCTGCCAGGTTATGAATTTTTTCAGGTTGGGTGTATCCAAAGGCATCGGTCTGTTTTACAATTTGGCTCAAACTAATAGCAGGGAAGCGGACAAAACGATTCCCGTCGCTGCTCACTTCCACAAATGCCAGCTCCAGAAACGTATCTAAAAAGCTGTTTTCAAATACCGCAAAATCCCAACCCGGCCCATTGGTGATGGGTGCATCGAAGGTCATTGTGGCTATACCGGCATCTCCCAGACTCAGGATTCCGTTTTGCAGGGCAGGTCCTAACGCTGACTGAGGGGTGCCGGCGTCGGCAAAACCGCTGTCGGGTAGGGCAATGTCACGGTAACCGCGCACGACTTCACAACCTTTGGCCCAACCAACGAAGCAGCTGCTATCGTGCCTGATGGCCGTGCTACCGGGCTTGCCTGCCGCAGGCGCAAATTGACTTTGGCCGGCATTTAGCCATGTAAACAATAGTAATAGGAGTATACGTAAAGTCAATGGGTTATAGATTTTGTAATCCTTCAATATCCGCTCTGTCCTGAGCACGCCCTGTGCTTATCTTAGATATAATTAAATGATTTTTATGAATGAACGGAATATCTAATTTGTCTATTTTAACAATATTCTTTTGTCTCCATGCCTCATCCCAATTTACACCGGATATATATGTCATCAGGTCAATTCGGTTAGGTTCTTCGCCTAAATGAAATGATAAATGAGTTTCAAAATCAAGTGATTTTAAATATTCAATATCTTCACTCTCAACATCAATTTTATCAAATATTTTTAATAGTAACTGTTTGCTTGAATTAGACGGCTTAATCCATAAATCCACATCCCCGGTTCCACGCCTGTATCCATAGTAGTTTACGGCAAAACCTCCTACTATCAGAAATTCAACTTTTTCTTCAAGTAGTAAGGATAAAAAATGAATATGTTCATCAAGGAATATATTCATCTACTATAATTCTTATTTTACCGGTTCTTTTCGACTGAAGTTCCTTAAAATATAATCGCTCAATGTCTATACGCAACTGCCTAAGCCGCTCAATGGGCGAGAGTTTTCTGAACTCCGCCTGTGTGATTTCAGATTGTTCCCGTAAGCTGCTAAAAACAATTCGCTTTTTCATTGAAAGTGGTTCTATAAATACAAATTTAAACTTAAATTAGCATCCAATGCATTAATCTCTCAGACGTTTTTCAACCTCCGATACCATAGCATTGCATGCGGAACGTCCTTCCTGTATGAGTTGCTCTGCCCGTTGGGTAATGTCTGTTGCCCAGGCCTTGTTTTCCAGTCCCTGTGCGTTAATCAACACATTCATCCAGGCACCTTGCATGGCGGTAAGCAGGCAGGCAGCACCCACACCGGCATCGCTCAGTGAATTGGGGTTGCCTTTTTCAATCATTGCCTGAATCAGGGGGATGGATTCAACCGCAACCTGCAAAGTGCGGAATGGAACCTCTGTGGCGTATTGGCTGGCATCCTGTATGGCTGTTTTTCTTGCAGATTTTTGTTCATCGGTATCTTTTGGAAGCCCAAACGCAGCCATGATGGCATTGAAAGCGCGGGTGTCTTCATCCACCAGGGCCAGTAATCTGTCTTTGAGTAGTTGTCCTTTTTCGGCCCAGGAACTGAATTCTGCGGTGCGTGTTTCCCAGCCCCTTTTGGAAGCTGACAGATTGGCCACCATGGTTCCTAATGCCACACCAAATGCCCCGGCTGCTGCCGCTACCGAGCCGCCTCCGGGGGCAGGGCTGTCTGCTGCTGTTTCGTTGGCAAACGCTTTAACCGACAGGGAAATCAATTTCTCATCGGCTTCATTTTTCAATAAGTATTCAATGATTTTCTTCTGAGGGTCAAACGGTCCCAATTCATCCAACCCCATGCTTTTTACGGCACTCCATATAAGGTGTTCTTCACTTACTCCCGTGCTAAGGCCCTGTTTTTCCAGAAAATAACGCCCTGCCTGCAGCATGGGTTCCAGCGGAATTAAACCAACCAACTCACTGCCGGTAACCCTGGCACCGCGCTCATCGGCACTTTTGCGGCATTCCTCAAAAACCGTGTGAAGCGGTGTTTCCTTATAGTTTGTAAGGTTAATGCTGATCTGTGCCATTTCATATTCCTCAATATACCAGCCAATGGCTTTTACATGCTTCAGTTTGCCAGGAATGCGCACCGGTTCTCCGTTTTCATCGGTATTTATTTTGCCGGTGTAGGGGTTACCCTCTCTAACTACCCGGCCAGCCTCGCGCACATCAAAAGCGATGCGGTTGGCAATGCGGGTGCTTTTACTGTTGAGGTTGACATTGTATGCAATCAAAAAATCGCGTGCACCTATGACCGTAGCACCCGCATGGGCTGGAAATTCTGCCGGCCCGAAATCGGGTTTCCAGGTCGGTAATTTTATTTTGTCAAAAAACCCTTCATACTCTCCTGCGCGGATGATGCTGAGGTTGCTGCGTTTTTTGTTGGGTTGCGCGTATTCATATAAATAAGCAGGAATATTGAGGGTTTCCCCCACTCGTTTGGCCAGCTTTACAGCATAGGTGGCTGTTTCTTCCATGCTAATTCCTGAAATGGGGATTAGCGGACAAACATCGGTAGCGCCCATTCTGGGGTGTTCCCCTTTGTGCTTGCTCATATCAATCAGTTCAGCGGCTTTTTGTATACCGCGAAATGCGCCTTCGATCACAGCTTCGGGCTCTCCCACAAAAGTAACCACCGTGCGGTTGGTGGCTTTGCCGGGGTCTACATCCAGCAACCGAACCCCTTCTGCCGATTCAATGGCGTCGGTAATTTGTTTAATAATGCCCATATCGCGCCCTTCACTAAAGTTGGGTACACACTCAATCAGTTGCTTTTGCATGGTACAAAGGTATTAAGGTTTTGTGACTTGCCGGGGCGCTTCGTTTCGATTAAGATTTTCAGACAGCAGTCTGCCTGATAGCAGGATTTCTCTGACATTAAAGTAAGCGGCCATTTGCAGACTTCGAAATTTTCTCCAGGTTTGCGGACGGGCAATGTTAAGCATCTCGGCAGCGTACTTATAGTCATTTCCTTGTATGTATATATTGAGGATTTCCTGATTTCGCTTGAGGTTCCACCCTTTTATGAAATGATTCCAAACTGAAAGGCCCTGTATCAGAAAAAAATCATCTTCTCTGTCATCGAGGCGAACAAAAAAACGGTTTTTCATTTTTTCTTTTTCCAACAACTGCCGAAAAAGCTGTAATTCCTTGCCTCCAATCACGGGGTTGTTTTTTTCATCCTTCATAATGGAGAAAGTCCCCCGAAAGATGCTCCATTGCATGATGGGGCCAAGCCCTGACTGGATAAGTTCCTCTTCCAGATAAACCAAAGCTGCAACCGCATCGGTTGTTGTGCGGAATAATCCGCTGATTTCGCTGCCATAATTGATTTGAAAGGGAAGCAGGGGGCGCTTTTTAATGCGTTTGTTCACGGTAAGTATACTATTCAACAGTATGGAGCTGGATTTTGCTGTGCTTTTTTCCGGCTTTATTAATCGTCCGAAGATAATATAACTATAATTCGATGACATAATGCAAAATTACTATAATAAAGTAATAAAATGTAAAATAATTTAATAATAGCAATAATCTGAAAATTCCCATAATTTCTTTGGGTTAAACGCCTTACATTGGTTCAATTGACATTGAAATCCGTTAATTTTGCACCCCCATTTATGACGTTGATTAAGTCTATTTCCGGTATCCGAGGCACCATTGGTGGAATTCCCGGTCAAAATCTTACTCCCATTGATGTTGTGAAGTTTGCTTCTGCATACGGCACATGGATCATTAGTAAAGATCAAGGAAAAAAAGTGGTCATTGGGAGAGATGCCAGATTAAGCGGTCCCATGGTACACGCACTCATCAGCCAAACCCTCGCTGGGCTGGGTATCGATGTAGTTGACCTGGGGTTAGCTACCACCCCCACGGTGGAAGTAGCGGTTACAGAATTGAATGCAGCGGGCGGTATTATCATCACGGCTAGCCACAATCCCAAACAGTGGAATGCACTGAAACTACTCAACGCACAAGGAGAATTTATCAGCGACGATGACGGCAAAGAAGTGCTGTCATTGGCAGAAAACAATGACTTTTCTTTTGCAGGTGTGGATGAGTTGGGCGCGGTTGAACACCTTGATTTCCTGGACAAACACATCGAAATGATCCTTGCCCTCGACCTGGTGGATGTGGAGGCGATTGCCGCAAAAAAATATAAGATAGCCGTAGATGCTGTCAACAGCGTGGGTGGAGTAGCAGTGCCCCGTTTGCTGAAGGCCTTGGGGGTGGAGGAAATTTTTGAACTGAATTGTGAACCCACAGGTCGTTTTGCGCACAATCCGGAACCCTTACCTGAACATTTGGGTGAAATTTCTTCGTTGGTAAAAAGCAAGAAATGCAACCTGGGTATCGTGGTGGATCCCGATGTGGACCGACTGGCGCTGGTGTGCGAAGACGGAGAAATGTTTGGGGAAGAATATACCTTGGTGGCGGTGGCGGATTATATCTTGAAAAACACGCCCGGTTCTACCGTTAGCAATCTCAGCAGCACCCGCGCATTGAAAGAGGTGACTGAAAAAATGGGTCAATCTTACCATGCCAGCGCGGTTGGTGAAGTGAACGTAGTACAAAAAATGAAAGAAACCGGTGCGGTAATTGGTGGGGAAGGGAACGGAGGAATCATATACCCAGAGCTGCATTACGGCCGTGATGCCCTAGTAGGTATTGCATTGTTTTTGACTCACCTTGCGAAAAGTGGAATGAAAGCGGGTGCTTTGCGTGCATCTTATCCATCTTATGTTATCAGCAAGAACAAGGCAGAGCTTCAACCGGGCATGGATGTAGATGCAGTACTGGAAGCCCTTAAACAGAAATACAAAAAGCATCCCATCAACACCATCGACGGAGTAAAAATAGAGTTTGACGGTGATTGGGTACACCTGCGCAAATCCAACACAGAGCCCATTATTCGCATATACGCCGAAAGCAATACCCAAAATACCGCCGATGCCCTTGCCAGAAAAGTGATACAGGATATTGGGGACTTAATATAGTTGAGAGTTAAGAGTTTAGAGTTAGGAGTTTAGAGTTGGTGGTTATCGTTTATTATACAAGATAAAATGGGAAACAGAGAAGATTCAATAGTTTTAAAAAAAGCTTTTGAATTTGCGCTTAAAATTATTGCTTTAAATAAAGAACTCACCAATAACAATGAATTTGTTTTAAGTAAACAGGTACTGCGATCAGGAACATCCATAGGTGCAAATATTAATGAAGCATTGGGTGGTGTCAGTACAAAAGATTTTCAGCATAAATTGTCTATCGCCTTGAAAGAAGCTAATGAAACTGAATATTGGCTTAAGCTCCTGAAATTTTCAGAAACGGCTGAAACCGAGATCCTGCTCAACGAAATTATCGAAATTAGAAAAATCCTTACTTCTATTATTCTGACTTCAAAATCAAATAACAAATAATCAACTCTCAACTCCTAACTCTCAACTCCTAACTAATAAACCATGAGTTTACAATGCGGAATCGTCGGGCTGCCCAATGTCGGTAAATCGACCCTGTTTAATGCGGTTTCCAGTGCCAAGGCACAGGCGGCCAATTTCCCTTTTTGCACCATAGAACCCAATGTGGGAACCATTACCGTTCCCGATGAGCGACTTACTGTCCTTACAGAACTGGTAAATCCCCAGAATGTGGTGCCTACCACCATAGAAATTGTGGACATAGCCGGTTTGGTAAAGGGAGCCAGCCAGGGAGAAGGTTTGGGTAATCAGTTTTTGGGTAATATCCGAAATACGCATGCCATATTGCATGTATTACGTTGTTTTGACGATCCCAATGTAATTCACGTGGATGGGAAAGTAGATCCCGTTGCCGACAAAGAAATTATTGATACAGAACTTCAGTTGAAGGATCTTGAATCCATTGATAAAAGCATTGCAAAGATTCATAAACAGGCCAAGGCAGGTGACAAAGAAGCGGCCCGGCTGTTGGAAGTGCTGGAAGCATTTAAATCGCACCTGGAACAGGGTAAAAACTGCCGGACACTATCGCTGGATATCGAAAAGCGTGCCTTGGTGAAAGATCTGAACCTGCTGACTGATAAACCCGTGCTGTATGTGTGTAATGTGGATCCTGAAAGTGTGGTAAAAGGTAATGACCATGTAGAGAAAGTAAAACAGGCCATTGCAGAAGAAAATGCCGGTATTCTCATTATCTCTGCAGCCATTGAAGCCGAAATTGCTGAGCTGGAAAGTTTTGATGACCGCAAACTGTTTCTGGAAGAAATGGGATTGACGGAAAGCGGCGTAGAGAAACTCATTAAAGCTGCCTACAAACTTTTAAATTATATCACCTATTTTACCGTAGGGGTGAAAGAAGTGCGTGCTTGGACCATCACTGAAGGTACCAAAGCACCCCAGGCTGCCGGAGAAATTCATTCCGATTTTGAAAAAGGATTTATCCGTGCCGAGGTAATTGCTTATCAGGATTATGTGACCCTAAAAACGGAGGCCGCCTGTCGGGCTGCCGGAAAACTACGTGTGGAAGGTAAGGAGTATGTGGTAAAAGACGGAGACTGCATGCACTTCCTATTTAACGTGTAACAGGCATTCTTAGCGGCAGGTCAGTTTTTCCATCAAAATTATATTTTCTGATTTCGACCATGGTGTCGGTATAATCCCAGCTGGGAATGCCGTTCTTGTGTGGTTTGGCACGTTCCCAGAATTCAACCTCGTATTCATGTTTGCCTTTGCGTCCTTTCACAAAATAATCGATGCGTATGAGTCTTTCTACAGCACGTCCTTTCCACTTATAGGGGGTGGGGGAATTCATGTAGGTGAATGAATCATAAGCGACAATATGGGCCCCTACATTACCGTAAATGGCTTCTAAACCCTGATGCTGTATAGACAAAGGATCTGGTAAATATGACAGTCTTTCTCCTTTTGTGCCCATTATTTTAAGGGTGTCGCGTTTACCGTTTTCCTGATGCATAATGAGAAATCTTCTGGAACCATTTAAAAACTGCCTGTTTAATATATCGCCTTGCCCCAATCCCAACTGGGTGACCCTTTTGTTAAACCAAACTCGGGTATCCCATTCCCTGAAAAACCAGAAAAATTTATCTGTTCCTTGACTTACCACGGGTGTTTTTATCAGCATTAATAAAAGCAACACGGAATAGCCAATCCACATGAAACGCCGTAATGGAATGTGTTTTTTATCGGGTTTTATCAGTTCAAGGCCATACAATGGCTTGGTTTTGGTGTAAAACAACAATATAAAAAGCAGTAGTGTGAAATGGGGCAACAACACAATCCTCAACAATACAAAAATGTGTATGAGCAGAATGATGAACCATATCCCAATGAATTTTCTGCCGTACCGAGTAACATAAAGTGGAGTTAAAATTACCTGGGTGAGAAATACCCCCCATGTGTTCACTGCGAAAAACACATCCATGGTTTTGGGATATTGAATCCTCATCTCCCGGAAAAATTCAAAAAACCTACCCATGTAGGCATTGGAAACTATTAATTCCATGGCATTGCCATTTCTCCAGAATGGATCTGCCCAGTGTATGAAACCGGATAAAGCATTGATGATACCATAGCCGGCAAAAAGCATCCAATATAATTTATTGAGAACATCGTTGGCTTCCTCGGCATTTTCAGGTTCCAATAGCTGGTATTTGTTTTTCAACCAGCTCCACATGCCCAGGAAGTAACAGAAATGAATCAGGAGAGCCGTACTTACCGAGCCCGAACCAAAAACGGTTTCGAATTTCACATAAAATACTGCTGTTAGGAATGCGGTAACTGTGGTTTTCTTGTTGAACAGCAGCATGACCAACAGGATGAGAATACCTGCCAGATATGCCCAGTCTTCATTGGGTAAATAATAGCCATTGTAAATAAACTGCCCTGTCGCTATACTTATGCTGCGATAAATGGAAAGGACTACAAATCCAATGGTAACCCAACGGATTTTTTTATTTTCAAACGCAATATCAGTTTGCGATACCGACATCACATTTTTTCACATGATTGTGCCCGTTTGATTTTTTCTTTCTCTTCTTTATCACTGCCCAAACGATCAATCCAGGCACCGGGAATATCACCGAAGCTAATTCCGATAAAATAATCAAGGTCTTTTACATTGCGGGTTCTCACCGCAGAAAGCAGACTGTTGGTGCCGATGTAAATGGGTCCAATGCGCATGCTGGCTGCGGGCCTTAAACTTCGGTAGTCGTATTCCAGCATCACAGGCAGGGTGAACGCAAAAAGGTCAGACTCGTAACGGGGTCCAATCATCATATAGGATTGATGCCTGATGGCATTGCCATATTTCCCGCGCATGGATTGCACCCACTGCCCCTGAATGAACCAATGTCTCTTGAATTGATAATCGGCGCTCCAGGCCATTCGGGTAGGCAAACCAATCCGCAAATCCTGGGTAAAGGATTCTTCACCCGGCAGATTCAATAGTACATCCTGCACATTATTTACATTGGGGATGGGTTGGTAAACACTCGTTGCACCCACCGTATTCCAGGTAACCGGGGCCTCATTGATATAGGTAGTGGCGGCCACATCCCGATATAGAATGCTACCAATATCCATAAACGATAATCCCAGATGGACCATGTAATCCGGATGTTTGAATTTGTAGTCACCTGGCTGCAAATGTTCTTTTTTGCGAATGGTATAAGCAAATCCCAGGTCAAATCCGGTGCCCCGGCCACTTTTGTAGTCCGCCATTTGAATGCGGGTTTTATCCAGACTATACACACCCTGTGAAATTCGGGTGGCAAGTATTTCATCGCTTTGCACGTAGCTGCCGCCTAGCCCGCGAATGCTTTTCAGCGTAGCGCCCACATGCAAATCCCGTTTCCATTTCAGGGGAATGCTGTAGGCGCCTGTAATGCCAATGCTGGACCATTGGTTCTGTGCCGCAGTAAAAGCCGCAATTCGGTCAGTCTGGCCATTGGAATTCAGTTCAAATGATGAAAATGCGCCCCGGGATGAGTCCATGCGGTTAAAAACTGCCCTGGAAAGGTTGGAACTCATTCCGTCAATTCGAATATGGCTGTTGATGTCGGTCAGCAAACCCACCTTGAATTTGCCAATTCGCAACATGAATGAGGGGCCATAGAACATAGAACTCAGTGCGGCAGACTGATCTTTACCATCCCATGTGCCTTTAAACCAACTTTGCTGAAGCCGGGTTTTATTCTCGCTGCGGAAATATTCATCGGCAAAACGACTTCTTGCCGGTTTGTTGCCATTGTAGGGTGGTGTGAAACTATATCCTGAAGCGTTGCTGTTTATCCATCCCCCGAACAGGTTTACATGCCAAAGGTATTTGGTGTTGGCCATCAGCGCAGGATTGATGCGTGCGGCATGAATACCGGCATAACGCCCCATCCCGATTTGGGAAAAGTGCTGAGCCGAAAGGGAAGAGGCAATGCAGATAAAAAAGAAGAGGCAGTATTTTTTCAAAGCGTTTTAAAAAAGTGCAATTTCGGAAATTATATTTTATTCCACTCCCAGACGCCCCATTTTAATGTGTCGGGGATTTTTATTCCGCATTCTTTCATGGTTAACAGCGCATGTCCGCGGTGGTGTGCTTCATGTGAAATATAGTATCCGATCATGGGGATAATGCCGGCTGCAAAAGAGGGCGCTTTTCCGTCATTTTCAAGCGCATTTTCAATAACCTGTTCCATAATTTGTCCGGAAACGGTGAATGCCTCAAGCAGCTCTTCTCGATTCGGTACGTGGTTTTTGGGGAATTCATTGAAGCTCAGGTTGTGTTTTTTAATGAATGCCTCCAATCTGAAGTGCCTGACCGAAATACAGTGAGCCAGTTGCACTGCAATATTGCGGCCACCGCGTTTACTCAACGAACAATGGAATGCCTCTTCAGGCAAATGGTCAATCAAATACAGCATTGTGCGATTGTGAATCGCCCAGGTTTGGCTGATTTGGAGATTTAAATTCGACATGGTTTGCTGGTTGCTTAATTAATAACTGCGCAGTTCCTCAAGGGCCGCCCTTAACCTACCCCACGGCAGATAAGCATCCTCCAGCGTTTTAGCCAGCGGTACGGGCGTATCCATACTTCCCAGTCTTTTTACGGGTGCATCCAGCCACTGGAAACAGTTTTCCATGATCCACGCCGAAATGTCTGACGCGATGCTGCCGGTTAGCGTATCTTCCGTCAATACCAGCACTTTTCCTGTCGCTTTTACCTGTTCGTATACCGTGTCTTTGTCCCATGGCATTAGTGTGCGCAGGTCTACCACCCTTGCCTTAATTTGATTTTCAGTCACATATTTCAATGCCTGATGCACACCCCATCCGTAGGTGATAATGCAAATGTCATCGCCGTGGTCGTGAACAGCGGCTTGGCCTTCGGGCAGGGTGTAGTATGCATCCGGAACCATTCCATTTACGCTGCGATACAGAAATTTGTGTTCAAAAAACAGCACCGGATTGGGGTCGTTGATGGCAGTTGCCAGCAATCCCTTGGCATCAAAAGGGTTTGAAGGATAGTAGATTTTTAATCCGGGTACGTGGTAAAACCATGCTTCGTTGCTTTGGCTGTGGAATGGTCCGGCCTGCACACCCGCGCCGGTAGGCATTCTTACCACCACATCGGCCGGCTGAGCCCATCGATAGTGACTTTTGGCCAGGTTATTGACAATCTGATTAAATCCGCAGGTAACAAAATCAGCGAATTGCATTTCTACAACGGCTTTGTGGCCTTTGATGGCAAGTCCATAACCCGCTCCCAGGATACTGCTCTCAGTGATAGGGGTGTTTCTTACCCTTTCTTTGCCAAATTCCTGATAAAAATTATCGGTGATTTTAAATACACCACCGTATTCTGCCACATCCTGCCCCATAATGATGAGGTTGGAATGTTTTTGCATGCTTTGTCTGAGCCCGTCACTGATGGCATCCACCAGTCGTTTTTCGGTTTGGGTGCCGGAAGGCGCTACCTGCTCAAACTTGACATCGGCAAACATGTCCTTCATTTCCTCCTCAGCGTCTGCCACAATTTCCTCTTCGGCAAAAACTTCTTCGAGTCCTGCTTCTATCTCTGCCAAAAATTCTTTTCGTATTAGTTCGGTATCTACTGTGGTAATGATGCCCTCGTTTAGCAACCATGCCTCATAATTGTCAATCGGATCTTTCGTTTTCCATTCCTCGAAGAGGTGAGGCGGAACATATTTGGTACCGCTGGCTTCTTCGTGGCCGCGCATGCGGAAAGTGATGCACTCTAATAAAACAGGTCTGGGATTTCGGCGGATATCTTCAGCCAGTGTGCTGATGGTGTTGTACACTTCCAGAATGTTGTTTCCGTCAATCTGCACGGCTTCCATACCGTAACCAATGCCTTTATCTATAAACTGTTTACATCGAAACTGTTCGTTACCGGGTGTACTGAGGCCATAGCCATTGTTTTCGATGAGGAAAATGACCGGAAGTTGCCACACTGCTGCCACATTAAGCGCTTCGTGAAAATCGCCTTCGCTGGTGCCGCCGTCACCGCTGAAAACCACCGAAATTTTACCCTCTTTGTTGAGTTTGTGTGCAAGGGAGATGCCGTTGGCCACGCCCAGCATGGCTCCCAGGTGACTGATCATGCCCACAATGTGGTATTCGTTGGTGCCAAAATGAAAACTTCTTTCGCGTCCTTTGGTAAACCCTGATTTTTTGCCCTGCCATTGTGCAAACAGCTTACGGAATGGGATGTTCCGGGTGGTGAATACCCCCAGATTGCGGTGCAGGGGCAAAATATATTCATCCTCATGCAGCGCAAGGGTAGTTCCAACAGAGATGGCTTCCTGCCCCATGCCGCTGAACCACTTGCCTACCTTCCCCTGTCGGAGTAGTATCAGCATCTTTTCTTCAATGACGCGGGGTTTTACCAGATTTCGATAAATGTTGATCAGTTCACTATTGCTGAGATTTTGGCGGTCAAAATGCATGACAGCGCAAAGGTAAGTAACAGAAAACGGATTGAAGGGGTTTGCATTCAGAATGCTTCACCAAAAGCAAAGTAAAACCCCGTTTGGCCCTTCAAACCGATGGCATAATCAATGCGCATGTTGATTTGGGCTTTTCTGTCTGCGAGAAATCTGATTCCTGCATTGGCCGCCGGTTTAAACGGATTTTTGTATATTTCATTTGGGTGGGTAAAAACTGTTCCGGAAGCGGCACCCAGCGCAAATCCCCAGCGCCTGTAGAGTGTTGCACGAAGCTCGCTGTTGAAAACCAGCATTCCCCTGTCTCTGAACCTTCCGAGGTAATAACCCCTCATATTTTTGTCGCCACCCAGCATGGCCATGTCGAAAAAATGGGTAGTGGCAGATAGCTGCGAAAATGCCATGCGGCCTGCAATAATGGAGTTCTTACCGGTCTTGAAATACGTTCTCCCATCAACCATCAATCGGATGCCGTTACCGACAGTGCCCGCCATGTTTCGGATCAATTGTAAGTCCATATAGGCGCCATGTTGCGGATTAAGTTGGTTGTTTCGGCTATCGTGCAGGGATTGTAAACCCACCGCAGTTACTGTTAGGAAATCTACCGATGGGGTTTGTTCAAATGCAATGTGGCTTCGTTGCTGATGCCGCAGTATAGGTCCTGCAAACCAGTTGTTTCTCACCCGTTTTAGTGTGGCCAATTCAACCCACGTTCTTTGGCTATTGTATGCTTCCTTATCATTTTCGGTGGTGTGAATACCTGTTCCCCACCAAAAATCGGGGAAACGGCTGTGGTGGGCTGTAAAAGTAATGAGCCATT
>CAYYXG010000012.1:0-12696 GCA_964475595.1 uncultured Flavobacteriaceae bacterium
ACACGACTCACTGTCAGGTCATTCTGAATGGCTCCCAGCGTGTAGGGGCCCATTTTGGGATTTTCCACCAACCCTTTAATGGCATGGCTAATTCCGGTTACCACTTCATCGAAAGTCAGATGACCTTCAGCAGTAGCGATGCCATTTTCAGGTACAAATATATTCTGGGGCGCTGTGCACATTTGTCCGCTGTATAGACATGCACTAAACGCAATATTTCCAAAAACCGCTTGTGCGTCTCCCACCGAATCAAGGATAATGCTATTAACGCCGGCTTTTTCAGTAAAAGTGATTTTACCGGGCAACGATTCAATGTAATCACCAAAGGCAGATCCACCGGTGTAATCGATGAGCTTTACATCGGAGTGTTCGGCCAGTTTTTTGGCAATGGGATTAGACAAAGTATCCGGCGCCATCTGAACCACGTTGGCCGGCAGGCCTGCAGCTGTTAACGCTTTCTGAATTTCTTTAATCACGATAGCGATTGGTAAAATGCTCTTGGGATGCGGTTTCACAATTACCGGATTTCCCGTCATCAGCGAAGCATAAAGGCCCGGAACGGTGTTCCAGGTGGGAAAAGTGCTGCAGCCGATTACCACAGAAATACCACGGGGAATGGGTGTAAAATCCTTCTTTATTTGTAAATCAAACTTTCCCATGGGTTTCACCCAGTCAACAGCATGGGTAAATCGCGTCAGCTCCTGATACGCCAGACTCAGCACTTCCATGGCGCGGTCATTGGCATGGGGGCCGCTGGCCTGAAAGCTCATTACAAAGCTTTGGCCGGTGGTGTGCATCGTGGCATAGGCAATCTCAAAAAATCGTTCTGATACATTATTCAGCGATTGCACCAGTATTTCAGCACGTTTTTCAACCGAGGTGCTTTTCCATGCATCCCAGGCATTGCGGGCATACGCCACCAGATCTTCTGCCTCATAATAGGGGTACTGAACGCCCAAACCCACCATCATGTAAGGAGAAACTTCCTCACCCACCCTGCTGCTGTGCGGATTTTCTGCCAAACCGGCAAAATCGGTATTCAGATGCTTCTGAAAGGCCTCGAGTCCTTTGGCATTAGCGTCTTCGGCGTACGCTTTGGGGTTTTCGGGATACGCAGCATAAAACTGCCTGTTTTTTTGTGCCTCTATGGCTTGCTGTATCTGGTTTTGGGCTTGTGTGCTCATGCGGTAAAAAAATAATTATGCTTGTCCGGTTTGTCCGCCAAAATTTAAGGGTATGGCATGATTTGAATCGTTTTCATCCAGTTCAATCTCTCCAAAAGTGTGCTCAAATTTGGCAATATTATCACCCAGTGCAAAGAGCAACCGTTTGGCATGTTGAGGAGCCAGAATGATGCGAGATTTCACTTTTCCTTTGGGAACACCCGGCATCAGGCGGACAAAATCGACAATAACCTCGGTATTGCTATGGGTAATGATGGCAAAATTGCTGTAGATACCGTCTGCAATTTCATCTGAAATTTCTATATCGATGGGCGGGTTGTTATTTTCCATGAACGAATATTTGATAAATATATCAGCAAAGATACTGAAGCTGAGAATAAGCTTGAAAAAAAATGGTAAGTTTGTATTAAACCCTAGCGCAAAAAAAAGCGTCTCAATACCAATGAAAAAATTTCTGCTGGTTTTATCCTTTGCACTTTCCACGCGGCTGCTTGCTCAAACACCCAACTGGAGTGAGCACATTGCACCCATTCTATATAACAACTGCACCAATTGCCACATAGACGGAGGAATAGCTCCATTTTCTCTGGTGACCTATGAAAATGCCAAAACGTATTCGTACGGAGTAAAAAATTCCACCGGTTCCCGCAGAATGCCTCCCTGGCCTGCCGATGTAAAATACCAGCGCTACGCCCATGAACGCATTCTAAGCAACGAAGAAATTGCTGCCATTGCCGGCTGGGTGGATGGTGGCATGCCTCAAGGCGACACCACCCTAGCGCCTTCAAAACCAAAACTCAAAACAGGCGGCAGCATTGTCAATCCTACCCTCAACCTCAAAATGCCTGATTATTCAGTAAAAACCACATCGGATGAATATCGCTGTTTTGTGTTACCCACAGGATTTACCCAAGATCAGTTTTTGACGGCCATAGAGGTTATTCCCGGAAACCTGCGCGTGGTGCATCATGCGCTTATTTTCCATGATACCAGCGCGAAACCCTTACAACTGGATGCAGCCGATCCCAAGCCCGGATACCTGAGTTTTGGCGGCACCGGCAGCAGTGCCTCTGATTTGATTGGAATATGGGTTCCCGGCTCAGAACCCTACTTTTTCCCTACAGGATTTGGGATAAAACTCCCCAAAAAAGGACATGTTATTTTGCAAATTCATTATCCCGGTGGAGTGAACAATGTGGTTGACAGCACAAGGGTTATATTGAAAACAACCCCTGTCAATCAAAGACAAGTAGCCATTCAGCCTGCACTTAACCACAACGCTCCAAACCTACAAAACGGGCCGCTTTATATCCCTGCCAATCAAATAAAATCTTTCAATAATAAATATGATTTACCGGTGGATGTTTCCGTGTTTACCGTGGGCCCACACATGCACCTTATTGGCAGTTCCATCAAGGCATTTGGCGTAACGCCCAACAAAGATACCATACGCTTTTTCGACGTACCCAAATGGGATTTTCACTGGCAGCGTGCCTACAGCTTTAGAAAAGTAACCCGATTGCCTGCCGGCACTACACTTCGTGGAACTGCCACCTACAACAACACCTCAGGAAATCCATTTAACCCCAGCAATCCCCCACAGGCAGTTAGTTTGGGTGAAGGTACCAATGATGAGATGTTTCTGGTTTATTTTTGGTTTACCCTTTATCAGCCGGGTGATGAAAATATTATCATTGATAATACTGTACTCAAAAATGTGAGCAAAACTTCTGTATTAAAAACAGAAACTGCGAACATTTACCCCAATCCTGCATCGGATTTCGCCTGGGTTTCAGACACCCGCTTTACAGAGGGTTTGTGTGAGTGGAGTATCATGGATATTACAGGGAAAACCCTGCTTGAAGGAAAAGAAACCATAAACAGCGGCCGCCGCTGCCGGATTCCGGTTTCCCAATTGCCTGCAGGAGCATTCCAGATTTTGGTGGAGCAGGGCAACACACGCTACAGCGGGCGTTTGCTAAAGCAGTAATTATTTTACGCAAGTAACCGAGATTTCGACCAACGCATCCTTGGGGAGCCGGGATACCTCCACCGTTTCACGCGCCGGAAATATATTTTGGCTGAAATAGCTGCCGTAGATGGAATTCACTTTGGGAAAATCATCCATACTTTTAAGAAATATTGTAGTTTTTACAATATCTCCAAATTCCAGTCCCGATGCGGTAAGCAGAGCTTTGATGTTTTCCATCACCTGTTTTGCCTGGCCTTCTACCCCGCCTTCGGCCATTTGGCCTGTTTCCGCAATAAGGGCAATTTGTCCTGAAAAGTACCAGGTATTACCGGCACGTACTCCCTGACTGTAAGGCCCGATGGGCGCAGGGGCATTTTTTGTAAAAATCGTTTCTCGCATGATGGTTTGCTTATTTTTGTGGCTGCATGAAAATAGGAATACTGGCATCAACAGACAGGCGAAACGCCTGGCCGATAGGTAGCGAAGACCATTCGCAGATTTCATGGGTGCAAAATAGCCAAGATGCTGCGCATTTCGATCTTTTTATTGATTTGAATTTTGATTCTCACCCCGAGCGCATCAGCGATTATGCCGGGAATTACTCTACCATTTTCCTACTCAGCGCTGTGAACAAAACGCCTGAAGAAGCTTTATTCAATGAGCGGTTACCCTACTGGAGCGAAAAAATATTCGGCATCAATGCCATTCCGGGATTTTTGGAAAGAAGCACATTGGAAATATCCGATCCATTTGGGATTAAGGATGAAGTATTTGAGACAGTACAAAATGCTTTGCCTTTTACCCATTATGAATGGGTGAAAAGCCGGGTGGGCATGGTAACCCCGCGCATCGTCTTTATGATTATCAACGAGGCCTATTATACCATGCAGGAAGGAACTGCTGCTGCCAACGACATTGATACGGCCATGAAACTGGGAACAGCTTATCCCCAAGGCCCGTTTGAGTGGAAAGACAAATGCGGCATTGCCAATGTTTATCGCACCCTTGAAGCCCTGTATGAAGACACCAAAGAAGAGCGATACAAGATTTGTCCGGCGCTGAAAACCGAATACCTAAAGGCAGGTATGCATTAAAACTGTCCTGCCCTTAGCATCACCAGCGTGCACGCCTCCAGATACGAAATATTCGCCGCATCCAGCATTTCCATCAATTCGGGGTTTTCTGTTCCCGGATTAAAAATAACCCGGCCGGGATTCATTGCCAATATGGTTTCATACCACGCCTGCTGATGCATAGGATTAAGATACAGCGTAACTGTATCAACTTTGACATCACCATCAGGAACCGACCGATGTATGGGAATTCCCTTAACCACTCCCCCTGTTTTTCCGATTAGAATAGGTGTATGTCCATATTCCAGCAACATCATCGTTGCCATGTGGCTGTAGCGTGAAGGATTTTCGGAAGCACCCAGAACCAGAACGGTTTCAGACATGCTGCAAAGATAAAGCGGCTGCCTCGGCACAACGAACACCATCTAGGGCCGCACTGATAATTCCTCCGGCATAACCGGCACCTTCTCCGCATGGATATAGATTTCGCACCTGCGGGTGCTGTAAATTTCCTTTGTCTCTCGGAATGCGCACCGGACTGCTGGTGCGGCTTTCCACGCCTACCAGAATTCCATCACGCGTTCTGAATCCCCGCATTTTATTGCCCAGTACCTGCAAAGCTCCACGGATACGGGTAGCCACATCATGGCTCATTACCTCATCCATTTTTCGCGGGGCAATGCCAGGAATGTAGGAACATTCAGGCAAATTAGCAGACTGCCTACCGTTCACAAAATCTTCAATACGCTGGGCAGGGGCCGTGAGATTTCCTGCAGTTTCAAAAGCGGTTTTCTCCCATAATGCCTGATAATGCATGGCTTTCAGCGGTCCATAGTGCTCAAATTCGGCAAAATCCTTTTCATCTACCGTTACCACAAATCCGCTATTGGCAAACTTACCGTTGCGCTTACTGGGGCTCCATCCATTCACCACCACTTCTCCCGGTGCTGTGGCAGCAGGTGCAATAATGCCCCCCGGACACATACAAAACGAAAACACCCCACGGCCCTGTACCTGCTCCACCAAAGAATAGGAAGCCGGCGGCAAATCGTTTTCCACCGCATTGCAGCGGTACTGAATATTGTCTATCAATTCCTGTGGATGCTCCAGCCGCACTCCCAGCGCAAAAGGTTTGGCCTCAATTTGCAGTGACTTATTATGAAGCAGGGTAAAAATATCTCGGGCACTATGACCCGTTGCAAGTATCAATGCATTTACGGGCCATTTTGTCCCATTTTGGGTACATATTTCCTTAATTAGGTCATTTTCCACGGTAAAATCCACCATTTTTTGACCAAAATGCACTTCGCCCCCACAGGCAATGATATGTTCACGAATATGCTCAATGATGCCGGGCAATTTATTGGTACCGATGTGGGGATGCGCCTCCCAGGTTATGGCCGATGTGGCACCATGATGCACCAGTTCCTGTAAAATTTTGAAAACATCCCCTCGCTTGGTGCTGCGGGTATACAACTTTCCATCGCTGTAGGTTCCGGCGCCGCCTTCCCCAAAGCAGTAATTGCTGTCTTCGTCAACAATATGTTCTTTATTGAGTATGACCAGATCACGCCTGCGTTCCTTGACCGCTTTGCCACGTTCCAGCACAATGGGCTTAAAACCCTGTTCGATGAGTGAAAGTGCTGCAAACAAACCCGCAGGACCACTGCCTATAATATGTACAGGCCTAGCCGAATGCACATCCCTGGCCAGAAACCCTTGTGCCACCGGCGGCAACTCACCTTCACCATATACATCAGCAGTAATGATGAAAAAAGGTTGTTTGCCACGGGCATCCAAACTGCGTTTGCGCCACACTACAGTGGCATTCTTCATGCCTGCTTCCTCACAAAAACGCTGATTTACCCTTTGCGTATCGGCATTTTCCGTAGGTGTGAATGAAAGCTGGAGCGTTACAGACATGCGGCATTACAAAGGTACAGCGGACAAAGCAAAAGGGGTATATTTCACTTAACAATTCTGAATTACCTTTGCATTCATGAGCGAAACGGTAGTCAGCGGCATACGCCCCACCGGCAAACTGCACCTGGGCAATTATTTTGGTGCGGTACAAAACTTTCTGAAATTTCAGGAAAACTATCCCTGTTATTTTTTCATCGCCGATTACCATTCCCTCACCACCCATCCTACTCCCGAGGATTTGGGTGGCAGTGTGTACCGTGTTTTTGCCGAATACCTGGCCCTGGGCCTGGATCCGGAAAAATGCACCCTTTACCTACAAAGTGATGTTCCCGAAGTAGCGGAATTATACTTATTCATGAACATGAACGCCTACCTGGGCGAACTGGAGCGTGTTAGCAGCTTTAAAGAAAAAGTACGCAGTCAGCCGAACAACATTAATGCCGGATTACTCACCTATCCCGTGCTGATGGCGGCCGACATTCTCATACACCACGGAACCCGCGTGCCTGTGGGCAAAGATCAGGAACAACACCTGGAGATGGCCCGCACCTTTGGCAATCGCTTCAACCGCATGTACAACACCGAATACTTCAATGAGCCCTTTGCCATTGGTTCAGATGATGGTTTGGTAAAAGTGCCCGGACTGACCGGTGGTGGTAAAATGAGCAAAAGTGCCGGCGAAGCCGACAATATTTACCTGGATGACGAACCTGAGGTGCTGCGCAAGAAAATCATGCGTGCGGTGAGCGACAGTGGCCCTGCTGAAGCCGGTCAGCCCAAAAGCCAGCCCGTGCAAAACCTGTTTGACTTGATGGCCCTGGTGTGCAAACCCGATGTGATTGCGCATTTCGACGAAACCCACAAAAATGGAAGCATCCGCTACGGCGATTTGAAGAAGCAGTTGGCTGAGGACATGGAAAGCTTTGTTGCGCCGCTGCGAAGCCGCATTCAGGATACGCTAAACAACCGTGAACTGGTAGCCAAAGCCGCCAAAACCGGGGCCGAAAAAGCCCGAGAGAGTGCCTCAAAAACCATTCGGGAAATTCGCAAAATCATGGGATTCCGCGGAATCTGATGCCATGATTTGGAAATCTCACCTTTTTTTCGTATATTAGTGTTTGTATCGGGTCGCTAAAAAAACCACCCAATATTCTGCTTTATGCGTTAATTTGCGAATCAAACCATGGATATTTCCATTGTAATACCCCTGCTGAACGAGGCCGAGAGTCTACCGGAACTGTACGCCTGGATTAGGCGCGTGACTGATGCGCACAAGCTTTCCTACGAAATTATATTTATTGATGACGGTAGCAGCGATGGCTCATGGCAGGTGATTCAAAACCTGAGCAACGAAGATCCCGCCGTAAAAGGCATCCGATTCAGAAGAAACTATGGTAAGAGTGCCGCCCTGAATGAAGGATTCAGCATTGCAGAAGGTGACATTGTTATTACCATGGATGCCGACCTGCAGGATTCTCCCGATGAAATCCCCGGGCTGGTTGCCATGATTCGCGAAGAAAACTACGACCTGGTGAGCGGATGGAAAAAGAAACGTTACGACAATGCCCTTACCAAAAACCTTCCGTCTAAACTTTTCAACTACACCAACCGCAAACTCAGTGGCATCAAGCTGAATGATATGAACTGCGGCCTCAAGGCCTACCGCAATGAGGTGGTGAAAAACATTGAGGTGTATGGCGATATGCATCGCTACATACCCGTGATTGCCAAAAACGCCGGCTTTAAAAACATTGGTGAAAAAGTAGTGGAGCACCAGGCCCGCAAGTACGGAAAAAGCAAGTTTGGGCTGGAACGCTTTGTAAACGGCTTTCTGGATTTGCTCACCATCCTGTTTATGGGCAAATTCGGCAAAAAACCCATGCACTTTTTTGGTGTACTGGGCATATTGTCATTCCTCATCGGATTTGGCATTGCTGCATGGCTGCTCATAGACAAAGCCATTCACGTATGGCAGGGCACACCCGCACCCAAAGTGGCCGATTCGGCTTTTTTCTATATTGGACTGGTGGTGATGATCATTGGAACACAGCTGTTTCTGGCCGGATTTCTGGGCGAACTCATCAGCCGCTCTCACCCCGACCGCAACCGCTATCAGGTTTCTGAAACTACGTTCAGCACCCGATGAAAGGCAAGCACATTGTGATTGTGGGCCCTGCCCATCCGCTTCGTGGCGGACTGGCCACCTTCAATGAACGATTTGCCCGCGAACTGGCCAAAGAAAACAAAGTAACCCTGCTCTCCTTTTCCCTGCAGTATCCCGGTTTTTTGTTCCCCGGACAAACCCAATTTACCGACGAGCCCGCACCGCATGACCTGGAAATAGATACCGCATTAAACTCCGTCAATCCTTTCAACTGGATAACTGTGGGCCGCAAATACAAAAAGCTATGCCCCGACCTTGTCATATTCCGCTACTGGATGCCCTTCTTTGGGCCTTGTTTCGGTACTTTTGCCAGGATTGTAAAACAGAACAAACATACCCGTGTGGTTTGCATCGCCGATAACATCATACCCCACGAGAAACGCTTTTTCGACAAGTCCTTTAATGCATACTTTCTGCCCGTGCTGGACGGCGCCGTAACCATGAGCCGCAAGGTGCTGCAGGATCTGGAAGATCTGCATTTCAATAAACCCAAGGTTTATAACCCGCATCCGTTGTACGACAATTTTGGCGATGCCCTGCCCCGCGAAAAAGCCCTACAAGAACTGGGATTACCTGTTGAAGGGAAATATCTGCTGTTTTTTGGCTTTATCCGTCGCTATAAAGGCCTGGATTTGCTGTTGCAGGCCATGGCCAATGAGCAGGTAAAACAAACCGGAGCCAAGCTGATTGTGGCAGGTGAATTTTACGAAGATGCCGCACCCTACCATGAGCAGATTAAACAACTGGGCATTGAAGATCAGGTTATTTTAAAAACAGAATTCATACCCAACAGCAAGGTGGCGTTGTATTTCAGTGCTGCAGATCTGGTGGTGCAACCCTACCGCAGTGCCACACAAAGCGGTGTAAGCCAGGTAGCTTATCATTTCAACAAGCCCATGGTAATAACCGATGTAGGCGGACTGGCAGAAAGCGTGCCCAATGAAAAAGTGGGATTTGTGGTAGCCCCCGAGCCCGAAGCCATCGCTACAGGGATTGCCCGCTTTTTCAACGAAAACCGTGCCCAGGAATTCATTGCCAATATGGATGAGGCCAAAGCTCCGTTTAGCTGGGAGAAGTTGGTGGAGAGTGTGGAGAGGGTAGCTGGACAGCAGAGTGAGACTTAATCAAGCAAAGTAATGAGAATGTTATATTCGAAATGGCTGTTCACTCTTAGAGCCAGACAGATATTTTTGGCAATAATTTTAGTGCTGCTACTCTTTATTTTGCCAGTGAATGTCATGGGTCAACAAAGAGGCATAGGCAGCTGGAACATAGTAAATACCAAATACAACATCAATAATAAACTTAGTCTATTTGGGGAAGCACAGTTACGATCGCTGAAGTTTTATACCCATTTTCATTATTACGAGTTCAAGGGTGGTGTTAATTATAAAATACTGAAAGACGCAGTGTTGAGCCTGGGTGCCGGCAGCTACCAGACCTATAAGGAAGGCGGGAATTTTGTTTTACCCAAAAACAACAATGAATTGAGAATTTGGCCACAACTCATTTTGTTCCAAAACATAGGCAACATTAAAATAGAACAACGCTATCGCTCAGAATCAAGATTTACCATCAACGGATACCGAAATCGCTTTCGATACCGTGTGGGAGCTTCACTGCCCCTCGGCAAAGAAAAAAATAGTTATAAACCTTTTCAGGCAAGCATTAGCAACGAATTATTCTTCACAGACAGAACGCCGTATTTTGAGCGAAACCGCATTCAGTTGTCATTGAATACAAAAGTTTCAAAAAACACTACGCTACAACTGGGCTACCTTCATCAGTTTGATTATCAAATCAATGACGAAACAGGGCGTGATTTTCTGGTGGTAGGGTTTTACTATGAATTCTTTAAGAAGTCAAACCAAACTAAGATTGACATTATAGAATTAAAGGGTGATTAAAGGGCAAAAGCGGCATAGTGGGTTTTAAAGGTGCGGCCAAACACTTTGTATATAGCGGCATGTCATGCAGAGCCTGTCGAAGCATGGCTGCCGCTCACCACAACCCTTAACTCCAAACTGTATTTCGCATTTCAACTGTAGACTATCAACTGTAAACTCTCAACTGAATTCGCATTTCCAACTGTAGACTGTCAACTGTAAACTTTCAACTGAATTTGTATTTCCAACTCTAAACTCTCAACTCCTAACTCTCAACTGAATTCGCATTTCCAACTCTAAACTCTCAACTCCTAACTCTCAACTGAATTCGCATTTCCAACTGTAGACTATCAACTGTAAACTCTCAACTGAATTCGCATTTCCAACTGTAGACTGTAAACTATCAACTCTCAACTGAATTCGCATTTCCTGGTTTAATGACCAGATACCGAAGAAAAGATGAAAATAATCTGACAATGAGAATTTATATATAGATTTTTTTCGTTTATTTTTGATGTTATATTCCTTTAAAACCAAGATATCTTTCATTTTCTGATGCCTTTCCTTGTCAAAATACCAGTTTTTAAATCATGATTCATTACCATAAATACGATAACTATGAAAAGAAAACTACTTAAGTCAATTCCTGTGATGATGAGCTCAATGCTCTTTTGTACAGGGCTTCAAGCGCAAAACCTACAATTTAAGTTTAAAGATGGTTCTTCCACTTCCTATGAATTAACTAATCTTAGAAAAATCAGCTACAGCCAAAATCAAATAACTATATCGCTGACCAATAACGATGTACTCGCGGAAGACCTTAACGCCATTCAGCATTTCAGGTACATTGAAACTGCTAAACTGGGTATAAAAAGATCTGGCAACGATGGCAATCTGCAAGCGGCTTTATTCCCAAATCCTGCCACTGATATATTAAATATCCAATTTCAACTCCGCACTGTGGAATCGGCATCAATTACCCTTACAGATATGCATGGAAAGGTTGTTCTTGTAAAAACAATAACCACGCAGCAAACGGGGCTTCTCAAAGAAACGCTCAATCTGCAGCATATACCATCCGGCGTTTATATGTGCCACATTCAAGGACAAAAAAATTATATCAGCAAAAAAATCATCAAACTTTAAAATCCATATTCTATGAAAAAAACATACTTTATTTTAGCAGCATTTTGCCTACTCGGTTCATTGAGTCTAAAGGCCCAAACCTTTATGAAAATTCATAAAAAAGGTGGTGTGGTACTGCAAATTCCGGTCAGTAGCATTGACAGCATCACCCATACTGTAAACGATATCGGGCAGCTGCCAACAGTAAAAACTCTTCCGATTATTCATAAGGGCAGCTTTTTTGCATCTTGTGGTGGGCAGGTAACCAATTCCGGAAGCTCAAATGTTTGGAGCCGTGGCGCAGTATGGAGCACTAGTCCCAACCTGGTTGGCGAAAGCAGTATTTTTAGAACTGGGGGCGGCGCAGGCTTATATACTAGCAACCTATCCAGTCTTAAACCAAATACCACTTATTATGTAAGAGCATTTGCCACCAATCAAACCGGGACAGCCTTTGGCGAAGAAATTATTTTCACTACTTACGATAGTGCAATAGTAAGTAATAATGGCTCCGGCGTAACATTCGATGGCTATAACTATAAAACTATAGAATTGGGCAACGGACAAGAATGGATGACTGAAAATTTGCGAACCACCATCTATGCCAATGGAGATAAAATTGATAATTTAAAAAACAACGATGACTGGAATAAGACTACTCAGGGCGCATGGGCACATTACGACAATGACAGCAAATATGAAAATCCTTATGGAAAATTATATAATGCATATGCAGCAGCCGACCCGCGAAATGTATGCCCTGCAGGATGGCATGTTCCTACAGAATTTGACTGGGATAAGCTTATCTTTTATTTGGATAAAAATGATGTGTTTTTAATTGGAAATAAATTGAAAAATGCCGGAACCCAGTATTGGTCGAGCCCAAACCAGGGGGCTACGAATGAAATTGGTTTCGATGGGTTGCCTGGTGGCGCCAGGTCCACTACAGGTGGTTTTGGTGGTATCGGCAACACCAGTATTTTTTGGTGGGGTGAAAAATTAAAAACCGGGCAAAAATTCGCTGATATTTATACCTTGAGTCACAACAAAACCGATTTTTATCACTCCGCTTCTGAACTTAATGTCGGGCATTCTGTTCGTTGTGTGAAAGATTAAAATCTTATCGCATTGCAATAACAACTAGCGAGAAGTTTACAGACCTCTCGCTGGTTGTTTTTATGCGGCTTGCCATCCAGCACCAGTCGAAGCATGATTGCCGCGGTGGGATTACTCGGCTGCGCCTCGTGATCCCTGGAAGGGGTGGCTTCAAAACCAAAAGCCCCGCTCCGTATAGCGGCATGTCATGCTGAGCCTGTCGAAGCATGATTGCCGCGGTGGGATTACTCGGCTGCGCCTCGTGATCCCTGGA
>CAYYXG010000012.1:12796-86525 GCA_964475595.1 uncultured Flavobacteriaceae bacterium
GTCGAAGCATGATTGCCGCGGTGGGATTACTCGGCTGCGCCTCGTGATCCCTGGAAGGGGTGGCTTCAAAACCAAAAGCCCCGCTCCTGCGTCGCGCGGTCCTTTTTTCGTATCCTTCCGCTTGAGCTGCGCTCAGACTACCGGATACGAAAAAAGCCCCGAAATTCAGGGCTTTTGGTTTTGGCGGAGAGAGGGGGATTCGAACCCCCGATAGGCTTTTGACCTATACACACTTTCCAGGCGTGCTCCTTCAACCACTCGGACACCTCTCCGTAAAAATGCAAAATTACGGCATTTATGATGATTATTATTGCCAAAGTCTGAATTTTAGGTATTGTTTTTGCACTGCAAATGCCAATGGATTCCAACATTGCCATTATCACGATTTGCGGTCTGCTGCTGTTTGCCTATATATTTGATATCACAGCCGGTAAAACACGCATCCCATCGGTAATAATGCTGCTATCTCTGGGGTTTATCAGCAAACAAATCCTCCAATTCTTTGAATTTCCTGTTCCGGAATTATCCAAATTACTACCGGCTTTGGGCACACTTGGCCTCATTCTGATTGTGCTGGAAGGCGCTACAGAACTCAATATTTCCCAAAAAAGAAACGGCAATTTCCTCAAAGCGTTGGGAATGTCTGCACTGCCTATGGTAGCCACATCGATCATCCTTGCATGGATATTGAATCATTATTTCAATATTCCGTGGTATGTGGGTATATTGAATGCCATCCCCGTTTCCATCATAAGCAGCGCCATCGCCATCCCCAGCGCGTCGCGTCTTGACAAAGTCACGAAATCATTTATCATTTATGAAAGCAGTCTATCAGACATTATTGGGGTAATTATTTTCAATTTTATGTTGCAAAATCAGGAAATAAAAGGCAACTCCTTTGCATTTTTTGGAGTTGAGCTGCTTTCCATGATTGGCATCACCTTCCTAGCCTCCATCATTCTGGCATTTTTAATGAAACGCATCAAACACCATGTGAAGTTTGCACCCATCATCATCAGCATTATTCTAATCTATTCTGTCAGCAAGTACTTCCACCTTCCGGCATTGATTCTCATCCTGATTTTCGGTCTGTTTATTAATAACCTGGATAGTTTTTCAAGATTCTCCATTATTAAAAAACTGGAGCCTGAAATCTTAGAAAAAGAAGTTCTAAAATTAAAAGAAATTACGGCTGAAGCCACATTCCTAATTCGCTCTTTGTTCTTTCTCACCTTTGGTTTTCTGATAGCACCTCAAGAGCTTATCAACCCGCAGTCCTTGTTTCTTTCCTTATTAACCATTGCTATCATCCTTTTTCTAAGAAAGATTTTTCTTTTTATTTTCAGACTGAATCCCTTTCCCATCCTGTTTTTTGCTCCCAGGGGACTCATCACTGTTTTACTCTTTCTTTCCATACCGGAAAACTTGAGAATCCCCATATTGAATGAATCCTATGTAACCCAAACCATCATAATCTCAGCGTTACT
This sequence comes from uncultured Flavobacteriaceae bacterium, assembly GCA_964475595.1. Classification (GTDB taxonomy): domain Bacteria; phylum Bacteroidota; class Bacteroidia; order NS11-12g; family UBA955; genus RGEC01. The sequence goes on from CAYYXG010000012.1 coordinate 14,284, forward strand.
GCTTATGTTTGGAACCATGAGTAAACAGGAACCCAAAACTCAAAGCTGAAAAAGTCGTTCCGCATTCGCGGTAGTAACCCGACCAATTTCCGCAATCCCCTGCCCTCTTAATTCAGCCAGAAATGCGGCCACATGATACACGTAGCCCGGCTCGTTGCGCTTGCCGCGGTATGGCACAGGTGGTAGATAGGGTGCGTCCGTTTCCAGGATGATATGCTCCAAATCAATATGCTTCACCACCTCAGCAATACCGGCATTTTTAAACGTAAGCACCCCCCCAATACCCAGCATCATGTTCAGTTTGATAGCTCGCTTAGCCTGCTCAAGACTACCGCTGAAACAGTGGAGCACACCGCGCAATTTCGTGCCTTTATACTCACTCAGCACATCCAGCGTTTTATCCGTGCTGTCGCGGGTATGCAATACCACAGGCAACTCATTTTCCAGTCCAAACTCAATCTGCCGTTTTAACGCCAATACCTGCCTGTCAAGCGTAGTTTTATCCCAGTACAAATCCAGTCCAATCTCCCCCACCGCAATGTACTTTCGTTTGTCAAACCAGGCCAGCAACCTTTCCAGCTCGTCCTCCCAGTCTTCCTCCACATCGCATGGGTGCAGGCCCATCATGGGTATGCAATAGCCGGGATAGGTATCCGCCAAATGGTGCAGGCGCTCCACCGTTTCCTCATCCACATTGGGCATCAGAATCTTCTGCACACCCTGCTTTTTGGCCGATTCAATCACTGCATCCAGGTCGCCATCAAAATGCTTTAAATACACATGGCAATGCGTATCAATCAGGCTCACCATTTGATTTTCTCCTTGTTCAGAAAGGAATCAATACCCTTAACGCAATCGGCGCTGCTACGGGCCTCCGCATTGAGCGAGGCGGCATATTCCAGGGCTTCATCCATGTGCATTCCCGGCAGTTTTCTCAGCAGTTGCTTGATGTAACCCACCGAGCCACCCGAAACCATTTCGCAAAGCTGCTCGGCAAAAACCGTAACCTCCTGCGCAATATGATCATCGGAAACCACTGTATTTACCAGACCTAAGGTGTGAGCCTCTTCAGCCGCTATAATTTTTCCGGTAAGCAGCAACTCACGCATGTGATGTCCTGCAATTCTGTATTGCAGATACACTGCCACCAATGCCGGCACAAACCCAATTTTGCTCTCGGTATAACCGAAGGTTGCTTCCGGTGTGGCAAAGCAGAAATCGCACAGTGTAGCCAGTCCACAACCTCCCGCAAACGCCGGTCCTTCAACCTGCGAAATAAACACCTTGTTTCCCCTGTGAATCAAATCAAACAAATCACGCAAGCGCCTGGAATCGGCCAGGTTTTCCTCGCGGCTAAAATGCCTGAGCTCCTGCAAATACGCTAAATCCGCACCGGCACAAAAGGGCTTATCCGCCGATTTTAAAACAATCACCTTTACGGCCTCGTCATACAAAAAATCCTGAATGGCTGCCGTTAGTTCACCCACCAGCTGAGGACTGAGCGCATTGCGCTTCTCAGGACGGTTGAGAATCACATACCCAACCCGGTTTTTAATTTCAGTTATAACCAATTCCACTGCACAAAGGTAGTTAACCCTACCCTATTCAGCTAAGGGCCTGTATCATGCCCCGGCTTCACAAAATTATTTTTTAGTAAAATCACATTCTTTCCATCCAAATACCGAAAGTAGGCCTGCCTGGATATGTTATTGTCTCTCTTCAGGGCTGCAGTATCCGGCAACCACAACAGATTTGCGCGGACTGCTTGTTTTTCATATAGACAGCTGCTGTGCAATGCATGTCGCCAAATCCTGCCACCGGGCAACACGATCGAATCTCCGGGCGCAAAGAAATGCCAGTGCAAATTGCGAATACCATGGGCATTTTCATAGTTACGCATTGTTTGTCTTAAGGTATCTGCCCTCCCTTTGGAAATAGGCGGTGACAACACATCCAGCCGTTGCCCGTTTCTTACCACGGCTGCCATCAGTCCCCGATTTTCAAACACAATCACTTCGGTACTGTTGCTCTCCTTCAGCCAAATCGAAGTGCGCCTGCCAAAATAGATGCAAAGCACACATGCAAACCACAGTAAATTACGCGCATTGAAACCTTTATACAGTGCATAACCCAGCACCATTACCACCAAGAATACCAGGACCATATCCCATGCATCAAAACCAAATCCTGTGAAGGATGCTCCGGGAATTTTAGCCATGAAACGCGCCGGAACCATGAGCACATCCAAAGCCAAAGCGGTTAGCCATGCAAGTACTGCACCCAGATAGGGCACCCAGCCCAACAACACCACACCAATTCCCATAAAAATCACAACGGTGCTTATAGGCACTATCAATATATTGGCCGGAATAAACAGCAATGGAAAACTTTTAAAAACAAAAAGCGTAACCGGCAACGTGCCCAGTGTGGCTGAAATACTGACCAATGCCAATTGCCATGCACCCTTTAAAAACCTATTAACGGGCTCATATTTTTCACTGAGCAAGGGATAGAAAAATAAGATGCCCAAAACAGCCAGATACGATAGCTGAAAACCCACGTCCAATATATCGTAAGGCGATATAAGCAGCTGTATATAGGCAGCAGCAAAAAGTGAATTGTAGGTGTTGCCACGGGCACCAAGAAAAGTGCGACCCGCCTCTATGATGCTGAACATGAGCGTGGCTCGAACCACAGAAGCCGACAATCCCGTAAGCAGCGCATACGCCCATAGAAATAGCAGTACACTCACACCCTGCCAAAATTTAAGTCGACCGGGCCTGAGGGAACCCGTAAATAAAAACAACAGCGCCATGTATATCAGACCCACATGCATACCCGAAACGGCCAGTACATGGATGGTTCCTGTGATGCTGAATGCCTGTAAATCTTCTTCTGCCAGATCGGCTTTATAGCCCAGCAGTAAAGACGACATCAATGCCGCCTTTTCGGGGCTAAATTGCCTTTGCAAAACCTTATTAATGGCAGTGACTCCGGCATGAGAGGCCTTCACCAGAAAATTCGGCGATGCATCCACCTTTTGATAACTGCCCTGGGTGAGATATACCTGAAACGCGACCTGCTGGGGTCTTAATACCTTGCGAAAAGAAAATGCTTCCGGGAAAACCTCATCGGGAATGGGTGTGAGCAAGTTGGGAATCAGAATCACGTCGCCATATTGCAATGCAGCACCCGAAGGATTGCTGGCTTTCGGCCAATAGAGTAAAATTCGTCCACCGGCAGATTGGACATTTCCGGCACTATCCGTGGCCTGCAACACTTCTGCCATGGCGCGCTGTGAAGCCGCTCTTTGTTGCAACGGCTCAACGATTCGAACATGTAAATATCGGAAAGATTCAAATTTAGCATTCCCGATATTATTTTCCATGAAACTGTGGGTGCGGCTAAGGGTGATTGCATAACCAAAAAGTGCATTAAGCAGTAGCAGTAGTGGCAGCCTTAGTCGCTTTAGCCGCGGCTGTGGCTTGTTGATCAAAAGAAAAACGCCTGCAACCACAAGCAATAACAATAGCAGAAGTAAGGGAATAAACAAACCCTCTTTTGGCCAAGCAATACCCAGGCCTATTCCCAAACCCAAGGGCAACAGCAACCTGAAGAAAGGGAATGCGCCCGGGTTCATGGCTTACTAAGAATTAACAGGAACGCTGCAACAAACGCTTAAATTCGGCCGCTGACTCCTGTTTGCGCTGCCAGTTTTTTTCAAAATAATGTTTGTCGAAAATTTCCATGGCATGAGCGGTATCTCGGCTGTAGCCCATTTCATCGAGAAATTCCATGAACAGATCGGTATTTCCACCAAACAGCTGATTAATATATTCAAAACGGCGGGTGAACGAAATCTGGGATGCAATCTGTTCAGAGGTAATGCGTGGCGGCTTAAAATCGTTTTGCTCCTGCAATTGTTCAGACGGCTCATGGGTATCAATCTGAGCATCCAAGGGCAATTCTGTTTGTAAGGGCTCTTCTTCAGCTACTGCTGTTATGATCGGCTCTTCTGCCACCGGAACCTCCAACTTGTCCTCTTCAGCCATTGCAGGTTCATCAGCCGGTTCGGCCTGTATTTCAGGCAAAGCATCCAGAATATTCATCTCCGCAACTTGTGGCTCTGCAATCATTTCCACTTCCGGCTGTATTTCTTCCTGTTCCATTGTTTGAGGAACGGAATGTTCTTCAGACTCAAGGACAGGGGCAGAAACCACCCCAGGTAACGGCTCAAAAACCGGCGCGGCTGCCTGAAACACTTCCCCTGTCTGAGCGGCCATGTCAGTATTGATGTATAACTCCGCAGACAGCGAACGAATTTTCAATAAATCTTCAAGTCTGTAAAAGATTTTGTTTCCCTTTTGTTCGGGTTGGTTTAATATTGCCAGTTCATTGAGAATTAACCGGATTTTTTCTGAAACTTTGTTTTCCATATAGAAGCGGCAGCAATTTACAACAAACAGAGCGATTGTATGAGTGATTTTACGATTATCTACGGCAGTATGTTTTCGGGAAAAACGACCCGACTGATAGAGGAATACAACCTCAGCGCACTTCCGGAAACGGAGAAAATCGCCATAAAACCCTTGTTAGACGATCGATATGCGGCGCACCGAATCAGCAGCCATAGCGGATTACAACTGCCCGGACACAGGGTATCTAAAGCAGAAGAAATTTATCCCATTTGCACCGATGCCATCAAAGAAGTCTACATAGACGAAATACAGTTTTTGGGGAAAACCATACCGGATGTAGTCCTCGGAATATTGATGCAGGGCATCAAGGTGGTTGCTTCAGGCCTAGACCGCGATTATCTGGGCAGACCATTCGGCGAAATGCCCCGGCTGATGAGAATGGCCAACAACAAAATTCAACTGCAGGCAAAGTGTTTTGTTTGTGGTAAAGCGGCACATTACACCTATCGCACGGCTGGCAGCGAAGATCTGGTGCTGGTGGGGCATACAGACATGTATGAATCTCGCTGTAAAACCCATTGGGAAGAAGGAATGGGGCAGCCCTTACCCGAATGGTAAAAATGCCAGTGGCAATAGTGCATCCAGCCACCATCGATACGTATTTTGCCTGAATTTGGTCTCCCAAACACTAATCAGCAACACCATCAACCCATACCCGGCGACACCCCATCCTCTGGATATATTGTAAAACAATGCCATCATTATTCCCACAAAAACTACCAGTAATAACAATATCAAAAGGCCTTCCCTTTTAAACATCGTATTAAATAGGTTAACGTTATCCAGCATTTTATCTTTATGACGCTCTAAATAAGAAAATGCCATTACATTGCTCAGGCATACCAATACCGTCAGCATAGATTCCTGAAATGATGCCGGAAAATCCATTGCCAACCCCACTGACACTGCAATCAAAAACCATTTTAGCAGGGCTGTAAACCGAGTATTACCTAAAAAATGCAACGCCCAATAAATACCGCCCAAAGAAATGGTTGGCCAGAATCTATGCATGAAATCCAATGCGGTACTGGTAAATCCGTAGAAAAGCGACAAGCACATAAAAGATGCAGCAGCAAAGACAATCACGGCGGAATACGCCTTTGTGTAGAAAGCAAATTTTGCCTGTTTCATTCTACGCAGGTCAAAAAAATGATCGATGCCATAATACCCCAGCGTAGATAAAAACAATAAAACGCCATTCAGGTCCGGCTGCTGTGCCATGGCATAGCATATAAAAACTGCCCAGGCCGTAATGAAAACACCGACCAGCTCAGTTTTTGGGTTGAAAAACAATAGGTTAATTTTTGAGAGCAACAATGGAACCTAAACCGGGAATAGCCCTACGCAGCGTTTCCTCAATACCGGCAGTCATGGTCATTTCACTCATTTCACAGGCGCTGCAAGCTCCGGTGAGTCGCAACACGACATCCCTCTCTTCCTTTACTTCTACCAACTCAACATCGCCACCATCGGCCTGCAGGTATGGACGAATGCTATTGAGTGCTTCTTCAATGCGAAGGTTTAATGACTGATTTTCTGCCATAAAGACAACATACAAATATATTAAACAGCGCTCGAATTTACAATACTAACCCTGCGCGCCACTTCTGCTGCCAGCGTCATATAGGGTTTAAATGCTTCAGCAGTTTCGTTGATGTATCCTTCATCGGCCATGGCCCTGTAATCCTGCACCAGTGGTAATTCACCCAGGAAGTCAATTCCGGTTTCTTCGGCCAGCCGCTTGCCGCCACCTTGCCCAAAGATGTAATATTTTTTCTCCGGCATATCATCGGGTACAAAATAGGACATGTTCTCCACCACCCCTAATATTGGCTTGGCAATGGATGGCATTTTGAACATGGAAATGGCGCGCCTGGCGTCTGCCATGGCTACCTCTTGCGGGGTTGTAACCAGCACCAGTCCGGTTAATGGAACCATCTGACTGAGGGTTATTTGTACATCACCGGTGCCGGGGGGCAAATCTATAATCAGGTAATCCAGATTTCCCCATTCCGTATCATTGATAAACTGTCTGAAGGCACTGCTAATCATAGGGCCACGCCAAACGATAGCCTGATCCGGGGCGGCCATAAAACCAATACTCAGCAACTTGATTCCCTGCTTTTCAATGGGCACTATCCATTGTTTTCCATCACGCTCCACCATGGGTGGAGCTTCCTTCACCCCAAACATGGTTGGTATGGAAGGACCATAAATATCGGCATCCAGCAATCCAACAGTTGCCCCTGAATGACGGAGAGCCAACGCCAGCGATACTGCCACCGAGCTCTTCCCCACGCCTCCCTTACCACTGCCCACAGCAATTACATTTTTCACTCCCGGCAACACCGAATCGGTGACTCTGTTGGTGCTCACACTGCTGGTAACGTTTATTTCTACGGAAACAGTCGGGTCTACCATCATGCGTATGGCTGTTTTGCAGGCATTCACCATCATGTCCTTCATGGGACAAGCCGGCGTGGTTAACACCAGATCAAACGCAATCCTGTCTGTAATGCTTAACCGCTGTATCATGCCCAGCGTAACCAGATCTTTTTTAAGGTCCGGATCATCTACATGCCTCAGCGCAGCCAGCACTTTTTCTTCAGTAATCATGATTTTCTTTTGAAAACATTAACCAATCTGCCAAAAAAACGTTTTTCAAATTCCCAAAAAAAACGAAATTGACCAAATAGGGCACCATACAGCAACAGCACTACGTTATAAATTGGCAGAATAAACCAGTAATAACTGTAGGTAAACCATGCCTCATTCGCCCAGTCAAATTGCACTTTGAGAAATCGTCGAAGCAACATAATGGTGGTACCTGTAAGGGCAAATACGCACAAAATTATCCATACTTTTCCGGCAGATTCTACATTCCAGCGCCGCTTCAGGTTATCAATCCATGACACGGTGCAAAGGTAATCTTAATTTACGGGTTGACCTTAACGCATCAGGTAAATTACCCCTACCTGTTCTTTGAAAGATGCATCTCCTTTGGTAGCTCGTAACTTCAGTTCTTCACCGCCGTCTTTTACGGTTACTTTGTAAAAGTAGGTTCCATTCGCCAGCCTGTCTCCAAACTGGTCCGTTCCATCCCAGGTCCAGTCTGTGATGTTGTTTCCAATGCGCAAATTACCGAGCTCCTCTTTACTCACCTCTTTCACCACACGACCCTCCACATTCATGATTTTCACACGTATCTCCTCAGGGATGCTGGTTCCTGTAAGGGTAAATACAAAACGCATTTTACTGGTGAACGGATTGGGATAAGGATAAAACCGGGTAACCGTTTTTTCTCGCACCACATTGAAGCTCACTTCATAATCGTTGCGTCCCGCCTGATTGCCTGAATAATCCCAGCTCTGCACCTTTAATATATAATTTCCATCGGGCAAATCTACAGGACGGTATTCCATAACGGCCCTATTTTGCTGGCTGCTGGCAGGGGTGTAAACCAGCTCCTGTGCACTTACCGGTTCAAAACTTCCCGAACCCGGCTTCTTAATGAAAAGCACCATTTTTTGGGAATCAGACTGCAAAAGATGCTTGTTTTCATCTTTGCTGCTCACCAAAATCAATGGCGAAGGGCTCACAATTTCACCATTCATGATATGCTTGCCATCAAATGTTACATCCAGCAATGGATTGATAACATCTTTTTGTACATAAAAATTCAGAAGCGCCGCATTGTTTGCCATGGTCAGCTCCGGCTGCTTAAAACCGGCATTAAACGCTATCTGGAGCGCATAGGGGCCACTCAAACCCAGGGTGGCTAGTGTTTCCTTAAAAATCAAAATAGAGTCGGGCTTAAGGGCTGCAAACCGCATTTTCCCTGATTTTATTTCGGTACGGGTAACCTTGTGAAAAATTTTGAAATCTAGGTCGATGCTGTCTCTAAAATTCACCTTGCTAATGTTCTTAAATGGCAATACGACCCTCAACGTATCGCCTTCATACAGCGTATCATTATAAAATCTGTAACCCACCACCGGATCAGGATACAGGGTTCCTTCGGGAACGGGTGAATGGGTAACGCGCCAGTGGAGCAGATTGGGAGCTGTATTGCCTGCCAAATCTGTAAACTGTCCTTTTAAATAGATATACCTGAATTTCTGGGTGTTTACTGAAGAAAAATCATGTTGGGTAAGTACCGAATCGGACAGCAGCAGTGGTTGTTCTTGCCCACCTGTATCCACACCATACACAGATATGTCAAACTTATCACTTTCTACCTTGGGTATTTGGGTGAGTAAGGGCCTTGAATATAAAGTCCCGAAACGATCCACAGGCCCGATGAGTTCACTCTTCAAAAAGCCAGTATTGGCATCTCCCAACATATCTGCTTCCAAGCCCACGTAGGCAGAAACAGACCCAAAAGTATGCTTCTCCTGCGCGGTTCCGGGCTTACCACCTTTTTTACCCAGGCACACCCACATGGCGTCTGCAGTGCGATATTGGGCACTGTCAAAGATATTACTGCCAATGTCATTGAGTGCCTGCAACACTTCGGGCTTCCAAGTATTGGCAAAATTTTGCCTGCGGCTAAAAATGGTTACGTAGTTGCTGTCGGGAAGCGCATTGATGAAATTGATGAATTTGTCTTGCTCACTCTCAATATTCATTTGAAAAGCATAATAAAGCTGCTCATCAATATTGTGTCCAAATGTACTCCAAAGCGCACCGGGCCAGCAATCGGGCCATACTTTGGAGGGATCAACCGCTTCTCGCAACAACTTTTTCCCATTCCAGGGTATGGCTACAAGGCCTTCTTTACAAACACCCCAGTTCATATCCTGACCTCCAAATCCCCCCTCCTTAACGCCCTTATTAGGGTGATACATATACTGACAGTCAATGTAAATCTTTTTAAGTACCTTCTTAAATTTCAAACTTTTGGAAGCCGAATCAACAGTCATATTAGAAAGTACATTTTTTGAAACCGGATCAACATATTGCCAGTGCACATTTTGCATCCAGCCATCCTGATGACCTTTGATGTAGGTAAAAGAACCGGTCTGCCATCCGCCACCCTCATTAACCGAAGCGCTGATTCGGGCTCGCCAGTAATACGGCAAGGTATCTTTCAACAAAGGCAATTTCACAGACCACTGCGCCATAATTGCCCGATTCAGCGGTTTTCCCTGTTTCTCAAGTGAAATCAGCAAAGGGCTATTAAATCTTGGTGTGGTGTCAAGTTCAAAATAATAATCTTCATTTTGCTTAAAAACATCTCCCGCCTGTGCCACCAAAATGGCAGTATCCCTTCCCCAAATGGCAAAATTTTTCGGCGAAACCAGGTTAACCCCATTGCCCGGTATATAACGTTTTAGGGTAGCTGAATTATTCAGGTAGGTGTATTCTTCAGGTGTTTTTTCAGAATTCACAATAATGTTAAAAAAGTTCTCCCCTTTCACCTGAACATCTTTTGATGCCACGCGGATAAACAACGTATCTTCAAATCCACGCTGCAACGCACGGGCACTGTAGTTTCTCTTGGTTACACCATCAGGATATATCCATTGAAGATTGACTGAGAAACTATCTTTAATACCCCTCCCATAATTGCGCAATACCACTCCCACATCAAAACTATCCATCAACGCAAACGCATTCTCAGGTTTTAGAAAAATACTTTGACTGTTTACGCTCAAATCGGGCAGCTGTGGGGTATAAACCGCTACCGCCGGATCTCCCTGCAAAAACAATTGCCTGGCGTGTATTTTATTCAACGATGATGAAGGATTTTGCCACCGCGATAACATGGTTTTCAGCACTCCGCCCAAGGTTTTGTTTGGGGTAGAATCAAAATAAATTTCGTAAAAATAGCGCATCTGTGAACTGATGGTGTACAGTTCACTCAGCGAAACCTGGCCCATAAAAGCAATTGCACCCTTCTTTTCACCACGAAAAACCCGCTCTCCCAAACCTTTTTGTGTGGTGGGCAATGCCGGATTGCCTACCTGACAGCCGTTGAAATAACAAATGGGATACTTACCCTCATTCAGGTATTTTTCGGGTGTGCCCATGTCAATATCAGTAACGGAAAGACTTCCATGTCCCAGGAATGAAATCAAACTGGTACCATTATTAATCCTGCTTACAATTTTGTCTTTAAAATTGGGATCTACAATCCCCACCGAGGATTTGGAAAACTGAGTTACAACACCGGCAAAAGGATCGCCTTCGGGATAAACCCTCAGTCCATCCACAATATTTTTAATGATGTTGGTTTCATTGGCATTAGAACCACCACTCAAGTGAAGAATCTGTTTTTGCCATTCCTGATAATTATTTTCCGGCCGAATATACCCTTTGAGTTTATCCAGATAAATACTGATATCTTTAGCACTATCAGCCGGAATGCGCCCGGTGGCAATGGCCGGCTCCATGGGCTTGGCATTCCCAAGGCCTGAGGTGAACATCCAGTCACTTACGGGATGACCAATGGTAGGTACATGGTTAAATTTCTGCAGTGGGCGTAACTGATTCAGACCACTGCCCCGATTGTAGGCATTATCATAACCACGCCCTAACAACAGCAAAAACTTGGGCTGTGAAGAAGGACTGCTCTTTTCAATCAAAAACTTGCAGTAATTTCGTATAGCCAGGGGATGCGGTAATCCGTAGCTGAAGTAATCATAAAGGTTTTGAACCAAATTAAGCTGAACGCTGTACCGGTTCTCTCGCAGGGCTTTGTAGTCATTTAGCTCTCCCTTTGGACTTACCAGTGAACGACTGGAAACCATCAAAAACTCGCAATTCCCTACGTGAAAATTATAATTGATCTGTGAGACCGTATCCATTCTGGAGAATGGCAACATCTCCACACGGCTTTCGTCAATCAGTGAGATACGCCCCCGTTGAGGCATGGGCGGCACAACCACACTCAGGTCACGGCTGACAGCATCCACAGTCCCCGTGTAACGCAAATGGTTGATTTCATCATAAAAAACCGGTGCATTCTGATTGTTTTTCCCGAATTGGGTCCAAACCTCCTGATGGGCTGCAAAAGCGGTATCCTCGTAGAAGAAGTATCGGGAGGAATCTTTGAGGTTGTTTTTCCGAGGGTAGTCCAAAATGGTATGAGAATGCCCATACATACTGCTTTTGGCCCCATTGATTAACTGCGGATTGAAAAGCAGAAAAGATTGATCCTGCCCCATATCTGACGAATTGATGTTAATCCGCTGCGTTATAGGCCTTACCCCTAAAAAGGTGGTATCCGAGAGCAGCTTTTTACCATTGCCATCTGCACTGATTTGCATGGTGAACCGGTTATTGGGAATCATACTGCCCGCAGGAGGCGGGGTATGGGCGGTTAGACCGGATTCCAGCATGGGCATTGGACCCAAAGGACTCAGATCGGGGTGTTTTAATATCACTGAATACTGGCTTGGTGCCCAGAAATAATCGCCCACAAATCCCTCCCCGGCCATATATTCACTGTAAAAGACGGCATGACTTCCCAAAGCCATATAATCTCCTTCACAATAGTTCACATCAGGCGCATACACAAATCGGCTGATATGGTAATTGCGAGAAGGCATGGCAGAAACACCGCTGAATGATTTGTACCTGAGATTACTGCGACCCGGCCTAAGGGTAAAAAAATACACATTGGTGTCAGACATCATATTTTTGATCTGATGCCGCTGATGTTCGGGCTTATCATACAAACCCTGGTCGATTTCCCCGCTGGCAGGATGTCCCACAAATTCTATGTAATCGAATGCATCCAGCCGATTATTGGCATTCTGATCATAGATATACACCGGAATTTGTTTGCCCATGTTGTACATGGCAAAGTCAGAGATGGGAATATTATTGAGAAACAAGCCCCTTGACGTAAACCAAGGCTCTATGGAAAAATAGCCCAGCCGGTAAACATCGTCCTTCCAGATTTTGATTTTACCGTGAAACTGTGTCCAATCTATCCACTCATTGCCGTAGGTTTGCGAGAAACAATTCGGTAAACCGGAAAGAGCCAAGAAAATTAGAAGGGCACACTTTCTGAACCGAAATTTCATACTACAAAATTATGGAAAATATTCCAATTAAAAGTCAAAAAAAAGCCACTTTGGTCATGATGCCTATGCCATTGGGCAGCCTGTCTACCGACAGCATGTTTCACCGTGAATTCGAATCCCAAATTACCGGAATAAATTGCTGGATTGTTGAAAATGCGCGCACCTTCAGGCGCTTTGTTTCATCACTGAAACTTTCCATCGACATTGAACAACTTAACATTTTCGAATTATACAGGGATTATGATAAGATTGCCCTGATACATTTTTTAGATGAGCACATACGAACAGGCGACATTGGCGTTGCGAGTGAAGCAGGGGTGCCCGGCATGGCAGATCCCGGGGCTGAGATTGCTGCCTGGGCCCATGCACATAATATACCGGTCATCTCAGTTACCGGCCCGTCCAGCTTGCTGCTGGCGCTTAGTGGTAGCGGACTCAACGGACAACAATTCAGCTTCCACGGATATGCACCGGTTAAGGAAGAAGAACTGCGAACTTTTGTAGGGAAATTGGGGAAAGATTGCGAAAAAACCGGCTACACACAGGCGCTGATAGAGGCACCCTACCGATCAGACCGGTTACTGATACATTTGTTGGGCATCCTGAATGATTCCTTAAAAATATGCATTGCCTGCAATCTGCATGAAACTGACGGATTTATCAAAACACAGACCGTAGCTGCATGGAAAGCATCCAAAGTCACATTAGGGAAAAAACCCTGCATTTTCTTGGTTGGGAGATAGCGTTATATAATTCCGAAATCATTGTACCTTTGTTGCGAAAAACCTATATCATTTCATGGTAAACGATATCTTTAAAAAAGTAGTAAACCGCATGGGCCCTTTGGGCGAGCATGCTGACGACGCTCACGGTTACTTTACATTCCCAAAACTAGAAGGTCCTATTGGCCCCAGGATGATGTTTAATGGAAAAATGAAGCTGAACTGGAGTTTAAACAACTATCTTGGACTTGCCAATCATCCTGAAGTAATGAAGGCCGATGCCGATGCCGCGGCACAATTTGGCATGGCTTACCCCATGGGTGCCCGCATGATGAGCGGTAACAGCAATTACCATGAACAATTGGAAAAAGACCTGGCCGATTTTATTGGTAAACCCGATGTGATTCTTTTGAACTATGGCTATCAGGGAGTAGTTTCGGCCATTGATGCCCTGGTAGATCGCCACGATATAATTGTATATGATGCCGAATCTCATGCCTGTATTATCGATGGCATGCGCCTGCATATTGGCAAGCGTTTTATGTATCAGCACAACAATATTGAAAGTCTGGAAAAACAGCTGAACCATGCTACCAAGCTGGCCGAGAAAACCGGTGGGGGTATCATGGTAATAACCGAAGGAGTTTTTGGCATGAGCGGCTCCCAGGGAAAACTGAAAGAAATAGTTGCGCTCAAAGAAAAATTCAACTTCCGCTTGTTTGTGGACGATGCACACGGTTTTGGCACCATGGGTAAAACCGGCGCCGGAACCGGAGAAGAGCAAAACTGCATGGACGGGATTGATGTGTATTTCAGCACATTCGCTAAAAGTATGGCAGGCATTGGTGCATTTATTGGTGCCGATGCACAAATCATTAAGTATTTGCGCTACAACATGCGTAGTCAGATTTATGCCAAGGCTTTGCCTATGCCCATGACTATTGGTTCTATCAAGCGGCTTGAACTCATTCGCACACGCCCTGAATTGAAAGACAATCTCTGGAAAATTGTTAATGCACTCCAAGGTGGACTGCGTGAAGCCGGCTTCAACATTGGTATAACCACCACCCCTGTTACGCCTGTCCTACTCAATGGAACTATCCCCGAAGCCACCCACATGACTTTTGATTTGCGTGAGAATTTTGATATTTTCTGCAGCATCGTGGTTTATCCGGTGGTTCCCAAAGGCGTGATTATGCTTCGTCTTATCCCCACAGCTGTCCACACCCTGGAAGATGTAGCCGAAACCATCAGCGCTTTTAAAGCCATTAAGCATAAACTGGATAGTGGAGCCTACCGTCAGGAAAAACTGGCTACCGCAAAACCATAATTAACGCCATGCGTAATAAAAGCCCCGGCCTGTGGGTGTCTCTAACCAGGAGCGAATATGCCGGGGCTTTTTTTATGCTAATCATCGCCGTTGTCCTGGCCTTATTACCATCCTTGCTGGGCTCCAACAAACAGAATTCTATTGTATATCTAACAGATAGCATACAGCGAGCTACCCTCATTTCAAAACACATAGCAGCAACAGATTCATTTTTTAAAAAGAAAAGATCTAGACTTACCCCGTGGAAAGGTTTGAAACAGCAAGACCTGGAAAACTTGGGATTATCTGCAGAGGAAGCAAACCGGGTATATCAAAAACTGAGATTGGGTTATCAATACTCATCACTCTCTGAACTCAGCAAAGAGACAGGCATAGACACTACCGTTCTGAAAAACGCCATCTCCAAACCAGCTTTTCGCAGCAACAAATCCAGAACAAGTAGCATGGTTGAATTGAACAGCTGCGACACTTCTGACCTAATTGCCATGCCGGGTATTGGTAGCAAAACTGCTGCCCGAATTATCCGATTCCGCGATGCCCTAGGCGGGTTCTACCAAAAAGAACAAATCCTGGAAACGCGATATACAGATACTACAGTATTGGAAAAACTGCTACCCTCTTTCCAGATAAATAACGCATTACTGCGTAAAATCCCTATACAGTCAGCAGGCCTTGAACTGCTGAAAAAACATCCATACTTGAGCGAAAAACAGGCTCGGGTAATCATTGCATTTCGCAATCAACATGGCAGATTAACGGAACAGCATCTCAAAGAAATCAGAATCATTTCAGACACCGACCTAAAAAGACTAATGCCTTATCTGGATTTTAACGAATAATCCATTTTGTTTACCCAATTGTGATGTTTAGTACACATACATATAACATTGATACCTAATTTTGCATAAATTTATGAATTTTACAACAGACGAGAATGTGACAATGATCAGGCAAACTGTAAGGGATTTTGCCGAAAAAAATATCAAACCCCATTTTATGGAATGGGATGAAAGTCAGGAATTTCCTGTGCATATTTTCAAAGCGTTAGGTGAACTCGGTCTGATGGGTGTTTTGGTACCCGAAGAATATGGCGGATCAGGACTTGGTTATCATGAGTATGTGGCTGCCATTGAAGAATTGGCCAAGGTTTGTGGTAGTATCGGGTTGAGCATGGCGGCCCATAATAGTTTGTGTACCGGCCATATTTTGATGTTTGGGAATGAGGAACAGAAAAAGAACTGGCTGCCAAAACTGGCAACCGGAGAATGGATAGGGGCCTGGGGCCTTACAGAGGCCAATACCGGCTCAGATGCCTTGAGAATGCAGTGTGTGGCAAAAAAAGACGGCAATGATTGGATACTGAATGGCACCAAAAACTGGATAACCCATGGTATTACGGGGAATGTGGCCGTGGTCTTGGCCCGCACCGGAGATTTGCTGGACAGCCATGGCATAACTGCATTCGTGGTGGAACGCGGCACTCCGGGTTTCAGGGGCGGTAAAAAGGAAAATAAGCTGGGGATGCGTGCCAGTGAAACAGCCGAGCTCATATTTGAAGATTGCCGCATACCCGACGCCAACCGTCTGGGCAATATTGGGGATGGCTTCATTCAGGCCATGAAAATTTTGGACGGAGGTAGAATTTCCATCGCTGCATTATCATTAGGCATTGCCAAAGGTGCCTACGAAGCCAGCGTTAAATACAGTAAAGAGCGTCAGCAATTTGGTCAACCCATCGCCAATTTTCAGGCCATTGGCTTCAAACTGGCTGACATGGCTACCCGGATAGAAGCAGCAGAATTGCTTACACACCAGGCCGCCAGTCTCAAAAACCAGGGAAAAAGCATCAATAAAGAGAGCGCCATGGCCAAGTATTATGCCAGCGAAGTCAGCGTTTTTTGCAGCAATGAAGCCGTTCAAATTTTTGGCGGATACGGCTATACCAAAGATTTTCCTGTAGAAAAATTCTATCGCGACTGTAAATTATGCACCATTGGTGAGGGCACCAGCGAGATTCAAAAACTCGTTATCAGCAGAGCAGTTTTGAAGTCGTAATTATTTTGAAATTTGAATAATTTTTTTTATATTTGCACTCCCAAAAAAGAAAGTAGGTAGGAAAAAACATGATACTTATCAACGTAAAAGAAAGCGATTCACTAGACAAAGCGCTGAAGAAATTCAAAAAGAAGTTCGAGAAAACCGGCGTAGTAAAAGAACTTCGGGCTCGTCAATCTTTTGAGAAGCCCTGCATCACCAAACGCATGCAGAAAATTCGTGCTGCGTATCGCCAGCAGATGCAGCGTCAGGAAATGGAACCTTAAACATTAAATTTTATAATAAAAAGCCGCTTATAGCGGCTTTTTTTATGCCTTGAGCAGGTATTCTGCCGTTCGAATTTCATGAACACCTTCGCAGGTTAAAGCATACACAAAACCAGGCATCAGACTATAAGCCCCTACGTTACCATTGTTATCCATAGCTAATAAACACACCTGTTTCCCTCTGGCTGCCTCACCGCGCCTGCGGTAATATCGCTTTATGACTGCTTCGCAGGCAGCCTGAGCACCCTTGCCATTTCGCATGGCCTCCACCACACTGTGAGAGGCGGCCATCCTGATCATTTCTTCTCCCAGACCGGAGCAGGTAGCTCCACCAACTTCCCCGTCCACATACAATCCCGCTCCGATGATGGGTGAATCTCCTACCCTACCATGCATTTTCCAAGCCATGCCGCTGGTGGTGCAAACCCCGGAGAGTCGACGCTGACTATCAAGGGCCAACATGCCAATAGTATCGTGGTTTAACTCCCAGTTTGGAGTCGGCGAATATTCAGATTTTCTGAGCCATTCCTTCCATGCTGCTTCAGATTCAGCCGTAAGTAAATTTTCTTTTTTAAAACCCTGCTCCAGTGCAAACTTTAAGGCACCACCTCCCGTGAGCATGACATGGGGCGTTTTCTCCATGACCTGCCTTGCCACGGCCGCAGGGTGCATAATATGCTCAAGACATGCCACAGAACCGCAATTCAAACGCTCATCCATGATACATGCATCCAGTGTCACTCTTCCGTCTCTGTCGGGGAAACCACCCAAACCCACCGTATTGATGGCCGGATCTTTTTCGGGGACTGCCACTCCCGCCACAATGGCATCCAATGAATAACTACCTTTGGCCAGCAGATCCCACGCTGCAGCATTGGCTTGCAACCCGAAATCCCAGGTAGATACAACCACAGGGGCTTTGCCTTTCAATTTCCCCTGAGCCCGAACATCGCCAAGCACGCCGGCGATGGAAACCACCCCTGTAAGTTTCAAAAAATCTTTTCTTGAAAGCATGCGGACGAAGTTATTTGTTTTTTGCAGATTTCCCCGCCTTAATAAAGGGTTTATGCACATGGGTTCATAAATAATTGCAATAAAAAAAGTTGGGGAGCGTTTGATTTGTATTGATGCATGCAGCCGCTGTTGATTTTCTGGATTATCTGGCTATGAACCGACGTATGTCCATTCATACAGTTTCCGCGTATGAAAACGACTTGCAGCAGTTTCAGATCCATTGTCAAAACGAGGGATTAACCTTGGTTACCGGACTTAACGCGATGACGGTAAGAGGTTGGATGGCAGTCCTCATGCAATCGGGATTGCAGGCAAGAACTGTACACCGAAAAATTTCTGTACTTCGCTCATTTACCCGCTATCTGCGTAAACAAGGAACCCTCAAAAGCGACCCCCTTTCCAAAATTAGTCTGCCCAAAATGCCCAAACGTATTGTACAGGATATTCCGGCCAGAGATTTACAAAACATGTTTGCCCATTTCCCCTGGCAAGAACAGGAAAACGGACAGCGTGACCGATTGCTTTTGCTACTGTTTTATTCCACGGGAATGCGTTTAAGCGAGCTTGCAGCCATACATTGTGGCGATGTGGACCTAAACCGAAAAACGGTACAGGTTACGGGAAAGCGGAACAAACAACGATTGATTCCTTTGCACGATGAAATTATGGAAGGATTAAAGGATTGGATGCAAGGCCGAAAAGGATTGCTATTTGCACTGGAAAATGGAAAACCCATGTACCGAATGTATGTTTACCGATTGGTAAACCAATATTTACGGCTCTTTAGCGACGCCCTGAAAACCAGTCCACACGTGCTTCGACATTCATTTGCGACGCATATGTTAAATAATGGCGCTCAGTTAATGGCAATAAAGGAAATTTTAGGACATGCCAGTCTGGCGGCTACACAGGTATATACCAAAAACAGTTTTGAGAAACTGAAAAAAATTCACGGTTTGCACCCCCGAAATTAAAATCAGTCGGATTTTTAGGTGCATTCATCTACAGAATGACACAAATCATCAACTTCGGCGTTATCTTTATGTAAATTGTTGGTGATACCAATTACGGGATCTCAGCAAAAATTAAATGCAAAATCATGAATATTCATTTTCAAACCATTGGACTGAAAGCAGAACCAAAGATTATGGATGTAATCTCCGGCAAGCTGGAAAGATTGAACCGCATGTATCAGCGCATGCAGGAAGTAAAGGTAATTCTCAAAGAAGAGAAATCAGACACCAAGCGAAATAAAACGCTTGAAATTCGTGTGAAAGTACCCGAAAAAGAATTGTTTGTGATGCAACAGGATACCACATTTGAAAATGCCGCAGATGGGGCTGTGAGTGCATTAAAACAGCAGATATCCCGCCTAAAGGGAAAATTACAAGATCACTAGTCGATGGTAGCAAGCACCTTAAGCTCTATAGCAATGGGTGTGGGAAGACAATTGATTTCAAGGGTGGTTCTGCATGGTGGATTATTGGCAAAATATTCTGCCCACAACTTGTTGTAGGTTTTAAAATCATCTTTCATATTGGTCAAAAACACGGTAACATCGATGATGTTTTCCCACTTGCTACCGGCGTCTTCAAGTATCCACCTAACATTCTGAAAAACGCTACGACATTGGGTTTCTATGTCATAAGAAACAATGTTTCCATTTTCGTCAAGCTCTACCCCGGGGATTTTCTTGGTGCCTTTTTCACGGGGACCTACGCCACTTAAATATAAAAGATTTCCTACGCGCCTCGCATGTGGGTAAAGACCTACCGGCTCGGGAGCTTTGCCAGAATTGATTATGTCATTCATGATGATTTAAAGTTACGAATTTACTATCCGTACAAGATTTTGCGTTGCATTTCAATCGCAAATTTCAAAATGCTCTGTGAAGACAATACCCATTTTTTCCAAACGGGGCAAAATCTGATTATACCAGTAAGCGCTAACAGGAATCACTACCCCGGATTCAGGACAATTCCCTGACAGCACCAGCTCAACACCCAAAGCCAATGGCAGGCCAACCGTTTTTGCCATTGCCGTATGCATATCATCTGCGCCCCTGACACAAAGTGTAGCATGATACCTTTTCTTTATTCCATCTTTCACAAAGCCAATGCGGTGGTACATTACCACCTCATCACTATCTCCCGGCATCATTTTCCACTTTTCAAGCAAAACAGCTTCCAGCACTTCAGCAGCATTGTTCGCATCGGGATCAAAAGGCCTAGTACTTTCCAAATCCAAATAATCAAACCAAACGGCCTGATCGGCACTAATCCAACGATTTTTTAGCAACCAGTCTGATAGCAACTGTTTCTTATTTTTTCCGGTAAGTGCACAACATACATCATTCAGGCATTGCAAATTTTTAGGGAGCGATGACTGTGCATCGGTGAAACCCAGTGCCACCAGTACCTGCCAGTTTTTACAGAAATTTGCACGCCTCAGTGTTCCCCTGAAAAGTGTATCTGCCTCATCAAGCTTATAAAGTGAAGAATAGGAAAGACTATCGCGGTTTGCATAGGCATCAAATTCACCCAAGCCTGGAATCGACAAGGTTTTTGCCTCGGCAAAAAGGCGGTGCCACGGAATACTTCTCAGTTGCTTTTGATGTCTGTATATACTGTTGCCTCCCTGCCCTGCCAACACTACGTTGCGGGGATTCCAGCTGAATTTATATCTCCAGGGATTATTGGCACAATATGCTTCAGCAATCAGCCCACCACAATAACTTTCAAAAGCGGTAATTACTCCACCATCTGCCCTAATTTCATCCATGGCTTTCATGGCGCTTAAGTGATCAATGCCAGGATCCAGACCCAGTTCATTTAAAAATACCAATCCGGCTTTTCTTGATTCCACATCCAGTTCCTTCATTGCTTCACTTACATACGAGGCAGAAGCAAAATGGGCGCGGTATTTAAGACACAAGGCAGCTACTTTTGGATGCATGGGAGGCGGAAGCAGAGAAACCACCATTTCCTTACCATTAACAAGCTGCTCCAGGGCATCCGCATCTGATGCGTTTATCATTTTTCGCTCAAGCCGCAAATCAGACGTGTGTTTTTCTAAATCCTTTGGATTGGCATCGCACACCGTTAATGAACGTTGAGTTTTATGGCAAAATTCTGCCAAATGCGTTAGTAAAAAACGAGAACTCCTGCCGGCCCCCAGCACCAAAACCCCGCTATTCATGGGAACCTCCAATATTTTGGCGCTGTCTTGCCGCCTCAAACATGATTAGGGCAGCAGCTGTGGAGACATTCAGACTGTCAACGTTGCCAAACATGGGTATATTGACATTTAGACCAGCATTTCTCCAGAAATCACTAAGTCCCGAACTCTCTGTGCCTACAACCACCGCTGCAGGTCCTGTTAAATCTTGTTGCCAAATACTAACCGCATTCTCCATAAAAGTAGTAAACACCGAAACATGTTGATTCTGTAAAAACTCCAAGGTTTCCTGCGGGCTCATTACAAGTACCGGAACGCTAAAAACGCATCCCACACTGCTTCTTATTACATTCGGATTATAAATATCCACTGCAGGATCACACAAAATAACCGCAGTAGTGCCAGAAGCATCAGCACTTCTCAACAGCGCCCCTAAGTTCCCGGGTTTTTCAACGGATTCGGCCACCACATAGAATGGCTGATTATGTCTTTTAACCGAACCTGTAGTCGTTTTTTTTGCCTCGACAACTGCTACCGCATTTTTAACGCCGGATCGGTATGCCAGCTTTGTCATAATTTCTGCAGAAACCGAAAACCATTCTACATCAGCTTGCAACCCCTGAAACCATGCATCTAGCTCCTCTTTGGAGATATCATCCCCACAAAAAAATAATTTCTTAAATAAAAAACCCGCTTTCTGGCACATCTTCAACTCATTCAACCCCTCAGCTACAAAAAGCCCGGTGGATTTACGCAAACGACTCTTTTCCAACAGCTGCAAGGCTTCCTTTACCGAAGGATTCTGCAGACTGCTAATGTACTTCATGGTTAAAGGCCGTTCAGGCGTTTTTAACCGACATCGGGTTAGCGTGCCAGATACCCGCCTTTACCGTACCTGCTACTAATCCCTTCAGGGTTTTCCCAAGCAACGGCTGATTTACACCCTTGCTATAATTAAAAGATGGCTCAAAAACCCATTCCGCGGTTGGGCTAAACAAAGTAATGTCAGCCGGCTGTCCCGGATTGAGACTTACTTTGGGCAGACCCATCATTTTCCGGGGACCTGATGACAGTGTAGCGGCAATGATGTTCAAATCGGGCTTTCCCCCGCCTGTAATGGACTGAAGCACGGTTTGTATGGAAGAGGCACCCCATCCGGCATAGTCGAATTCTACTGCCTTGTTTTCAATATCCTGTGCATGATGATTACTCATTACCGCATCGATTGTGCCATCGGCAAGACCCTGCCAAAGTGCCACTCGGTCTCGCTCCGATCTATATGGCGGTAAGACTTTATAATTCTCGTCAAAAGAGGTAAGGTTTTCGTCTGTAAACAGCAAATTAAATGCAGGCACTGCGGCCTTTACATCAATGCCGGCAGATTTGGCCTTCCTCAAAAGATCTACAGACTCAGCACTGCTTATCCTGATTATTCTTACGGGAACTTTCAGCCACCCGGCTATCTGTAATATTTGCTCCAGCGCTGCACTTTCACTCACAGACGGCATGCCTTTCAGACCCAAAGAAGCACTTTGAATACCTTCGTGTATGCTTCCACCGGGTGCCAGCTTTTTATCGAACGGGAAAAATAGAACAGGCAACTTAAGACCTGAACTATACTCCATAATTCTGGAAATCAGGCCTGTATCGGCAATGGTATGATCTCCATCACAAAAACCGACGGCACCTGCTTTAGCCATGTCATAGAACTCAGTCATTTCCTTGCCCTGGGCCTGCTGTGTGATATTTCCAAGCGGCAAAACATGGATGGGTAAGTCACTACCCGCTTTTCCTAAAGCGGTAATGGCCGCAGCATGGTCCGGATACGGATGATTTCCTGCCAACACAGCCACATGCGTAAATCCTCCTGACTGTGCCGCTTTGGAAAGACTCTTGAAATCTTCCTTCCATTCCTCACCGGGCTCGCCGCAATAGGAAAGAATATCAAGCCAACCGGTATTGGCCACAAGACCGCTGGCATTCACTTCTTTATCGGCCTGCACCTCCAAATCCGTGCCCATTGCTTCAATGATGCCGTTTTTGATATAAATGTCTGTCTGCTTTCCGTGATGGGCCGACTCAATGTCAATGACCTGGGCAGATTTGATAAGAATTGTAGTCATCCTATTCGCTTTTTCTTTGTTTAATAAATCGATAATCCCAAAATACCAAAACCAGAACTTCCAATGCGAAAAAAACAGCAGCAAGCCATATAAACAAGCGCCAGGCAGAAGTGTCTGATATTTTGGCCTGATAAGCAGCCACTGCATTATCTCCGGATGTCCATTCTATACCATTGGCATCCATCCAGGGTTTCAATTCAGATTCCAAGACCATACCGGGATTGCTCTCGAGGCGGCTGTCATTCACGGATACGCATCCCTGGATTTTTGAAGCCCCATTCTCTAACAAGGCATAGTTTCCGGCGTTTTCAGGCTGGGCACCCAAATATATACCTTGCCCGTTAGGGGTCATACTCACTTCCGCTACCAACTCAAAGCTATTCAACTTCAGCACCGGGGGTTTTTCGTTCATTTTCAGCCCATTTTGCAAAGGAAGTACTGTCTTTGACAAACAAATTCCGTACAGTTGAGGATTTGCCCTGTCTGCTATCATGGCATGGGTAAGCAAAGGAAGAAATAACGGACTTTTTACAAAATTGCCCGCATCCTCCTGAAACGGAGAAGTAAAACCATACAATGTTCCTTTTCCTACTTTAAACCTCAACAAAAACGGATCCCCGTTTTCTAAGGTTAAAATGGATTCACCAGCACCGTTCAACCCTGAAGTACTTCTATATTTTTTAATTTCCGGCACAGCCATATTTTGAGGAATTTGACTGAATACGCCCTCAAAAAATGGATGGGTAAAACCCTTATCTGAAATACGAAGAGATCTATTTTCTACTTTCGAATCAGGGAACCCTATAATGTTCACCAACGCATCGTTAGGCGTGTTGTTATCAACGGCAACGATACACGTGGCGCCAGAAACAGTGAGCCAGTCTCTTATGTTTTCTGCCTGTATTTTTGATAAATTTCCGGGGCCTACCCAAATATAAACATTATTGGCGGTTGCGACCTGACCGGAAAATGGATTCAAAGTCGGAGTTATTTTGAGAAAGGGCTGTGCTTCAATTACCTGACTCACAAACCGATTAGAACTGCTAAGGTTAACATTGCGTGAGGTTTGTGTACTAAGATTCATGTACAACACATTATCAAAGGATGCTCCCGGCTCCTCAATAATCAGTCTTGCCGGATTAACACTTTTATTTTCTGCTGTAAAATCAATTGATGAAACACCGGAAGTTCCGGGTTGCACAGAAACCCTGCCTGTGCCCAGCAACCCATTTTCCGTATACAATTTCACAGGAAAATCTTGAAGCGGATCTTTTGTATAATTGACAACCCGGAACTGAATGCTGTTTTTTTCCCCGGGAATCAGGTAGGGTTTTGTAAGCCATGCAGAATCAATACCAATATTTTCCCTTAGGCTTGATGTTATTCTCACCAGCTTTATCGGTATTCCTTTGAGTTCGCTAATATTGGATGGCTTCCCTACAAAACCTGTCTGAAAATCAGAAATCACATACCCGACATAGGCATTACCTGTCTCCTTTAAATCATTTGCCATACTTTTCAGCAAAGTCTCTAATTGAATTGAGCCCGGCTGAATTTTAATGGCATCTATGTTAGAAATGGCTTCCGCAGAAGAAACAAATTGTGAACTAGGGCCTGTTATCTGTAAAGTCCTGATTTGAAATTCCCCATTGATACCATAAGAACGAATAATATCACGGGCATGTTGCTTTGCCGTTTCCAGCAAAATCTTTCCATCCCGTCGGTTATCCATACTGAAAGAATTATCAATAAAAATACTTACCCGCGTTTTGCCGGTTGCTTGCGAGGAATTGTGATTACAACCCGGGTTGGCAAATGCCATCACAAGACATGCAAGAGCTAACATCCTACAAAACAGGGTTAGCAGATGTTTAAGTCGGTTTTGATTTTTTGTTTCAATTTCAACTTCTTTCAACAAACGAACCCTGGTAAATCGAACCGTTTGATACTTTCTAAACCTGAAAAGATGCACCAACAATGGAATCAGCAATACGGCTAGTGCTGACAAAAACACTGGGTACAAAAAGGACATACCGCAAAGTTACGAAATTGAATCGTCAGGAAGTGAATAACGGCTAATGATCCATTCAGGTATGGACTTGGGACGGCCCGTTTGCAAATCCACTAGGACATATTCAGCCCATCCTTTGCAGGAAAGAACGTCATCGGCATCCCTCAGTATGGCAAATTCCACCCTGACAGAGGCAGTTCCCATACTGACAATAGCGGTTTGAACCTTCATACCATCGCCCAATTTCAAGGGCCTCAGGTACCGCATTTCAGTTGCAGATAAATACCAACCCAGATTATGCTGCATAAATTCCTGCAAAGGCATACCATAGCAACGCTCCATTTGTTCCAGTCTGGCGGCAAATACATAATCCATGTAGCGGCTGCTGTGCACATGGCCAAATAAGTCTATGTCATCAGGTCTTACTTGCAGTACAGTGGTATGAACCCGGGTGTTAAGGGGCATTAGAAGAGCCCGTTTAAGGTACTCTCTACCTGCTGAACTATGAGCGACGCATGGTCAGGATTATCCGAGAAATCCATGTCATCTACATTAAATACCAGTAACTTACCCTTATATTCACTAATCCAGGCCTCATAGCGCTCATTGAGTCTTTTAAGATAATCGAGTCTTATTGCATCCTCATAATCACGCCCGCGCATTTGAATCTGATGTACCAATTTTGGAATACCCGCTCTGAGATAAATTAATAAATCAGGGGGCGTTATCTGCTGATTGATATTTTCAAACAACGCATTGTAATTCTCAAAATCACGGGTGCTCATCAACCCCATGGCATGCAAATTGGGAGCAAATATGTGCGCGTCCTCATAAATAGTTCTGTCCTGAATTACAGTCCTACTACCCTTCCTGATATTCTGAATATGCTTCCATCGGGTATTCAAGAAATATACCTGTAGATTAAAACTCCATCTCTGCATATCTTCATAGAAATCCGAGATATAAGGATTGTCATCCATATCCTCCAACTGCATTTCCCAGTCGTAATTTTTGGCAAGTAAATGGGTAAGCGTTGTCTTTCCAGCTCCTATGTTTCCTGCAATAGCAATGTGCATGGCCATAGTGCAATATTACTATCGCTTAAAAAAGGAGTGCAAGTGGTTTGCGAAATAAAGTTTTACACAAATCGGCGTACCCTACCTTTGCACTTCTAATCCGTGAAAAGCCCTTTCAAGTTTAATCCAGGCCTCCTGGGACGAATTATGCAACTCGCACTCCCAAAGAGAGCTGCCTTCTACAGTGCCATTTTACTCACCATCCTACAAAGTTGTTTATCTGCGATTCAGCCCAATTTTTATAGCCATGCCATTGATCATTATATTCTCAAAGGCACCTACGAAGGTTTGGGTTTCTGGTGTTTATTGATTTTAGCGGTTTTGATTTTTCAGACCTTACTGGGTTTTCTTAACAGCTATTTATCAGAAAACATTGGTCAGGATGTGATTTTGCGCATGCGAAATTACACCTATAAACACCTAATAAATCTACGACAAACCTTTTTTGACAAGACGCCTGTTGGGACATCTGTTACCAGAACCATCAGTGATATTGAAACTGTAACCGAACTTTTCTCTGCAGGCCTCATCACCATAGCCGGCGATGCTTTTCAGATTATTATCATACTGGTATGTATGTTCGTTATTAGCTGGAAATTGACCCTTTTAACCCTCCTGGTACTTCCGTTCTTGTTATGGGCAGCCAATTTTTTTAGAAAGGGAGTAAGAGACAGTTTTCAGCAGGTTAGAAATGAGGTTTCTAGACTCAATTCTTTTCTTCAGGAACACATCACCGGCATGCACATTGTTCAACTATTTAATCGACAGGAAAAAGAATATTCGAAATTTAAATCCATCAATGCCTCACATAGAGATGCCCATATTCGGGGTATATTTTACTATGCTGTTTTCTTTCCCATCGTAGAATTTTTGGTTGCAGCCACACTGGCCATCATCATTTTATACGGAACAGGCGGAATGATGCAAAACACATTACAGCCTGGCGAATTAACCGCATTTATCATGTTTGTCAACCTGTTTTTTCGCCCGGTAAGAGCCATTGCAGACCGGTTCAACAATATTCAAATGGGCATGGTAGCTGCTGAAAGAATTTTTGAACTGCTGGATAACACAGAAAATACTGAAACTTCCGGAACAATCATTCCAGAGGAATTCCGTGGGGAAATTCGATTTGAAAATGTATGGTTTGCCTATGAAGGTGAAAACTGGGTACTAAAAAACCTGTCGTTTACGGTAAATCCGGGAGAAACCTTTGCCATTGTGGGCCATACGGGAAGCGGAAAAACTACCATCATCGGCCTCATTGCCCGATTTTATCAGCATCAGCGTGGTAATATCTATGTTGATGGTATCAAAATCGAAGCTTACAATCTGGATTTTCTGCGAAAAAAAGTAGTTTCCGTATTGCAGGATGTTTTTCTATTCAGCGGCAGTATTGCCGATAACATCCGACTTAAAAATCAAGAAATCAAGGACACAGAAATCGCAGAGGCCGCAAGACTGATTGGGGCATATGATTTCATTCATCATTTGCCGGGTCAATTTGATTTTAATGTAATGGAAAGGGGCATGTCTTTAAGTTTGGGCCAGCGACAGCTCATCAGTTTTATCAGAGCGCTTGCATGCAAACCCGGCATCATTATTTTGGATGAAGCCACCAGCAATATAGACAGTGAAACAGAAGTTCTTATCCAAAAAGCAATCTATCAGCTGTTAAATAACCGCACTGCTGTTGTCATTGCTCATAGACTCAGCACCATCCGACATTCTAACAGAATTTTATACATGAAAACAGGTGAAAAATGTGAAGAAGGTACGCATGCTGAGCTAATGAAGCTGAATGGCATGTATGCTGCTATGTATATGGCACAGCAATTATCTGGTGCCAATATCCTAGAATAAAAAAAGCCGACCTGTAATAGGCCGGCTTTTCTAAATATTTGGGAATTTTAAGCTTCCTCCGTCTCAGCTTCCATTTTGGAAGCCATCAACCGATCATACTCCTCTTTGGAACCTGTAACTACATTATCCCAATTACGCATACCGGTACCGGCAGGAATGAGATGACCCACAATTACATTTTCCTTAAGGCCTTTAAGCTCATCAACCTTACCGGAAATGGCGGCTTCATTTAACACCTTGGTGGTTTCCTGGAAGGATGCAGCACTCATAAAGCTCTGGGTTCCCAAAGAAGCCTTGGTAATACCCATCAGTACGGGCTGAGCAGTCGCTGAAACAGCATCGCGGAATTCTACCAGCTTCTTGTCCTGACGACGAAGTCCGCTGTTTTCCTGCCTCAGGTCTTTCAAGCTAACAATTTGACCAGGGTGCATCTGTTCGCTGTCACCTGCATCAGTTACTACCTTTTTATCCCAAATCCAGTCATTCTCTGACCGGAGATTCCAGCGGTCGGTAATTTCACCTTCAAGGAAACGGGTATCTCCTGGATCATTGATTTCCATCTTCTGCATCATCTGCCTAACAATGGTTTCGATGTGTTTATCATTGATTTTCACACCCTGTAGACGATATACTTCCTGAATTCCATTCAATACATAACGCTGAACGGCACCGGGCCCTTCAATGCGCAGTATATCCTGAGGGGTTATCGCACCATCACTCAATGGCTGACCAGCACGAACAAAATCACCATCATGCACCAAAATGTGCTTACTGAGCGCAACCTGATAGTGTTTCTTCTCACCGTCTTTGCTCGTAACTATGATTTCCTGGTTACCACGCTTGCTCACACCATACTCCACTACACCATCAATTTCACTTACTACGGCGGGATTGGATGGATTACGTGCTTCAAACAATTCTGTCACGCGGGGAAGACCACCGGTAATATCACGTGTACGCGTTGCACTTCTGGGAATTTTTGCCAGAATATCTCCTGCCTTAACAGCAGCGCCAGCTTTAGCAACCAGAATTGAACCTACTGGCATGTTAAAGTGCTTGTTCTGATCTGCCTTGCCTTGAACTGCAATTACTGGCACTTTCGTTTTATCCTTGCTTTCTACAATAACCAGTTCGCTAAGACCAGTCTGCTCATCTCCTTCTTCACGCATGTTAACCCCTTCAATAATGTTATCGTACTGCACGGTTCCGTCAATATCAGAGATAATCAAGGTGTTAAATGGATCCCAAGTACACAATTTGTCTCCTTTTTTAACGGTCGCACCCTCTTTTACCATGAGTTGAGCACCATAAGGAACATTATAGCTGGTAATTACGTTGTTGCTGCGTGAATCAAGAATCCGGATTTCACCACTTCTACCCAAGACGATTTCCACCTTTTTCTTCTTTCCGGTTTCATCGTCAACCACTTCTTTGGTTACTGTACGCATGCTATCAAAGTTGATTACGCCTTCGTATTTGGTTTCGAGGGTGTTTTCAGCAGCAATGTTCATAGCGGCACCACCGGTGTGGAACGTACGGAGGGTAAGCTGCGTACCGGGTTCACCAATAGACTGGGCAGCAATTACACCTACTGCTTCGCCAATTTGAACCATACGGCCTGTAGCCAGGTTTCTTCCATAGCATTTTGCACACACTCCACTGAGTGTCTCGCAAGTCAGCACGCTACGGATTTCAACCTCTTCTATACCTGCTGCATCAATTGCGGCGGCCATTTTTTCGGTTACTTCATCTCCACCTCTACCCAGTACTTCTCCTGTGGTATTGTCTATCACATCATCCACAAGGCAGCGGCCCAGTATTCTTTCATTGAGACTTTCTGCTACTTCATCATTGTTGATAATGGCAGACATAGCAATGCCCCTAAGGGTTGCGCAATCTTGTTCTGTGATAACTACATCCTGAGCTACATCGTGCAGACGACGGGTAAGATAACCTGCATCCGCTGTTTTTAACGCTGTATCAGCAAGACCCTTACGAGCACCGTGCGTAGAGATAAAGTATTCCAATACATTCAAACCCTCTTTAAAGTTTGAAATAATCGGGTTTTCGATGGTATCACCAGTTCCTCCACCACTGCTCTTTTGAGGCTTTGCCATCAGACCACGCATTCCACCGAGCTGACGAATCTGCTCGTTAGAACCACGTGCACCTGAGTCAAGCATCATATAAATAGGGTTAAAGCCCTGATCATCCGAACTCAGTTCTTTAATAAGAACACGAGCAAGTTGATTATTTACGCGGGTCCAAAGGTCAATTACCTGGTTATATCTTTCATTATTGGTAATGAAACCCATGTCTGCGTTAGACTGAATTTCCTGCACCTCTTCGTAAGCTTTGTTCACCAGCTGATCTTTTTCATCGGGGATTTTCACATAGCTCATATTAAAGCTGAGACCGCCGCGGAAGGCAAAGTGAAATCCAAGTCCTTTAATAGCGTCTAGGAAGTTGGCTGCTTTGGCCACGCCGGCCACTCGAATCATCCCTGAAATGATATCACGAAGATTTTTCTTTTTCAGAAGTTCGTTTATGTAGCCATATTCCTCCGGAACTACCTGATTAAACAAGATTCTCCCCATGGTGGTATCAATTACGCTCCAAACGAACTCATCGTTTTCCTTAACACGCACACGGCACTTAACCTTGGCATGTAGGTCTACTCTTCCTTCGTTGTACGCGATAATGGCTTCTTCAGCAGCATAGAAAGTCAGACCTTCGCCTTTTACAGGGTGGGCTTTGGTTCCTACACGTTCCTTGGTAATGTAATAAAGTCCCAAAATCATATCCTGGGAGGGAACTGTTACCGGTGAACCATTTGCAGGGTTGAGGATATTGTGAGAAGCCAACATCAGCAATTGTGCCTCTGCCACGGCAGCATTGCCGAGCGGAACGTGCACAGCCATCTGGTCACCGTCAAAGTCAGCGTTAAAACCGGTACAAACAAGAGGATGCAACTGTATAGCCTTACCCTCTACCAATTTGGGCTGGAAGGCCTGAATACCTAATCTGTGCAGTGTAGGAGCCCTGTTTAATAAAACCGGATGACCTTTTAAAATATTTTCTAGAATATCCCAAATAACAGGATCCTTCTTTTCTACAATTTTCTTGGCAGTTTTAACGGTCTTTACAATGCCCCTTTCAATCAGTTTACGAATGATAAATGGCTTGAAAAGCTCGGCGGCCATATTTTTGGGCAGACCACACTCATTCAGTTTCAGGGTAGGACCTACCACAATAACAGAACGACCTGAATAATCCACACGTTTACCCAGCAGGTTTTGACGGAAGCGGCCCTGTTTGCCTTTTAGCATATCGCTAAGCGACTTTAAAGGACGATTACCTTCACTCTTCACCGCACTTGCACGACGGGTGTTATCCAACAGTGAATCTACGGCTTCCTGAAGCATACGCTTCTCATTTCTCAAAATTACTTCAGGCGCTTTAATTTCAATCAATCGCTTTAAGCGGTTATTACGTATGATAACCCGGCGATATAAATCATTCAAATCTGAAGTTGCGAAACGGCCACCCTCCAAAGGAACCAAAGGACGCAATTCAGGTGGAATTACGGGCAACATCTTCATCACCATCCACTCAGGACGATTCTCACCGGTGCGCTGGGCACTACGGAAACCTTCAATTACCTTCAATCGCTTCAGGGCTTCCTGTTTACGCTGTTGGCTGGTTTCTGTAGCCGCCTGATTTCGCAAGTCATAGCTTAATTTATCCAGATTGATTCGGCTCAGCAAATCATTCAAGGCCTCTGCACCCATGCGGGCAATGAACTTGTTGGGATCATTATCATCCAACAACTGGTTCTCTTTAGGCAGAGAATCTGTGATGTCCAGGTACTCTTCCTCAGTCAGAAGATCCAGATAATTACTATTGGACGCTGCACCGGGTTGTATTACCACATAACGCTCGTAATAGATAACCATATCGAGCTTCTTGGTAG
Organism: uncultured Flavobacteriaceae bacterium; assembly: GCA_964475595.1. Lineage (GTDB taxonomy): Bacteria > Bacteroidota > Bacteroidia > NS11-12g > UBA955 > RGEC01. The sequence goes on from CAYYXG010000012.1 coordinate 46,405, forward strand.
GTAGACCAAGCAGGTAACCAATTTTATTGGGAAGAGATCTAAAGTACCAAATGTGCGCAACGGGCACCACCAGATTAATGTGGCCCATGCGCTCACGACGCACTTTCTTCTCTGTTACCTCCACACCACAACGATCACAAACGATGCCTTTATAGCGAATACGTTTGTATTTTCCGCAGTGACATTCATAATCCTTGATAGGACCAAAAATGCGTTCGCAGAAAAGTCCGCCCATTTCAGGCTTGTAGCTTCGGTAGTTAATGGTTTCCGGTTTGGTAACCTCCCCAAAACTGCGGCGTAGTATGTTTTCCGGTGAAGCCAGCGAGATTCTGATCTTGCTAAAATTGCTTCCGATTTTTTGAATTTTCTTTTGTGTTTGCATGTTACTGACTTTCGCTCAGAGTTATTCGATAAATGATACTTCCAGACCCAGACCTCTCAATTCATGTACAAGTACATTGAATGATTCGGGGGTTCCGATATTACTCAGGTTTTCACCTTTCACAATGGCTTCATAGGCCTTGGCTCTTCCGGTGATGTCATCAGACTTCACGGTTAGTATTTCGCGCAGAATGTTTGATGCACCGAATGCTTCCAGTGCCCAAACTTCCATTTCACCGAAACGCTGACCACCAAACTGTGCTTTACCACCCAACGGCTGCTGGGTAATAAGACTGTACGGACCGATAGAACGGGCGTGCATCTTATCATCAACCATGTGTCCAAGTTTCAGCATATAGATGATACCTACCGTTGTGGGTTGGTCAAATTTCTGACCTGACAAACCATCATTCAGATAAACCAGACCATTCTTGGGTATTCCTGCTTTATTGGTCCATTCCTCAATTTCAGCATTGCTGGCGCCATCGAAAATTGGGGTAGCAAATTTCACACCCAGCTCTTTTCCGGCCCATCCCAAAACGGTTTCATAAATCTGACCCAAGTTCATTCGAGAAGGTACGCCAAGGGGATTCAGAACGATGTCCACAGGTGTTCCATCATCCAGGAATGGCATGTCCTCTTCACGGACAATCCTGGCAACAATACCCTTGTTACCGTGACGACCTGCCATCTTATCACCCACTTTCAATTTACGTTTGGTTGCCACATAAACTTTAGCCATTTGCAAAATCCCGGTAGGCAATTCATCACCCACACTGATTGCATAATGCTCACGTTTAAAGTTGGTAACTTTATCATTGTATACATTGATATAATTGGTCAATGCACGAACGATAAGTTCGTTTTTCTCTGCATCAGCGGTCCAGTTGTGGTAGTTTACATTACTGTAATCTATGCTCATCAGATTTTTCTGGGTAAACTTAGTACCCTTGCTGATCAGCTCTTCACTGTACATATTGAAAACACCCTGGCTGGTTTTACCATTCACAATCTGGAATAATTTTTTAACCAGTTCGTCTTTGAACTCAGCCATTTCGCGCTTGTGGTCATCTTCCAGTTTTTGCAACCTTCCTTTGTCGCTGGCGCGAATGGTTTTATCTTTTTTGCTCTTGCTGAAGAGTTTTTTCTCAATAACCACACCATCTGTACCGGGAGGCGCTTTCAATGATGCATCTTTTACATCACCGGCTTTATCGCCGAAAATGGCCCTAAGCAGTTTCTCTTCGGGTGATGGCTCAGTTTCACCTTTGGGTGTAATCTTACCAATGAGGATATCGCCTTCTTTAACCTCAGCACCTATGCGTATCAGACCATTCTCGTCCAGGTTACGGGTCATCTCGTCACTGACATTCGGGATATCGTTGGTCAATTCCTCTTCACCGCGCTTGGTATCACGAACTTCCAACTCAAACTCGGTAATGTAAACGGTGGTGTACCAATCGTCTTTTACTACTTTTTCTGAGATTACGATCGCATCCTCGAAGTTATAACCCTGCCAAGGCATGAATGCCACTTTCAGGTTACGACCAAGAGCGAGTTCCCCACCCTGGGTAGCATATCCTTCGCAAATCACCTGTCCCTTGGTAACCTTGTCACCTTTCTTTACGATAGGATGCAGATTGATACAGGAATTCTGGTTGGTTCTGCGGAATTTGGTAAGCTGATAGGTCTTGGTATTACCGGTAAAGCTTACCAGATCGTCATCAGAATTGTGCTGATAACGAATGCGGATTTCACGTGCATCCACGTATTCAACCACACCATCCCCTTCAGCATTGATGAGAGAGCGGCTATCACGAGCCACCTTTTCTTCCAGGCCGGTACCCACAATAGGAGCTTCAGGCTTAACCAGAGGCACAGCCTGACGCTGCATGTTTGAACCCATCAGCGCACGGTTAGCATCATCATGCTCCAAAAAGGGAATCAGCGAAGCGGCTATAGACACGATTTGGTTGGGTGCTACATCCATATAATCCAGTTTGGATGGATCCACCAACGGGAAGTCACCTTCCTTGCGGCTTTTCACCAACGCTGTTTTAAAATTTCCTTTTGCATCCACTTCCGCATTGGCCTGAGCAATGGTTTTTCCATCCTCTTCTTCAGCGCTAAGGTAGGTAATTCCTTCCTCGATTTTGCCTTCAACTACCTTACGATAAGGGGTTTCAATGAAGCCCATGTTGTTGATTTTGGCATGAACACAAAGGGAAGATATCAGACCAATATTAGGTCCTTCCGGAGTTTCAATGGTACAAAGTCGGCCGTAGTGCGTGTAGTGAACGTCACGTACTTCGAAACCGGCTCTTTCACGGCTCAAACCACCCGGACCCAGTGCTGACAGACGACGCTTATGCGTGATTTCTGCCAGGGGATTAATCTGATCGAGGAACTGTGAAAGCTGGTTGGTTCCAAAGAATGAATTAATTACGCTGCTCAGGGTTCTGGCATTCACCAGATCTTGCGGTGTAAACACTTCATTATCCCGAATATTCATTTTTTCGCGAATGGTCCGGGCCATACGGGCAAGACCTACGCCAAACTGGGCATACAGCTGTTCACCAACAGTACGCACACGGCGGTTGCTCAAGTGATCAATATCATCGAGGGCTTCCTGACCATTATACAGATGAATTAGGAACTTGATAATACTAATGATATCATCTTTGGTCAGTACCTTCACATCCATAGGCGTATTCATATTCAACTTCTGGTTGATACGGTAACGACCTACGTCACCAAGGTCATAGCGCTTATCTGAGAAAAACAGACGCTCGATAATACCGCGCGCAGTCTCTTCATCGGGTGGATCTGCATTCCTCAACTGACGATAGATTACCTCCAACGCCTCTTTTCCATTATTGGATGTATCTTTCTGCAGCGTGTTATAAATAATATCAAAATCAATGTTACCGGTATTTTCAGTGTTAAGAATTACTGTCTTTACACCTGCATCCACAATCACATCAATGTGTTCATCCGCCAGGATGGTATCACGCTCCAGAATAACCTCGTTTCTTTCAATAGAAACCACCTCACCGGTATCTTCATCAACGAAGTCTTCAATCCAGGTGCGCAGCACCCTAGCCGCCAGTTTGCGACCTATTACTTTTTTAAGTCCGGTTTTGCTAACCTTTACTTCTTCACTTAGACCAAAAATATCAAGAATATCCTTATCACTCTCAAAGCCAATAGCACGGAGCAATGTAGTTACCGGGAACTTCTTTTTGCGGTCGATATAGGCATACATTACGGCATTTACATCGGTAGCAAATTCAATCCATGATCCTTTAAATGGAATTACACGGGCTGAATACAACTTAGTACCGTTAGAGTGAATGCTTTGACCGAAAAATACGCCGGGAGAGCGATGCAACTGACTTACGATAACCCTTTCTGCGCCATTAATGATGAAAGTACCATTGGGCGTCATGTAGGGGATGGTTCCAAGATACACGTCCTGAACAATGGTTTTAAAATCTTCATGCTCGGGATCGTTACAACTCAATTTCAATTTTGCCTTCAGTGGCACGGCATAAGTTAGACCGCGCTCAATGCACTCCTGAATGGTATATCTGGGTGGATCTACAAAGTAGTCAAGAAACTCCAGAACGAATATATTTCTGGTATCGGTAATAGGGAAGTTTTCACGGAAAACCATGAAAAGACCTTCACCTTCGCGTTTGTCGGCAGGTGTGTCAAGCTGAAAAAATTCCTGGAACGATTGCAGCTGCACATCGAGGAAATCGGGGTATTCAATGGCGTGTTTTACTTTGCCAAAAGAAACCCTATTGTTTTGTAGTGTGCTCAATTTGTTTTTGTTTTTTTAGGTACGACAATGGATGTTTGACTCAATAAACGCCCAAAAGGCCCACGGTATTCCGGGGCCATTTGGGGTTGTGTTTGTTGGAAATTACTTGACCTCAACTTCAGCGCCCGCTTCTTTAAGTTTAGCTGCAAGATCTTCAGCTTCGGCTTTCGAAACTTTTTCTTTTACAGCTTTGGGGGCGGCATCAACAAGATCTTTGGCTTCTTTCAAACCGAGTCCGGTCAAATCTTTTACAATTTTAACCACATTCAGTTTGTTTGCGCCTGCATTTTTGAGGATAACATCAAACTCGGTTTGTTCCTCGGCGGCGGCGGCTCCACCACCACCCGCTGCGGGGGCGGCTACAGCCACTGCAGCAGCAGCAGGTTCAATACCGTGCTCTTCCTTCAGGATTTGAGCAAGTTCATTTACCTCTTTTACAGTGAGATTTACCAACTGATTCGCGAATTCTTTCAGATCTACCATTGTTTTATTGTTTTTTGAGTTTTTTTGTTAGTTAATTATGCTTTAGTTTCGGCTACTGCCTTTACGAGACCGGCAATTTTTTGACCTGCATTGCCTTGCAGCGCGCTGATAACATTGCGGGCAGGAGATTGCAACAGACCAATAACTTCACCGATAAGTTCATTTTTGGATTTGAGTTTGATGATTTCCTCCAGTGATTTGTCACCCAGAAACACGCTGCTATCTATCCATGCGCCTTTCAATACAGGTAAGCCATCCTTGTCGCGGAAAGACTTGATGGCATTGGCAGGTGCCTTCATGTTTTCAGAAATCATAACACAGGTTGAACCTGCAAGCACTGTCTTAAGATCACCAAAATCTTTACCGCAGTTTTCCATGGCAATATTTATCAGGGTGTTCTTAGCCATACGCATGCTTACACCACTATTAAATAATACACGACGAAAAGCATTGGTTGCATTGGCACTAAGACCGGTTGTATCGGCCAGATACACCACATCACTATTCTTGAAGGTTTCCGTTAGTTCGGCAACCACCGCTTGTTTTTGTTCTTTGTTCATAATCAGATTCCTGGAATGGATTTAACATCAATACTTACACCTGGGCTCATGGTGCTGCTCATGGAGATACTTTTAAAATAAGTGCCTTTTGCAGCAGATGGCTTTAATTTATTAAGAACCTGAACCAACTCAAGTGCGTTATCGCTCAACTTGTCTGCATCAAAAGATACCTTACCCACTGAGGTATGGATAATTCCGGTTTTATCAACTTTAAAGTCAATTTTACCGGCCTTTACTTCAGTAACAGCCTTTCCTACTTCAGTAGTTACAGTGCCACTTTTCGGGTTTGGCATAAGGTTTCTGGGGCCCAGCACTTTACCCAAACGACCTAGTTTAGCCATCACACTGGGTAATGCAATGATAATATCAATATCAGTCCAGCCAGCCGCGATTTTCTCGATGTAGTCGTCAAGACCTACGTGATCTGCACCGGCATCCTTGGCTTCCTGCTCTTTGTCAGGGGTACAGAGCACCAAAACGCGAACTGTTTTACCCAGTCCATGAGGGAGACTTGCCACGCCACGAACCATTTGGTTTGCCTGACGTGGATCAACACCCAAACGAACATCGATATCAACGGATGCGTCGAATTTGGTGGTCGTAATTTTCTTTACAATTTCGCAAGCTTCCTTCAGCGTGTAAGACTTAGTGCTATCATACCTGCTTAGTGCTTCTTTTCTTTTTTTACCAACTTTCATTTTCTTGCTTCTTTAAATGATTAAAAAGGCGCATCACCTGAGATGGTGATTCCCATACTTCTGGCCGTACCCGCAACCAATTTCATGGCCGATTCCACTGTAAAACAGTTTAAATCGGGCATTTTTTCGGTAGCGATTGTTTTCACCTGATCCCAGTTCACAGAACCCACTTTTTTGCGGTTAGGTTCAGCAGAACCCTTTTGCAGTTTAGATGCTTCCAATAGCTGAACTGCCACCGGTGGGGTTTTGATAATGAAATCAAAAGATTTGTCGGCGTAAACGGTGATTACCACGGGCAATACTTTGCCCATTTTATCTTGAGTGCGCGCATTGAATTGCTTGCAAAAATCCATGATGTTAACACCTTTGGAACCAAGAGCGGGACCAATGGGAGGAGCAGGGTTTGCCTGTCCGCCTTTCACCTGGAGTTTTACGAAGCCTGATATTTGTTTTGCCATTACTGTTACAATTTCTGTACTTGATTATAGTTAAGTTCGAGCGGAGTGCGGCGACCAAATATTTTCACCATCACTTTCAGCTTTTTCTTTTCGTCGTTTATTTCTTCTATCACACCATCAAAGTCATTGAAAGGACCATCAATCACTTTAACGGCTTCTCCTACCATATAATGTTCTTCCGACGAAGTTGCCGATTCACTAAGTTCATCGGCGGTTCCCAATATTCTGCCTAATTCTGCAGGTCTGAGGGCCACAGGAGTATCTTTACTTCCCAAAAAACCCACCACACCTGAGACAGATTTTATCAATGGAATAACTTCTGGATCTGAGAAATCCGCATTGATGAGTATGTACCCCGGAAATGCGTTTCTTTCCTTGGCAATTTTTTTACCATTTTTGATTTGGTAAACCTTTTCTGTAGGAATTAAAATTTCGGGCACATAAGACTGCTTGCGGGCTCTTTCGAGCTCAACCTCGATGTTGTGTTTCACCTTTTTTTCCTGACCGGTGATTGCACGAACAACGTACCATTTATGTTTTTCTTCAGCAGTCGTCATTATCAGAAAAGTTTGTAAAAATTGGTGAGGGCAAGACCCAGCACCTGATCCATAGACCAGATGATGAGAGCAAAAAGTACGGAAGCTACCAAAACAATCCAGGTACTTTCCGTGAGTTCATTCCACGAGGGCCATGACACCTTGTTTAGGAGTTCATCACGAGTTTCGCGGAAATAATTACCTATTCTTTCAAACATTGCGCTTCTATTAGCACGGGCACCAGGATTCGAACCCAGATCAAAGGTTTTGGAGACCTCTATTCTACCATTGAACTATGCCCGTATAAAGAGGGCGGAAAACCGCCCTCTCTAGGTCAAAAATTATTCGATGATCTCAGTAACCTGACCAGCACCTACGGTACGGCCGCCTTCACGAATCGCGAAGCGAAGACCTTTTTCCATAGCGATGGGCTGAATCAGTTCCACTGTAATTGAAATGTTATCACCGGGCATTACCATTTCGGTACCTGCAGGCAACATGATTTCACCGGTTACGTCAGTAGTACGGAAGTAGAACTGAGGACGGTACTTGTTGAAGAATGGGGTATGACGGCCACCTTCTTCTTTGCTCAGTACATAAATCTCAGCTTTGAACTTCTTGTGGGGAGAAACTGACTTAGGAGCACAGATAACCATACCACGGCGGATATCGGTTTTTTCGATACCACGCAGCAGGATACCGGCGTTGTCACCAGCTTCACCGCGATCCAACAGTTTGCGGAACATTTCCACACCTGTGCAGGTAGAGGTCATGTGAGCACCAAAACCGATGATATCAACTGACTCACCAATTTTGATTACACCACGCTCGATACGACCTGTAGCCACAGTACCACGACCTGTGATAGAAAACACATCTTCTACGGGCATCAGGAAGGGCTGATCTACCAGACGGGGAGGAACGGGGATCCAGTTGTCAACTGCGTCCATGAGCTGACGGATGGTATCCACCCATTTAGCATCACCATTCAAACCACCCAGGGCAGAACCGCGGATGATAGGCGTGTTGTCAGCGTCAAATTCATAGAACTTCAACAGGTCACGAATTTCAAGCTCAACCAGGTCAAGCAGTTCTTCGTCGTCTACCATGTCCACTTTGTTCATGAAAACTACCAAACGAGGTACACCTACCTGGCGGGCAAGCAGAATGTGTTCACGAGTCTGGGGCATTGGGCCGTCTGTAGAGGCTACCACGAGGATAGCACCATCCATCTGGGCAGCACCCGTTACCATGTTCTTAACGTAGTCAGCGTGACCTGGACAGTCAACGTGCGCATAGTGGCGGTTGCCAGTCTGGTATTCTACGTGAGCAGTGTTGATAGTGATACCGCGTTCTTTTTCTTCAGGAGCTGAATCGATAGAATCGAAAGATCTCTTTTCAGAAAGACCGGCATCAGCCAGTACGGTGGTAATTGCAGCGGTAAGAGTAGTCTTACCATGATCGACGTGACCGATGGTACCAATGTTTACGTGAGGTTTGGAGCGGTCAAATGTTTCTTTTGCCATATTATTTGTTTTTAGTTTGTCTGTTTCTGTTTCTGGAGCCAATGATGGGATTTGAACCCATGACCTCTTCCTTACCAAGGAAGTGCTCTACCCCTGAGCTACATCGGCTTTTGGTACCTTTCGGAACCCGGGCATCTTTCGATGACCGTTTTGAAGCAAATCAGTGCCCCGGTTTGCTTCAACCGGAGCGGGAGACGAGGCTCGAACCCGCGACCTACAGCTTGGAAGGCTGTCGCTCTACCAACTGAGCTACTCCCGCATAGCATTTAAAGGTGTTTAGTGGGGAAAGAAGGATTCGAACCTCCGAAGTCGTAAGACAGCAGATTTACAGTCTGCCCCATTTGGCCACTCTGGTATTTCCCCTGAGTCTTGCCGTTAAATGCTTTGAGCCACCTGTCGGGATCGAACCAACGACCTACTGATTACAAGTCAGTTGCTCTACCAGCTGAGCTAAGGTGGCATGTTGAAGAACGCGGCTCATTGTACACGGGCCGTAAAAAGGACTGCAAAAATAGTCCTTTTTTTTGATTTTTCAAAACCTTGTTCACACTTTTTTCATTGAGCGTATTTCCACACCCTTCTGTCAACTTTTTTAACCCACAATCCGGACATTCAAATTCATTCCTAACTTTGCGCCTTGCATGAAAAAGATCGGAACCCTTATTGCCATCATCGTTTTTCTCATCGTGGCTTTTTTACTCTTCAGAAGGAATATTAATCAAACACATTCCATGGATTCCCAATCTTTTCGGTTGGAAAACCCCAATAAAATTGATAAAATCTTACTCTCCCCCAACAACACCAAACTTGATTACATACTTATATATAAGGATAATGACCGTTGGTTCGTAAAAAACAACAAACTTACAGAACCTGCCGACACCCATAGTATCAGAGAGCTGCTTTATTGGGTTTTGCGAAAAGCCCAGATTAAGTCGCCGGTTTCGGATGCTGAAAAGGAGCCCGTAACGCGCGAAATTGCACTTAATGGAGTAAAAGCCGTTTTCTATAGTGGGGGTGCTGAAGTAAATTCCTTTTATGCCGGCAACCCTACACCCAATCAGGAGGCTACCTATATGTATCATCCCGACATGGAAAGACCGTGCATAGTGGAAATTACCGGTTTCAAAGGGTACCTTACCCCCTATTTCACCCTTGACATTGATGCATGGAGATCTCCTGTTATACTGGATGTGTCCGCTGAAAAAATTCAAAAAGTGGACATTCTGTGGCCGGAAAATCGGGATCAGGGATTTAGCATAAGTCGAGAAAACAATGCCCTTGTGCTGCGAAATGCATCAGGACAGAAAGTAAATAATACCAACAACACCCGTCTGCTGTCATTTTTGGAAAGGTTTCAGAACATTGCCCGTGAATATGGAGAAACTGCCGGTATCAACCGCAAAAAAACTTTGCGTGACAGCGTTATCAAGGGCGGACATTTTTTCTCCATCAACATTACCGATGTGAACGGGAAAAAACAGGGAATTAGGATGTTTCGCATGAAAACCAGCGTTGAAACCTACGCTCCTGACAGAAGGGACGGTAGTGTACCCAATTTTGAAACAGATACATACTGGGTTCAGGTGGATGGAAAACCAGAGCTCTGGGTTATACAAGGCGCCATCATGAATAGCCGAATGAAAACGTTACAAGATATTGCACCCCAATAAAAACTGCTTTTAATATTCTTTGAAAATTTCCATCGCCATTATCGGTGCCATCATAGGCTTAATTTCAGGTGGACCCATAGGTGCCATCGTAGGATTTTTAATTGGCATGTACATAGAGTACACTGCAAGTGAAGGGAACAAGCAGGAAACACGGGAAACATACCGCGAAGCACCACCCACGGATTTTACCCGTCATTTGCTTGTGCTGATTGCCGCTGTCATGAATGCCGACGGATCGGCTATGCGCAGTGAACTGGATCTGGTAAAACGCATGCTGGTTCGTACTTATGGAGAGCAAAGGGCATCTCACCTGCTGCTCATTCTCAGAGAATTGCTAAAGGAAAAGCAGGATGTAACCTATGTATGCAGGCAAATACGCGGTGAAATGGCCTACAGTCAGCGACTGGAATTGTTGCATGTTTTGTTTCGTATTTCACGTGCAGATTCCGACATCAACCCCTCAGAGCTTCAGTTGTTGCAGCACATTGCCACACAAATGGGCATTACCACTCCGGATTTTTTGTCACTGAGAGCCATGTTTGTTACCTCCCCCGATTCGGATTACAAAATATTGGATGTGAGCCCTGATGCCGGGGAGGATGAAGTAAAAAAATCATACCGTAAAATGGCCATGCGATTCCACCCGGACCGATTAATTGGCTTGACAGAAAATGAAAAAAAAGCCGCCGAAGCCAAATTTTTATCGGTGCAAAAAGCCTATGAAAACATAAAGAGAAAGCGGGGCTGGAATTGAAAGTTCACCTCTCCCTGTTTTTCGTATCGCTATTTTATGCCATTCTTTTTTCATGGGCAGGTGAAATAATGCCAGTGCACCTTTCCGCAGAAAGTTTTGTTTGGCTGAGAATTCTTACGGCCTTTGCGCTATTTAGTGGTTGTTCACTATTTATCAGTGACAGGGCCATAGAATGGCGCACAGATTTTGTCCGATTTGCCGTATGCGCATTTTTTGGCACTGCTGCCAACATGTTCATGTTTTTTAAAGGGCTGAGTATGACCAAACCCATTAATGGTGCGGTATTAATGCTGGTAACACCGCTATTTGTGGCATTGATTGAACATGTTATACAAAAAAAGAAACCCTCGCCAGGCATGACCGCCGGGATTTTTATCGGGGCCCTGGGAGCATGGCTGCTGATGTGGGGCAAAGGCGCACGATTTACCTCTGATACTTTGGAGGGAGATATCTGGGTATCCATGAATGCACTTTTCTATGCCATTTACCTTGTGTTAGCCAAAAAACTGGCCAACAAGTACCACGCCATCACCGTCAATAAGGTAATGTTTGGCATGGGTCTCATTTACATTGCTCCTTTGGGAGCCATACCATTATGGAATACCGATTTTACTGCTATTCCTTCCGATATTTGGTTAAAAATCGGATATATTTTGTTTTTTACCAGTTTTTTAGTATATTTACTCAACATGTATGGCATCAAACATGCATCTGGGTCCTTGGTTGGCATTTACATATACCTGCAACCACTGCTGGCCACCGTTATTGCTGTATTGCTGGGCAGGGATGAAATCACCGCTGAGAAAGTCATGTATGCGCTTATGATTATTACCGGGGTCTGGCTGGTAAGCGGCAAATACCCATTAAAAATGAGACTGAGTATGAAGAAAGGATAATTTTACGTTACCTTTATTATATTTGCACTCCAATTCACGAATAGACATGCGCACCGCAGAAGCCAATACAATCCTGGACAAAATATTGAAGCAGGTAGAAAAAAACGGTATTCAGCCCGATAAAATCATTCCCCTACTGCAACAGGCCCGGGAATATGCACTAAAAGAAGAAGATCCTTTACTAACTCGCGCACTGCGCCTTTGCTGGCAGCATCTGGAAGGCAACGATGGATTTGAACTTAACTATCTGGAAGACGGAGAATCTACCGAAGAAAACTTCACCTACCTGATATCACTGGCCATCAAATCGGAAAACACCTACAACCGGGATGAAATCCGTGAAATGACCAACATGCTTCAGGCCATGGCCTAATGATATTTGGGCGTAAGCATATTGCCCTTTTCTTTCTATTCTGCACATTGATTGTGCAGACACCCCGCGCATGGTTGCATGAATGCCATGATACTGAATTTGACACATACGAACATACAGGAACTTCCTTAGAAGAAGATTGTGACATCTGCAGTCAGCCTGCCCTGCTTAGTGATGATATTGGCAACCCAGAGGCCAGCGCTTACTTCAAGTGCTGTTATTTTTCTTTTCCAAACTACCAAATTTCTCTTCCCTGTATAACAGGTGGCCTAACGAAAAACAAAGCCCCGCCTGTATTGCCCTGTTAATTCACAAACAGGGCGATGATACCTCGCCTTCGATAGGTATCCACACAGGAAAAAAATGAAGCATATATCACTAGGATGTATCATCCTGCTTGCGTTTGGGTCGCTGAAGGCCCAAAATAAATGTAATGCGGTGGTGCGTGGACAAATCCGAAATGTTCACGACAGTCTTCCTATTCCCTTTGCAGAAATATTTGTAGAAACAGGCCATGTGCATGCGCAAAGCAATAAGGACGGCTATTTCTCTCTTAGTGGGCTGTGTAATGGTGCGGTTTTAATTGAAGTGGACAAACATGGCTTTCAACACCTGCATAAGGAATTACAAGTTTATGGAGATACACAGATCGTAATATTTCTGACAGCCGTGAGTGCATGGACCGATACCATCATCATACACGCAGGAAAAGAAAAATCGACCGCAATGACCCTCAACAGTCAAAAAATCATGGAGAAAAATGACTGCGACCTAAGCAGTATTAGTTCATCATTGCCGGGCATTCAAATTCTACAAGGTGGAAGAAACCAAAGCAAACCGATAGCCCATGGCATGTATGGGCTAAGATTTCCTATTATAAGTCAACAGTTCCGTCTTGAGGGGCAGGCCTGGGGCAATGACCACAACCCGGAAGCCGACGCCCGTGGTTTTGATGGAATAACTTGGATCAAGGATGCTTCTGTACTAAAATATGGCCATGATGCGATTGGTGGAGCCCTCCACCTTGAACGATATACCCGTGCGCATGAAGGCGAGCAAAACCTTGATCAGGTTGTTTCCTACAACAGCAATGGTCATCAGGGAGGATATGCATTGCGTTTTATTCAGAAGTCAGACAGTGCTGCGCCGGTGATATTTGCCAATGCCGCATTGAGAAAATCAGGCAATTATCGCACTCCGGATGTGTGGCTGGAAAACACAGCCCTGACGGAAATTTCCGTTTCAGGCGGGTATTCTTTACAAAAAAACGGACGAGAAACCCGCTTAGATGGAGAATTTTACCGTTTTGAAAGTGGAATTTTCCGGGGAACCCGAACGGGAAATGTGGAAGATTTATTAAACGCAATTAATCGCGATGCGCCAACTACAGACAATCAATTCACCTATCGAATCGCACAACCCAGGCAGGTTGCCATACATGGAACGCTTCAAGGATCCAGCATTACCGCCACAGCCAAAGGAAAGCGGGAATGGCACTATGCGTTGCAATATGACCAGCGAAGGGAATTTGATTTCCACCGCAACAGCAAAAACCAATTTCCGCAACTGGATTTGATTCTGCTTTCACCTTCCGTTATATATAGACAAGTCGTTAAAACCAATGCAGAAACCCAATGGGAATGGGGCAATCAAATCACCGGGTATTTGCATCGATTTGGCGGATTTTATTTTATGCCGGATTTTCAGGGTTTCAGCAATGGCACCTATGCTGTGCTGCATAAACACCGTGAAAAACTGGCCCATACTTTAAGTGTGAGGTTAGATGAAAAGTACATTTCAGCCCGCGAGCGAATTAATGGCAAATGGCAACAACAATCGCGATTTTTTATCCATTATAGTGCGGGTTACACCGGGTTAATCCAAACCGAAAAACAATTGCTTCAATGGCATTTATCAAGTATGTGGAGGGCACCCTGGGTAAATGAACTTTATTCCTCGGGTGTGCATCATGGAGCAGCTTCCTATGAGCAGGGAAACCGCAATCTCGGAATTGAAAGGAGCTACCGTGCTGAACTGGAATGGGAATACCACCTCAACCAAAAATTCACCCTATACCTATCCCCATTCTACAATTATATGCCGGGTTTCATCAACCTTACCCCCATGCGGGAAGCCATACAAACCGTTCGTGGAGCATTTCCGGGATTTGAATATCTGCAGGGCAATGCTCGCTATCTTGGTGGAGATCTACAGGTGAAAATCGTCATTTCTGACCGCTTTGACATTCAAAATGACGTTCAATATGTGCATGGAAAATATACCCATCAACCCCGGTATCCGGCATTTTTACCTCCACTCCGCATTCATAATCGTATTTCATGGAAACTCCATGGAATTACCTGTCAGCTGCAACATGAATTTGTAGCCAGACAAAATCTATACAACGCAGACAGTGATTTTCTGCCGCCTCCCCCCGGATACCGGTTATGGCACTTCATGCTAAAGTCTTCTCAGAAAAACCAAAATTCCTGGCGATGGAACATCGAAATCAATAACCTCCTAAACCAAAGCTACCGCAGCTATCTGGATCGATTTAGGTACTTTATGGATATGCCGGGGCGTAACATTCGTATGGTTATCATCAAACCTTTACACCACCATCACAAAAAACACCTTTAACTTAATATACAAAAAAAACATGAAAAAAACAAATTTTCTTGTCGTAATGGCTGCCACAGCAGCGCTGTTCAACCTCTCATCCTGTCATAAACATGACGAAGGAGAAAACGTTACCGCGGTTAAGCTAACACTCACGCCCACATCGGGCGGAACAGCCAAAACCTTTGTATGGAGCGATCCGGACGGTATTGGCGGAAATGCACCCAAACAAACCGACACCGTTTTGTGCGATAGCGGCACGAATTACACCGGTGATCTTCAATTCTTCAATGGTGACAGCGACATTACATCTGAAATTAAAAATGAAGGCGGTGAACATTTCGTATGCTACAACGGGCCCACTTCCGATGTACTCGAAATTATTTACAAAGACAGCGATGGCCAATATCCCATCGGACTATCGACGGAATGGATTGCAAAGAAAAAAACTGCAGGACTCATTAGGATAGCCCTTAAACATCAACCCAAAAGCAAGGATGGCACCTGCGATAAAGGTGAAACAGATGTGGATGTATCCTACCCTATACTGATTCAGTAAAACTATTTTTATTACAGGCATGTTGAAGCTTTGCTGCGCTGAATGATGTAATTTTGCAGACCATGTCATCAGAAACAGCCAACTTAAAAAGCACTGCCCTATCGGATCTTCACGTATCGCTTGGGGCAAAAATGGTTCCGTTCGCAGGCTTCAACATGCCTGTTTTATATACCAATCTCATTCAAGAGCACCATACTGTGCGCAATGATGTGGGTGTGTTTGATGTGAGCCACATGGGAGAATTCTTTGTAGAAGGACCCAAGGCGTATGAGCTGGTGGAATATGTGACCAGCAATGATGTATCAACCTTGAGTGATGGCCGTGTGCAGTACTCATGTTTGCCCAACGAAAACGGCGGAATCGTAGATGATTTGCTGGTTTATCGTGTGAATGCAGAAAAATACCTGCTGGTGGTCAATGCCGGCAATATTGATAAGGATTTTGCCTGGATTTCCAAACACAATGAAAAATTTGGGGCTACCTTAAGCAACCATAGTGACCAATATAGCTTGCTGGCAGTGCAGGGACCTAAGGCAACTGCCACATTGCAAAAGCTTACATCGGTAAATCTTTCAGAGATACCGTACTACCATTTTACCATTTCGGAAATGGCCGGTATAAGCGAGGTAATTATCAGCAATACCGGTTACACAGGTGCGGGTGGATTTGAAATTTACATTAAAAATGCCGATGCCAAAGCCATGTGGGATGCCATTTTTACTGCCGGAGCAGATGCCGGTATAAAACCGATTGGACTGGGTGCAAGAGACACTTTGCGTCTTGAAAAAGGTTTCTGCCTATACGGAAACGACATTGACGACACCACCTCTCCCATTGAAGCGGGCCTGGGCTGGATTACCAAATTCAATCATCCTTTCGTCCACAGCGATTATCATAAACAGCTCAAAGAAAACAAGCCATCCAAAAAACTGGTAGGTTTCAAGCTCATTGACAAAGGCATTCCACGCCAGCATTACCCGGTTTGTGATGAAGCGGGTAACCCAATCGGGGAAGTTACCAGTGGCACGATGTCGCCAACACTCAACGAAGCCATTGGCTTGGCCTATGTACCTGCATCGCTATCCACGGCAGGAAGCACCCTTTTTATTGAAGTGCGCGGCAAACTCCTCAAAGGCGAGGTTTGCAAGCTCCCATTCTTATAATTTCAGGGATTTAGCGGCTTCACAGAAAGTACATTCCTTAGCGGAATGATTTTCCCGGAAGCGATGAGGGTCTTTTGATCCATATCAAGATTGATAATCGGGGATACTATTAATTTAACATCACACCGGTTATCCAGATAACGAATTTCACAATTCAATTTCTGTTCGCACCAGATGCGCCAAGTATCAAAAACTTCTGATTGTACCATTATTCAAACCGCAGCGCATCTATGGGATTGAGGCGAGCCGCCCTGGTCGCCGGGTAAATACCGGCCACAAGGCCCACTACCATACAGACCATGATGGACATCAGCATCCATTTCCACGGAATGATAAAACCGGTACCCAGGCCAAACCCTACGAGATTGCCAAGGAGTATTCCCAACACAATCCCACCCAGACCGCCTAACTGACATATAACAACTGCTTCGGTTAAAAACTGGTTGCGTATCACCGCAGATGAAGCGCCCAGGGCTTTCCTTACGCCAATCTCACGGGTTCTTTCCGTTACAGATACCAGCATGATATTCATTAAACTCACCGCAGCCCCGATTAAGGTAATGATGGCAATAATGGTTCCCACCAATGTCACCATTTTTAAGTTGTCTATGGCATCTTTGGCCAACGCATCACTCTTGGTCAAGTTAAAATCATCCGGTTTTGCACTGCCCAGCCCTCGCACCCTTCGCATCAACAAGTAGGCCTCATCCATGGCAGGATCGAGCTGTTCAATGCTATTTACGGCCACATTGATAAAGTAGTTTTCCTGGCCGTTGTTAAAATCCATCCTTGAACGGCTTACCGGAATAAAAACAACCCGATCACCACCCGACATCCCCATACTGGAACCCTTTTCGGCCAAAATGCCTGCTACACGAAAAGTTTTTCCGTTTACTTTAATGATTTCTCCCAACCCATTTTTTCCCAGAAGCGAACTCGCAATCTCTTTTCCTATAATGGCCAGGGGCAATGCCAAATCGATATCATTGGTTGTGAAATTGCGGCCTTGCTCCAGTTCATAGCTGGCTGTTTTTAAATAATTCTCATCCACCCCAATAACCCGGGCATTGGGATTGGTTTCTTTATTTTTGAATCGGACTTTTGCGGTCATATCCGCATTTCGGCTGATAGATACTTCAGCAGGAAATGTAAATGACTTTTTAAAACTACTGGCCTGTATCCAAGAAATCGGTTCAGCAATGGTGCTACCCGGTGCACCATGCCTTTGAAAGCCCTGACTGTTTCTGATATTAAAACTCTGGGATCCCATGCGTGAGAATGTCTTTGTGATTGCACTATTCATGGCATCAATAGAAGTAAGGATGCCCACCAGGGCAGCAATGCCAATGGCAATAATCAGGCACGTAATAACCGTCCTAAGCAGGTTGGTTTTCACCGCTTCCAGCCCCTGCCTGATATTTTCTTGGATACGCATAAATGTGGTGCTAAAGGAAACTTCGTTCCTTAGGCGCTAAAACTCTGACCGCAGCCGCAGGTTTCCTTAGCATTGGGATTGCTAAACGTGAACCCCCGATTATTCAGTCCATTTTCCCAGTCTATCACCATTCCCAGCACATACATAACATGCGCCTTGTTCATTACCACCGAAATGCCTTCTACGGCATATTCACGGTCACCCTCTTCCTTTTTATCAAAAGCAAGGAGGTAGCTCAATCCTGAACACCCACCGCCTTTGACACCGATTCTGAGATATGACTCCTCAGTACCGGCCAATTCACTTTTTAGGCGTTGCAATTCAGCGATGGCATTCTGGGTAAACTGAACCGGTGGGGCTTCTACATGAATATTCGTTGTTTCCATGGGTATAATATGCAAAGTTAACATTTTTTCTCCCGAATCGTTTCCACCGGCTCATGCCAATAATCGTAACCAATGTAATTATATTTGCAGAACCCAAACAATGAACAACGTTGAAGTCTTTATCGAAGTTCTAAAGTTCATCCTGCCTGCCATCATGGTGTTCTTTACTGCTTATTTTGTGCTCAAAAATCAGGGGGAATCACAACTATCAAGATTGCGACTGGAAGTATTAAAACAAAATCAACACGTACTCACACCCATAAAGTTGCAAGCCTACGAAAGAATGACCTTGTTCCTGGAGCGAATCAGCCCCATTCAGCTGTTGCAAACGCACAATCAGCCCGACATTAGCGGCAAAGCCCTTAAGCATATCTTAATAACCACCGTTCAAAACGAGTATAACTATAATCTATCGCAACAGATTTACATGAGCCCACAGGCATGGAATCTCATCAAAGTGGTGAAGGAACAGGTAATACGGCTTATTACGGAGGCCTCTTCCGGCATGCCTGAACAGGCAAGTTCCAATGATCTTAGCAATATGATTATTGAATACCTCAAAAATCACGGTGAGCAACCCACAGATAAGGCCATACAATTTATCAAAGCCGAAGTTGGGCTTATGTTTGGCCAACCATAACCATGAAAAAAACAGATTCAGGAATTCCTATTGAAGAGGTATACACACAGTCAGCCGGCATGAAGGAGTTGCCCGGAGAATATCCTTTTACCCGGGGCATTCGTAAAGACATGTATCGGGGCCGACTGTGGACCATGCGCCAATATGCGGGATTTAGCACCGCAGAAGAGAGCAATGAACGCTACCATTACCTGTTATCTCAGGGAACTACAGGCCTGTCTGTAGCATTTGATCTGCCCACCCAGATTGGTTATGACAGCGACCATCCCATGAGCGAGGGTGAGGTAGGCAAGGTGGGCGTTGCCATTGATTCGCTGGCTGATATGGAAACCCTTTTCAAGGGAATTACCTTGCAAAACATAACCAGCAGCATGACCATCAATGCCACGGCCTCTACCCTACTGGCGATGTATGTGGCACTGGCCAAAAAACAAGGGGCTGATTTAAGTAAAATTTCGGGAACCATACAAAATGATATTCTAAAAGAATACGCAGCAAGGGGCACCTACATATACCCTGTAAGGCCCAGCATGCGGATCATAACCGATATTTTCGCCTGGTGCAGCCAAGAATTGCCAAAATGGAATACCATTTCAATTAGCGGATATCATATTCGGGAAGCAGGCAGCACAGCCGTGCAAGAGCTCGCTTTTACACTAAGCAATGGTAAAGCCTACGTGAAAGCCGCTCTGGATCAAGGTCTCGATATCAATGTGTTTGGCAAGCGATTGTCATTCTTTTTCAATGCCCACAACAATCTTTTTGAGGAAGTGGCCAAATTCCGTGCAGCCCGAAGATTATGGGCTTCTATGATGAAAGAGATGGGCGCCACAGCACCGGATGCCATGATGCTTCGCTTTCACACCCAAACAGGCGGTTCAACGCTTACCGCACAGCAACCGGATGTAAACATTGTTCGTGTGGCTATACAATCTATGGCCGCAGTATTGGGAGGCACCCAAAGTTTACACACCAATGGGTTTGATGAAGCCCTGGGTTTACCTACACAAGATGCTGCGCGCATTGCATTGCGCACACAACAGGTAGTGGCACATGAAAGCGGAATCACCGATACCGTTGACCCACTTGGAGGCAGCTATTTCATTGAAAACCTTACCGATCAGATGGAAATGGAGGCACGCAACCTTATAGCCCTGATTGATGATATGGGCGGCTCTGTATCTGCGGTGGAAAATGGCTGGATGCAGGATGAAATTGCCAGAAGCAGCTATAACTATCAGAAGGATATAGATAACGGTAAGAAGGTTATAGTCGGAGTGAACGCTTTCAATGTTGATCAACAGGAAAGCACGCCACCAATTTTAAAAATTGATGACAACATCAGGCAAACACAAATTCAAAAATTACAGCAGCTAAAATCCAACAGGAATGCTGAAATGGTTGAGGCAAATTTAGCCCAAATTTCAGAGGCAGCCCGAAACGGCAATAACCTCATGCCGGTGATTTTAACAGCGGTGGAAAATTATGCTACGCTGGGCGAAATTGCCGACGTACTTCGACAAGAATACGGAGAGTACAATGCATAATCGTTCCGCTAATAAACTACTATAAAAAAAGTTTTTAGACAAGCAAAAAAAGTTAGCACATTGTGAATTTTTGTTTTTTATTAGCAGAATATTTCGTCGTATATGCGATGATATAAAAATCAAACACTTAATCAACCATTATAGTACTCAATGAAGAAATGACTCCGGGAAAATCTACCACTGAAAACAAGAGCCATGAACTAGCTTGGCAGGAATGTCTTAAAATCATCAAAGACAATGTAAATCCGCAAAGCTATAAAACGTGGTTTGAGCCCATCAAGGCGATCAAGTTGCAAAATAAAGTTTTGACCATACAGGTTCCCAGCCAGTTTTTCTATGAGTGGCTGGAGGAACATTATGTGCAACTGTTGCATAAGACCCTTAAAAAAGTAATTGGTCCAACGGCCAAATTAGAATACAACATTATCATTGAAACTGCAGGGCAAGATCAATTGCCTTACACCATCAATCTCCCTACGGGTAATAGCAGCAAGCCCGCTCAAAATGAACTGGGCATGCCTGTGAATCTGGATACGCCGATAAAAAATCCTTTCATCATTCCCGGATTGAAAAAGATGAACATCGACAGCCAGTTAAATCCCCGATACACTTTTGACAATTTTGTGGAGGGTGAGTGCAACAAACTGGCCCGCAATGCAGGTCTGGCCATTGCCAGTAAACCCGGAGGAACTGCGTTCAACCCGCTCATGGTATTTGGCGGATGTGGATTGGGTAAAACCCACCTGGCTCACGCCATCGGTAATTTAATTAAGCAAAATCACAAACAAAAAGTGGTAGTGTTTGTGAGTGCTGAAAAATTTATCAATCAGTTTATTGATTCTGCCAAACAGGGCAACAACAATCAGTTCATCAACTTTTATCAATACCTGGATGTGCTGATTGTGGACGATGTGCAGTTCTTCTCCAAAAAAGAAAGAACCCAGGAAATCTTCTTTCAGATTTTCAATCATCTTCACCAGAATGGCAAGCAAATCATCCTTACCTGTGACCGTCCTCCCAAAGATTTGAAAAACATGGATGAGCGACTGCTCAGCCGATTCAAATGGGGCCTCAGTGCAGATTTGGGAACACCTGATTTCGAAACCCGTGTGGCCATATTGGAAAATAAAATGTATCAGGACGGCATCAGTCTGCACCGCGATATTGTGGAGTACTTGGCACACAACATAGATAATAACATTCGTGAATTGGAAGGTGCCCTCATTTCATTGTTGGCGCAGTCTTCGCTCACACGCAAGCAAATAGATCTGAATCTGGCCAAGCAGGTGGTGAAAAATTTTGTAAAAAACAGCACCCGCGAAATCAGTATCGAATACATCCAAAAACTGGTTTGCGATTTTTACAACATTCCTGTGGAAGCGGTAAAATCCAAAACCCGCAAACGCGAGATTGTTCAGGCACGCCAAATTGCCATGTATTTCACCAAAGACCTGACCAAAGCATCGCTCAAAAATATCGGTATGTTCTTCGGTGGTCGTGACCACAGCACCGTGATTCACGCTTGCCAGACCGTTAACGACCTCATGGAAACCGATAAAAAATTCCGCCACGATGTGGAGGAAATAGAAAAACGAATAAAAATTAACACATTCTAACCCTTAAATCCCGCCACGGCGGGATTTTTTATGCAGAACCATCATTTCAAATCATCATTGCGAAACGCCCTAAATGGATTGA
The DNA here is from genome assembly GCA_964475595.1 of uncultured Flavobacteriaceae bacterium. Taxonomy (GTDB): domain Bacteria; phylum Bacteroidota; class Bacteroidia; order NS11-12g; family UBA955; genus RGEC01. The sequence continues at coordinate 68,616 of CAYYXG010000012.1, forward strand.
AAGCTGCTTTTTACGAACAGCGAAACCTGCGCATTCAGGCGGCGGTAGCAGTACTCACTGTATTAATGGGTATCTGGTTAAAAATTACCCGGATGGAATGGGCCATTGTGTTTACTTGCATAGGATTGGTAATGGGTTTAGAATTGCTGAATTCAGCCATTGAAGTTTTACTGGATAAAATTCACCCTGAAAAAGATGTAGCCATTGGAAAAGCCAAAGACATTGCGGCCGGAGCGGTACTACTGGCATCGGTTTGCAGCGTAATTGCCGGTTTCTGGATCTTCTACGTAAGAATATCAGCGATGTTTAACGGATACTGACAGTTCATCCAGTTGTTGCTGATCCAGGGCAGAAGGAGCATCTATCATTACATCGCGGCCTGCATTGTTTTTGGGGAATGCAATATAATCACGGATGGTTTCGCTACCGCCAAATAAACTACACAGCCGATCGAAGCCAAAGGCAATCCCACCGTGGGGTGGTGCACCATATTCAAAAGCATCCATAAGAAAACCAAACTGAGAGCGTGCCTGTTCAGGGGTGAAACCCAGCAATTCAAACATGCGTTCCTGCAAACTTCGGTCGTGGATACGTATGCTCCCACCACCCACTTCCACACCATTGATAACCAGATCATACGCATTGGCACGGACTGCCCCCGGATTGGTTTTCATCAGATGAACATCCTCGGGCAGCGGGCTGGTAAAGGGGTGATGCATGGCATGCCAGCGGCCGCTCTCCTCGTCTTGTTCGAGCAGCGGAAAGTCAATCACCCATAATGGTTTATAATTGAATGGATCGCGCAATCCCAATCTGGTTCCCATTTCCAGGCGAAGCTCATTCATTTGCTTGCGAACTTTATGGAGGGGACCAGCCAAAACCAGGATTAAGTCACCCGGTTTAGCTCCGCAAACAGCAGCCCATTGAGATAAAGCTTGCTGATCAAAAAATTTATCTACTGAAGATTTGAATGTTCCGTCCTGTTCAACCCTGCAATAAATAAGGCCTGTGGCTCCAATCTGAGGACGCTTTACAAAATCGGTTAATTCATCTAATTGTTTACGCGTGTATACTGCTGCACCCGGTGCACAAATGCCGACAACTGCCTCACTATTGTCAAAAACCCCAAATCCTTTGCCTTTGGCCACGTCATTTAAATCGGCAAAGCGCATATCAAAACGCAGATCGGGTTTATCACAACCATAGTATTGCATGGCATCCGCGTATGACATCATCGGAACCTCGGGTAGGTCCATCCCTTTAACATGTTGAAACAAATGCCGGGTTAGCCCCTCAAATACCTGCAAAATATCTTCACGCTCCACAAAACTCATTTCGCAGTCTATCTGTGTAAACTCGGGCTGTCGGTCTGCACGTAAATCCTCATCGCGGAAGCACTTCACAATTTGAAAGTACCGGTCAAATCCGCTCACCATCAGCAATTGCTTAAAAGTCTGCGGACTTTGAGGCAGTGCGTAAAACTGTCCGGGATTGAGGCGACTGGGAACCACAAAATCTCGGGCTCCCTCCGGGGTACTTTTAATCAGCACCGGGGTTTCTACCTCTATAAAATCCGAGTCGCTGAGATAGCGTCGAACTTCCTGAGCCATTTTGTGCCGCAGTACCATATTGGCACGAACATTATCACGGCGCAAATCCAGGTAGCGGTATTGCATGCGTAAGTCATCTCCACCATCAGTTTCATTTTCAATCAGAAATGGCGGCGTTTTAGCAGAATTAAGCACCTTGAGGTCTGTGACAATTACCTCCACATCGCCCGTTGGTAGTTGAGCATTCTTACTTTCCCTTTCCGCCACTTTACCGGTGGCCTGAATGACAAATTCACGACCTATTTGCGCTGCCTGCTGAAGAATTTCTGCATCATACCCTTCATTAAAAGCCAGCTGGGTAATACCATACCGATCACGAATATCAATAAAGGCCATACCTCCCATGGTTCGTATACGTGCAGCCCAGCCGGCAAGGGTTACAACCTTACCAACATCAGTTATTTTCAATTCTCCACAAGTGTGTGATCGGTACATAGCGCGAAATTACAGCAAAAGCCCATATTGAGCACAGCATTTCCGGTATAAAACGCGAAAAATCAGCCCTTAAAATGTTGCCAACCCTGGGCTTTGATATCAAAACTTGCGCCGGATTTCCCAATGAGGCGATAAGCCCCTTTATTGGCAGTAGCATGACCAATAATCGTAAAATCGGGGTGGCTTTTTAGTTTTTCGTAGTGTTTCTGTGAAACTGTAAACAGCAATTCATAATCTTCGCCGCCGTTTAAAGCCACCACAGTAGGGTTCAAATCGAAATGCAGGGCCTGCGTTACTGCCTGAGGGTCAATCGGCAATTTTTCATCATAAATATCGAAGCCGCAGCCCGAATGCATCCCTAAATGATGAATTTCACTGGCCAGACCATCGCTGATATCAATCATACTGCTAGGAACAATCCCCATTTCGGCCAGCGATTGTATCACATCCAGCCTGGCATCGGGGCGCAATTGTCTGCCCACAATGTATTCATGACCCGCCAGATCCGGCTGCATTCCGGGATGTTCCAAAAACACCTTTTTCTCACGTTCCAGAATTTGCAATCCCATGTAGGCAGCACCCAAATCACCCGAAACCACCAGCAAATCATTTTCATTAGCCCCGGAGCGCTTGCAGAGTTTATCTTTGGCCACCTGTCCATACACGGTAATGGTGAGGGAAAGACCACGCGGAGATGCCGTTGTATCACCCCCTGCCAGGTCTACGTTGTATTTATCGCAGGCCAACCTAATTCCCGCGTAGAGTTCCTCCACTGCTTCCAGCGAAAAACGGTTGCTCAGTCCCAGAGAAACCAAAATTTGCGAGGGGGTGCCATTCATGGCGCAGATATCGCTCACAGCGGTGGCCACCGCTTTGTACCCCAGGTGTTTCAGCGGATGAAATGACAAATCAAAATGGATGCCTTCAAACATGGCATCCACCGTCAGCAGTCCATACTCAGTGCCGCCGGAATCAATCACGGCAGCATCATCGCCAATACCCAACAAAGTGGAAGGATTTTTATTTTCAAAAAAAGAGGCCAGGTGGTTGATGAGTCCAAACTCACCGAGGTCGCTTAATTCAGTTCTTTCTTTGTTTTCAAACATATTTTAATAAGCTATGCACACATTTTTAGGTTCTGTAAAGAAGCGCATGGCTTCCCAACCGCCTTCTCTTCCAACGCCGCTTTGTTTTACACCGCCAAACGGGGTGCGTAGGTCGCGCAGCAACCAACAGTTCACCCATACAATTCCCGAATGAAGCGCCTCTGCCATCCGATGGGCTCTTTTCAGGTCATTGGTCCAAAGGGTAGAAGCCAAGCCGTAGGCGGTTCCATTGGCCATTTCCAACACTTCTTCCTCCGTATCGAATGGAATTAAGGAAATCACCGGACCAAAAATCTCTTCCGTATTGGTTCGGCAGGTGGCATTCAGCCCTTCTATGATGGTGGGAGCAATAAACCAACCATGTTCAAATCCGGCAGGTTTCACAGATTCACCACCGCACAAAATTGTGCCTCCCTCCTGTTTGGCAAGTTCGATGTAGGACAATACCTTTTCAAAATGGGGCTTGGAGACAATCGCACCCACCCGGGTTTTATCATCAAATGGGTCTCCCACCTGCATTTTGGCCACTTCCAACAGCAGTGCGGATTTGAAAGCATCATACACACGGGTATGTACGAATACTCTGGACCCGCAAAGGCATATTTCACCTTGGTTTAGGAATGAAGAACGCACGCTGGTTTTCACCGCCTCGTTAAAATCCGCATCATCAAATATGATATTGGGATTTTTACCTCCCAGTTCCAAACTCAGTTTTTTGAACATGGGTGCGGCCACAGCGGCAATATGTTTGCCGGTGGATGTTCCCCCGGTGAAGGAAATGGCCTTTATTTCGGGATGTTCCACAATCGCCTGACCACAGGTACTACCCAAACCATGTACCACATTGAGTACCCCGGGAGGTAAGCCGGCCTTATTTGCAATTTCGCACAATAAGTGTGCAGTGAGCGGCGTAAACTCACTGGGCTTAGCAATTACGCAGTTTCCGGCTGCCAATGCGGGTGCTATTTTCCAGGTGAAAAGATAAAGGGGCAGATTCCAGGGACTTATACACCCCACAAGCCCTACAGGTTGTCTGAGTGTATAATTAATGGCACGGGTATCGGTCTGATGGCTTTCTGAGGCAAATTGCACTGCTGCAGTAGCAAAAAACCTGAAATTCTGGGATGCACGCTGCATCTCAGATTTTGATAGCCAAAGTGGCTTACCCTGATCTCGGCTTTCGGCCACGGCCAATTCGTTCAGATTGGTCTCAATTCCTTCTGCAATGGCATTGAGGATGCGGAAACGATCTTCGGAGGGCATGGCTTTCCATGCGGGGAATGCGATTTTAGCTGCATCTACGGCTTTTTGCACATCATGGCTTGTACCATTTGCAATTTTTGCAAAAACCTCTCCGGTTGCGGGGTTAAAGCCATCCAGGTATTCTCCGGATGTTGGCGCAACAAATAGGCCGTTGATAAAATGGTTGATGCTAATCATGGTTTGAATTGCTGTCGTTTAAAAGTACCCATTATTTCTGTTCGCTTAGGCGACGACCAGATGTAATCTTCTGTTATCTGGATATTGTAACCCTTTCCGGGCAAATAGCTTAGCACCTGATCCCGGTCTACCCACATGCTGCGTTTTCGGGTTTTAATCTCCATCATTTCCAGATTTTGGTTTCGTCGCGTGAGGCTAATTTCCTGAATTTCCAATGCAGTATCTTTGGCCGTGAAACGGGTGATGCTTAGTCGATCATTGCTGTCGGCCGATACATTAAATGCTTGTGCATAGGAGGCCGATGTCATATCCAAAGAAGTGAATGGCAACAGTTCGGAAGCCCAGTTCAGGGAATCCTCGCTGAATGCGGCAATGTCATCTGCCTGTGCGATGGTTTTATCCAGACCGGGCTGATCTGCTGACAATTTTTTAATTTGTTCCTGAAAATACGCCTTAATATCAGGCATTCCAGCTTGCAGCGAGAACTTATCGGGATTGCTATTGCATGCCCACATCACAAGGGGCAATACAAAGATTAAGAACCTCAAAACAGTGCCCTCCCTGTCATGGCCGTTGGTTGTGGAAGTTGCATCATTTTCAAAATGGTCGGCGCCACATCAGCCAGTATCCCATTGTGTAGGTGCGGATTCATGGATGGACTTACCAGCCAGCAAGGAACAGGATTGGTAGTATGCGCGGTATTGGGCGATCCATCTTCATTAATGGCCATATCTGCATTGCCATGATCGGCGATGATAAGAAAGTGGTATTGGTGTTTCAAACCTGCTTCCACAAGCTGCCTCAGGCAATCATCTACCGTTTCACATGCTTTCACAATGGCATCAAAAACACCGGTATGTCCTACCATATCAGGATTGGCAAAATTCAGGCAAATAAAATCGGGCTGTTTTTCTTCGAGAAATGCGATGGCCTTCCGGGTAAGTTCGGGCGCACTCATTTCCGGTTGCAGATCGTAGGTAGCTACTTTCGGCGATGCGGCCATGATACGCTCCTCGCCTATGAAGGGCTCTTCCCTACCACCTGAGAAAAAGAAAGTAACGTGCGGATATTTTTCGGTTTCAGCAGCACGCAACTGGGTTTTACCAGCGTTTGAAACCACTTCACCCAGCGTATCGGTTAGGTTTTGATTTTCAAAAATTACGCCTGATATGTTGAACGTCTCATCATATTCGGTGAGGGTGTAATAATCCAGACTCAGGGCACGCATTCCCTGATCGGGGAAGTTCTCTTGGGTAAGCGCCCTAGTGATTTGACGGCCGCGGTCTGTGCGAAAATTAAAACACAACACCGTATCACCCTCACATATCAGTCCCTCTGAACCCGGTAAAAATCGCAGGGGCTCCATGAATTCATCGGTGATGCCGGCCTCGTATTGGGCAGCAATACCATCTTCGGCAGACGCCACATATTCTCCTACGCCATTTACCATCAGGTCATAGGCTTTTTTTACCCGTTCCCAGCGCTTGTCGCGGTCCATGGCGTAATAACGACCCACGACGGTACTTAGTTGCACACCAGTCCCCTCAAGCTCGCCCTGAAGGCGTTTAATAAAGTTTAAACCACTTTTGGGGTCGGTATCTCTGCCATCCAGAAAAGCATGTATAAATACATTTTTAACCCCTGCTTCTGCGGCCATTTTCCCCAACGCAATGGCATGATCGATGTGAGAATGCACACCACCGTCGCTCACCAGACCCATGAGATGCAAATTGCCTTTGCTGGCAAAAACCTTTTGCAGCATGGTGTTTTCGGAAATACTGCCATCGGAAAACGCTTTGTTAATCCGAACCAGCATTTGCCAGACAATCCGCCCGGCACCAATGTTCATGTGGCCCACTTCACTGTTTCCCATTTGTCCTTCCGGCAAACCCACATGCTCGCCATCGGTTCTCAGCGAAGCATGAGGGAAAGTATCCCACAGCATATCGGTGAATGGGGTTTTGGCATTCCACACGGCATCGCTGCGGTCATGCCTTCCTATGCCCCAGCCATCCAGAATTACGAGTGCTGCTTTTTCCGACATGCTGCAAAGTTACATCATCCCCGCGGCCAAGGGATAACTTTTCTTTCATTTCGGCGCCAATCATTGTAGGTTTGTATCATGAATGAGCTCCATGCAGTTTAGCACACTTTTTGCACTCAATATAACCATGCGCAGATTCTGTATTTTGGCAGGTATGTTACTGCTGGCCGGATTCGCCCGGGGGCAAGTAGTAGTGGAGGTAGAACCTTCCGTGAAAGAAATGGAAGAAACGCGAACTGCTCGCCGAAAAGCCAATTTGGACAAAGTGCGTGGATACCGGATCCTCATTGGTTTCTTCTCTTCACGTGCCGAAGCTGAAGCCTTGAAAGAACAGGCGCAGGAGCCGTTCGGAGGCAAATATGGGGTGACTGTTATTTACGATGAACCCAATTTTAAAGTTTATGTAGGTCAGTTTACTCTATCGGATGATGCCGATGCTGCTTTGGTGGAAATACGCCGAAAATTCAGCAGTGCCACGCGCATTTCAGACATTATAAAACGGACACCAAAATAAGTGTGGTTTAATTCACTATGTTCAATAAATTTGCGCTTTCTCTGATAAGTCATGTCCGGAAAACTCGATAGCAAAACCCTGAAAATTAAGGAAGATGTGCGCGAAATTTTCACGGCATACCTGGAAAAGAAAAAACAGCGCAAAACACCCGAGCGATATGCCATTCTGGATGAAATCTACACCCACAAAGAGCATTTTGACGTAGATACACTATACCTGAAAATGAAAAACCGCAATTACCATGTTAGCCGCGCCACGGTTTACAACACACTGGATTTGCTGGTAGATTCAGGTTTGGTCAAAAAACACCAGTTTGGCGAAAACACCTCCCATTTTGAGCAGGCATTTGGTTTTAAGCAGCATGACCATTTAATCTGCGTTACCTGCAAAAAAGTGGTAGAATTCTGCGATCCCAGGGTGCAACAAATTAATACCACCATGGGCAACCTGCTAAAGTTCGATGTAACACACCACTCCCTGCATCTCTATGCACAGCCACAAATTTTAAATGGCGACTGCATGCACTGTGGTAAAAATCTCTCCAACACTGATAATATAAACCCGAATGGTTGATGTAATTTTAGGCCTTCAATGGGGCGACGAAGGCAAAGGCAAAATCGCCGATTTTTTAACCCCGCAATACGACATTGTCGCCCGTTTTCAAGGGGGGCCCAACGCCGGCCACAGCTTGGAATTTGAAGGCAAAAAGTTTGTACTGAACACCATTCCTTCCGGTATTTTCCGAAAAGGAATACTGAATGTGATAGGAAACGGCGTGGTGGTGGATCCCATTCGCCTTCAGGCCGAAATTGACCGTATCAAAGACGAGTGCCCCGACTACGCAGATAGATTGCTGGTTTCAAAAAAGGCACACCTGATTTTGCCCACGCACCGCATTCTGGATGCCGCCTCTGAGGCCGCCAAAGGCGATGCTAAAATCGGGAGTACCCTGCGTGGAATAGGGCCCACCTACCGTGACAAAACCGGACGTAGCGGACTTCGCATTGGCGATGCACTGGAAAAAGACTTCATGGAGCGTTACCGCCAAACCGTGGAAATGCATCTTACACAGATCGCCTCTCTCGGCTTTACTCAATTCAACCTGCATGAAGAAGAGACTGCCTTCTTTAGCGCCTTGGAAGCACTGAAAAAACTACAGTTGGTAAACTCTGAATACCTGATTAACGAAGCGATACAGCAAGGCAAAAAAATACTGGCAGAAGGCGCCCAGGGTTCCATGCTTGATGTGGAGTTTGGCTCCTATCCCTTCGTTACCTCCAGCACCACGCTGGCCGGTGGCGTATGCAGCGGACTGGGCGTTGCACCCAAGCACATCCGCAAGGTGTATGGCATTTTCAAGGCCTACTGCACCCGCGTGGGCGGTGGTCCTTTTCCTACAGAACTGGATGATGACATGGGGGAACTGCTGCGTAAAAAAGGACATGAATTCGGCGCCACCACCGGAAGACCACGCAGAACCGGATGGCTGGACATGGTAGCCCTGAAATATACGTGCATGCTGAACGGTGTAGACGAGCTCATCATGATGAAATCGGATGTGATGTGTGATATACCCGAAGTAAAAGCAGCCACCTCCTACACCATCCACGGAGAGGAAACCCAGCAGGTGCCGGCCAACCTATGCAGCACTGAGGTTCTACCCAATTACCGAACTTTTGCCGGCTTTGGCCCCCATCTCGACCACAGCGGAGGTTTTGAAGCATTGCCTGATGCATTCAAGGACTACATTGCCTTCATTGAAGAAAACCTGAATACACCCATTCGTGTAATTTCACTGGGACCTGAAAGAGACAAAACCATCGTTCGCAACAAATGAAAATCGTTTGCATAGGCCGCAATTATGCCGCCCATTTGCGGGAGCTGAATAACGCCATGCCCGATGAACCGGTTATTTTTATCAAGCCCGATTCTGCAGTGCTGCGCAATAACGCTCCATTTTTCATCCCTGAATTCACCCGGGATGTGCACCATGAAATAGAAGTGGTGGTGAAAATAAAAAAGAATGGAAAATCCATCCCGGTGCAGTTTGCAGCCGATTACTACGACGAAATTACGGTAGGCATTGACTTTACCGCCCGTGATCTTCAAAGCAAACTCAAAGAAAAAGGGCTGCCCTGGGAAAAGGCCAAAGGGTTTGACCATTCGGCCGTTATAGGAAAATTCATACCCAAAACAGGGCTCAACATACAGCAACTGGACTTTCACCTCACCAAAAACGGAAATGTTGTGCAGCGTGGGAATACGGAAATGATGATGCATTCTGTAGATGAGGTGATAGCACACGTATCGCAGTACTTTATGCTAAAAACCGGGGATTTAATATTCACGGGAACCCCTGAAGGGGTGGGCCCGGTGACCTGTGGTGATGAATTAAAAGGATTTCTGGGCGATACCCAGCTTTTTCGTTGCGCTGTGCGTTAATCGATGCGGATAAGGCGGTTAAAAGCTTCCAGGCGCTCATTCACGTCGTCCATAGTGATTTCCTGCAGGCGTTCGGTACCGAATTTTTCTACGCAGAAACTGGCCATACAACTGGCATACAACAGGGCTTTCTTCATGTCTTCGAAGCGATTGCTGCCTGTGCGGGCCATGTAGCCGATAAATCCACCTGCAAAGGTGTCTCCCGCCCCGGTGGGGTCGAAAACATCTTCCAGTGGCAGGGCCGGACAGAAGAAAATCTGATCTTCGCCAAACAATAGGGCACCGTGTTCGCCTTTCTTAATGATTAGGGTAGAAGGACCCATGGCCTGAATCTTCTTGGCGGCTTTCACCAAACTATGTTCACCACTCAGCTGCCGTGCTTCTTCATCGTTGATGGCGAGCACATCCACTTTTTGCAGTACCTGCCGCAAATCATCCATGGCTATGTCCATCCAGAAGTTCATGGTATCCATCACCACCAGTTTGGGCCTGCGGGTAAGTCGGCTGAGGGTGGTTAGCTGCACCTGCGGGGTAAGGTTGCCCAGCATCACATAATCGGGCTGCTGCCATGCTTCCGGAATGATGGGATCGAAAGTACCCAGTACGTTCAGCTCGGTAACCAGTGTATCACGGCTGTTCATGTCCATGTGATATTTGCCATGCCAGAAGAAAGATTTTTCGCCTTCTTTTACCTGCAGCCCTGAGGTATCCACACCACGGGATTTCAGGGTTTCAATAAAATTAAAGTCGAAGTCATCGCCTACCACGGCCACCAGGCCCACGTTGTTATGAAGCATTGAAGCAGACAGCGAGATGAAAGAGGCGGCACCACCCACAATTTTTCCGGTACTGCCAAAAGGGGTATCAATGGCATCAAAAGCAACGGAACCGATGATAAGAAGGCTCATGAAATATTTTTTTTGCAAAAAAACCACAAAACTTCTTGAAAAAAAACGTTTAACCCATTATTTTTGCACTCCGATTCAAGAAACACTGGTTGTTTCAAGAAAAGGCAAACTCCTTGATAGCTCAGCTGGTTAGAGCGAGCGGCTGTTAACCGCTAGGTCGTTGGTTCGAGTCCAACTCAGGGAGCAAAACTAAAAAAGGCGACAGAAATGTCGCCTTTTTTATGCCCATTTCTTGAAAACCCTTGATTTCGCTGAAGCTTAGAGAAGCCAAAATACTCAAATGGGTGGTTCAATATTCTCCCTTCTCAAAAACCAATAAATCCTTGAATATTGAACCAATAATCTCCTTCTTACATCTGCATTTTTGTATAAATGAGTCACTGTTTTACGCACCAACGTCTATTAATTGCTCGAAGGTTTCAAATAGCATAGTCCGCCCAATATCGCAAAACCCGTGTTAGGTACTGGTGTTTACTGTTGTTACAAACCATTCAAATTCACTTGTCAGCAAGTTTGTTTTATTCGTGTCAAAAAGGTCTACTTTAATTTTCACTGAAGCTCGATTCCTTGTATTTAATTGTTCTTTTATATTTTCTACAGAATTATCTATTAAAGTCGCAGTAGAATTAATTTGCCCATTTGCTGGCTTTTTATATTTAATTTCTACGTGTCTTACGACAGGAATAAGTTCATTTTTATATTCTGGAAAATTAACTAACAAAAAATATCCACTTGTAGCCTCAGCTAACGAAAACAATGCACTTGCGTGAACTGTCTTTAAGTGATTAGTGTATTGTATTTTATCTTTTAAACATAATAAATATTCATTGTCAGCCGATAAGTTTATACCGATCAATTTGTTAAATGGTAATTCAGTAATATTCATAATTATTATTTTTTATGTTATGTTTTTTACACTTACACCTAACGGTCCGCGGCTACAAGAAGTTGGCCGGCCTCAGCACAAATTTTTATGCGTTGAACGAACCTTTGCATTACCACAAAAATAATCGCGTAGCACTTATTTGCCAATTTCTTGTAGGCGCTGTTAGTGGCTGCCTTTCTTGTCAGTGCAGTAAACTCTTTGTCATATTGGCCAACTGTCTTGCTCTGCTGATCTTGGGGTATTCCATTTTTTAAAACCGTGGCGGGCCGGCAAAATAAAACCCTCTCTCCCGTCGGTTGACTTGTCAACCCGGTAGCGTCTGTGTCAGAATTTAAAATTATTCTGTCGGGTTTAATTTTGACGGCTGGGTTTGCGAACATGGGATCGGTTTAAAAATGTCTCGTTGGCCAATGTTTTTTTTAATTTAATTTACTGTCACTTTATAGTTGAGGGAGGTTGCCACTAACTTGTATACACACGAAACAAACCTTCGTTTAGCCATACAATAATGGAGTGATATGCGAAACTTTATTTCGTTTTATTTTTTTTGCAATTACAGATGTATTGTAAAATTGATTGCTTTCAAAAATAAGCATTTGCCCCCATTTATTCACAAACACCTATTAAAACATTTACACACCCTCATTAGCCTTTTCCCAATTATTCATTTCAGAAGTTTATACCCTAATCGATACAAGACTTCATGCAACATCACGCATATAAATAGATTATTTACGACCGTTTCAGGTGTTGTCGGTGGCTTTGGCAAAGCAATTTCTGTCATCTCACCTATTCATATATAACCACAATTCTACCAACATATTATACCCTTCCAAGAAGTCAGAAATCGCCTGACCTCTCACTTCTGGCGATATCATAATAAAATTGCTAGAACAACCAGAATCAATCCAACTTCATGATTCTTCATCACCTGAATAAACCGATAGAATATCGCATAGACCCTCAATTCATCCCAAAATTGGTTCGAGAATAGCCCCGTTTGGGGAGCCATAGTGGGAAAGAGGTCTAAATTGACCTCTTTCTCTTTTTCTACCCCTTGTAAACCCTTACCAATACTGAGAAGGTTTGGTATTTATTTGAAATATTGGGGTTGGATTTTAATTATTAGTACCAAATTCGATTTCAACTATTCCTAAATATGATACGAAATAGAAAGTTTTAGGAATTTTATTAACTTTGTTCTATGGAAACAATTGTAAGGAAGCATTATCTTGATAAACTCTCTGTTCTCAAAGATAAGAATTTTATCAAGGTAGCTACGGGTGTAAGACGATGTGGAAAATCCACTTTGATGTCACAATTTCAAGAATTATTGCGCCATGAGAATCCTAATGTTTCCATTATTGCAATCAATATGGATATGCCTGAGTTTCGATTTTTAGCTGATAAAAACTGGAAAGAAATTTATGATTATGTAATTAGATATTTAAATCCTAAAGAAATAAATTACGTATTTATTGATGAAGTTCAGAATGTTCCGGAATTCGAAAAACTACTTGAGGGATTGTATGTCAACCCTAAAATAGATTTATATGTTACCGGCTCTAATGCTTTTTTACTTTCTAGTGAATTGGCAACTTTACTAACGGGTAGAGCATTTGAAATCAATGTATTACCTTTCTCTTTTTCAGAATATCTTGAATTTACTAAAAAATACACCAATCCAGACCGCGCATTTGCCGAATATGTTCAGACCGGCGGTTTTCCTGAGGCGGTGAGACTTTCTGCCGAAGGCAATTTTTTTGTAACACAATATCTGCAAACAGTTTATAGAAACATATTCGAGAACGATATTTCATTAAGACATACTATCTACGGTGAAGAATCTTATCAAGAAGTGGTGAACTTTTTAATTGATTCCATAGGGTCTCCTGTATCAGCAGGAAACATAGCCAAGGTGTTAACGGCAAATAAAAAGAAAATTGATAACAAAACTGTTTCTAAATATATCAACTCATTAGTTGAGTCATACCTATTCTACAAAGTAAATCGTTATGACATCAAAGGAAAACAACATTTAGCAACACAAGAAAAATATTATTTGGTTGATTTAGGTTTTCGAACATCCTTGCTTGGAAAAAACCTTGTCAGTGACTCAGGTCATCTCTTGGAAAATATAGTTTATTTGGAACTTATCCGTCGAAATAATCAAGTATGGATTGGAAAAGTCAACCAATTTGAGGTTGATTTTATTGTTCGCAACAATGATGGATATACTCAATATATTCAAGTTTCACAAACAGTTCAAGACAAAACAACCTTGGAAAGAGAATTGAAGCCGTTAAATATGATTTCAGACCATTTTGAAAAATTACTAATTACAATGGACTATGATACTGGCACGTATAATGGGATTAAAAAGGTAAATGCTGTAGATTGGCTCCTGAATAAATGAAAATAATAAACCAATTGCCTTGACCTTTAAACGTATACTCAAAACTATAATTACCGCTATTTTTATTTATAGGATTTGTAGTGCCGTTTTTACAGCAGATAAGCAGGGATAGTGAAAACAAAATTAAAAGATTTTTCATATTAAATCGATTGCCATTATTACCTAGCAAAAGTACCACTTATTCATTTCAATTAGTACGATGTATATTTAAAAAATTGCATTAGCCCTCTTGTGGGCAAAACAATTTTAGCACTATAAATAAACAATTACCCCATCAACACAACATACAATAACCAAGAACAACTCATGGTAATCGCATTGCTCAAAAAATTCACCCAATGATTATCCAGCCATGCAACACCCTTTACCAGTTGCCCCCCCGGCCGGTCACCCTGTGTTTCAACCCACTGATTTCCCTGTTTCCACAATGCCTGCCAGCGACTGCCCATGTAACTGTCCAGCAGCATCCCCAGCATACCGGTAACCACAACCCAAATCAACTGCATGCTGCTTACCGGCAACAGAAAATGCAAACAACTAGCCAGCAATAACAGGGCAATCAAACCACCCACGGTGCCGGCAACAGATATCCCGCCCGACAGACCCGGCTGCATCACCCGAAAACTCCCTATATCGAATGTTTTACCCCCAACAGCCGTGCCCACTTCACTGCTCACCGTATCGCAAATGCTGATAGCAAAAGAACACCAGGCCAGCAACAGCCAGGTTTCCTGATTGGTTACACCGTAAATCATATACAATATAGCCCCAATCCAGCCGTTTGCAAAGACCTGCTGTGCAGTTCTTTTTTCGGAGGAGTGACTTTTGCGAAACAACCTGCCGGAAACAGAGCCCGACACCAACAGAAAAACAGGAGCAAACAATGCTTCCCATCCCCCGCTCATCCACAATACCGCCGCCACCCAAAGGGCTGCCCACCAGCCACTCTGATCCAGCCACCGCCTGCGAATCACCCACCATCCCAAAATCATTAGAAAAACAACAGCTATCGGCATCCAAATCATTGCATCGGAATGCGATGACCTCAATACCAGATGTATCCAACCTACGGTGAAAACAGGCAGAAAAAAATTATCACTGCCCCGCCAGGAAAATAGTTCTGTGATGGTCGGCAAAAATGCCAGTATTATCCACCAAACCCAATGCAAATCGGGATAGCGTATGCTCATACAAATACCTGCCGTAATAAAAAACGCCAATGCTCCCTGATAGGATTTAGATTCTGATAAAAAAATCAGTCGGGGATTCCCCCATTTTCGGCCTACTATGCCGGCGCACGCATCACTCACCGCTAATATCCAGGCCGCCGTGGCCACATAGTTGGAAGAAACACCACACATGAGCAGTCCCCCCAGAGAAATGGGAAACAAGCCAATTCCATAGGAAGCTTCCTGCTGCAAACCCCATTTGAATTTTAGGAGTACCAACATCAGCAGAAACCCTGAGAGACACAAGGCAACGCCCAGTATAAAGGATTCAAGCCCCAGGTCAATTATCCAGGCAGTGGTTCCGATGGCCATCACATGCAACAGCTTTCTCCCCTCAAAATAGGGCAGCCACTTTTTTCGGATGGCATACTCAATCAGCAAGGTAACAGCCAAAACAGCTACCCCTGCCAAAGAAAAAAGAAGGGATGAAGACATACAATGGATTATTGCGTAAATTAACCGAATGTTTTTGAAAGAACTGGAAGATTACCCATGGTTTCCTTCGTATTTGCGAAAAATGCAACTGGAATTTGTGGGTTGGATCAGTGTTCAGTTGAAAATATACAGTCCTGTGCTGAAACTGATGGATTCATTTCCAAAACAGCAGTGGATGGACCTTGGCAGTGGCAGCGGGTGGCCCGCTTATTACATGCAAAAAAATGCTGTGCGGCCCATTCATTTCACCCTCAGCGACCTGTATCCCGATTCAGTTTCAAACGAGGTAAAAGAACATGTGAGGGTAGTACCTGAACCCCTAAACCTGCAGGCGTTTTCACCGATAACGGGTAATCAATACAGCATGTTCAACGCGTTTCACCATTTCACTTCCGAACAGCAAAAAGAAATTATAAGCAATTTCAAAGTCGCTAAGTCCACCATTGTCATCGCTGAGGTACTGGAACCCACCCTACTCAGTTTTATTCAGGTTACACTGGCCGCCTTTGCGTTGCAACCGCTCACCGCATGGGCCATCAAACCCTTCTCTTTTGCGCGAATTCTTGCGACTTACCTCATTCCCGTCCAACTGTTTACGGTAGCGTGGGATGGCTGGCTTTCGGTGCTGAAAAGCAAAAGTTTAACGCAGTACCAATCGCTGCTTTCAGACCTCTCTGACGAACAATATTCAATCGAAGTATGCAGAATTAAACAGCTGAAAGGAAATCTTTTGGTTATCATTGCACAACCCATTTTGCCATGACCTTTTATACCCTTTGGAAATTCAGCCGTCCCCACACCATCATTGGCTCCGTTGTCAGTATCGTGGTGTTGTTTTTGCTTCAAGGGGGCCATATTGCGATCCATTTTACCCAACTTGCCGTAACGCTGATTTCGGCATTGGGTTGCAATGTGTGCATCACCGGGTTAAACCAGATTGTGGATGTGGAGCTGGACAAAATCAACAAGCCGGAGTTGCCGATTGCTGCAGGGAAATTAAGTCTGGGCACAGCTAAGAAAATCGTATGGATTTCCGGCTTGATTGCTTTGGGTTCTGCTGCCATACTTCATTGGGTGCTGCTGTTGCTCATCGCAATTATCCTGTTGCTGGGTATTGCATATTCACTGCCTCCCGTTCAACTCAAAAAACATCACCTACCGGCGGCACTGGCCATTACCCTGGTTCGGGGGGTGCTGGTGAATCTGGGTATGGCGATTCATTTTGCCGCTATGTTGCATGGAGATTTCCATATACAACCGGTCATTTACCCGATCACCATTTTCATTTCAGCGTTTAGTCTGGCCATTGCCTGGTACAAAGACTTACCTGACAGGGCCGGCGATGCCCATTTTGGATACAAAACCTTTCCCTTGCTGTATTCACCAAAAATAGCGCTTTATACGGGTGCAACCTTCGTGGTAGCGGCCTATGCCTGGTGCATTTTATGGAGCTATCAGCAGGCACAATCCCTGTTGATGTATAGTTTAATCGCACTTAACATCGCGTTTCTGCTTCACCTTACCACTGTTCGATTGCAGGAACAGGCAAGCATTAGACGGTTTTATCAATTATTCTGGGTGTTTTTCTTTGCCACCTACCTCAGCTTTTTGTGGGTATTGTGCTGATTGTTTGGATAAAACCGCATTTCACCGTTCACCAAACAACAAAACAATTCCAAGTTACCGATTCTAAAACGAACGTATCGCTCTTACCCTGTGAGAAGTGGTGCTGCGTGGTGTGGTACTTGAACTCCCATTACTGAAGTTGATATACCAGCCGGGAATGGGCAGCGAATTATCTGCAAAACTGCAACTCCAGTAGTTGTCTGAGGCGAAACCTCCCAAACCTTTTGTATGCAAACGATTGTACATGAGATCCAGCTCAAACAGGGTAGGAATGCGCCAATCGTGATATTCTTTTCCGGCTGTGCTGTGGTTCGCAGGATTGCTGATGGCATCTTCAGACATTCCATAGCTTTTGCTTCCTGAACTTTGGTCAACAGTTTCAGCAATGAGGCCGTGGGTACCTGTGCTGTTTACATAAAAAACAATTCCTCCGCCGGCGGTATCTCCCACTTTATAAGTAGCATTGCCGGAACCCAATGCATGTCGGGTAATGAAACCCATTTTTGCTATATCGGCCGAATCCATGGAAGGCATTTTCACAAAGCCGCCCTTGCTCAGGAATAAGGTATCAGATTTTAAACTCAGCACCTGCAATTCATTGCTGCTGGACGTATCGGGGATATGCACTTCAGGTAATATCACAAAACCTCCCCTGCTAAGGAAGATGGTATCGTTCCTGCGAGTTAGCACCTGTAACTCATTGGTAGCCGAAGAATCCTTCGTAATTATTTTGGGCAATACCACAAAACCACCACTGCTGAGGAAGATGGTATCGTTTGAAAGTGACAACACCTGCAACTCGTTGGTGACGGAAGTATC
>CAYYXG010000013.1:0-75494 GCA_964475595.1 uncultured Flavobacteriaceae bacterium
CTACATACGGCTTATATCCTTTGGAACTAATCACCTGACCTTCAGGCCATGGTTCCCGCACATAGCCCTCCTGATATAAATATACCTTGCCATTTGCACACAACTTTGCAGAATCCCCGCTACCTACACCATGTAAATCTTGAGTACCTATCCTTAAAATATTCGACTCACTTAATCCTAAATAATATTCCTTGATAGCCACAATATATTGAGTGGTTTCCATCTGCATTTTCCACTCAATAAATTTTAATTCTGTTCGAACACTAACCCTATCTTCTCGTTCTGCCTCAAGCTTCACAAAAAGCTCAATCATGGCATTAAAAACCGCTCTGCGCGGTCTGGATTCAAAAATTTCACCATCATCCCAAATCTCTCTCAGCCATTGATAGTCGTTTTTACAAAAACCCTCCAGATATAATTGCTGCAAGTCTCTTTCGGGACATGTCCCCAGTAAATCTTTTAATATATTCTGATTGTCAAAGCTCCAATAATCCTCATCTTCAAATAGTTTATTATATAATGCAATTCTATAGGTAATATCCAGGTCTACCAATGCACACCTGTCATAGTCTTGGCTTTTTAACTTATCACTTATTTCGGCGGCTTCAGCATTCCTTTTGAGAAGATCTACTATGGTATTAATTATATTTAAACGTAAAAATGCACGCTCTAAAATATGCTGGGCCTCAACAACATACACTCTATTTCTCCAATAATCTCTGGTCTTATTTGCTACTTTAATCGTTTTATAAATGGTATCGCTAACATATTTCAATCTAGAAATACATGCCTTTAAACTTTTAAATTTCGATGTACTTAAATTGCAATAAGCAAACACCGTCAAATAATTATTTAGTGTGGCATTAGCCGCCAGATACGTTGTAATAAATTGTTCTGCAGTATATGCTTTTTCAAATAGATAAATTGAGTCTATATTAAAATTTGCAGGATACCAATTCCCGGAAATTCTTTTTAATTCTCCTATTGCTTTTATGTTCAATAACGCAATAAATTCTGTCTCATTTATTTCATTATTTGATTCTATAGCAAAAACTACCGGGCTGGAAAGTATTGGCTTAATCGTATTAATGGAGTAACTGCCGGTCGCTTGGGCTAAGGCACTCTTAAACCGGCCCGCGTGCGTAACAAAACCTTCTTGAGATGCTGAAATAAACACCCCAATACCATGTTCCGTGTAGGTTAGGGAATCAACCCTATTGGGTTTGTGAGTATACCAACTCCCATCTACGCAATAGTAACCACGAAAAAAACTGTCATTAAAACGGGCTGTATAAATTTTTTCACCTACATTAAAACCAATCAAACAACCCAAAGGTAACAATGCAGTGCGGGGTTGATATTCATTATCAGTAACCCATGCCAGTTTATCATAGGTTGAGAAAATGTAATTATCCGAACCAGCGGGCAACTTGATGTAGTTTCCTACCGGATTTATACATGTGAACGTTGAATCAGGATTGGCAAAACCTAACAATTCAGATGAGCGCAGCGTCACATACCGCCCCTCCTCCTCCTTCTGCCTCACCCCTCTCAAAAAATTCCCCACCTCTTCCTTGTCATGTATGCGCTTCCACTGCTGAAAATGGGTGAGCGTGTGCGGCTTCCTGTAGTCCATCAGGTTGAGGGTTTTGCCCACCTGCTCCGCTGATTCCTCAAATGGATGCTCCAGTACCAGCAGCCCGTGTCCCAGTTCGTGCGCTAGGGTGTGCGCTTCGGGCGGACTGTTGCCGCAGAAGATGAAACCATATCGGTTGTTCAGCGCCATGTAACCCTCGGTTTGGTCGGCGGCAGGGCCCAGCAAAAACATTACGGCGGTGTCACTGCGCGGACTGCGGTATTTGCCCTCATACTCCCTGATATACCGCTGCAAATCGCTGCCATACGAGGTTTTCAGCACCATGCGGTTCACCGATATTTTATCCGTCTGCGGATTGTATCCGCTGATGGCCATATTCGGCATTACCTCCACCCCAGTTTTAACCCCAAATTTTCCAGTAATCGCATTCAGGGCCGTTTCCAGCTGCCCCTTGCTGATACTACCGCCGCTGCCGCCCACGGGTACCAGCTTCACATGCACTTTTCGCTCGTCTGCCGCAATCAGGTTCAATTTGCCCAGTATTCTGCGACTGCCGCCACGCACACTATCCGGTGGGAGAATGCTTCCCACCGCCCATATTGCATCAGCCCATAAATGAAGTCGGCCGGGCACTTCAAGCTTCCACACCGTGTCGTTTATTCGCTGGCTTTTTACCCTTACCCCATCACTGCGCAAAAACCGAATGCTGTCAGGATGCAGCTTCAGTTTGCCCTTTCGCAGCGTGGCCCTCACCTTTTCCTTTTCTCCGGTAGCCAGTAATTTCCAACCCGCCATATAGCCGCCGGGAGGACCGTCCAGTCGGTCATAGCTGCTACCGCCTGTTTGACTGCGGATATTGTATGCATCCCAGGCCCTGCGGTTTGGGTCATCATTATCAAACAGCACCATAGTGCCGTCCGGCAGCACAGAACCCGGCATTCCGGATCCATTGCTTTCATTGCCCACCACAGGTTTTTCAGCAGGACCCTCGGGACCCGTCACCTTGCCCCCGGCACTCACATACCAGCGCTTGCCATCAGGGCCTTCTATAACGGTGTTTTGTCCACCCCGGGCAAACTCATCGCCTTTTGTGGTGCGGATGCGGATTCGTCCATCGGGTAATACTTCCAAGTCACTCACCGGCGTAGCCATGCGTTTATATTCGCTTCGGTTCCAGTTGCTGCCAAACAAATCCCGCCAGCGGTCGGCCAGCTTTTCGAAGGTGAGGTTGCTCAATACCAGCGGTTTGCGAAGTATTTTAACCATGCCATCCACCAAACGCTTGTCGCTGTTGATGCTCACATTTTCCCACGTGCAGGGAATAGGCACCTTACCGGTAAAGGGCAGCCACACCGTACCACTGCCGCTAAAGTCTCCATTTTCACCGGTGGCAGACAACACCTTGATGGTAAAATCAGCTGCTGTAAAAGTTTCTCCCGGCTCCAATATCTGCAAAGGATTGCGGTTGCTCAAATCAAAGGTGGGCGCCGGCTTTCCGCATTGCTTGCTCACCTCGTCCCACGCCCCGCGTGAAGCATCGGTTGTAACGGTTATGGTGGCAGTGGGAGGGCTCTCACCTCCAATACAGATGCGATTGACATACACTTCATACTCCGTGTTTGGGAGCAATCCTCCCACCGTGGCAACCGTATCAGTTACCATAAAAGTTTGCCATTCTCCTATGCCCTTGGTTCTGTACCACAGACCGTACGCTGCATTTGCGATGCCGGGCATGGGAGTCCACGAAACCCTGATGCTGCGTCCCTCCTCGGCGCGCGCCCTAATGCCCAATGGCGCTGCACAGGTTTCACCAAAAACAAAGCTGAATACCTGGCTGTAACCCTCATTTTCAAATCCCTCACTGCCATCCACATCGATTGCCTGCACCTGCCACGCATAGCTTCTACCCGGCACCAATGGCGGATCTGCGGGACCGTAAAGGTAGGAAGTCTGATCGGTGAATGTTTCAAACCACGGAATTGCCGTGGACAGCATGGCCTCATTGGGATTGCGGCTGCCCGGAATCAGCTCTATCATCTTAAATCGATACCGAATACTGCCGGCAGCGAAAGGAGAAGCGTAATGCCTTGGTGTCCACTGAAATGGCAAAAACTGCGGGAGGGCTGAACCTGCGCGGCTTTCGTGGAATGGGAAGTTGAGCAAAGGCGGTTTATGCTTGAAAAGTCCGGCCATCACCACCCCGGTATTGCTGACCTGTAGGTTGCGTGCTACACTGTACGCCGATACAGAAATCGTCCAAAGCCCTTCGGGTAGTAATTGTCCGCCCCGGATAAACGCATTTCGGTCCAGCCCCTGAAAATCCAGGTTTTGGGGTTGAAGCAGTTCTGCCATATCAGGACCATTGATACGTATGGGAACCCCGGCATTCAGGGTAAATGTTTTAAGGGGTCTGTAGCCGGAACGCGTCTGCAAACCCGCGCCGGGGCCCTGAAGCTGCAGTTTCAGGTACACATCCACGACCGGTGTAGCAAGGTCTTTATTCAGCAGGGTAACGGAAAGACGGTTGGGATCTGATTGCAGCTCGGTGATCCGCGGCGTGTATGGCGGCAATAGCTGCACTGTAGCCTGAATGGGATAGTTTTGGGCGAATAGACCAACATTGCTAATTACCCATAAGCACCAGATTACAACATGCTTTATTGCAGACATATACCGACAAATTAAATCGGTATTTTTTAAATAAAAATGAGTATAAAGTACTAATTTGCCTTAAACAGGGCTTTCCCCCATAGCATGAGGTTTGAACCCCATGCTATGGGGGCTCGGTTAATACCCAAACAACGTTTCCAAACTCAGCTCGGTTACCTTGCCGTATTTTTCTAGATCCTTACGGCTGATTTTCTCTTTGCTTGCCACCACACACAGCGCCCGTTTGCGGTTGCTTATGTGGTTTTTATGGAATGCTTCAATATCTTTCAGCGAAAGGGTAGGAAGGGCTTCATACAGGGCTTTGTTGGCATCGGTATCCTGGCCTTTTTTGCGCAAACTGATGAAGGTGCTTAACAAATTATCTTCGGTAGTGCGCGAGGTTTCAATGCGGTTCTTGAGACTTTCTTTAGCCAAGGCAAACACATTGCTATCGGCAGGCATCTGGGTGAGCAGTTCGTTCATGGCGGTAATGGCGTCATGAAACTTGTCCGCCTGGGTACCAATAAACGCCATGCTTGAGCAATATTTGTCTTTCTCGTTGGGTATGATATAACCTGCGTATGTGCTGTAGGCAAGGGCTTTGGCTTCACGAATGTTCTGAAACACCACGCTACTCATATCGCCACCAAAATACTGATTAAATGCCGTGGCAACGGGCTCTTCCGTGGCATTGTACAACCCGTCGCGATTCAGCCAATATATGCTGGCCTGCACCTGTTCGTAGTGGGCGAAATACACTTCATTTTCCTTGTTTTCGCGGGGGATGAATATTTTAGCCGGTTTGGTTTTGGCAAAAACCTTTGGCTCACCATGTATTTTACCAAGCGCACTCAACAATTTCGTTTGGTCTCTTTGTCCATAATACAATATCTCATGCGGAAAGGCCTTCATGGCTTTTAGCTGGTCAATTAGGGTTGCTGCCGTTAGCGCTTTCAACTCCGCGTTACTCAGTATCCAGCGTGAGGGATTGTCAGCACCATACATGGCATAGCTGTTCAACCTACTGCTGATGGCACGGCTGTTTAGCTTGCTGTCTTCCCGCTTTTTTAACTCCCCACTTATCATATCTTTAAACGCCTTTTCGTCCGCTATTGGGTTATTTAATAAACCCTCAAGAATGCGAAGCGCAGCATCAAAGTTTTCCTCAGGGCCCGTCAATGAAATGTAGGTCTCTTCATCACCGACACTGGTGTAAAAATTGCACCCCAGTGCGTACATCTTTTGGCTGATTTGTTCGGCATTCATTCCCGCAATACCCGTATACCGAATGTATTGCATCGCCAACGGGAGCGACTTGTTGTGGTTTTTACCATAAGTATACACATAAGACATCGCAAATAGGCGGTTTTCGCTATTCTTAACATAATGGACCGGGACTTTACCCAAAGCGGTGTGAACAATTCCATCCTTTACATTGGCAAATACCGGTGTTAATGAGCGGGTTTCTTCTTCCAGCCATTCGGTTACAAAAGCACTCTGCTTATCGCGGTTTAATTCCACGCTGCTGATTTCCGGCTTGTTGATTTTGGTAATGGTGCTGTCCGCTCCACGACGCTTAAACACCTCCACCCTTTCTCGGTCCAGAAATTCCTTTGCTACCTCCATAATATCTTCTTTGGTGAGCTGCTTCATGGCCCAAAACTCATTCCATTGCTTTTGGTAACCCTGTCCGTTGATAAAACTTTCCATAAGAAAGAAACCGCGGTTGGCATTTTCTTTAAACTGCTCTAGGCGGCTGATTTCCTCGTTAAGTATGATGGCTTTCACCAACGAATCGTCAAATTTTCCGGCATGGATTAACTCCATCTGTGAAATCAATAGATCGCGTACTTGCTCCAGGGTCTGACCTTCGCGGGGTTTGCCGGTAAGTTGAAATACGCTGTAGTCATTGAGGGTGTTTACACCACTGTTGGCACTCAGCACCTTCTGTGCTTTCACCAGATTCAGGTCTATCAGACCGGCACTGCTGTTGTTTAGGATCAGGTCTATGAGTTTGGCGGCACGGGCCTCGAGTGTGCCGGCTCCGGGCATGCGGTATCCAATGGTCACCCACTCGGCATCTGGGCCCACTACGTCAAATTTGCGCGGGGCTCCGTGCGGCATTTCCCCCTCAAATTCATACGTTTTTATCGGTTTGGGTTGCATCCAGGCAAAGTGCTCCGCAATGCCATCAGCGGCTATATCCGGGTCAATATCCCCTGCCAGAATAATGGCCATATTGTTGGGAACGTAATAGGCATTGAAGTAATCGCGGATGGCTTTTAAGCTGGGGTTTTTAAGATGGTCTACGGTTCCAATCGTGGTTTGTAGGCCGTAGTTGTGGTTTTTAAACAATTCACCCATAAGCTTATCCTCTACCTTTTCACCGTCACGGTCCAGACTGATGTTTTTTTCTTCATACACCGCTTCCAGCTCGGTGTGAAACAGGCGGAGCACCGGGTTGCGGTATCGCTCCGATTCCAGTTCCAGCCATTTGTGATACATGTTGGTCGGAATATCATTGATGTACACGGTCATTTCATTGCTGGTAAAAGCATTGGTGCCTTCAGCGCCCATGGCCTGACACATCTTGTCAAACTCGTTGGCAATGCTCCATTTTGCTGCCAGCCGACTTACACTGTCAATATTCTTGTAAATGGCTTTTCTGGCACTTTCGTCCTTGCTTTGGTTATATTGCTCATACAGGGCGTCAATCTGGTCCAAAAGGGGCTTCTCTTTGCTCCAGTCGAGGGTTCCATAGCGGTCAGTACCCTTAAAAAGCATATGCTCCAGGTAATGGGCCAATCCGGTGTTATTGGCAGGGTCGTTTTTGCTGCCGGTGCGCACGGCCACCATCGTTTGCAGGCGGGGTGTGCGGGTGTTTTTACTGGTGATTAGGGTGAGCCCGTTTTTGAAGGTATAAATCCGAACATTCAATGGGTCGCCCTCAAATTTACGAACGGTCCATTTGTCAGCCTTTTCCTCGCTGTAGGTAGATACACGATCCTGTGCAAGTAAGGCATAACAAGCCAGAAACAGGAAGCTGATGGAAAGCAATTTTTTCATGGGTGGCGAATTTACCCCAAAACAGGCAAAAGCCCTGCCACAATGCTGTTGTCTCGATAAAAAAGTGCACTATGACGACCATCTTTTCATCGGTTGCCTGTTGTTTAATACCTTTGAAAACGACATGAACATTAAATCAAAGCAGATTTTACCATGGCTCTGTATGGTTTTTGGAGCCCAAATATCCTTGGCGCAGGTCCACAATCGAAACCCTTCAGGAATCAGATATGTGCTGGAAAAGCGCTTTAATGAATGTCCGCAGCCGCCAGCACCCGATTATGCCGACCTCCAAAACTGGGCTGCCCACCCATCGAAAATTGATCCTTCGGATGAGCACCCCAAAGGCTTGTCGGCTAAAAATAAAGAGCCTCAGGCCGACGTATTTTTCATTCATCCAACCTCCTACATTGGCAAACCCGGCGATTCTTTTTTGTGGAATGCCCATGTCCTCAATGCAAAGGTGAATAAGGCAACCGATGAAGGAGCCATCCGATTTCAGGCCAGCATCTTTAACGAAAGCTACCGGGTGTTTGCCCCCAGATACCGTCAAGCCCACTTTTTCAGTTTTTTAACCCCAAACCTTGACGATAAAAAACAGGCCTTGGACCTGGCCTACACCGATGTTCGGCGTGCTTTTGAACATTACCTCCGGAATCATCGCTCAGGCACACCATTCCTCATTGCTGCGCATAGTCAGGGAACCATTCATGCCCACCGCATTTTGCGCGAATTTGTGGAAGGAACCCCCTTGAAGCAGGATTTCGTCGGCGCCTATCTGCCCGGCATGCCTGTTCCGGCTGATTCCTTTTCGCTGCTGATGCCTTGTCAAGACAGCACAGACTTTGGATGCTGGACCAGTTGGCGCACCTGGCGCTACGGGTATGGACTTGATGCTTTTCCGGCTGTCTGCCACAATCCCATCACCTGGACAACTGATACCGGCATGGTCTCAAAAAATCTGCATAAAGGGGCTGTGCTGCAAGATTTTAAAAAAGTTCGTCCTCGCATTTGCGATGCCAAAGTAGAGAAAAACCTGCTATGGGTTCACCGCCCGGCCTTCCCCGGCAGCCGTCTGATTAATAACCCCAATTATCATATCGGAGATTATAATCTTTTTTACATGGACGTGCGGGCCAATGCTTCATTGCGTTTGCAGTCTTTCCTAAACAGAAATACCGCCCAAAAAACCTTGGGTGGCTCACCAAAATAACCCAAGCACTAATTTTGCATTGTGCATACGGTTTACCTTTCTACCGGATCTAACCTGGGCAACCGCGAAAACTATCTTCTGCAGGCCGAGGAAGCCATCATTGAATTTATAGGCCATATTGATGCCCGCAGCAGTATTATGGAAACAGCCCCCTGGGGCAAGACCGAACAGCCAAACTTTCTGAACCGTGCTTTACGCATAAAAACCAAACTGCCGCCCTTGTTTTTAATGGAAACCATACTGGAGATTGAAAGGGAGATGGGTCGCAACCGCCAGGAAAAATGGGGCCCGCGCATCATTGACCTGGATGTATTGTTTTTCAACAACCGAATCATTGATGAAGATGGTCTCCGTGTACCTCATCCCCATTTGCATGAGCGTGATTTTGTGCTGAAGCCCATGGTAGAAATCGCGCCGGATTTTATCCATCCCGTACTCCATAAAACCATGGCTGAACTGCTTGCTGAACTTAACCATGGCTGAAAACCTTCCTCCCTGCCTGTTTCCCTCTGTATCCTGGTTTTTACAGGGTATGCGGCAGGGTAGAATCCGGGTAGCGGTAGGCGGACACTTTGAAAAACAGACCTGCCGTTCACGTTATGCCATTGCAGGGCCCAACAACCTGCAGAGCTTATCTGTGCCCATTATTCACGGGGGGTCAAAGCAACTTTGCGATACCCGGATAAGTCAACAAAATCCCTGGATAAACGACCATATCAGGGCCATTACCACCGCGTATGGCCGTGCGCCTTTTTTTGAGTTTTACGATTATCACCTTTGGCCCATATTACAACAGGAAACTACTTCGCTCAAGCAGTTAATTGAGCATTCCATTGCCTTTTTGCACCGGCAGCTGCAGTGCCCGGTAGCCCTGGAATTTGTGAATGAAGTACCTTTTGCAGAGCCCTTATCGCCACCCCCCCCTTACCCCCAGGTTTTTCAGGATCGTCATGGGTTTCAAGGCGCTGTAAGTGCGTTAGATTTGCTGTTTAATTTAGGCCCTGAAGCCGAAGATTATTGGGTTGATCCTGCCGGGGTTTAGTGGTTTATCAGCACCTTTCTATTCAGCAACATCCCGGAACCCTGTATGTGTAAATAATAAATACCGGTGGGAATCTCTGTGGTTTCTACCACAGACCGCCCCTCCTTGCTTTGACCCCTGCGAACCGTTTTTCCTGTAATGTCCACCAGGTTGTAGTTGAAGGATCGTTCGGGTTCTAGGGCGGTAATCATAAGTTGCTTGTCGGTGGGATTGGGATATACCTCCACATCGGCCACCTGCATGGCCCTTGAAACGGTCGAAACGCAGGTTTCGCTGACATGTTTCTCTCCTGATAGATCTTTTTGGGTAATTCTGTAGTAAGCGGTTGAGAGTGGCGCATCCTGGTCTGTGTGCTCATATTGCTGCACACCCGTAGTGTTGCCCACCGCCGGCATGCTGTGTATGTCCTCATATACCACACCATCGGTGCTTCTGCTCACGGTATATCCGGATACGTTTTGCTCTTGTGACACAGCCCACACCACCCGAACCCGGTTAATTTCCTCCCGCCTGCAATTAAAATATAGCCAGTTAACCGGTAAAACAACTGTTTCATCTCCTAGTGCAAACGGTGAAAACGACCCTTTGTACTGGGGGTAGGTGTAGGTAATGGTTGTGCCCGTTTTGCTTATGCTGCCGGTGCCGGACTGCTTATCCCATGCCGTGCTGTAATGGTATAAGCGAATGTTGTTATCATTGGAAAGACCGTTTTTCTTTTGCGCGTCATCAAACGTAAAGCTAAGATCAACTCCGTCGCCTGAATTGGATGTGCCAGAAGTTTTATTGATAAGCCATGTGGCAGAAACTCTTGGGTCTGTAAGCGAGGAGCCCGATGTGCCTCTACTGAAAACGTCATTCAGCACACGCACATCAAAATCGTCGCTAGTGCCGGTATTGTTGGTAATGGAAACAGGATTATAATCTGTGTTTCCCACAGGAAAAGCAAAAGATCCGCCGTTGGCGATGGTCGTTTTTACCGTGCCAGTGCCCGTGGTTTTTACGTAACTGCTGCTGTTGGCACCCACAAAACCATTGTTGACGGTAAGGTTAAAGTCTCCCGGACATACTTTTTTGCCTGAGCTATTAAAATCAAGGGTGTTGATGGTGCGGTTCTGGTCGAGGTGAAGGTCGTTAACGGCGCTACTGCTGATTTTCACACGGCCATCAACGGGAAGCACGGTTTGCCTCCAGTTGCCCGTAGTGTTCCAATCTGTGCTAGTAGTGCCCACCCATTCTATTTCGCCGAGGTAGGAGCTGGTAAGGCGGGTTGCTTTAATGTCACCATCCCCGTTGCCACCATAAAACCAAGCCGCCACCGCGGGCGTTCCCCCCAGTAGGATGCTTGTTCCACTTGCTTTGTTATCACCATCTCCGCTGCCGCCATAAAACCAGGCAATCACGGCTGTAGTGCCGTCTAATTGTTTGGTGGTTACGGATGCTTTGATGTCTCCGTCGCCACTGCCGCCGAAATACCAGGATGCGGTGCCTGCGGAGCCATCCAACAATTTACTGCTGATGCCGGTTTTGATGTCACCATCCCCATTGCCGCCAAAGTACTGGGCTTGCAGGGGCAACCAAAGTGCGCCAAATAGTATGATTGCTGTTTTTTTCACCCTAAAGGTGTGCGTTTTTAAAATTATTTGGTTTCGGAAGCAGTGATGGGCTTGGTGTGAACACCGCGGACGCCTTTTTCATAATTTTGAGGGTCTCCTCTGTTAAGAGACAAGCCCCATGTCCTATCTATGGTATTCCAAAATCGATCTGCCACTTTCCCATAATTTACACTTCCTAAATACCAGGAACCGCCCCTGCAGGAAGTAGCAGAGGCCGCTAAACTTGAGGTCGAAATGAAGCCAGGACTTGAACCTGGCCAATCGGTAACATTGGCATATCCGGCACTGGTAAGTGAACCGTTTCCGTGCAAACCGGTATAAGTTGTAACCGTACCCTGATAATTTACCGTTGTAGCTACTTGTTCACATACGTTTCCGGTCATATCCATAATACCATAAAATGACGCACCTGCCTGTGTTCTCGTGGTTGATGATGTTGCAAAACTGCCTGCTCTCAGTGGGCTTGACCCCGAATTTGTTGTAATGCCCAATGCAGTATTGGCACCAGATACAGCACTCACCTCATTGGTTAAACCGGAATTGGTTATAGTCGTAATATGACTAGTATATGTGGTCGTTCCCCAGGCAAACTCATCCGTTACCACGGTTGCTGTTCCTCTACAGGCCTTTTCAAATTCAAATTCGGTCATCACCCGTAATCCCGACCAATCAAGATAGGCAGCCACATCTGGCCAATAAACCCCATTCATGGGTACAAATGGCAAAGTTGTGGAATAAACACCGGCCGATGAGGATATCCCATTTCTGCTCATTGCCGTTGTAGGCATGTTGGCCTGCTGGGCACTGGTCAAAGAATTTAAATAATCTACCCAGTGTTGCTGAGATGCCTCATATTTCATGCAATAAAAACCCGCATACCCTTTTGGGAAAGCGGCAGGGATGGTAAGTAAATTGTTGGTTGTCGATTCAGGATGAATGAGCTGCCCGGCGCTCCCTCCGGTACCCGAGGATGAAATTGAATTTTCCGAGGTAATTTCATAGCTGGTATTAGGAGAGCCCATTTTATAAAATGGACGATTGATATTGGAAGTACTTCCATTATTCCCGACACTGAAAGTTCCATCCGGCACATACACCATTTCGATGGCATACACATCCACATCAATGATGTCGTTGTCGCCAACTCCATTGTCGCGATAAAACCACTTTAAACGAATATCCTGGGCGGTGAAGGTGCCGGTTCCATTGGCACTCCGGTAAATAAAAGCACCCACAGCCGGGTTGGTGGTGGCGTTGTGGGCAGAACCTTCATTAACCAACCCCACCTGCACGGAATAAGAAGTAGTGGGGGTGGTGGGGCTGGTATTGTGCCCGCTGGGGGCCAGATACACGTGGTTCCAGGTGCTACCGCCCACGGTGCGGTATTTAATGAATATCCAGGCCGCATCCCAGTTGTTGGGGGAAGCTGAAGTACGCCAGGAATTTTCCCAGGTTAAATCAAATTCTATGTAGGTGAAGTTGGCGGCGTTGTTTACCCCGGCAGATACATTCTGCCCTGCCAGGGTTACGTTGCTTACGGAAATGTTATTGGCGCGAACAACACCCACCGTAAAGATTAAAGCCATTAAAAAGTAATTACGCATAGCACATTGAGTTTATGTTAAGAATTAATGTGCAAATATAATACACTTTTGTCAACAAATATCAATTTTTTAGCGTTTGTCTATTTTTTTAATCATATTGTTGTCTTTTTAACACTTTTAATAAAATCAAGACAACCCACCTCCACCCTTGAATACTTTGGCGCAAAAGCCGACAACTTGGGTTTATTATATTCTACAAATTACCTTCCCATGGTTTGAGATCTATAGGTGCTTCCAAAATCTCCGTTTATGTGTTGTTTTTGGTGTACAAACGCCATAAAGGAAAGGGTAAAAGCCAATTGCAGTAACACCCATAACCTTAACACAGACAGCCCTTTAATGGTTGTTTTTTGCAAAAACGAGGCCATACCTATGCTGCAAAACGGAAGTGCCCCAATCATGTAATGAGACCGAACCGGAATGGCAGAAAAGGTCATTAACACACCCGGCAAAACAACAAACGCAACCAACAAAAAGTTAATTTCATTTTCATGGGCCGCTTTTTGGAAAATGGCAATTATTCCGTTTTTGATGGCTATGGCCGTGCAAACCATCAACCCCAACCCAAGAATTAACCCTACAGATAACCCGCTAGGAAACGCCGAAAATGTGGATAACTCTCCCGCAGCAGCATAGTGGATGTTAAATCCGGGAGTGTCTGTCAATACCCTCAACCAAAACTCCAACTTAAGGATATTGCCCCAATGAGAGATCCCCCCACCGTGCTGCAGCACCGCTTGCAGCCATGGAATTCCGGGCAGAAATCCAACAATTCCGCCACAAAGCAGCCAAAACCCTTGTTTGGGGTTAATTTTCTTAAAAACCAACAGCGCCAGCAACCAACCTCCGGCATAGAAAAACCCACTCAGGTGCAATTGGCCGGCAAATGCGCACACCACCCCACCCAAAAACAGCAGGGTTGCTTTGTGCCTGTTCAAGTACACCCACCAAAGCGTGGCAATAAAAACAGGCAGCAAATCCTGGGCCCATATTTTTCGGGCAAAGAGCACCGGCATCACAGAAACGGCATAGGCCGCGAGCCCCCAATACAAGCGTGTACGCACCGGTTCCTCATATCGGCTGGCGCAGTATAGCATCAGCCACAAGGCCAATGAATTGAGCCACTGCACACCCATGCCCATAAACAGTGGCGTGGGGTGAACGCCATACAGTAACGCAAAAGGCCAGATACTGAAGCCGGCATTGGGCAACCCCGCCCCGGAAGGCATCCCCATAAAAGGCAAACCCAGATTCCAGGCCTCACCGGCAAGGCGAAACATTTCCTGTTCATCAAATTTCCATTCCATATCAGCAGGCCAAAGGCAGCGCAACACCGTGCCGACAATAGCGATGGCAATAGGAAATCTCTTCTGTTTCACCAACCGCGATATTACGAAGTAAAACGGGCAAAAACCCCGGTTTGCAAAAAATCGGAGCAACAAACACGCACTGTCGTAACTTTGAAGCAGCATTCCCATTTACCCTAGATGTATCTGACCTTGGATATTGGCAATACCCGAAGCAAATTTGCCCGGTTTGATGCCGCAGGTCGGTTGCTGGATAGCGGATTTTGGGAAACCGCCCTCAGCGGCTCTGACTACAAAGCTGTTTGCATTGCCAATGTAACAAAAAAAGAACTTCCATTGGAGGAGCTAAACGCCCCGGTCGTTTATATGTCTTCACAGGTAAACCTTCCATTTACCTTGGGCTACCAAACCCCGGAAAAGCTGGGTGCCGACAGACTGGCCGCGGCAGTGGGTACTGCTTATTTTAACCGGAACGGGATTTCGATGGTGGTAGATGCCGGCACCTGTTTAAAATTCGAGTATATAAACAAAACCCAACATGAGGGTGGCAGCATATCTCCCGGCCTGATGATGCGGTACAAGGCACTCGCAACCTTCACGGATCGTTTGCCTGAAATTGCCCACCGCCCTTTTGTTCCGGAAATTGGAGACAACACAGAAACATCCATCCTAAGCGGGGTGCAGCAGGGTTTTTTGTTGGAAGTAGAAGGTCGTGTTAATCAGTTTTTAGCCACAAACCCGGGAGGTCAAGTGTTTCTCACGGGTGGAGATTCCCCTTTTTTGGCAGAACGCCTCAAAACAAAGATATTTGCAGAGCCCTTGTTGCTACATTACGGATTATATCACACCCTTCGCCTGAATGGATATTAAAAAAGTTGTTTTTTTATTGGCCCTTGGGGTTACGGTTTGCTTGAACGCTCAAACTTCAGGTCAAAACTACACCCTTTCCCCGTATAGTAACTTCGGCCTGGGTGAGCTCATTCAGCCCAATTTTGTGCAGGCAGGTGCAGCCAGTCAAACCTATAACGGTGCTTACAGCTATAGTTTGCTAAACCCGGCCACTTTGGGCAATTTGCGCTATGCCACCCTGGATTTCGGGATGAATGGTCGCTTTGGAAGGATTCAATCGGGCAATGAAACTCAGTCTTTCAACGGGGGCTCTTTCAGCTACATTAGCATGGCGTTCAACAATTACCGTACAGAGAAACGGAGGCCTTACGAAACTCAAGTTAATGGTAAAACGGTAAAAAAATATAAAACCATTCCGTTTGCATGGAATACCGGCATTGCCCTTTATCCATCCACCAGCATGGGTTATAATTATTCGTTCGAAAGTGCCGAACCTTTCAAAAACCGAACGTCTCATGTAGGAAGTGGCGGGGTTAATGTGCTGGAGTTGGCACAATCTGTTAAACTTGGAAGGGTTGTTCAATTGGGATATTCCGGAGGGTATATGTTTGGGCAATTAAAAGACAATGCGGTGTTTAGCTTCCCTGACACTATAGGACTACAGTTTGTGGAAGACGAACGCGTGGTGGATATAAAAGGCATACAACACCGTGTTGGCATGCTTTTAACCTTGGAAAAAGACAGCGCTGCCCATTCGCTGGGGTTTAGCTATGGGTTTCACACCGGGATGCAAGCCAATAGGTTTCGCACAGCCAGAACATTGGAACTGGTTAGCAGTGGTAGCGTAAGCCGCTTGCTGGTAGTAGATACAGTTTTGGATGAGCAGTCGGGTAAACAACCCTTTACCATGCCGGCTTCATTCGGTGTGGGTTACCAGTTCCGTTTTCGCCGTTCCATGAGCGTGGCAATAGACTACCGAAAAACATTGTGGGGTAATTATTCTGCGTTCTTTAATCCGGGAGGAACCTTGGCCCACCGGAGTGATTATGGTCTTTCGCTGACCTTAAACCCTATGGATGAAAAAACACCCGGCAAAAAAAGAATGAGGCCGCCCGTAAGGATGGGTGTTGCTATGGCAGAAACACAAAACGTACTTACATCCGCAGGAACTCCATACACAGTAGGAGAACAGCGGGCTTTCATTGGTTTTGGCATACCGCTTTCCCGTCGGTATTACGACAATAGAAGTTTGAGAAGCATTGTGCATTTGCAGGCAGATTACATCACCCGTGGAAAATCCACCGCTGGTTTGGCCCGAGAGGAATATCTGGTTTTTTCACTCAGTATGAACCTGGGGGATATTTGGTTCCAACGCCGTAAATTTGACTAATGCGCATTGTTTGGGGTTTGAGTCTGTTTTTGGTTTGGAGTGCCTGCTCTGAAAAGCCGGGCGGGAGTTACAGAAGCAAAAAAACCGATAGCATAGCCACCCGCGAAACGGCAGAAAACGTCACCATTGAATATACAGATTCCGGGATTTTAAAGGCCATAGTGGAGAGCCCTGAGATGATTGGGGTAAAAAATGTTCGCAATCCATACATAGAAATGCCCAAGGGCATTCGGGCCGAATTTTTGGATGTGAACGGCAATACAGAAAGTTATTTGCTCAGTGAATATGGCATTTCCTACACCGAACAAAAACGCATGGTGGTGAGAAGAAACGTGCGGGTGCTAAACATGAAGTGCGAGAAGCTGGAAACGGAGGAATTGATATGGGATCAGCAAAAAGGCCGAATCTACACCGATAAATTTGTAAAAATCACCACTCCTGATCAGATTATCACCGGAGAAGGCATGGAAAGTGACCAGACTTTTTCTGACTGGGAAATTTTGAACGTTAACGGAACCATAAACCGAAAAAAGAATGATACGCTACCATGTAATGAGTCTCTTGTGCCTCGCCGTAGCCGCCGTAGCCGCCATTGAGGCGCTTGCCGGATTTACGGTGGATGCAGCCCGCCAGAAAATGGTGTGGTACACCAATGTGCCCGCATGGGTTATGGCCGGCTTGTTTGTGGGGTGTATTGTGATGTATTACAGATTGCGACGCAAACGCAAAGAAGATGTTATGGGTAGAAAATAATTAAGAACCCAACTTATCGCCCCTAAGCTTGCGGAAGCGCGCCCTTGCGTCGGGAACAAAGAAACTGCCCGGAAAATCCAGCACAATTTTTTCGTAGGCCTTTCGGGCTTTTTCAAGGTCTTTCAGCTTGTATTCATAGAGCAACCCCAACCGATACCACCCATTATCCGCCAAAATATCGTGCCCGAAAGCCACCACAAGCGTGTTATAGAGTTCCGCCGCTTCCTCAAAGCGGTATTGCTTTTCTCTTATGAGCGCTTTTTGCAGCAAAATATCATCCGATAAAGAATGCCCGGGATATAATTTTGGGATGCTGTCCATCTCATGCTCCGCTTCCTCCAATTTGTTTTGCGCCAACAATAATTCTGCGCGGCTAAACCGTTCAAGGGCGTCATAGTTGCTGTCTAGACCCAGGTTCTCGGTAATGGTGAGAGCCAGGCGTATGGCATTATTGGAAATCAGTTGCGTGGTGGCACCTTTCAGCACATCCAGCTGCAACATGGCCCAGTCGTAATCTCCGCGGTAATAACTTAGCCGGGCCCTTCTGTATTTGGCTTCCTGGCCCAGTGGATCTTCAGGATAGTCTTTTTCTACCTGAGCAAACAATAGTTCGCTGCTCCACACATCGCCACCGGCTATGTAGGCCTCACCCAGTGCCAGTTTGGCTTCAGCACGATATTTCTGAGATATGCCGGGGGATTGATAAAACTTCTCGAGCAATTCAATGGCATTACTCGGGGTGTGTTTAAACTGGGTATATACATCAGATAATCGGGAGGTAATTCTCCAGGTTCCGTTGTTGTAGCCGTTTTCTGCCAAATACTGTAACATTTCTGTTTCCAGTGACAGCCATGTTTCGAGGGCGGGTTTTGCTTCGGTATTCAACTGCTGAAAACGGGTTTCCAACAATCCTGAAACCGCGGCATAATAGTGTTCGCCGGTAACGCCGAGGGTTTTTACGTACTCATAGCAACGCGTTGCGACAGACCAGGCCTCGTTGCTTACACAAAGGTCACCCAGCTCAATCAGGCGAACCCCTTTTTCCTTCAGCCGCTTATCAAGGGCTTTGGTCTGCATGAATGCCGACTCCCAGTCTTTGGTTTTAATGAAGGTCCATTTTAGCAGATCGTTCAACTCATAATTGTCCGGTGATTTTTGCAATTTTCGCAACAAGATTGTTCGCAATATTGCAAAATCTGCGCTATCGGTCACATTCATTTCAAACAGTTGCTTGCTTTGCTCATAGGCATATCCGGCGGTTAGCACCATCTGCACATATTTTTCCAGCCCTTTGGTTTTGTTGCCGGTTTCCATGTACATCTGCGCGAGGCGTGTTGAAAAATCAGAAGCAAAACCAAACTTTTCTTCTCCCTGCTCGAACGCGTAAATTGCCCAGTTATACTTGGCTCTGCGTCTAAAGGCATCGGCAATTTCATAGTATTGCTGCATGGAAAAATCGGGGTTGTCCGCGATTTTTTTATACAATTTTTCTGCCTCCGGTACATCGCCTCTGTTTTCCAGCAAATAGGCCTCATCCACTCGATACTGCAGCACCTGCGGATACTTTTTTTTGCGCCGGCTAACCAGTTTTTCCGCTTTTTCGCGTTGCTTGCTCATCAGCAAGGCGGTTAAATATGCGTCGTAATAATTAAACTCACTGGGGTTTTTGTTGCTTAAATCCTCATATAATGCGGCGGCTTTTTCATACTCTTTATTTTGCATGTATTGCCGCGCCAATAAATCATTGGAGGGTTGCGCTGTTAGGAAAGTAGCGAATAGCAATCCAAACAGAATAGAAAAGCTTTTTATCACACCCGCCATTTTTATAATAGATAACGAAATTCTTTGATTTTTGTTGGAATTAGTGGGCTTGTAACCAGTTGTCCCCGGTGCCGTATTCTACTTCCACCGGAACTTTGAGTGACAGGGCTGTTTGCATGATGTGTTTGATATGGGGTGCTACAATTTCTACTTCGTTTTTAGGCACATCAAACAACAATTCATCGTGAACCTGTAGTATCATCCTCGCTTTGGGGTGGTTTTCCTTAAGCCAGGCGTGAATGTTGATCATGGCCAGTTTTATCATATCTGCGGCACTACCCTGTATGGGCGCGTTGATGGCGTTTCGTTCTGCAAAACCTCTTACCGTAGCGTTTCTGCTGTTAATATCCCGAATATAGCGTCGCCTGCCCAAAATGGTTTCTACATAGCCATGCTGCCTGGCAAACGCAATGGTGTTGTCCATGTAGCTTTTAATGCCCGGAAACTTCTCAAAATAATTGTCTATAATTTCTTTGGCTTCCTTGCGTGAAATGCCCACCCGTTGGCTTAATCCAAATGCAGAAATACCATAAATAATGCCAAAATTCACTGTTTTTGCCTTCCTGCGCATGTCTTTGTCAACTGCATCCAGCGGCACACCCCACACCCTGGCTGCTGTGGCTGTGTGAATGTCAATTCCCTGCCTGAAGGCATCCATCATGCCTTCATCGCCGCTCACATGGGCAATAACACGCAATTCTATCTGTGAATAGTCCGCACTTAACAGAACGTGGTTTTCATCTCGTGCCACAAACGCCCTCCTTACTTCCTTGCCAAGCTCTGTGCGAATGGGAATGTTCTGCAGGTTGGGGTTTTGGCTGCTCAAACGGCCGGTGGCCGCCACTGCCTGATTGAAGGATGTGTGCACCCTTCCAGTTCTGTGGTTTACCAGCAGCGGTAACGCATCAACATAGGTTCCTTTCAGTTTCTGCAACTGCCTAAAATCCAAAATACGCTGCACAATTTCATGTTCCCCCGACAGTGATAGAAGGGTTTCTTCATCGGTTTGATACTGCCCGGTCTTGGTGGTTTTGGGTTTATCAACCAATTTAAGTTTTTCAAACAAGATTTTTCCCACTTGCATAGGAGAAGCAATGTTAAATTCTTCTCCTGCCAACTCAAATATACGGGTTTGAATGTCCAGGCTTTGCCTGTTTAACTCTTTGCTATAGTCTTGAAGGAACGCCGTATCTACTCGAACCCCCTCTTGCTCAATATCGCTAAGCACCGACACTAAAGGCATTTCCATTTTTTCAAAAACACTATATACGTTTCGGTTATGTAGCTCTGGTTCAAGTTTTTGTTTAAGTTGCAAGGTGATGTCTGCATCCTCAACCGCATATTCTTTCACTTTCTCTACCTCTACCACAGCCATATTGAGCTGAGCTGCGCCTTTTTTGCCAATAAGTGTCTCAATGCTGATGGGTTTGTAATGCAAGTAGCTCTCTGCCAGTAAATCCATGTTGTGGCGCATGTCGGGCTCTATGAGATAATGTGCCAGCATGGTGTCGAAACAGGGTCCGGAAACTGTGATTCCATATCGCTTCAACACGGATAGGTCGTACTTTAAGTTTTGGGCTACCTTAAGGTTTTTTCCGTTAAAAAGATCGCTAAAGCGCGCAAAAAGGGCTTTGGCCGCTTCAAAATCCCTGGGGAAGGGAATGTAATATCCCTCATGTGCCTTGCAGCTGAGTGCCAGCCCTACGATATCGGCATCAAACGCCACCAGGCCGGTAGTTTCGGTATCAAAGCAAAACTCGGTGGATGCCTGCATTTGCTGTATTGCCTCCTGAATCTGTTCGTTTGTTTGACACAGCACATATTGATGTTTTACGTCGGCCAGGGTTTTATATTCCCTCGTCGGCTCTAGGGCGGGAGCTTCCGGCAAATCAAACAGACTGGCTTGCATACGGTTGTTGCCTGAAGGTGCTGCCGCCGCCGGGGTGCTGTTTTCTCCAAACACCCGTTTCATCATGGTGCGAAACTCCAGTTCATTGAAAACCTCCTTCAGCTTTTCTTCATCTGGCGCTTTTAGTATCAGTTCATCGGGGTGCAAATCCACGGATACTGCGGTATTGATGGTGGCCAACCTTTTGCTCAACAGAGCTTGCTCCCGGTTGTTTTCAAACTTTTCTTTCATAGCCCCCTTGAGTTGGTCGGTGTTGGCCAGGATGTTTTCTATGCTGCCATACTCCTGGATGAGTTTTTTGGCGGTTTTTTCACCCACTCCGGGCACGCCGGGGATGTTGTCAACAGCATCGCCCCACAGCCCCAAAATATCGATTACCTGATCAACTCGCTCAACCTCCCATTTTTTAAGCACTTCAGGCACCCCCATCACTTCATCCGGATTGCCCATGCGGCCGGGTTTGTATATATACACATGGTCGCGAACCAGTTGTCCAAAATCCTTGTCGGGGGTCATCATAAACACATCAAACCCTAGTTCAGCTGCCTGCAAAGCAAATGTGCCAATGATGTCGTCGGCCTCAAAACCGTCGTGGGTTATCAGCGGAATGTTAAACCCCTCAACAATCCGCTGTATATAGGGCAAGCTGCGCCTAAGGTCTTCCGGCATTTCCTCGCGGTTTGCTTTGTATTTTTCGTATTCTATATGCCGATCGGTGGGTTTGTCGGTATCAAATACCACGGCTATGTGGGTGGGTTTTTGTTTGTTGAGCACGTCCAGCAAGGTGTTGGTAAAGCCAAACATCGCGCTGGCATTGAGTCCGGTGCTGGTAATGCGCGGGTTTTGATTAAAGGCAAAAAACGCCCGGTACACCAGGGCCATGCCGTCTAAGAGAAATAGTTTCTTTTCTGCCATGAAAATTCAAAGGGTAAAGATAATAAAGAACCAGCCTCAACAATGCTCTTTTTAAGGTTTCGGGTTTACATACACCCGAATCCAGTCAACTTCCATCGAAACAGGCAGGCGGCTGTTGTCAATATACTGCAAATAGCGGTGGTCTACCGCATTGTTCACCACAAGATACATGGGTTCCTGGTAAAACTGCCGCATCCATTTGTTCAGTCGAATGCTACGAACCGCTACCCCGTCTGTGTAAAACACAACCTTTTCCGGGGTCCACAAACAGGCATAGATATGAAAGGCGGTATCTGTATCCGGTGGGAGCTTCACCGCTTTCATCAATAGGGTTTTGGTGCGGGTTTCTATTTTGCCAAAATGCAGGGTCATGGTTTGTCGGTGAACCGACTTTCCCGTGCGTTTCCCATACATTTCAAAGATGTCAATTTCAGGTGGCCAATTGTTTTTGCCGGTGAGCCAAAACGCCGGCCAGGTGGCCGGCCCTGATGGGTTTTTGCTTCGAATGGCAAAAAAACCATATTGAAAATTGCGGCTGTTGGCGGTATTAATTAGGCCTGTTCCATACGGAATGGCAATGCTACTGTCGCCGGATTTGAATTTTTTGGGGGCATACCGATTTTGTAAAAATAACACACCCTGTTTAACAAAAACTTCACTGTCGCCATAGTATTGGTGAGGTTGCTGACCATGAAAACGTCCCCAGGGCTGCCCGATTTGCCAAACCTGGGTGTTTAACGAGTCAAATTCATCAGAAAAAACGGGAACAAAATCCGCGGCCTCCTCCGGCAACAAAATGCTCACACTGTTTTTATCTGCTTGACGATAATGCCCGTTTCCGGGGGTGTTTGCTAAATCATACCCCCGTTTTAACGCCAATCCTGCTTTCCCTCGGACAAAACCTTTCCGGGTGCTGTCCAGGTTGTTTTGTCCCTGCAAGGACAGGCACATTAAAAATAATATCACCAAAGCCGGAATCTTCATCCTTTCACAAAGGTAAACCAACATGCTCGTTATTGGGTTACCTTTGAACCCTCAATCTTTATGTCATTCAAAGCGGGTTTCGTTAGCATTGTTGGAATGCCCAATGCGGGTAAAAGCACTTTATACAATGCTCTGATGGGGGACAAGCTGGCCATTGTAAACCCAAAGGCACAGACCACACGACATAGAATTCTGGGCATAAAAACCGGTGAGAACGCACAGGTAATTTATTCGGACACCCCCGGTATTTTGCGGAAAGCTAGCTACAAAATGCATGAGAAAATGATGGCTGTGGTGCATGAATCCCTGGACGATAGCGATGTGCTGATTCTGCTGCTGGATGTTCGTGCCACAGAAATTCCCGAGGAGCTGCTGCAAAAGTTCGAAAAATCCCGCGCCAAGAAAATTGTTGCCATCAATAAGATTGATACGGTAAAACAGAATCAGCTGGAAGCCGTTATGTTGAAGGTGGCAGAAACCTATAAGGCCGATGCTTTTATGCTGGTTTCTGCCCTTAATAATTTCCAGTTGGAAAAACTGGAGGAAGTGGTGATTTCTTTTCTTCCCGAACATCCGGCTTACTTTCCCGAAGACCAGATCACCGACCGTTCAGAACGGTTTTTTGTCAATGAAATCATCCGCAATCACGCATTAAAACTTTACGAAGATGAGGTGCCATACAGTTTGGAAGTAACCACCCTGTTTTTTAAGGAAGAGGAAAAAATTATTCGTCTATCCTGTGAACTGGTGGTGGAAAGAGACAGCCAGAAAAGAATTGTTATAGGAAACAAGGGTGAAGCCATTAAACGGCTGGGCACCAACGCCAGAAAGGATTTGGAAGCGTTTTTTGACAAACACATTTTTGTGGAGTTGTTTGTGAAGGTTCGGGAGGACTGGCGCAACAGCAAGAACATGCTGAAACAGTTTGGATACGATAACGACTAGGTTTTTGGCTTCCACCGCCCTGTTTTTTTGGCCCTGAAAGCCAATTTGTTGTATCTTTG
The DNA here is from genome assembly GCA_964475595.1 of uncultured Flavobacteriaceae bacterium. GTDB lineage: Bacteria > Bacteroidota > Bacteroidia > NS11-12g > UBA955 > RGEC01. Next base: position 23,714 of record CAYYXG010000013.1, read on the forward strand.
CAGTATCGTTCTATGATTTCAAGGAGGTTGGTAAGAATTAAGGCGTTGCAGGCTTTGTATGCAGCGGAACAGGCAGGCGAATCCGCCAGAGCACAATGTAGACAAAGTTTAAAAACCTCCATTCTGGCCACCTACGATGTATATGTGTTCCTGCTGGAGCTTCCCCATTACCTGAATGAATATTTACTCAGTGAGCAGGAGCTGGAAAGAAAAAAGTTTTATCCCGATAAGGAAAAAATCCGCCGATTGGGGTTGTTAAACAATAACCGGCTGGCCAATACGGTTTATGATAAAACCCTTCGGCACAAACGGCTTCGTTTTACCGCCGATTGGTCTGACCTTGGCGAGGCATTCCCGTCCATTACAGACTGGTTGTTTGAGCAGGACTTTACCCGTGATTATTATGTGTTTGATACACCGGATTCAGGACAGCAACAGACCTTTCTGCAGGAGTTTTACCTCCACCTACTTGGAACATGTGAGCCCTTCTATCTGTTGATGCAAGAACTTTACGGCGCCTGGGACGATGACGAGTCTACCGTGGCTCGTGAATTGGAAAAAACCCTGTCTTCAGAGCTGGAAAACATATCGCTGAGCGCACCCTATGCTGAAGATGAGGATGAAATGAAAATGGCTTTGAGTCTTTATGATCTGGTGTTGCTTAACGGCACTGTGTATGAAACCCATGTAAGCAGCGTCACCGACAACTGGGATCCGGGAAGAATTGCCATGCTTGATTTGTTGTGCCTAAAATTAGCGCTGGCAGAATTTATCTCCTTCCCACACATCCCCTTGAAAGTGAGCATCAACGAATATCTTGATATCGTAAAAGACTATAGCACGCCTAACAGTGGCCGTTTTTTAAATGGTGTTCTGGATAAACTGCGTGTTTCTCTGGCAGATAATGGCACTATCGTAAAGTCAGGCCGTGGGCTGAGGGACAAATAACGTCCGCTTTCCGGAACGGGGCGAACAATCATAATCTTTGTATATTTGCAATATGCAACACCGTTTTATACTCTTTATGCTCTTTACAGGAGTGGGCTTCATGGCCGGTTGTGGCAGTGGCGGCTCCAAAATCTCCGTAGACACCATAGAAAATGAGGCAACTGCAGACAATCCTAAGCCCGAAAAAACAGGCCCCAAAGGCACGCCGGTTTTTGATGATACCGTATATAATTTCAAAAAAGTAACATCGGGGATGCAGGTTCAGCACCGGTATAAATTTAAAAATACCGGCAAAGGAGATTTGCTGATTCGCAATTGCCAGGCAGCGTGTGGATGTACTACCCCCGGCTGGACCAAAGAGGTGATTAAACCCGGCGAATATGGCTTTGTTGATGCCACCTTCAACTCCACAGGTCGGGGAGCTAAAGAGGGATTAGAAAACGAGAAGTCTATAACGGTAGAATTCGAAAACTCAACCATAGAGTTTGTGATGCTCAAATTTAAAGCTACCGTTTTTTCAACCCCCGAAGAGGATCTGGAATACGAACAAAACAATCATTAAAACATATGTTATTTAACCTGCTACAAACAAGCACTCCCGGACAGTCCGGCGGATTGGGCCAGTTTTTACCCCTGATGTTAATCATGGTGGTTTTCTTCTTTTTTATGATATGGCCCCAAATGCGCAAGCAGAAAAAAGCCAAAGCGTACTTGGCGGAATTAAAAAAGGGAGATCATGTTGTAACAACGGGTGGTTTTCATGCTAAAATTGCGCAGATTACCGACACCCATTTTATCCTCGAATTGGAAGAAGGTAAGATAAAAGCCGAAAAGGCTGCTGTGAGCATGGAAATGACCATGACAGCATATCCCAAGCCCAAAGCATAATCCGTTGCTCCGTGTTGGCATAACCGGCGGAATTGGCAGTGGTAAAACCACCGTTTGCCGGGTTTTTGAAACCCTTGGAGTTCCTGTTTATTATGCCGATGCAGAGGCCAAAAAACTGTATGCTGAAAACGATGCGCTCAAAAATCATCTCGTGCGGGTTTTTGGGCCGTCAATCGTTTCCGAAGGAAACATCAGTAGGGCCCGTTTGGCGGAAATTGCTTTTGCAAGCCCGGAAAATATCGCTCAGATTAATGCCATTGTCCACCCTTATGTGTTTGATCACTATGAAAAATGGTGTAACGAACATCAAAACGCCCCCTACACACTAAAAGAGGCGGCCATTCTGTTCGAAAGCGGCAGTTACAAACGGGTGCAAAAAACCATCGGTGTTATTGCTCCTGAGCCAGAAAGGGTGTCTCGGGTTATGCAGCGCGATGGGTGCACCACAGAAGATGTGATGAAAAGAATATCACAACAAATGCCCCAGGATATGCTGGCCTCCAAATGTGATTTTCTCATTCAAAACGACAACCAGCAAAGCATTGTAAAGCAAGTACTGGAAATACATAAACAACTATTGGATTTGTCCGAAGACAACATCCCGTTTTTGCAATAAAAAAGCCCCGTAATGGGGCTGTTTTGTTGAATTAACCTTGTGCTTATTCTGTTGAAAATTTCACATCGTTAAACTTTCCATTGGTAATGTTGTAGCCAGACCCCCCAACATTGGAAACCATGTTTAGATTAAAGGTACCGGAAAGCGTTTTTGCGCCCTCGTTCCATTGAGTAATATTCATTGAATATGTGGTGGTGTACATTAAAATCGACTGCAAGAGACTGTTTTGGTCGAATTTGGGGAGATACAACATAATTCCTTCTGTGGAAGCGGTCCCTGCGTATGTTCCGGTTCTGCCGGGTTTTAATACCAAACGGGCCAAAACAACCGAGCTATCCAAAAAACTAGTTGCTAAAAATGTCATCGTGTCTCCATCAACCACAGCTTCGCAGCCGGGTAAACTATCCGCTCCCAGATAGGTGCCTGTTTTGCCGCTGGTCCACGACTTTCCATTCACTTCACAGGAGGCAATGCCAGAATTTGTGGGGGTGTTGTTGTTGTTCTCCTCTTTTTTACAGGATGTTACTGTCATTAGTGCCAGGGCGCTGACAAAAAATAGTTTGGTAATGTTTTTCATATGGGTTTTTGTTTGAATGGTAATCGTTGATTTTCTTTGGTTTTACTTACCTGAAAAATTGGGTTTCCTTTTATTAAGAAACGCCTCGGTACCTTCTTTAAAATCTTCGGTCACAAACGCCTCCCCGAATTCATAGATTTCGCGCTGCATTCCGTTCACGTTGGGACGGAAAAAGTCGTTGATGCATTTTATTACTTTACCCACCGCAACGGGACTTTTTGTCGCAATTTTTGACAAAATTTCATTGCATTTTGCCATCAGCATTTCCTGAGGCACCACGTGGTTTACCAGCCCAAGCTGCAATGCTGTATTGGCGTCTATGCTGTCTGCGGTTAACAATAGCTCTATCGCCTTGCCCTTGCCCACCAGCTGAATCATTCTTTGCGTTCCACCATAGCCCGGAGGAACGCCCAGGTTAACCTCGGGTTGCCCAAATTTGGCGTTTTCTGAAGCAATTCTCATGTGACAGCACATTGCAAGTTCACAGCCTCCACCCAGGGCAAACCCGTTTACGGCTGCAATCACCGGCTTCTCGCTGTTTTCTATGGTATTCATCACATCGTGGCCATCAGCGCTCATTCGGGTGGCCTGATCTTCTGAAAAATGGGCAAACTCGCTGATGTCTGCGCCTGCTGCGAAGGCCTTGGTTCCTGCGCCGGTTAGGATAATTCCTTTTACCGCTTCATTGGACTGAGCCAACAATACTGCATTTCGGATTTCCTGAAGGGTTTGAAGGGTAAGTGCGTTGAGTTTGCTTTCTCTGTTAATAGCAATGGTGAGAATCCCGTTGTCGAGGTGGGTAAGAATGTTCTCGTATGTGGTCAAAGTTTCCATTTTAAAAAGGTCTGTTTTTGTTTACCCATTCGGTAATATAATCTACAATGGCGGCCATCTCTGTTCCCGGGGGAAACAACCTCGCTACGCCCAGCTGATTGAGTTCATCCGCGTCTTTATCCGGTATAATACCTCCACCGGTTAGCAAAACATCTTTCATCCCGGCTTTTTGCATAAGGTCCATCACCTTGGGGAAAATGGTATTGTGAGCGCCCGACAATATGCTAATTCCAACAACATCTACATCTTCCTGCAAAGCCGCCTGAACAACCATTTCCGGCGTTTGTCGCAAGCCGGTATATATCACTTCCATTCCCGCGTCTCTTAATGCCGCAGCGATTACTTTGGCGCCCCGATCATGCCCGTCGAGGCCCACCTTGGCTACCAAAACACGTATCGGTCTTTTGGGGTGATTTGCATTCATTTCTATGGCAAAGTTCGTTAATATCTGTCAATCCTGAACACGGGTTGCGTCAGAAAGAAATTTTGTGAGTTTTGCGGCCTCGCGCCAAAGTCTCATTAACACTTCCACAGGATCCTGTTCAATGAAAACCTCGGGTTCCATAAGGTGGTGTATGTAAAACTGGGTGTTGTAAATTTCTGCCGAAGCGTTTTTGAAAGCGGCCAGTTCTGCGGGTATCCTTTTTTGTTTTTCTCCAAGAATCTCTCCAAAAGTGCGTTTAAATTCCTTTTGTGAGATAATTTTAGACCACGCCTCCGGGTTATGGGCAATGTGGCGCCTGATGTTCATCAGTTCCTCTTTTCCGGGCATGTAGTACCCGGCATAAAAAGCGCAGTTTTCGGGGCCCGCTTCGAAATAAAACCCGTCGGGGCCCAACGATTTCTTTCCCTCTGGAGAAATGATGGCGCTACGATTGAGTTTGTAAGGGGTTTTATCTTTGGAAAACCGGATATCACGGTTTATCCTAAATATGCAATCGCCCGGGCGAACTTGAATTGCTGCTTTCTCCTCACGGGTAAACGCTGCTAACAGGGCCGAAACGAGGTTTTCAAAGGGTATTTTAACCTCTTTTTCATAACGGCCACGGTTTATATCAAACCACCCTTTGTTGTTGTTGGCTGATAGTTCTATAAAAAACTCAAAAAAATCGGGGCTAAGACTGTGTTGGGGCATTTTGGTTGTTTTGAATGGTTCCATTCCTAAATTCCGGCAATACTGTCAGCGTGTTCATTTTGAGGCAGGCCTCCAGGTCTGTTTCAATGTGCAGGGATTTAAACCGGTTTACATGGCTGGCTTTTTGCAAATATCCCTTGAGGTCTGCTGCTGCATTCTTATATAAATCAATGGCGGCAAGGGTTGCATCGTCTGTTATTGAAAAGTGGCTTGATAATAACTTTGCCAAATATCCGGCAAAAACAGTGTCTTCTAGGTTAACCTTGTTTTTCCATCCTGCACAAAACAGCAGTATGTCGCGGTCTTCGGTAATCAGTCGGTCACAGAGCGCTGCTGCATTAAGAAAAGAGCCAACCCAAACACGGCTGGCAGCGGTGCTCATTTGTAAGGCGCGTGTTCCGTTAGTAGTTGTTAACGCTATTTTCCGGCCGGAAACAATGTCAACGCGGTAATCTTGCGGTGAGTTTCCGATATCAAATCCCGGAACGGTTTCCCCGTTTCTTTCAGCGGCAGCAATCCAGCCCTGCTTTTGCATGGCCGCAGCTTCCTCCGGGCTGGCCACCGGCAATATTTCTTTAGCGCCGTTGGCAAAAGCAACGCAAATGGTGGTGGTTGCGCGCAAAATGTCGATTACCACAACCTGCTTTTGGGCTATTTCTTCCTCGTATAGATGAAATAGTGCCGGACTGATGATGGTTTCTATCTGATTCTTCAACTTGCTGCGTTTATTCGGGTCATGGCGAGACTTTGTGGCATAGTGGCGAAGAGCAAAATAGCATCTGAAGCCCTGGTAATGTTATTTCTGACAACCTCTTGCTCCTCCGGTTTCCATTTTCCCAGTACAAATTCAGACTGCCTTCCTTTGGGGAAATCGTTGCCTATTCCAAAACGGAGTCTCGCATATTGGGTGTGCCCCAGGGTTTCGTTAATGCTTTTTAGCCCGTTGTGACCTCCATCGCTGCCGTTTAACCTCAAACGAAGCTTTCCTACGGGTAATGCAAGATCGTCCAGCAAAACCAATAGCTGTGAAGGCGGTAGTTTTTCTGATTGCAACCAATAAGAAACCGCTTTTCCGCTTAGGTTCATGTAGGTGTTGGGCTTAAGGAGTATGATTGTCCGGCCCTTGGTGGTTATTTTAGCCACCCAACCATGCCTGGCTAAAACCCATTCAGCCCCCTGACCGGCAGCCAGCGCATCAAGCACATCAAAGCCAATGTTGTGGCGGGTATGTTGGTATTCTTCTCCCGGATTTCCCAAACCAACCACCAGAAATTTCATGCAGATGCGTTAATGGTTGGGGTCGTTGATGTGATAGTTTTGGGGGAAAACAATGTTGTATTTGCCCTGCTGATCTACCCAGTAACCGGGGGCAATTTTCTTGTCTCGGAAAAATGCGTATGCTTCTTCTATGTTTTCCCAAAATTTAATCAACTGTGGCTTGTGGCCGTATGTGGTCTTAAGGTGTGCCCAGTTCTTGTTGTTGAACTGGCAAGGAAAAATATCAATCGGAATTTTCGCTTTCGAACCCTGGTAGTTCTGGGAGAGGATGGTTACCCAGTAAATCTCGTCAATCAAACTGTCTGTCATGGGAAGACAACCCACACTGGCGCATCCTCCGTGAATGTATATTTCATTTCCGGGATTGTTTTTGTCTGCAAAAACCAGATCGCTTTCGTTGGGGTAAGCCACTTTCATACTCAGCCGGTAGTTGCTGTGCGGGTTGAATTTTTCAATGTAGTATAAACCCTCCGGCACCTGAAGGTCACCAAACCTTCTTTTAGGGCCAAGGTCTCCACTGCTTTGACAAATAGAGTAGGTTTTAATTTTTTTGTAGTTCCTGCTGCTGCTATCTGTTGCCCACAACTCTAGCTGGTCTTCCATTTTAAAGGCCCTCCAATAGATGTATTTGGGGGTTTCAGAAAGGCCGCTATCGCGGAACATTTTGCGAATCCGGGCCTCTGTCCGGGCCTTGGCAACCCGCACCCGTTCAAAATTTAACTGTTGCTCTGCTACCGATTGTGCCAACAGTCCTTCGGCGGAGATGGTTGCAAGAAGACCAAAAACAAGTATTATTCTGCGCATGTTAGTTGCAAATTTATAGGGATTGTCCTGATTTTAGTGCCGGATATATTGCACTGCTTATCCCCAATATACCACAAAGCCCGGAAATAAAGAATAAATCTTTGATTTTTAGGGCTACAGGATATACCGCGGAAATGCTGCTTTGGGTGGTAATAAAGCCGAATTTTTGCTGTAAAAGCACCACCGTTACCCCAATAGCCAGCCCGACAAACGTTCCGGTCATTGCCACCATGAGGCCCTCCCTAAAAAACACGGCCTGTATGGTTTTGAGGCGCATGCCAATGTGAGAAAGCAGCTGAATGTCGTTTTTTTTCTCAAGCACCAGCATACTTAAGGAGCCAAGCAGATTGAAGCTGATCAGCAATAAAACAAAGGCCATCAATGAAAAGGAAACCCATTTTTCTGTGTTAAACATTTTATACACTGCTCGGTTCTGTTCATATCGATCCAAAACCTGCACCTCCGAACCAAGGATTTCTCGGACTCTTTGTTTTACGCCGGATTGATTGGCTCCTTTGGCTGTTTTTAATTCAATACTGCTGATCTCTCCTGTCCTTTCAAATAATTCTTCTGCCCAGCGAATAGGAACAATCAATAATTTATCGTCTTGTTCTTCGCCGGCCCGGATTATGGCAGAAACCCCAATTTGATCTTCGTTCATTTCCATCTGTGCAACACCCACGCTTTCCCGCCGGGGCGCCATAATGGTAATGGCGTTGTTGCTGTTGTTGAGGCCCAGCTTATAAACCAACCCCTCCGCAAGCCAGGCAAATGAAGCGCCATCTTTGTTTTCAAGAATCGGGGTGCCGGCCACCAGCAGGGAGTCTGTTCCCACTACGTTGGACCAGGTTTTCTCAACCCCTTTGATGGTCGCCACTACCTGGTTGTCGGAATATTGCACGATGGCGTTTTCTTCCAGTGCCCGAGCGGCTTTCTCAACCCCGGGTATTTGGGAGATTTTCTGCAGTTGTTTATCGTCAACAGAAAACACTTTTCCGGCTATCGGTTGAATTTTGAGATCGGGATAATAGTTTTCATAGGTTTTAAAAATAATGACTTCAAAACCGTTTAATGCGCTAAGCAAAACCAATAATGCGAATGATCCTACTGCATATCCCAACACAGATATTCCGGAAATAATATTGACAGAAGATGTATTTTTTTTAGAGAAAAAATACCGTCGGGCTATAAACCGGGAGACATTCACGCTATTGGGTCAGTCTTTTTTTATGGACGCTAAAAGTTTGTCGATTTTTGCGGCATATTCTTGACTTTCATCTTCGTAGAATCGCAGTTCAGGCACTTTTTTTACCTGGTTTTTAACCTTTTTGGCGATTTCCATTCTGATTTCCCTGGCATTGTGTTCAATGGCATCCAAAACCTTCGCCTTGTTTGGAGTATTAAACAAGCTTAAGTATATCTTGGCCGATGATAAGTCCGGGCTCACCGACACGCCGGATATGGTTACAAACTCTCCTGCTACCCAATCTTTGTGTTGTAAAAACACATCCCCAAGGTCTTTCTGAAGCTGTCTTGCAAATTTATCCTGTCTGAGTCCCATATTGCAAAGTTAATGACTTGTTGGGTTGTTGCTTATAAAATAATGGATGGCTAGTTCATAGCTCATCAACCCCAGGCCGCTGATAACCCCTTTGCATTTGCCCAACAATAAGTCAGTATGTCTTTCGGGTTCCCGTGCAAGCGGATTGCTCATGTGCACGGCAATAACCGGTGTGGTAATGGCTGCTACTGCGTCTGCAATGGCAATGCTGGTATGGGTGTATGCCCCGGCATTTAACACAATGCCCTTGCAGTTTTCGTCAAGCCCCTGTTGTTGGATGGTATTGATGATTTCCCCCTCTATGTTGGATTGAAAATACGCTATTTCCAACTCCGGGTATTGGGCTCGAATGTCTGCAAGCCATCCTTCAAAGCTCTCTGTTCCGTACAGGTGGGGCTCCCGGGTGCCGGTAAGATTTAGGTTGGGCCCGTTGATAATAGCAATCTTCACCGTGCAAAGCTATGGCTGTTATAAACAATAAAAAAGGGGCAAAAGCCCCTTTTTCTTTATCAGTGCTGGATGATGATTTTTTGCATGATATCGGCGTTTGCACCGCGTTTTATCTGCACGGCATACACCCCTGAAGGTAACTGACCCGTGGGCAACACCATTCGGCCTTTGTTGACGGTTCTGCGCAATACCTCCTTACCGGTGATGTCTGTTACAACAATCTCCGTTCCGGGTTCTTCTGCTTCCGCAAACAGCACATAAAGGTTGTTGTCGGCCGGGTTGGGGTAGATCTTCACGTTTCCTTCTTCGCTGCTCGCTGAGGCCACCTCGCATATTTCGCTGCAAGAGCTGTTGCCCAGTATATCGGTTTGTCTTACCCGGTAAAATGCGGTTCCCACCGGTGCTTGCTCGTCTATCATGCTGTAGCTGCGGGGTGTATAGCTGTTGCCTGCGGCTGGTATAGCGCCAATGCGACGGAACTGGCCGGCTATATTGCCCCGTTCTACCACAAAACTATCAGACATTATTTCACTGCCGGTGCTCCAAATAATGCGGTTTCGCTGGTCCTCTTCTCGCAAACAGGATAATGCTTGCCAGTTAACCGGCAGCAGAACCACATCGTCGCCCATAGAGAAGGGAGAGAATGTGCCTGTGTAGCCGCTGTACTTAAGGTTGCGGGTGCGGGTGGCATAGGAACCGGCAGACAGCTTGTCCCAGTTATTGCCGTTGTAGTGATATAGGCGGTAGGTGTTGATGGTGCCTGAAACCTCCGGGGTATACCAATCGAATGCCATGTCTATACCGCTGCCGCTATTGGCCGGGCCGCCGATTTTATCGATGAACCACGTGCGTTTTATACGCGGGGTGTTAAGCGGATTGCCCGTAGAACCACGGTCATACACATTGTCTATCAGCCGAACCTGAAAATCATCGGTGGATCCTGTTTTGTTGGTAATGGTTACCGGATTGTAGGACCCGGCCCCCACACAGAATGTGAAGCTGTCATTGTTGGGAATGCTGGTTTTTAGCTCTCCGTTTCCATCGGTTTTGATGTGGTTGGCTGTGTCAGCGCCCAAAATGTCAGTAACTATAAGTTTATGGTTGCCCAAATAAATATATTTGGCCGCTCCATTGAAGTTGATGGTGCCCACGGTTCTGTTTCTATCCAATACCAGGTTATACGTCGCGTCGGGGCTGATGTCAAAGTCTGATCCATTTTCAGCGATAGCATCATTACACCAGTTAGCCTTGGTGCCCCAGTCGGTGCTGGTTCCGCCAATCCACTGGCATTTGTTGGTGCCATAGATGGTAACACTGCCATTGCTGCTATATGCGGTGTTGCAACCATTGCTTACCTGTACCCTAAACAAGGTGTTTTGGGCAATATTGGCATAGTTGTATGATTCGGCTGTTATGGCGGTGTTGGTCCAGGTTGTTCCATTGTCTGTAGAGTATTGCCAGGTAAACGTTCCCCCTGTGGCACCGGATAGATTGAGTGTGCCAGAATTGTTAACGGAACAATGTGCCTGACTTGTAACTTCACCTCCTGTGGGGGTGGCGCCCACTGTAGCTACTACGGTATACCAGTCTGAATATACATCGGATGTGGTGCACGCAGCTGTGTTTACAACGGCTCTGAAATAATGGTTTCCTGCTGTGCTAACCGTTCGGGTTAACGACGTTGTGGTGTTAGAAATATCCGTAAAAGACCCACCGGATGTGTTGGTGGTCGTCTGCCATTTTTGTACGGTGCCAACCAGGCCGCTAAGTGTTAATTTGACGCTTTGTCCAGCGCACACCTGATTGGTGGTGGCTATCACATCTCCAGCATTTAGTTCCACCACGGTTATTTTTACCGGGGAGGTAACGGTTGTGCAGGTGTTATTTACAACCACAGCACGGAAGAATGTGGTTTGTATTAAGTTGGTGGCGGTATAGCTGGTGCTGGTGTTTGAAATCGATGTGCTCGTTTCCAAAAAATTATCCGGAGAGGATTCCCAACGCGCTACTGTAGACCCCCCGGCGTTTCCTGATAATGTTAGCGTTGTGCTGTTGGTGCCACTGCATACGGTACCGCCGCCGCCAGTTACACTGCCCGTTGCAGGAACGTTTACGCTGATGTTTCTTGTTCCCTCAACTGTTCCCTGCGGGTTGTCTCCGGGCATATCGCCATATTCGATAATGCTGGCAAAATAGCGGTCGTTGGGAAAGTCATTCCAGGTTTTGCGGTCTGCGTAGATGTGCATGTAGTGCTCTCCATAGGCGCCCACATTGTTGTCGTAAAACCCGGTGTTATAGTTGTTGGGTTCGCCGGACTGCCAGCGACAATATCGGCCGGCCGGAATGCTGGGAGAATGATTTCCGTTGGAGAAGTTTACCCCTTTTTCAGGCCCGGTTACCCAATGGTACTTGCCTTCTGCTGCCGACTGGTTTGCGTATTTTGTATACCCTACAGCAGCATTGATAAGCTTATAGTTGTCTGTGCCTCCCATCCAGGTATTGTAACCTATCATCTGACTGATGTAGGCGTTTTCTTCCGCTGAGGTTATTACCACCAAATAGCCCTGTCTGCCGTAAAAAGATTTCGATGCGGCATAATCTCTGGCTTGTGTCCAGTTTTTCTTGGCACTCACATATTCATAATAATGCCCGTTAAAATAGTTGTAAAAATTGGTGCTGGCGGTAAAGCTCACTTTTCGGGTTTCAGGATTACAGGTGGCCGATGTGGTTTGAAGGGTTACGGTTCTTAAGAAGGTTTGCCAGTTCGCCGCCGAGGTCGTTCCTGTAAAGGTGATGCTCCTTCGCTGGGTGCTAAAGCCACTGGTGGTAACCCCTGATGGTAGAGAGCCTGTGTAGGAAAGGACATCCCCGCTGGAATAGTTTTCGCTGATGGTTACAGTAAAGCCGGTAAGGTTGCCCGAAAAACTCATTGTTAAAGCAGGATCTACCGCTGTAGCGGTATTGTTGGTAACGTTTAGCGTGGCTCCGGAAATCGTTATACTCGGTGATGTTGTTCCGGATGGGGCTGGGTTTACCACTATCGTGTTGGTGTTGGTGTATTCTGTGCCAGAGCAACCCGCGCTGGTCACTTTCACCCGATAATAGGTTGTAGTGTTAAGATTTGTGGCTGTGTATGTTGAGTTTGTGGCGCTTCCGATATCGTTGAACGTCGTGTTGTCGCCGGAATTCTGCCATTGAATAGCGCCCGTATTGCCCGCTATGGTCAATACTGTGCTGTTCGTGCCCGCAGTTACAGAGTTGCCCCCGCTGATGGTTCCGGCAACCGGAGGGTTGTTAATGTTGATGGCACCGGAAACTTGGCTCGTTTCGCTTCCTAAACTGCTAGACGCTGCACAATAGTAATATGTTGTGCCGGCTGCTGTTGTAGGGGGGGTGTAGTTGCTATTGGTTGCCCCCGAAATTATTGTGCCACCAGTGTTGGAAGCTGTAGTGTTGCTATACCACTGATATGTGGGAGATGTGCCACTAATTACACATGAAAGGGCTGTTGCTGTGCCATTAATACAAATGTTTTGGGCTGTAGATGATGGTTGTGTTGTAAATAGTGTTGTAATTGTGAATGTTGTAGACGCCGTGCATTTGTGCACTTGGTATGTAACTCCATTTGACCCCCCGTTACTACCGTTGCCTAAAAATGAACTTATTACCCCACCTGATGCAAGTGGAGCGGTTGCTGCATATCTAATAATAACAACACCAGAACCACCATCACCAGACCTTACACTACTTCCACAATTATTTCCTCCCCCACCGCCGCCAAAATTACTAGCTGCATCTAAGTTTGTTCGCGAAGTAGTTGTTCCTGTACTTCCATTGCCGGCATTGGTCCCCCCGGCCCCCCCTGCTGCGCTGGTAGAATTACCCCCACCGCCAGAGCCATAAATTTGCGCTGTTCCTGTTATATTTATTGAAATCCCCTGACCCCCATTTTTATTGGTTGAGGCTGCGCCTGCGCCACCGCCACCGCCTCCTTCTGTTGCTGTAGAAGTTCCTCCGTTGTTGACATATTGGTTGTATGTGCCTGTAATGCCTGTTGGAGCTGTGGCTGATGTTCCTGTACCTCCGGAACCATTGTGCCCCCCTCCCCCAGAGCCGCCAGCAAGACCAGGTCCAGTACCACAACCGGCGCCCCCCCCTCCACCATTGGCTTTTATAAAAATTGTTGCCCCTGCGTTATTAAATTGACTTGCCCCCCCAGAGCTTCCATTTCCACCACAGGTAGATGATGTTAGTGCTTTTCCTGTTGTTGTCTGTGCAACGGTTACCGTGTAAGAGGCCACTGGAAGTGATGCTCCTTGAATATATACAACTTCACCGCCGCCGCCACCGCCTGGGCCCAAACCTGCGGATGGCTTGTGTGCGCCTCCAGCCCCTCCCGCCCCTACAACAAGTATATCAACCGTTAGCTGTGCCCTCACTGTTGATGTGGTTAGTAAAATCAAAAAAAATAATGCCTTGATTTTTATTAGTAAAGTATTATTCGCTTTATTCATGTGTCAATTTAAAAAAGATTGCTAAAGATGTTTGTTGAATTTGGGTGGTTTTTATACGGCTTTCCTAAAACGGCAAAGACGTTGGTTGCTGTTTTTATTTGTCGTTTTTGTTTTCTTAATTCTATTGTGATGTTAATTCAAGATTGGCGCCATTGATGAACACGGAGGGGTGTTTGCCTGTTTCTGTTTTTAGTGCTGAATAACCACTTTTTGTGTGTGGGTTGTTCGCCCCGGTGTCTGAATCTGTAGTCCATAAAACCCCGAAGGTAGGTGGCTGATCTCTATCGCGTTGTTTGCGCCATTGGCTTTAGTTCTCATCACTTCCTTACCCGTTATGTCGGTTAGTTTTATTTCTGAACCCGTTTCTATGCCTTCGTTGAACGACACATATATGCGGTTGTCGGCCGGGTTGGGATAGATCTTTACCCAGTCATTGCTTGTTTGTGCACTTGTTCCCAACTGGCAAATTTCGCTGTAGGAGGCGTTGCCCTGCTCGTCCGTCTGTTGAACACGGTAGAACAGCACACCCTCAGGTGCCGTTTTATCCAGCAGGCTATACCTGCGTGGTGTGCTGCTGTTGCCCGCCGCTTTTATGGATCCAACCTTTATGAATACCCCACCAGGACTAGCCCGTTCTACAAAAAAGCTGTCTGACTGGGTTTCGCTGTTTGTTGACCAGTTAACACTCACGGTGTTCTCCGATCCTCTGCTACAGGATATGCTTTGCCAGCTTACCGGTAACAAAACTACATCATCCCCCATTGCAAAAGGCGAAAAGGATCCCTTATACCCATTATGGGTATAATATGCAGTATCTACAACACTGCTAGATGCTGGAGTGATTTTATCCCAGTTACTGCCATTAAAATGATACATCTTGTATGTATTGATGGTGCCACTAATCTCGTTTTTATACCAGTTGAATGTAAAATCCACGCCATCCCCTGAATTAGCGGTGCCATTACCTTTGGTTATTATCCACGTTCTTTTAACCCGGGGTGTTGTTAAGGGAACACAACACGTGCCCTGACCAAAAACATCGTCGAGTAGAGACGTTGTAAACGTATCTGTTTGATTGGTTTTGTTGGTGATTGTAACCGGGTTGTAGGTGCTTTTTCCTATGGCAAATGTTTTTTGCTCACCATGGCCCAGGCCCATTTTCAAAACCCCGGTTCCTGTAATTTTTATATGGTTTAAACTGTCATTACCTGATATGTTATTTGCGGTCAGGCTGTAATTCCCTAGTCTAACATATTTAGATCCATATAAAAAATTTAATTGACCAACCCTTCTGTTTTTGTCTAACAGAATATCATACCGACACGTTGGGCTTACGTCCATGTCGGAACCATTATCTGCTATTACACCAGAACACCAGTTTTGACCATTGTTCCAATCACCGCTTACTTCCCCTGTAAACAATGTCTTTGTTGTGCCGTATATTGTAATTGAACCGTTTGAACTATACGCGCTTCCACAAGCGCCATCGCTAACCAAGACTCGATATAATCGGTTTTGAGAAATGTTTGTATAGTTTAGATAGGTGGTTGTGTTTGATGCGGTAGTCCAATTACTGCCGTTGTCAGTTGAGTATTCCCAGCTATATGTGCTGCCACCGGAACCAGACAGCACTAGTGTACCACTGTTGTTTATCCCACAATGTGAATTGCTGCTGACCTCTCCTCCCACTGGTGTAGATGTCGCTGAAACGGTTACGGTGTATTCGTCGCTGTTTGATGTTGTACCGCAAGAAGCATTGTTAACCACCGCCCTGAAATAATAGGTTCCAGCAGCACTAATGGAATAGGTTAATGCCGTGCTGGCGGATGCAGAAATATCTGAAAATCCGCTTCCTGATGTGGTAGAAACCTGCCATTTTGTAACAGAACCCGTGCACCCGCTTAAAGATAGTTTTGCTTCTGTGTTTTCGCAGATTGTTGCGTCACTAGACACAATGGTGCCCGCATTGATTGTGGCGTATGTTATGGTGACTGGCGCAGTATATGTAACGCAAGAACCACTTGATATTACTACCCTGTAATATGTTGTTGCTGATATGTTGGTCGCTGTGTAAGAGCTACTGGTTGTGTTGATGCTGTTTGTTGTCGCCAAAAAATTATCAGGTGAAGATTCCCATCGCACTACACTATAACCCCCTGAAGCAGAATAGGTTAGTGCGGTACTGTTCGTAGAGGAACAAACTGAGCCTCCACCCCCGGATATTGTCCCGGTTGCCGCAACAGCAACATTGATGGTTTGTGTTGCCGCCAGGCTGTTTACTGGATTGTCTCCGGGCATATCTCCATATTCAATGATGCACGCCCTGCCGTTATTTGGAAAATCATTCCACTTACCAGAGTTTCCCCACAGATGTCCATAGTCTTCTTGGCCTGGAGTTCCCATGCTCCAAACATCATTGGGTTCGTTATTGCTGTATTGACCGCCAAGGTTCCAGTTTTGGTATATCCCAGAAACGGCAGATCCGGATTTTTCAGCTGTTGAGGCATTTCCGGTGCGAATCTGAACGCCTTTTTCGGGGCCTGTTATCCAGTGCCACTTGCCTTCTGCTAAACTTTGAGAACTGTATTTTGTATACCCGACAGCACTATTAATTTGTGAAGCGTTATCACTACACCCTATCCATGTGTCATAGTTTATTAAAGAATAAATAAATGCATTTTCGGCGGCAGATGAAACTGTTACTAAATATCCTTTTCTGCCAAAAAAGGACTGTGATTCTGCATATGCTTTTGCTGCTGTCCAAGTTCTTATGGTTGGACTATATTCATAAAAATGCCCATTAAAATAATTATAGTAGTTGGTGCTTGCGGTAAATGTTACTTGCCGGGTTTCTGGGTTGCAGGTTGCAGATGTGGTTTTTATTTGAACCCTTCTTAATAAATCCTGCCAGTCTGATGCACTAGCCGTGCCGCTGAAAACAAGGCTTCTGCTAGTTGTGTTGAATGCGGCAGCGGTAACTCCACTTGGAAGGCTTCCGGTATAGGATAATTCGTCTCCTGTTGTATAATTATTGGTGATTGAAACAGAAAACCCTGTCAATGATCCATTGGATGTAACTGTTATTCCAGGGTCTATACTGGTTGCGACATTGTTTGTTACACTCGTGGTGCCTGTTGTGGTTAGGGTTGCCGTTGTTGCCGCCGCTGTTCCGGGCTGATATAAAATAGCCACACTCGATGAATAAACAGACGGGCAAGTGCCATTCGTTATTTTTACCCTGTAATACGTCGTTGCTGAGATATTGCTTGCTGTATATGTTGTAGCAGTAGAACCCGAAATGTCTGAAAAAGCAGCGTTGTTGCTTGATGATTGCCACTGCACACCTCCCGCGTGTCCGGAAACGGTTAGTGTTGTGTTGTTTGTTGAAGATGTAACTGTTGTTGCTCCGCTGATGCTGCCGGCTATTGAGCCAACATTAATTGCTCCAGAGACCGAGCTATATGATGATCCGTTGTTGGTGGTGGTCACATAACAATAATAATACATTCTTCCCTCTTGATTTGTGGGGGGGGTATACGTGTTTGTGGTTGCTCCTGATATTGCAGTTCCTCCTGAATTTGAGGGTGTTGTGTTGCTATACCATTGATACGTTGGGCTGTTTCCACTTGCGGTAACAGACAATGGCGTTGCTGTGCCGTTTAAACACACATTCTGCTCTGAGGAAGATGGATGAGCAGAAATTGCTATTTGTAATAAAAAGCTGCTGCTTCCTGTGGTTGTAAAAGTATGCACTTGATAAACCACTCCATTTGTTCCGTTAGTGCCGTTTCCTGTATAAGAAGTTATCGTACCGCCGGTCGCCAATGGTGTTGGGCTTGCATATCTGATTATTACAATGCCGGAACCGCCCGCGCCACCGCTACCGGAGGCTGATTGTTTAGCACCACCGCCGCCGCCGCCGCCGCCGGTGTTTGCTGTTCCGTTTCCTCCTGTATAGGGGCTAACATTTACGCCGCCCAATCCGCCGCCGCCCAATCCGCCCGTATATGGCGTAGCGTTGTTTTCATTGCCGCCGCCGCCGCCGCCGCCATAATATTTAGAGACACCGGTAATGCTATATGCGCTGCCGTCTCCTCCATTACTTCCTGCCGACCCTGTTGTATTCGCTCCAGCGGCTGCTGCACCACCACCTCCCGCACCAAAACCAAAACAACATCCATTTCCGTTGTTTTGGTCTCCTCCTTTGTTACCTTGTCCTGATGTGCCGGAGCCTCCAACAGTTCCGTTTGATCCGCCGCCACCAGAGCCTCCGCTTTTTCCGACATATGTGTTGTCTCCTCCACCGCCGCCACCTAACGCTTCAATCCCATTAAAAATAGATTTACCGCCATTTGCCCCGCCTCCTGCTTGAGTAGTAGACCCAGCACCGCCACCGCCTACTGTCACACCATATGTTCCTGAATTTAGGCTAACTGATGAATATTTAACCCCACCAGCTCCGCCACCACCACCATGCCTAAAGCCACCACCACCGCCGCCTGCAACAATCAAATAGTCAACTGTTATCTGACCATAAACTGGAGCCAAAAAAAATGATAATATAGCCGTTAATAACCTTTCTTTAACTCTATTAGTGAATCTGTATGCGAGCAACATACCCCAATATTCCACCTAATTCACGACAAAACACCGCCTAAACAGCGAAGTATCCCTATAACTTTCTTAAAACTATAAGAAAACGGGCTGTTTGATAGATTATAGTCGCTCTTTGATGTATTCCCCCGGCAGCTGTCCCTTCTCTTTTTTGAAGGCGTTGTAAAAGGTGGTCACGTTTTTAAACCCGCTTTCCATGGCAATGGCTTCTATGGTTTTGGTGCCGCTTTTCAATGGGAGCTGCTTTAAAAAATGCTTCACACGGTAGCCATTTACCCAGTCACGAAACCCCTTTCCCATGTGATAATTAAGCACATACGAACAATGGTGAACCGGTATACCCAAGTCTCCACTGAGACTGGAAATCTGATATTCTGTATTCAAAAAGGGTTGTTTCTTTTCCATCAGTTCTCGCATCGCTTCAATGTAATGCTGCACTTTTTCGTCATCTATGGGTGAACGGCGCACGGTTTCTTCCACAGGCACCGGCTCCTGCAACTCTTCTATATGCACCGGTTTAGTCCATCGGTCTGAAATGAGCAACTGCCCATACAGCAGGCGTGGCTCATAAAATAACACCGCAAAGAGTATCATCATCAGAATAATCTGGAATGGAATGATAAACATGTACTGGTTCTGGCCGGTCTCTACGATACTGCCGTTCTTATACAACACAAGCAACTGTGCTACCAACAACAACTGGTTCACCGTCATGCTGATAACAATAAAATACACCCATTTTTTTTGTATGGTCCAAACAGCATCCTTAAAACCGCGTATTAACACAGCCCAGATGGCAATAAGATACCCTATGCTCATAACCCTCCTGAACAGGTGGTGAAAGGAGGTGTCAAGAATGCTAAATTCCTGGCTGTTAAAAAACTGCCCGTTGTCTGCCATCCGCTGCAATGAGCTAAGGGTAGCTCCCTTGGGGGCAGAAAACCACAAGAAAATATCCGCAATAAACAGCGCGGGTATCAAAAAGTGGAGGAAACCCACCGGTTTGAGCCGGTCTTTATCGAAAACAAAACAATAAACATAGATGTAGATACACGCCGGAGACAACACCTGCATCACCGTATTAAAAGGGTAAAGCCAATATAGCGTCTCTATATCGTGATTGCGGGTGAGGTAAAACACAAATAGTTGAAAAAACCGCGCAAGCAGTGCCAGTGAAAAAACCCGGTTAATCAAGGTGTTTCCCTCTTTGTTAAGCGATCCATAAATCGCAAAACACAAAAAAAGCATTCCGCCTCCTGCAATAAAAAAGTCTATCATTCTGCCGTTTGCCTTGTTGTCAAAATTACACCTTTCTCCGCGCATTTGTCTCGAAAATTTGTAGCTACCTTTGGGGGTTGTGAAAAGGGCTTTTGTTACCGGTGCTTCGGGCTTTGTTGGTGCCCACCTGGTGTATAGGTTGCTTGAAAAAAAGTATGCGGTAACGGCGTTGGTTCGCACATTAGGCGCCCTCGATGCGTTTCATGCGCTATCTTCTTTCTATCCGGGAGTGTCCACAGACAGCGTTGAATGGGTAATCGGCGATTTGCTTTTGCCGGAAGATTGGATACCGCACCTTGCTTCCGCAGAGGTGGTTTTTCATGCTGCGGCCCTGGTTTCTTTCTCCGCCAAAGACCGACACAAATTATTGGAAACCAACGTGAAGGGAACCGCCCATGTGGTAAACGCCTGCCTTAAACACAACCAAAAACCATTGGTATACGTTTCATCGGTGGCTGCCTTGGGGCGAGCAGAAGCAAATGCGGAGGTAAATGAACGCTCCCCTTGGGTAACTTCCAGGCATAACACGCATTATGCTGTAAGCAAATATCTGGCAGAGCAAGAAGTTTGGAGGGGGGTTGAAGAGGGGTTGCCCGCGGCTGTTGTTTGTCCGGGCATTATTCTTGGCCCTTGGAGTAAAAAAACAGGATCAGGACAAATCCCGGCGCTCGTAAAAAAAGGCATCCCTTTCTATCCTGTGGGAGAAAATGGTTTTGCCGGCGTGCGTGATGTGGTTAATATGATGTTATTGCTATATGAAGAAGAACAATATGGACGTCGTTTTCTCTGTGTTGCCAAAAATACATCCTATCAGTATGTGCTAAACCATCTTGCCCAAACCTTCTCTGTTTCTGCTCCCCGATATCCATTAAATGGATTAACCCTGAAGGGGTTACTCTTTCTTTCCCGTTTGGCAGAAACCCTTGTGCTTCCTTTTCCTTTTCCCTCTCAAGGACTAAAAAGCACCTCGCTTAAAACCCGTTATGTTTCTGTCTATGAGCACCTAATTCCCAATATGCAGTATTTACCCCTGGATGATACTCTGGAGGAAACCGCCAAAGCATACAACAATTTTTATGAAAGCAGTGTCTAAAAAAGTATATGGTTCTGTTTTGTAAAGGTTTGTCTATTTGTTGGTTTTGTTGTATTTTTGCTAAAGTGGGTGTTGTTAGTAAATATGGTCTGCTTTTTTTCTGTGCATGCACATTTTCCTCCATTGCCGCTCAGAGGCCAACCGTTTACAAACATTTTAATATTGGTAATTCAATGTTTCTGGGAGACCTGGGTGGTCGCCCCACCATTGGAACCCACGGGCCACAAGATTTAAACCTTGCCACCATGCGCTACAGCGTAGGTGCCGGTTTAAAACTGGCTTTTACTCCGGGGGTGGCCATCAAGGCCAATATCACCTATGCAAGGGTAGCCGGCGATGATAAGTTTACCCGCAACCCAGAGCGCAACCAGCGAAACCTTAATTTTTTTTCTCCCATTGTAAATACTACTTTCATGTTGGAGTTATCTCCGGGAGAATCTAAGCGCCTATATATGTTTGCCGGTGTAGGGTTGTTTTATTATGAACCGAAAACCAGAATAGGGGAAAACAAATATCGACTAAGAGACTATGGGACAGAGGGGCAATATTTTTTGGCCAACAAAGAACCCTATAAACCCACCGCCATGATATTTCCTTTTGGGCTCGGCTATAAAATCAAAGATGGGGGCTTGCGCGGACCTTCCCTTTCCATTGAATATGTGATGAATAAAAGCACTACAGACTACATTGACGATGTAAGCACCCAATATGTAGACAAAACCATGCTGGCGAATCGTAATGGGGCAGTTGCTGTGCAGTTGATGGATCGGAGTTTTTCTGATATTCCCGGCTTTAGTGAGCCCGGCGCCATACGAGGCGACCCCAAAGACCTGGACAATTTTTCTTTTTTACAGCTGGTGTATTCGGCACCTATAGGAAAAGGCCGCGGTTCCGGTTTTGGTGGAAAAAAATTCCGCAGAAGACCCAATTCCCGTTGCCCGGATCGTTTTTAAACCCCTTTGTTTTTGTACCTTTGTCACCCATGAAATGCGGTGTTGTCATATTCCCGGGCTCTAATTGTGATCATGACCTTATGGTCGTGTTAAAATCCATAACCGGAGAGGATCCTGTTAAATTGTGGCACCAAAACCCAACGATTGAAGGTTGCACCCATGTGTTTTTACCCGGTGGTTTTTCCTATGGTGATTATCTGAGAAGTGGGGCCATTGCCAAACTGTCCCCGGTGATGAGGGCTGTCTCTGAACATGCTGACAATGGTGGATTTGTAATGGGCATTTGCAATGGTTTCCAAATTCTTTGCGAAAGCGGACTTCTTCCCGGCGCAATGCTCCGGAATACCAACATGAAGTTTGTCTGCAAAAACGTTTACTTGACGCCAGTAAACACCAACACCATGGTGTCCTCCGGACTAAAAGCCGGAAGCGCGCTTACCATTCCCATCGCCCACGGTGAAGGCCGTTTTTATGCCGACGATCAAACCCTGGAAGAACTTGAAAAGAATCAACAGGTTGTTTTTCGCTATTGCGATGCCTCGGGCAACCCCACACCTGAAAGCAACCCCAATGGTTCGCTAAATAATATTGCGGGGGTTTGCAATGCCGGCTTTAATGTGTTTGGGATGATGCCCCACCCGGAACGATGCGCAGAGGAAGGGCTTTTTAATACAGACGGCCGCGCATTGTTTGAGTCCATCTTGGCTTTGGCGTCAGCATAAAAATCGCTTTTTTCAGATTTTTGTCATTTCAACCATTTTAAAACAACACTTTGGGGGTTCTTTGTGTCTTTATTGTACAATAAGTTATAGCCACAATCGGTTATCACTTAAAGGAGGTCCCCATGAACACACAAACCCGCAAACCCAAAGAATCGCAAACCGTGTTGGCGCCTAGGCGTCGTTCAGATAAGGGGCCTGTACAAAAAGCAGCCGGCGCTTAAACCCCGCCATCCTTCATTCTTTCCGCGTTTTCTGCAACCTGCAATGCATGGATGATTTCTTCCAGTTCGCCATTCATTACCGCGGTCAGATTGTAAACGGTTAGGCCTATTCGGTGGTCTGTTAGTCGGCTTTGGGGAAAGTTGTATGTTCTTATTTTCGCGCTTCTGTCACCGGTGCTCACCATGGTTTTGCGCCTTTTGGCGACTTCCTCCATTCGCTTATTATACTCCGCCTCGTAGAGTCGGGTTCTGAGCATGTTCATGGCTTTTTCCCGGTTTCCGAGCTGCGTTCTCTCTGTCTGGCAAACCACTACCGTTCCGGTGGGAATGTGTGTTAGCATCACCTTGGTCTCTACCTTATTCACGTTTTGACCTCCCGCACCACCGCTACGGGCTGTTTCCATTTTCACATCCGCCTCTCTAAGCTCAAAATCAAATTCTTCCGCTTCGGGCATTACAGCCACGGTGGCGGCACTGGTGTGAACCCGACCCTGGCTTTCGGTGGCCGGAACACGCTGCACGCGGTGCACCCCGCTTTCATATTTTAAAACACCGTAGGAATCCTCCGCATCTACTTCCAGAATGATTTTATTATAACCACCCATACTGCCTTCCACCGCGTCTGCTACGCTAATTCTCCAGCCTTTTTGATCGCAATAACGCTGATACATTCTTGCCAGGTCCCCTGCAAACAATGACGCTTCGTCTCCTCCGGTTCCGGACCTGATTTCTATGACCGCTTTTTTTGCGTCTTCCGGGTCTCTTGGCAAGAGTAGCAACCTCACTTCCTCTTCTAAAGCAGGCATTTGTTTCTCTATTTCATCAGCACTTTCTTTGGCCAGTTCTCTTAAATCTTTATCCTTTTCATTTTTAAGAATTTCCCTTGCTTCCTGAAGTTCTGTTAGGCATTTTTTATACATATGATAGGCCTGTGATACCGGCTGCAACGCCTTGTATTCCTTGTTTAGCTGGGTAAATCTTTTCCTATCAGCCACCACTTCAGGGCTGCTAAGTAGCTGTTCTACCTCCGTAAATCTTGCATGCAGGGCTTCAAGTTTATCTAACATCAGTGCTGCTGCAAAATTAGGTCACCATTGGTTGTTGACAATGTTTTATTTCCCCGAAGAGACAGCAATTTCCCGCCAAAAATCATTCCTGCTTGTTGTCGGGATGTGGGCCGCCTTTTTCCTCTCCCCTCAAAGGGTTCAGTCAACCAAATCTCACCACGGTTGAGCATCAGTAGCCTGTTGCCTGCCAAATCTGCACAATGACCTTCATTTTCATCCAATTCAGCGAGTACGTTGAGGTTCATATTCAATACCAGTGTGGTATTCTGTGGGGTGGTAAGCACAATTAACAGCCCATTGTCCAGAATGTTGCCGGCTTTCCTGTTTGCTTTACCTTTGGTACACAACACCATACTTTCCTGAACCACCATTCCACTGCGGTCTAGTTTTTTCAGTGTGCTGCTGTTGTCGTCAAATAGCCAAACCTGTCCATCATTGGCACGACCAAAACCACCTGGCTTTATATTGTTTTGAGACAAAAGAGAACTACTTCCTGTGGTATTCAGTTGGTTGTCGGTAATAAGCAGCATGCCCGTATTTTGAAAAAACAGCATGGGTTCCATAGGGTTGTCTACATCCACAATCACTCCTTCTCCATACTGCGCTACGGAATTGCAGACACTGCTTTTTTGATGATCCCACTTACAGAGTCTGTACGCCGAATCTACCACATAAACCGTACCCTTCACATCGATGTCTGCGGCAGCAATTCGGCCCGAGAATGGCAATGTATCAGGTGGTGCTGCATGTAAACAACAATATAGGGACAAGGTAAAAAAATTCATGGTGTTTGTGTTTGTTCCCAGGCAAGCAGCTTCATACTGGAGCCGTCAAAAACTGCATATTGCTTTTGATGCATCCATTCACCCAGGTTTATATACCTACTTGTTTCTCCAACAACAATATCCATCGCAAGATGCCTGTGGCCAAACACAAAATAATCCACCGGGTTTTTTTCTATATATGATTTTGCAAAAATCGTCAGGTATTCTTTGTCATCGCCCAGATACGTTTCATGCCTGCCTTTTTGTTGTATGCGGCTCTTTTTACTCAACGTGTTTGCCAGAGATATTCCGAGCGACGGATGTATAAAACCAAACATTATTTGACATATTCTGCTTCTGAAGATTCTTCTGAGGATCTTATATCCGTATTCACCGGGGCCCAATCCGTCGCCATGATGCAGAAAAAATCGTTTTCCATTTCTGTCAATAATTAACTCATCAGATACAATCTTTACACCACACTCTTTGGCAAGGTATCCAAACATCCACATGTCATGATTTCCTTTGAAAAGGGTGACGCTAATTCCTCTGTCTGTTAGTGAGGAAAGTGTTCCCAGCAGCCGTGTAAATCCTTTGGGAACTGCCTTTTTATATTCAAACCAAAAGTCAAAAACATCGCCTAACAGATAAATTTCTGTGGCATCCTGAGCAGCCATTTCAAGCCACCTGCAAATACTTTTCTCTCTTTCTAAACTGGTAGCGTAATCGGGAACACCCAGATGAAAATCGCTGGCAAAATAAATTTTCACAAGCCTGAAAATTGAGACAGTAGTCGAATGTCGTTGTGAAACATGTCCCGTATATCGTTGATGCCGTATTTTAACATGGTAATTCGGTCTATCCCCATGCCAAATGCGTATCCCTGATAAACCTCAGGATCGATATTACAGGATTTCAGTACATTAGGATGTACCATACCGCAACCCAATACTTCCAGCCACCCCGTTCCCTTAGTTAATCGCCTGTTCTCTTCTGTGTCTGTTCCGGCCCAAATATCCATTTCAGCACTGGGCTCTGTAAAAGGAAAGTAACTGGATCTGAATCTCACCTGTGTGCCATCTCCAAAAAATTGCTGCACAAAATAATACAAGGTCTGTTTAAGGTCTGCAAACGACACGCCTTTGTCTATATAAAGACCCTCTATCTGATGAAAAAAACAATTACTCCGCGCACTTATGGCTTCATTTCTATATACCCTACCCGGCATTATCAAGCGTATGGGTGGGGTTCTTTTTTCCATTTCTCTTATTTGTACACTGCTGGTATGGGTTCTCAGCACATGCTTACCAATAAAAAATGTGTCTTGCATGTCCCTAGCAGGATGGTCATCGGCAAAATTTAGGGCTCCAAAATTGTGCCTGTCGTCTTCAATTTCAGGTCCATCCGCTATGTCAAATCCCAGAGAATAAAAGATATCGCACAATGCATTTTCTACAATTTTCAATGGATGTGAACTGCCTGCAGCAACATAAGAAACCGGTAAACTGCTATCAAACTTATTCTCCGATGTAGATGATTCTGATAATTCCTGTTTGCTGTTTTTATAAACTTCTTCCAATCTCGCCTTCAAAGCATTCAAGGGTTTACCTACAGCTTTCTTTTCTTCACCTGGCAGGTTTCTGAATGCTTCCATCAATGCCTGTATTTTTCCTTTGGAGGAAAGATAGGTCAGACGAAACTGTTCCAGCGATTGGGCATCGGTAAATTGCAATGAAGCAGTTTCTGTTTCTATTTTTTCAATTTCGTCTAGCATTCTGCTTACAAAAGTAAAAATAACCTGGGTTTTTTGTTACATCATGTTTTCCCCTGAATCCCCATCCCTAATATATAATTAAAATAATTCATTTAAATAAGATAATATCATATATTAATACAGCTGTGTGGATATGTGGAATACCGTTGTTTTACTTGGTGATTTTTTTTAATGAAATAGTTAAAATGCTTTATTGATAAGCATTTAACCCATATTTATATTTTATTGTTCATGCTTAGTGGCTGTTAATTTATTCATCATATATGCGAATTAATAGGTTTAAAACCTGATGTTTTTTTAACGGGTTTCAACATCATCGCTGAGTACGTTTCCTTTTTCACGTGAAACTGTAATATAATTCACTATGTTTTTTAACCTATTCAAGGTTTTTCCGTGTCTTTTACATATAAATCAACAGCCATATTTTCCTTTATTTTTAAGGAAGGTAGTTTTTTGTAAAATTCACCGGGTAATGCCACGTTTAATTTGGGTCCATCTAGCAATCCGTTTCTATTAGCATCATGAAAATAAGCCACTTCATGGTCTGTAGGTTGAACCCAAAGGATTATTTTCTCCTTGGCCTCTATATTACTTTGATACACTTCTCCTGATACTTTATTTTTTATCGTTATATTCATATTGAAGCTTTCATTGTTATGAATGGTTAATTGAGTATATATCGGTAAACTTACTTTCAAGGTATCTTTAATTTCTTTGCCTGTTTCAGTAATCAGATTTAAAGGTAAACGTATGTTTCCTGTATGATTGGTCTTGAATATATAAGTTGCTTTGTTTAGATTAATATGGATTTGTCCTGAATCAATCAAATTTTGGCTGTTAGAATATATAAAGTATTTATTTGTGGCAGATTTAATAACGGCGTTGGCAGAAATAACTAATTGCTGAAATGAGTCCAAAAGAAACGCAGGTTTAATTAATTTATAGCGAAAATTATATTTCAGTCTTTCTGCTTTTCTAGGAATAATATATTGGTTGCTGTCGAGACTATTGAGTTCATTAAAAACCTGGTTGCTATCTCCAATGAGCGTATCATTAAAATTAATAAACGATGAGTACGGATCTAAATATTTTATTCCATATAGTCCAAACAGCGTCTTATCAAATTGATATAAATTCAATTTTTTCTTTTGTACTGAATATATGGTGATTTTAGCTGTATCTCCGGGTTTTACTTTGACAAGCCCAGCATCCTCATTTATTTCAAAAGAATCATTTCCATTTAGGTCGTTATAGGCCAAAATATCAATGCTATCGGTTGGTAATCCATGTAGGGAAAATTGCAGGTTTTTATTGGTTATACTGCGATAATAAGGAGCTTGAAAGCTTTGTATTTTTACTTTTTTACTTTTGGGTTCTTCTATGAAGAAACAGCTTCCATATATTGATTGGGTATCTAAATTATTGCCTGTACTAAATAATAAGGGCTCGTAAAGCCCGGCATTGCCTTCATTTAAGTCTTTAACACTTTCGTTTAGTTGAATGCTGTATGTAGTGTTATCCTTTAGATTCGTTCCTGATATTTTAATGGTAATATTATCTTTACCTACGGTAATAACAGGTTTAACATTAGTTTTTGGTGAGATAACAATTTGTTCTTTAAGGTTTGACGTTTGTATGTATTCGTCAAATTTAAAAATGATAGAGGTGGGCCTGGTGTTAACACTTTTATCGGCAGGGTTTATGAGTATTAACTTAGGGGGATTAACATCTTTGGCACCGCCGGTAGGTGTTACGGGATTCGCACAGTGTGATAAAAAAACAATGGTTAAAACAGGTATAATAGAATGCAGTTTGCTCATCTTCCAAAATAAACAAGAAGTACGGAGATATCAGCGGGGGTAACTCCGCTAATACGGGATGCTTGCCCTAGCGTTCGTGGTTTAATCTTGTGAAGTTTTTCCCGAGATTCTTTGCTTAGTGAGTTTAATTTATGGTAATCAAAAGATTCAGGAATTTTCACTTCTTCAAGACGCTCTAGTTTTTCGGCCATTTCTTGCTCCTTCTTTAGGTAGCTTTCATATTTTATTTGATTTTCTGCGGCTTCAGCAGCTTCATCTTGGCAGTTGATTAGTAATTCATTCACTTCTTTTATGCTGGATAAATCTGCTATAGAAATTTCCGGCCTCAATAGAAACTTTTTGTACCGTTGTTTTTCTGTGATGATAGTACCATTTTTATTTGACAGCAAACGGTTGGCTTCTTGTACTTCTATGTTGTTGTTTTCAAAGAACCGGAGTAAGTTTTGTGTATGTTCTTTCTTGGTTTCCAACTGTCTCATTCTTGTTTCTGACGCTAAACCTATTTTATGTCCTAAGGGTGTAAGTCGCTCATCTGCATTGTCTTGTCTAAGCGTAATGCGGTACTCAGCTCTAGAGGTGAACATGCGGTAAGGTTCGTCGGTTCCCTTGTTTACCAAATCGTCTATCAATACACCAATGTAGGCCTCGTTTCTGCCAAGCACGATGTCATGTAGCGAATTTATTTTTTGGTGTGCATTTATTCCTGCCATCAAACCTTGGCAAGCGGCTTCTTCATAACCGGTAGTGCCGTTAATCTGTCCTGCAAAATATAAATGCGCTATCAACGTGGTCTCTAATGTTAGGTTTAATTGTGTCGGAGGAAAATAATCATATTCAATGGCGTATCCGGGTCTGAAAATTCTGGCGTTTTCAAATCCTGGTATTTGACGGAGGGCTTTTAATTGGACACGGTCTGGTAAGCTGGTCGAAAAGCCATTTACATATACTTCAACAGTATCCCATCCTTCCGGTTCCACGAAAATCTGGTGCCTGTCTCTTTCGGCAAACCGGTTTATTTTATCTTCTATGCTTGGACAATACCTGGGTCCTAATCCTTGTATGCTGCCATTATACATAGGGCTTTCGGTAAAACCCTCTCTCAAAATGTCATGTACTGTAGTATTGGTATAGGTTATATAGCAGCTGCGTTGTTGTTTTAATGGAAGTGTTTCACGTGAAAACGAAAACTTGGCAGGTTGCTCGTCTCCTTTTTGTTCCTCCATGGCAGCATAATTTAAACTTCTGCCATCTACCCTGGGGGGCGTCCCTGTTTTCATTCGCCCAGAAACAAACCCCAATGATTCTAATTGACCCGTAATACCGAGCGATGCGCTTTCTCCCATGCGGCCACCACCGAAGTTTTTACTCCCTATATGGATCAAACCGTTTAAGAACGTCCCATTGGTTAATATCACCGCTTTAGCGTGTATTTCAGCGCCCATCCCGGTTATGACCCCACGTGCCGCATCATTTTTTATAATTATTTCTTTAACCGTATCTTGAAAAAAATCAATATTCGGGGTGTTTTCTAAGGCAAGCCTCCACGATTCCGCAAAACGCCAGCGATCACTTTGTGCCCTTGGGCTCCACATAGCAACGCCTTTGCTCCGGTTCAACATCCTAAACTGGATCATGGTTTTGTCGGTAATGATGCCCGACATTCCTCCCAAAGCGTCTATTTCACGCACAATTTGACCTTTGGCAACCCCGCCCATAGCCGGATTACAGCTCATTCTGGCAATGGTTTCCATATTCATCGTTACCAGCATTACTCGGCTGCCCATTCGCGCAGCGGCGTGTGCCGCCTCACAGCCGGCATGTCCGGCCCCCACTACAACGATATCATATTCTCCTAAAAACAAAGCTGTTTCACGTGAAACCCAACATCACGTCTCCTTTTCAAGGTACAAATTTATGCAATATGTTTCGGCTTCTCGCATGGCTGTTTGGTCTTTTGTGTTTTTGTCTTTGTATCCCATCAAATGCAATACCCCATGAAACATTACCCGCAGCAATTCCTCCTTAAAAGACACCCCGAAGGTTAAAGCATTTTCTATTACCCGCTCCAGTGAAATGTAGATTTCACCTTCAATTCCATGGTCGCCTGACAAATCAAACGTTATAATATCAGTATAGGTATCGTGATTAAGATAAAGCTTATTTAAAGCCAAAAGCTCTTCATCATTCATAAAAACATACTGCAAGGAGTTAATATGCTGTTTTTTTTCTAACGCAAGTTGTTTTACTGAAGCCAAAAACATGCTTTTTGAAAAGGGCGGTCGGTTTTTTCTTCTTCCTGCATAGGAAATGTTTATCTGTTTCTTCACCGTAATAGCATTAATGTCCCTTGAAACAGTTCCCTTTTTTCTGGCCTCATTACTTCTACTTTGTAAATATAAAAGCCCTGCATTACCGGCAGTCCCAACGCTTCACCATTCCAACCATCCAGCGCTTCTCCCTGCCAAAGTTTTCCGCCCCAACGGTCATATATATACATAATGGCCTGTCCTCTTTCGATGTTGGGGTTAACAATCTTAAACCACTTGTTGTTTCCTTCTGGCGCAAACGAATTGGGGATGAGTGTTGTATCATAAACCTTCAAGCATATTTCATTGGAGTAAGCGGTGTCAATTCTATTGCCCCCACCATCGGTTTTATAGGCAACCACCCTATAACAATCTGCTTCGGTTGTGTCCATAATAAAAAACGGCGAAGAGGGACCTCCTGCCGCGTTCCACGTGGAACTTTGTTTTTGACGGCTCTCTATAACCTGATTGTTGGGGCTATATGGTTGATAATCAATCCATTCTGCCAGATTTCCTTGTCGGCGCAGCAATAATGTAACATGGGTTTCAGAGGTGTCATAGTTTGCTCCACAGGGATTTTGAGCCACCAAGCGAAATTCATAACGCGTTTTATGGGTTTCTAGTCCGCTTATTTTTTGCCTGTTTGAGCCCACTGTAAGGTTATTGTTAAGGATTGTCCAATTGCCCGAAGAGACAGCCCGATATAGAAGCTGTGCCTTGAAACCCGTGCCTGTAGGGGGGGCCCACACACTAGAAACTTCAATGGTGCCTTCGCCCACCACCGATGCGTGTCCAATTTCAAGAGAGACAGAGCGATTAAAATCAGCAGCAAAAAAAGAAACGTGGTTGGAGCTGGACGTAACAGTTCCTTGTCCAGGGCCGTTTACCGCGCGTATAAAAAACGTGTAGGTTTGATTCAACCCGGGCAAATTATATTGGTAGGACAGGGTGTCTCCTCCAACAGAGCCCACTTTTTTAAAAACACCATCCTTGTCCGAACCACACCAGATATCATAATGGTGTGCCGCCCATCCCACATATGCCGTCCATCGAATCAGTAATTTTCTATTACAACGATACTGCGCGTTTTCAGCCGCATCAATCGAGGCGCAAATTGGGCTATGCGGCGGGCATATAACCCCCCCATTTTTGCAGGAGTCAAATACAGCTATACTAATCTTATGTCCGCTGTTTCTTGAATCAAAAGTTGAAGTCATAAAAGTATACGCCAACGAACCCGTGTCTTTCACCAACACATTGTTCCCCGTTCCCGGGTCTACTTTAAAAACAGAATACCCCATCACATCGGCTTCCGGTGCTTTTTTCCACCCGGCAATCACCCGTTGTGTTGTGGGGTCTATACTTACACTGTCCAGCAAGAGCAAGGCCGGTGGCTGATCATCAACCAACAACGTATCAGAATTTAGGGTGTCGTTGCCATTGCAGGCAAAACGGGCACTAATAAACAATTCCCAACGTTTTTTATTCGGCAGAGCAGCGCTTAGGGCAGAGGAATTAGCTGCACCGCCTTCATACAGTAACTGAAAAGGGGAAGTAACATTGTCCCGCCCATACAATCGATAGGTTGCAAAACTACCGCAAAGATCTGTCTGTGGCACAAAATACACGGTCACAACCCCGCTAATTGGGTCCAGGCATGCCCGAAGGGCTTTTGGCGGAATCACCATGCCCGAAGCTACCGAAAAAAGCAATCCCGGTAAAAAGGCGAGAATATGTTTGCGAAAAACAGCCAAATAGGTATTATAAGTTTCCTGCCAACGCAAGGGTAAACGAATCGGGACGCAAATAATTGTGCGCAAATTCCGATATTTCGTCTGAAGTAATAGACCATATTCGGTCCATATACGTTGTATAGTAGGATTCCGGTAGCTGGTTTTGAAGCAAAAATTGCCATTTTGTAGGCAAAGAAAATGGCCCGTCAAACCCCGCCCGTAGCTGCCCGGAAGCATAGCGGCGCGCCTTTTCCAGCTCTTCACCAACAGGGGGAGAAGAATACAGACCATGCATGATGCTATGACAAGCATCAACAGCCGCATCAGTGTTTTTACTGTTCATTTCTCCGCTGATGTACCAGGTAAAACCATGAGAAGCCTGTGCAAGACCACTGCCAATGCCATAGGTTAGGCCCCGTGTTTCCCGAAGATCCTGCATCAAACGGCTGCCAAAAAATCCGCCGAGGAACATGTTGACAAAGGAGGCCGTTTGTAGCGTCTCCATGCTAAGTTTAGGCAGGGCTTTTGCCATATACAAACTCACCTGTTGTGCGTGTTCCATGCTGTGTCGTATTGGTTTTCCTTCACCCGGATTAATACTATTTACTGGAACAACAGGGATGTTTAATGCCGCTAAAGATCCCATCAATTGCTCCATAATGTCGCGCTCTTCATTGCCAAAATCACCGGAAGCAAAAATGCGGCAAGCGGAAAACGACAAATTGGTGTTATGCCATTGAATGAGGGCCTCTCGTTTTAACGACTCAATGTCTTGCGAATCAGCAAATGAAGAGTCGGGTGATGACTTTCCATAAATAGACTCATAGCACAATCTTCCGCTCCAGTAGCGGGGTGTTTGCATTCGCCGTAGCAATGAAGATGTTTCTACTTGTTTAAACACAGCCAGTTCATGCTCAGGAAATACAGGTTCAGCACCCTGTTCAAGCAACCATTTTAAAGTCTCTGCAAGATGCTGTTTTTGGGTTTGCAAAACCAGCGTAGACGACAAAAGCCCAACATCTGGGTTGGCCGAAGCTCCCCAATACTCGAAACCCTCCTGTATTTGTTCGGATGAAAGGGTTTTATTCCCGCTCAGTCGCAACAATTGCGAAGCACGAGCCAACATTGGCGCCGGCTGCATGGCTGTTCCTGCGGGCCAGTAAAACAACAGTTTAACAACCCCCAAATCCCTTTTGGGACTAGCGACCAGGGGTATTCCTCCGTGAAGCAGCGTTTCATGTGGAGGATTAAACGACAGGGATTTTATGGTTTTGGCCTCCGGAGCCAATGATCTGAAACTCATGATGATTTTGGATGATAGTATAAAACGGCGGCATTTTCGGGCTGTATATTGCTGACAGCCGCTTTCAGCATGCCATGCAGGTTGGTGTTTCTGTATAAGGCATCTTCGGTGTGGATACCATCTAAATTTCCGGTGTTTTCAAAAAAACACAATTTTTGAGCGCGGTTAATCATGCTTGTTTTTTCAAACAGCAACGACGACGTCGCTTTGTTTTTCACCCGCTCCATGTGCCGCTCTGTAAAAAACTTGCCGTCTATGGCATCTTTCATTGTTTGTAGCAAACAAGTTTCACCATGTAGGTGGTTTTGTCCTTCATTTAGCACCCCGTAAAGCACAAACATTCCCTCGCCGATTCCCCTTACATAAAAACAGGCGGCATCATTAAAAACAGGGTTTTCTTTCACCCAGCGGGTGTAAATGGGGCTAATTTCCGATCCACCAAGCAAATCGGCAAACAATTCTAATGCGGCGCTGTCCGGATTGTTAAATTCCGGCCCTTTCCAAACCAAAAACACGGCAGGGTTCGGGCTTAAGTCTTCGGTTTCCATAAACCGCCTACCCAAAACGGGAGGGTCCTGTTCGTATAGATTGCTGTTAACCGAGCCGGTTGGCTTAATGTCAGCATACCATTTTTCGCATAAATTTCGGGTTTCATCCAAAGAAATCTGTCCGGCAACACAAAGCACAGCATTAGCAGGATGATAGTGTTTTTTATAGAAGGCCGCCACGTCTTCAAGTGTGGCGTTTTCTATATGAGCAATATCTTCACCAATGGTAGGCCATCGGTAAGGACTGTTTTGGTATAATAGCCCCCGCAAATGATGCCACAACATGCCAAAGGGGGCGTTGTGACAGCGCTGTTTAAATTCTTCTACAACCACGCCACGCTGCACTTCAAGGGTTTTGGCGTTAATGTTAAGTTGAAACATGCGGTCGCTTTCAAGCCAAAAAGCGGTTTCGGCGTTTTCGGAGGGAATTGTGATATAATAGTTTGTGTACTCGTTATTGGTGAAAGCATTGTTGCTCCCACCGGCATGTTCCACGGCCTTGTCGTAGGAAGCTACATTTTTACTCCCCCCAAACATAAGGTGTTCAAAGAGATGCGCAAACCCTGTTTTATCCGGGCTTTCATCCCTTGCCCCCACATTGAAAAGGGTGTTTAAAATTACCACCGTGCTGTCTGGGTCAAAATGGTGTATCACCCTTAGCCCGTTTGGCAGCACAAACCTTGAATAATCTATCACACTACAAAGGTAGCGACCATGCCGGATTCTTAATGTACAGCGATGTCATTGTTGTGTATAGTATTCAAAACACCCGCAACCACGTCTGCCTTTTGTGTGCCTATTAAAAGCCGCTTACCGCCATTCAGAACCAGTTGAAGGCCCATGTTTCCTCGCACATTGTATGCCATGCCTCCTGAGCCCATCCTAAGACCCCAGCCGCCATATTCTAGAAGGGGTTTGTACTTTCTGACTTCGTAATGTGCTATTTCAGACCAAGGATAGAAACGGGGTTTTCTGTGGAATGGACGAAAGCGAACATAGATGCCATCAGTGCATATTTCGGTGTTCAACTCAAACAAAAAGCTGAATAACAGCAGGATTGACAAAAAAACACCAAGATTAATGAGTAGCACTAATGCGTTAAACGTAAAAAGTTCAATGGAAATGTTGGGAAAAAGCAGACCCACCAACGGAAACAAGAGGGGCATTAACAATAAAACCCAGATCCATTTTTGCGTGAACCGCTGTTTTTCTTGAAATAAAACCCGTTTTCCCTGCGCTTCCATTTAACAAAGTTAAGGCGACTCATCCAAAAAAGAAAAACCCGGCCAGAAGCCGGGCTTTTCCAACACAACACAACACAATAATCAGAAGGGCAGCTCTTCATTAAGCGCCTCTTTTTTGTTCTTTTGATTGACCAGAAACACACGCTGCACATCTACTACGGTTTGTTTTTTCTCAACGCCTTTTTTATCCAGCCAGTTGCGTTCGGTAATCTTGCCTTCTACAAAAAGGCGCTGTCCTTTACCCACATAGCTTTCAACAATGCTTGCCTTGGGCCCCCAGAATACCAGCTTGTGCCAGGTTAATGATTTGTTGTTCTGCCCGTCAGCAGATTGTTTGCGCTCACCGGTGGTTAAGCTAAGGGTGGCTACTTTGCGGCCGTTTTTCAGCACACGAACAGAAGGGGTGGAGCCAACATTGCCCCACAGGGTCACGGAATTAACTAAAGATGTCATAACGTATATAAAATTTAAATTAGGTTTCAACGGTTCTCTCGGTTGGTGATGCAAAGGTGGCGTGACCCCAAAAAAGAAGTCGGTTTTTTAATGTTTAATTGCGTTTGTAAGTGTTTGTTGTTGTTTGTTGAATAAAAATTGTGTAATATTGTCTATAAATGAACGCCAAACAATGCCAGGAATGCGGCGATAAAATTCTGGGCCGGGCAGACAAAAAGTTCTGCAGCGATGGTTGTCGGAATGCTTATAACAACAAGCTTAACGCAGACGCCAACAACATTGTGAGAAACATTAACAATGCGCTGCGCAAAAACCGGCGAATACTCGAATCCTTTTTAGAAGGAAACGAAGACGGAAAAACCAGGGTTCCGCTTAAAAAAATGTCTGCCAAAGGCTTTTTGTTTGATTATATCACCAGTGTGTATACCACCAAAACTGGCTCACAATACCGCTTTTGTTATGAATTTGGGTACCTGAAACTAGACGATGAAATGTATATGGTTGTTCGAAGAGACCCACAAAACAACTAACGCACCCGCAACCGGTTAAACAACATAGCCCTTACCGTGAAGGGGTTTTGCACGAATAGCCATAACAAAGTCGGCACCACTCCCCGGTAGTTTCGTTCAAGCCGAAACCGATACAACAACAACACCGCCTTTTCACCTCGGCGGAGTTGCCCGTTTTGAATGCGTATGGTATGTCGCGCGGAGGCAATGAATTGTTTAATAATGACATATTCCGGCCATTCAATTTTTTCGTTTCCACGAATAAAGGCAAGCACGGTTCCCGCATCAACCTCATCACAGTCTTTATGGGTGCGCAAGAGCAGTTGCTCCAGTTTTGGGATAAGCCCATGAACGTTAGATTTCTCCGCCCATGTTGTTTCCCCGGGCATATTGTAGCTTACACCCAAAAAAGGCAGCATGGCAAACCGCTTTCCTTTTTCCAGACACCTCAAATACAAGTCGTAATCTTCTGTGTAGTCAAAAGCGGGGTCAAAAAGAAGTTGTTCTTTTACAAAAAAATTTCTGGACATAACACTGCTTTGAATGAGGGGGTTCCTAAACAAAAGGGAGGCCTCTAGAAATGAGCGGTCTGTGCCCATTCCGGCGAATGTAAACCGGCTGTTTCTCAGGATTGCCCTACAACCTAGAATATCGACATCGGGGTTGTTCCTCATAAAATCAAGTTGTGCCGCCAGCCTTCCCGGAAGCATAATGTCATCTGCATCTAACCATGCAACATAGGGCGCCGAGGTGTTTTTGAGTAAAAAATTCCTGCTATAGGAAATCCCACAATGCTCGCTGCCCTGCAGCAGACGTACCCGGGCATCCTTAATCTCCAACACTTTTTCTGCCGTTTTATCCGTTGATCCATCCACATATACAAGTACCTCTATGTCTCTGAAGGATTGATTAAGCACGCTCCAAACAGCCGCCCCCAAGGTTTTTTCTGCCTGATAGGCCGGAATTAATACGCTAATTTTAGGCATGACCTTCCGGATTTATAAAATGGATGATGGGGGCAACCCAATCGTGGGCGGACCGTATATAAAAACGACTTAATTCACGTTCATTGGCCATTAAAAGAGGGCTATTGAGCGCAGCAACAATTTCGGCCGGGTCGTCAATTACACAACCTCCCAGGGTGTTGGCCAGCTCTTCTATACCCCCGCCGGACGAAACAATGATGGGGGTTCCTACCAGCAAGCTTTCGTGTGCCACCCGGTTCCACCCCTCATTGATTTTATTGAGAAAAACACTGGCATAACAGGTGGACATTTGTTTTAAGTAGGCCTCTTTGGTTTCAAAAAAGGAAATGGGAAAATCGGTATTGGAAATTGGCGAATTTGAGCTAAAGTAATACACGAAACCATGATGTTTAAGAGTATGACATAAAACAAGATATTTTTTTATGTCTATTTTGTCAGAGTACTGTCCCAAATGAATCAGTTTTGGGTTTTTTCTTGAAGTTTCTCTTAAAAACGCATAAGGGGCTTCTGAAAACAAGTTGGGAAAAACAATGGGCGAAACCTCAAAGAGGGAATTCAGGTGGTTTTTCCAATATGTTGCGGGCACAATCACAGCAATTTTACCAGGGCGGCTACGTGCAAGTTTTAAAAAAGCAGCTAGCACCCGGTAGTATAAACGGGGCTTTCCATCGCGGGCATCCCAATTGTGAACCACTACCAGCATTTTACCCTTGCCAAACAGCTGTTTTAAAAAAATCGGCCACGCCAGCCGGGCCACGGTAATAATGGTCGCGTTAGGATCAGCAGCTTTAAACGCACTAAAACCCAACCGAACCCAGCCAAACAGGCCTTTAAAACGCCGCCGAAAGCGAATCTCCTGACAATCTCCAGCCCCCAAATCCAATGCCTTGGCAATGCTTTCAAACAGGGTTTTTTCATGCGCATATCCTCCGGTTTCTTTTTCCCCGTGCGATATGTATTGCAAACCGGCTTTCAAATGGGAATTAGTGCTCAGCGGTTATTTTTAAAAAATCCTGATAAGCAAGAGCAATACCCTCTTTTAGTGAAACAGAGGGTTTCCAACCCAATGAAAACAGACGGCTGCTGTCCATCAGTTTTCTCGGGGTACCATTAGGTTTGCTTGTGTCGAATTCAATATCACCCTGAAAACCCACCGTTTCTTTTACCATCTGCGCCAGTTCACCAATGCTGATGTCTTCGCCATATCCAACATTCACAAATTGCTTTTCGTTGTAGTGTTGCATCAAAAACACCAGTGCATCTGCCAGATCGTCGGCATATAAAAATTCGCGCAAGGGGCTTCCATCCCCCCAAACAGTAACGGTATTTTGGTTTGCGGTTTTTGCCTCATGGAACTTTCTTATTAATGCGGGTAAAACATGTGAGTTTTCCGGATGGTAGTTGTCATTAGGCCCATACATATTGGTGGGCATAGCGCTGATGAAGTTACAACCATATTGGTCGCGGTAGGCCTCACACAGTTTGATGCCCGCAATTTTTGCAATGGCATAAGGTTCATTGGTGGCTTCCAAATAACCGCTCAGCAAATATTCCTCTTTAAGTGGCTGAGGTGCCATTTTGGGATAAATGCAGCTGCTGCCCAGAAAAAGCAGTTTTTTCAAACCGCTTTTGTAGGCGCTGTGGATGATGTTGGTTTCTATCAGCAGGTTTTCATATAAAAAATCAGCGCGATAGGTGTTGTTTGCCATAATTCCACCCACCTTGGCCGCCGCCAGAAAAACGTATTCCGGTTTTTCGTGTTCAAAAAAATCAGCCACCGCAGATTGATTAAGCAAATCCAGCGCTGCACGGGTTTTGGTTACAATGTTGGTGTATCCTTCGCGCTGTAATGCCCGCACGATGGCACTTCCCACCATGCCCCTGTGCCCGGCCACATAAATTTTGGATGATAACTCCACGTCGCGAAGTTAACAACAGAATTAGGGAATGTTGTTTATAATCGTTGTATTTTCGACGGGCTAAAATTGCCTTTAACCATGACAAAACCCGTAGAACTCCGCTCCGACACCTTCACCCAGCCCACACAAGCCATGCTCAATGCCATGTTTGCAGCAAAGGTGGGAGACGATGTTTTTGGCGAAGATTTTTCTGTAAACGAACTGGAAGCGCATGTTGCGGAGATGTTTGGAATGGAAGCCGCCGTTTTTTGTCCCAGCGGGACCATGACCAACCAGATTGCGATTAATGTGCACACCCGGCCCGGCGATGAAGTGATTTGTGAGCAAGGCGCCCATGTGTATTTTTACGAAGGAGGAGGTATTGGCCGCTTGTCGGGCTGCCAGGCGAGAACGATAGCCGGTGACCGAGGTAGAATAACCGCAGAGCAAATTGCCACGGTGATAAACCCCGATGATGTGCACAGGCCCCGAACCCGGCTGGTCTGTCTGGAAAACACCTGCAACAGGGGCGGAGGAAGCACCTACAGCATGCAGCAAATGAAGGCCATTCGTGCACTCTGCGATGAACAAAAACTTTCCCTTCACCTGGACGGAGCCCGCATGTTCAACGCCATTGTGGCAAACAACGAATCTCCCCGCGATTACGGCAAGATTTTTCACAGCATCTCTGTTTGCCTGAGCAAAGGGCTTGGCGCTCCGGTGGGCAGTGTTCTGCTGGGGAGCAAAGCATTTATTCATGAGGCGCGCCGGGCCAGAAAATCCTTTGGTGGTGGTATGCGGCAGGCTGGATTTTTGGCAGCAGCAGGATTGTATGCACTGCAAAACCACGTGGAACGTTTGGAAGAAGACCATGTAAAAGCCCGCAAACTGGCCGATGCGCTGGAGAATATTTCCTGGGTTGAGGATGTGATGCCGGTAGAAACCAACATTGTTATTTTTGAGGTTGCCGACAACCACCCATCCTCCTATTGGGCAGAAGCCTTGCGAAAAGCGGGGGTAAATGTGTCTTGCCCTGCTGCAAACAGCATCCGCATGGTAACCCACCTGGATGTTTCAGACAAGGACATAGACAGAACCATTGCGGCCATTGCCGCGCTGTGAGTGCTAAAAACAAAATCGGTTCGTTAAACCCTGTATGTGGTTGTGCGCCAATTGGCCACCAACCGTCACCACCCAACCCCAGCGGGGTCGCATATGTATAACCCAGGAACAGGGCAAAACCCGACCCGGAAAGGGTCGCAGAGAACGGGCTGTGCTGACGCCGCACTTACGCGCTTAACAATGAACCATATTATTCTGTCAATGGATCATTATTCGAAAATGTCTTCTTTATCGATACCATTAATGGTGTGCTTGCCCGCAACCAGGTAGGATATAAAATGGATTGATAACCCTATTCCCCAATATGCGGCAGTTATAAATACACCGCTGATATCCTCAAAATGCGAATTAAAGTGCATAAAAAACCACAACACAGATACGCCATTGAAAATAGTATACGTTGCCAGGTGAAAACGGAAGGCAATATCGTAAAGCGGTAGTGTTTCATAATCCTGTTTTCCAAAGCGTCGGCCTATAAACAGGTTGAAGAAAAAGTAGGTTAGCGATGTAACCCATAAAAGATAGGTGTAGCGATTTTCTATGCAATTGCTCAGGCAGTAGCGAAACACCACAGTACCCATGAAAAAGAAAATCGAAAAATTGACAAGATTTTTTGTTAGTGCTTTCATGTTTAGTTCTCTTTATTAAGGTTTAGTATTTATGAAGTGGCGGTTTTAGAAACTGAAACTTCGGATTAGCAAAGAGGTTCATTTAATTCACTTCGTTTGTTTTTAGCACTTTAGCCGCCATTTTATAAATACTTTGTTGTAGCTAGTAGTTGTTTTTTATTAAAATATCATTGGAACAATTACATAAGCCCACATATTATTTATAAAATGGTAAAATAAACTTGGGTAAATACTGTCAAATTTGTGATATAAATATGCTGAAGTTATTCCAAAAAAGAACACCCAAATCGTTAATCCCGGTCCAAAAAAACCTATATGTATTACAGCGAAAATAAGTGCAGATAAAACAATTGCTGTCCAAACCTTTGTTCTTTCAGATAGCATTTGATAAACATAGCCTCTAAAAACGGTGTCTTCAGTCAAAGGTGCTAAAATTGCTGCCGTTAACGTGCCCAACAATATGTCTTGGGTAGTATTTTGCTTTATAGCCGATTCACCAATTGATTTCCAAAACATAGGGATGTCGAAATATCCTAAAATTGAAGAAATTACAGGGTATAAAACCATCGAAACGATTAAAAATCCACCTATTCCATATAATATTCCTTTACCAGTTAATTTGTTTCTATAACCTGCTCGTTTAAAAGTCAATCCTTTACTTTTCAATAGAAAGTAGTAAATGAGAACTGCAATGCCGGTTGCTATATTATACACTAAAAGTGCAAAAACTCGTGGTTGAGTTATTCCCACACTTTCCATCAATGTTTGAGTACCTTTTCCTAAAATTCTAAAAAAAATTCCTGTCAATAAAATCCCGATAGGTGCTAAAATAAATATCCACCAGATTGATAATTTTTGCTCTTTTTCTGTTTTCATACTTTCGTTTGTTTTAATTGGTTATAATTAAGTTTTTAATGCGTTTGTTAAAGAACAAGGCAATATTCCTGTCAATAAAGCTATTGAGCAGTTCATGTCCCAATTCTGTTAAAAAATAATATTTACGTTCAGGTCCTTTGCTGCCAGCTCCGGCTTCAAAGTCGACCACACCAAGGTGTTGGAATTTTCTGAGGTTGCGATACAGGCTTTGGCTTTCACAAGTCATGGTTTGGTTAGACTGTTCCTCCACAAAGGCTTTAATTTCTTCCACATACTTTTTGCCTTCTTTCAAGGAGAGAAAAACCCAAAGCGTCAATTGACCCTTTTTGTACGTTTCCTCCCATGCGAATAGCAACTCAGCTAGATGCTTGTGTTTGTTCATGATGTATTATACAACAAGTATAACACAAAAGAACATATAGTTTTTCAAAAAAACAAACAAAATCAAAAAAACACCTAAAAAATAACACCAGAACCCGACAAGTCCGGACGTTTTGTAACGAACAAAAACTTTCCCTTCACCTGGACGGAGCCCGCATGTTCAACGCCATTGTGGCAAACAACGAATCTCCCCGCGATTACGACAAGAGTTTTCACAGCATCTCTGTTTGCCTGAGCAAAGGGCTGGGAGCACCCGTGGGCAGTGTGTTGCTTGGCTCAGCGGCCTTTATCAAAGAGGCGAGAAGAACCCGCAAAGTATTCGGCGGGGGTATGCGTCAGGCCGGATACCTGGCAGCAGCGGGCGTTTATGCTTTGGAAAACCACGTGGAACGACTTGAAGAAGACCATCGGAAAGCACAAAAACTGGCCGAAGCCCTCGGCAATGCAACATGGGTAAAAACAGTGCTGCCGGTAGAAACAAACATCGTCATTTTTGAGGTG
This sequence comes from uncultured Flavobacteriaceae bacterium, assembly GCA_964475595.1. Classification (GTDB taxonomy): domain Bacteria; phylum Bacteroidota; class Bacteroidia; order NS11-12g; family UBA955; genus RGEC01. The sequence continues at coordinate 66,114 of CAYYXG010000013.1, forward strand.
GCCGGGGAGATGTCCGCGGCTCATTGGGTAGATGTGCTGAGCCAAAAAGGAATAAAAACCACAGCCACATCAGCTTCGACAATCAGAATGGTTACCCACCTGAACGTTACCGACGAATGCCTGAAAACAACCCTAAACACCATCGGTCAACTGTAACAACCCGGCAGTTACTTTACATATACCGGTTTCAGCAGTAAGTTCAGCCATCCCCCTGCATCCCAGGGCCCATTTCCATACCAGCAGTTGTCATAAGCAGAGATCAGTTTTAGGTTTATCATCACAAACAGCAGCATCAGCGATAATAGAAGCGTTTTCTGAATGGGTCGCATTCCCATAATCCGTTCAAAACCAACCATAAACGCAGGTATAAGTACAGCATAAAACTCCACAAACCCCCGGTGTCCAAAACCACAACCCAATTCCCAGCTCCACCAGCTTGCGTAAAGCAACCCAACCCCCAATACCAGTAGCAGTAATTTCCACCCGTTCACCATCTTTTTTAGAACCATCCACACCACCCCGGCCAGGGTAAAAACATGCAATGGATTATTGGTGAACCAACCGTTCTGGAAGGCGAAGAAAACATGAACCAATTTGGGGTTTTTCCAAAACAGAAAAGTTTCATTTCCATAGGCGTAATTCACATATTGGCCAAAAGCATATTGGTAATACAGCAGTTGTGGTATGAACAACAAAAAAACCACCCCGGCAAAAAGCAACCAGCGCGCAAGGTTTGCCTTTACCAAGAGAAACGCATCCCGCGGGCGTTGCAAATCCCAAAACACCAACAACCCAACAAAAACAACATTGATAGGCCTCACCAAAACCATCAACCCCACGATCAAGCCCAGCAGCAGGTAGTGCCCTGTTTTTTGTGAATCGAAAACAAGCGTTTTAAAATACACCAGCAAGGCAATCAGAAAAAACGAGTAGTTGTGCGACAGCCCCGCATCTTTAACCAAATAGTAGATCAGGTTTGTGCCAAGCAGAAAAAGGGTTGTACCCAAAAGGATAACCCGTGTTGGGAGTTGGGTTTTTCTTTTTAGTGTCAACAACACCAAATACAACCCCAACATTCCATAGAACCAGGCAGAAACGCTGCGCATGCGATGATAGGGGATTGAAAACCCATCGGTAGGCTGGTTAGTAATTTTGCAGTAAATATGTGTTAATCCAAAAAAAGGAGCATCCAGAATGGCCACCCCGCAAGGATATTTCGTAAAAACCACGGGGTTTGACTTTTTGGGGTTGCTCTTCACGAATAAAAACCCTTGTCCGGAAACACTGTCTACCTTGTTGGGGAATTTCTTCGGATTGAAATCATACAAAAACAAAGCCGGCAGGTACACGTAGTAACCGGCTTTATCTGCGTATATCTCACTGCGGTAGTTTAGCGGGGCTTTGTTGTTGTGAATATTAAATGAAACATACAGCAACAATGTTCCTAACGCGATGCAGTAAGCAACAAGAATTCTCATAGAGCAATCAAAACACAAAAATAGGGGATTCGGCCCACGGGCCGGGTTTGGTCATTAAACTCTCCTAATCGGCTGTCACCCTGAGCGTGTCGAAGGGTGCTGCCGATTGCGTTTCAGTGCCGGATAGTGGAAACACAAAACATGGGAACCAACCCACGGGCCGGGCCTGTTCACAAAACAGAGATCAAACTACAACAAGCTGTTGGCAAGGTTTGCCAGCGAGCTTCTTTCACCCTTTTCCAGTGTAATATGGGCATACAAGGGCTGATTTCTCATTCTGTCTATCAGGTAGCTTAATCCATTTGATTGTGCATCCAAATAGGGGGTGTCAATTTGATTAATATCGCCGGTAAAAACGATTTTAGTCCCCTCTCCGGCGCGGGTAATAATCGTTTTTATTTCAAGCGGAGTAAGGTTTTGGGCCTCATCTACAATAAACATGATATTACTAAGACTTCTGCCCCTGATATAAGCCAACGGGGTTACCATCAGTTTTTCGGTATCCACCAGCTCTTTAATTCTTTGATTTTCCTTCGAGGTTTCCTTAAACTGACTTTGGATAAATTTAAGGTTATCCCAAAGCGGCTCCATGTAGGGGTTGATTTTAGCTTTAATATCGCCCGGCAAATATCCAATGTCTTTATTATTGAGGGGAATGATGGGGCGTGCCAGAAAAATTTGCCTGAAAGCGCTGCGGTTTTCCAGAGCACATGCAAGCGCGATAAGGGTTTTGCCGGTTCCTGCAACCCCTTGTATCGAAACAAGACGGATGTTGTCGTTCATGAGCGCGTGCATCGCAAATGCCTGCTCGGCGTTTTTGGGTTTAATGCCGCAAGCATAAGATTTTTCAACGCGTTCCAACAAGTTGTTTTCAGGGTTGTAGTAAGCAAGCGTGCTGTTTTTGTTGTTTTTAATAATGAAATAGTGATTGGCAACAGGTTTTGAATCTGAAATAGGAGCAGGCTCCGCTTGTCCCTGATGGTGAAGGGTGTCTATAATTTGACTATCGTTGGTTTCTATCAACGTAATCCCTTTATACAGCCCTTCTACATTTTTAATTTTTCCTGTTTCGTAATCCTCAGAATTAAGGTTTAAAGAACGCGCTTTTAGTCGCAAATTGACATCTTTTGTAACCAAAACCACTTTTCTTCCGGGATGTAACTCTTGCATGTGCAAGGCCGCATTAAGAATTTTGTGATCCGCTTTTTTGTCTCCAAAAACCTTGGTTGCATCCAGCGATGATCGCTCATCCATTATCACAGAAAAAGAACCCCCGGCTCTGGGGGCAAGAGAAATCCACCCGCTAAGAGCCGTCCCATTGCTTAGCTTATCCACAAAGCGTATAAACTCCCTCGCCTCAAAATTTAGGGTGTCATTGCCCTTTTTAAAATTGTCTAGCTCCTCCAACACAGTAATCGGTATGGCAATGTCGTGTTCTTCAAAATTCAAAATGGCATTGTGGTCATACAGAATTACAGATGTATCCAACACAAAAATTTTTGTGACGGTTTCCGCGTTCTTTTTTTTGGCTTTAGGCATGTGCGTTGCAAATTGTTTGCCTCAAAAATCCACCAAAGAACAGGCAGTTTGATGTTAAATTAACGTAAATTATCAACACCCCCAAAAATCAGGCCCATGCCCGCTAACTTTGTGCAATTTTGGACCATGCCCAAAGACTCATCCATCAAACACGTTCTCATCATCGGCTCCGGACCCATCATCATTGGGCAAGCCTGCGAATTTGACTACTCCGGCTCTCAGGCCGCAAGAAGCCTACGTGAGGAGGGCATCACCGTGTCGCTCATCAACAGCAATCCCGCCACCATCATGACCGACAAAATGAATGCCGATCATGTGTACCTGTGGCCGCTAACCCCTGAAAGCATTGAGAAAATCCTGCAGGAACAGCAAATTGACTGTGTGTTGCCTACCATGGGCGGCCAAACAGCGCTAAACCTGGCCAAAGAGTGCGATGAACTGGGCATCTGGAGCAAACACAATTGCAGCATTATCGGAGTGAACATCGAGGCCATAGACAAAATGGAAGACCGCGACAAGTTCAAAGACCTGATGATAGAACTGGGCGTGGGTGTGGCCGAAAGTCAGATTGCCAATAGCTTTCTGGAAGGCAAAGAAATTGCCCAGCGCATCGGCTTTCCCTTGGTGATTCGCCCCAGCTACACACTGGGCGGTACGGGCGGTAGCATCGTTTTCAAAAAAGAAGAATTTGATGCGGCCCTCCAACGCGGCCTGGAAGCCAGTCCTGTGCATGAAGTACTTGTGGAGCAGGCGGTGATGGGATGGAAAGAATACGAGCTGGAATTGCTGCGCGACGGAAAAGACGACATCGCCGTTATATGCACCATCGAAAACTTCGATCCCATGGGCATTCACACCGGCGACAGCATCACCGTTGCCCCCGCCATGACCCTCAGCGATGTGTGCTTTCAGCGCATGCGCGACATGGCCTTCAAAATGATGCGCAGTATGGGTGTGTTTGCCGGCGGTTGCAATGTGCAGTTCTCGGTAAACCCCGAAAACGAAGACATCATTGCCATTGAAATCAATCCCCGAGTGAGCCGTAGTTCGGCACTGGCCAGCAAAGCCACCGGTTATCCCATTGCCAAAATAGCCGCCAAACTGGCCATAGGTTATTACCTGGATGAACTCATGAATCCGGTTACCAAAACCACCAGTGCGTTTTTTGAACCGGCCATTGATTATGTAATCGTAAAAATTCCCCGCTGGAATTTTGATAAATTTCACGGAGCAGACCGCCGCCTGGGCTTCCAGATGAAGAGCGTGGGCGAGGTGATGGCCATTGGCAGAAGCTTTCAGGAGGCCTTGCAAAAGGCGTGTCAGAGCTTGGAAATAGGACGACATGGTTTGGGTGCAGATCGCCCGGCTGAAAGAAATCTTGAGGTGCTTGCCGAAGGCCTGGAACGCGCCAGCTGGAACCGGGTGTTTCAGGTATACGACGCACTCAGTCTGGGGCTACCCATCAGCACCGTGCAGAAAATGACCAAAATAGACCGGTGGTTTCTGGAACAGGTGGCAGAACTGGTAAAAACCAGCAACGAAATCAAGCGCTATCAGATCAACAATCTGCCCGAAGAACTGCTGAGAACCGCTAAAGAAAAAGGATTTAGTGATGAGCAAATTGCCTGGCTCATGGGAAACTGCAGCGCAGAAGATGTATACGAAAAACGCAAAGCACTCGGAATACGTCGCGTTTATAAAATGGTTGATACTTGCAGTGCAGAATTTCCAAGCCCTACCAACTACTTCTATTCCACTTTTGATGGCGAGAATGAAAGCAATTTTACTGACCGCAAAAAGGTCGTTGTGCTGGGTAGTGGTCCCAACCGTATCGGGCAGGGCATTGAGTTTGACTACAGTTGTGTACACGGTATTTTAGCTGCCCGCGAGGCCGGATATGAAGCCATAATGGTGAATTGCAACCCCGAAACCGTAAGCACGGATTTCGATATGGCCGATAAGCTGTATTTCGAACCGGTGTATTGGGAGCATCTGTGGGAATTGATTGAATACGAAAAACCCGAGGGCGTAATTGTGCAGCTGGGTGGCCAAACCGCCTTGAAACTGGCCGAGAAACTCCACGCGAAAGGCATCAAAATCATTGGCACTAGCTTCCCTGACATGGATATGTCCGAGGATCGCGGCCTTTTCAGCGATTTGCTTGCAGAATTAAATATTCCATACCCCAAATACGGTGTGGCGCTGAATGCCGAGGAAGCCATCAAAATTGCCAACGAAGTGGGTTACCCGGTATTGGTTCGTCCCAGCTATGTGTTAGGCGGCCAGGGCATGGTAATCGTTATCAACGACGAGGACCTGGAAAAAGCCGTGGTGAAACTCATGGGCGATTTGCCCGGAAATCGCGTATTGATTGACCATTTTTTGGACCGGGCTGAAGAAGCCGAAAGCGACAGCATTTGCGACGGTGAAGATGTACACATCATAGGGATGATGGAGCACATTGAGCCCGCCGGTATTCACAGCGGCGATAGCAGCGCAGTTTTACCACCCTTCAGTCTGTCTGACAATGTCAAACAACAGATGGAAGAATACACCAAACGCCTGGCGTTGAAAATGAATATCAGGGGACTGCTGAACATACAGTTCGCCATCAAAGACGAGAAAGTATATGTAATTGAAGCCAACCCCCGAGCCAGCCGCACCGTTCCTTTTATCTGCAAGGCGTACGATGTGCCCTATGTGAACATGGCCACCAAGGTGATGTTGGGGGTTAATAAAATCAAAGACTTTAGCATCCCTCCGCGCCCGCCCGGCTATGCCATTAAACAACCGGTGTTTTCATTCAACAAGTTCCCCGGAGTAAGCCGAGAACTGGGCCCCGAAATGAAAAGTACCGGCGAAAGCATTTTGTTTATTAAAGACCTGTTAGACCCTACTTTCAGGGAACTATACAAAATGAAGAGCGTGTATTTGAGCTATTAAACAACCCTCTATTCGCTTATTATAACCGGCATTTTCCGAACAGCACCATTACCCCACTCAACCTGCAGAAAATACAAACCGGGCGCTAAATTTTTAATTGCAACAGACGTTTTGTGGCGTTGGATATTACCGACTTTAATGCACCGTCCTTTTGTGTCGAATAGCGTGTAAGTAAAAGGGGTGTTTTGTGCAGAAACCCATAATTCGTCAATAGCAGGAACCGGCCATACAAGAAATTCGGGACGGGCTGAAAAGTTATGAAGGGAGCTACCCCCAACCCAAATGGCAGCGTTTTCTGTAATTTCTTCACAGGACCCTTCATTCACCTTGCATCGAAAAAGCTGATTGTTATTAGACAATGAAAGATTGCTAATCTGAAGTAGTCGCGTTTTCGTGCCGGAATATTGGCCCGCATCATCCAGGTTTTGAAAACCGAAACCCACATTGCTTTGCCATTGGTAAGAAACCCCAGTTGACGTATCTGCTTTAACCTCCAAAACAATAGTGCTTCCCGGCAGCGCATTCACAGATTCGGGGGACTTTTGTATGAGCTTACATGGTGGCTCTACAATAAATTGACCCATCATGCCATGGTCTTCATGGGTGAGCATGTGGCAGTGATACATGTAAGGAATTGAATCATCGTAGAAGTCGGTGAACTTGGCAATAAAACGAACCACGCCATTGCCCCCAGGCACCACCACCACGTCTTTTCTGCCCTGAAGGGATGCCGCTGGGGTTGCCCCATTCACCGACAACACAAAAAAATGAACATTGTGAATATGAAAAGGGTGCGCAATGGGAGTCTGATTTCTTAGCTCCCAAATTTCTGTATTGTTGAAAGGCACCCTGTAGTTGATGACGTTCATGTCAAAATGGGCGTTATTAATCATGAACGGGCCATTGATAGCACCCGGACCCATAACCGATGACATAAAGGTTAGTGTGCGGGTGGTGTTGGCGCTGTTTTCTGCCCACGGGGTAAAAGAAACCAAGGATGTAGGCATGCTTTTTATTCCGCCGGGTTTTTGGGCCACAACGCGCATTTCTACAAGGTTAAAATCAGCACCATTTAACGGATTACTGCTGTAATTGGGTATAACCTGACCGGCACCCATGCCAGGTTGTCTTGCACCATAATAAGCATTGGGAATTTCGCTACCATAGTTTTTTAGGTAAACGGTATTGCCGGAAAGCCCATCCAGCTGAACCAACAACTCTGCTCGCTCACCGGGGGCTAACATCAAACGGGTTAGCTTAACCGGAGCTTTTAGCAGGCCTCCATCACTGCCAATCTGGAAAAACTCCCGATTGTCTGAAAGGCCTAATAAAAAAACACGTTCCGAAGCGCCGTTCAACACCCGAAGCCGAATCACTTGCGCAGGCACTTCAACATAGGGTTTACGGGTGGCGTTTACAAAAAGGGCCGTATCAAGTGCGGATGCTTCGGTAATAATTTCCTGATTCACATCAAATGCTTTCGTCTGCAATATTAATGGGATATCATCCACGCCATAGGTGCGTGGAAGCGGTAGTGCCGCCTCGGCAGAGTCACGGACGATAATTAATCCGGCCAGGCCCATTTGAACCTGAGCATGGGTTTTCTCGTGGAGATGCGGATGATACCAATGCGTGGAAGCATGGTCAAGCACCTCAAAAGAAGGAGACCAGGTTTTTCCGGTGTCAATGACAGTGTGTGGTCCACCGTCATTTTTGGGCGCCACATGCACCCCATGCCAATGAACGGTAGTGTGTTCGCCAAGGTTGTTTTTTACATTGATGCTAATGTTTTGATGTTTTTTTAGCAGGAGTGTCGGCCCGAGTATATTGCCATTAAAACCCATGGTTCGGCTGCTTTTTCCAGGATGGAAAGCAAAAGAACCGTTTTGCATGGTTAAATTAAACAAAAATCCAGACAACGTGTCTGGAATCATTAGTGGGTTTTGGCCCCATAAGCCAACAGGAATAATCCATAACAACAACAATTGAAATATTCGCATTTTACAAAACTACTCACGGCGGAGTATCTTTGTGTAACCAAAGTTACAATTTAAAGAATAGCACATCCATGAAAGCCATCATACAGCGTGTTTCCTTAGCATCCGTATCGGTTGGCGGTGAATGTGTCGGCGAAATTAAAGCCGGATTGCTTGTGCTTTTGGGCATCTGCCAATCCGACACTTCCGAAGATGCTGTTTGGCTTGCATCAAAAGTGGCCAATCTTCTCGTTTTTAATGATGCAGAAGGCAAGATGAATCTGAGCGTTGCAGACATAAGCGGCGACGTATTGCTGGTCAGCCAGTTTACCATATATGGAGATGCCAGAAAGGGAAACCGCCCCTCGTTTGTGCAAGCCGCAAGGCCTGAAATCGCCGAGCCACTCTATCACCATGTTATTGGTGCACTTCAGGAATATCTTGGCAAACAAGTGCAGACCGGGGTTTTTGGTGCCGACATGCAGGTTTTTCTGGTCAACGACGGACCGGTTACCATCATCATAGAAAGCCCACAATAAAAAGGGTGTGGTAAATATCCTGGCGTTTTGTTGGCCTGTTAAAACACAACAATTTCAGGGATGTGCTCGTAAATACGATTGTCTATTAATCGCACACCCTCCACATAACCGGCAAAAACCACTGCGGTTTTTCTATCAACCAACTCCATGGCCGGCCCCATATCAGGTAACGAAACCAACTCAAGGTACTCAATCTGAACCCCATGTTTTTCCAGATAATCCCGCGCCTCTGCCAGCCCCGAGTCCAGCGTTTTTCCAATCAATGCCAACTGAAGCGCCCAATTTATAGAACCCGCCAGTTTTAAACCACCCTCCGAGAGCCGCACATTCCTGCTGCTGAGCGCTAATCCGGATTGAGGGTCTCGTTTGGTATATACATTGTGCTGCCGGATTTCCGGAAAATATTGCGACAACAGCTTTTCTACCACCAAACATTGTTGCAGGTCTTTTTGTCCAAAAAACACGTCTGCCGGATTTAGTAAAGTAAACAATCGATGCAGCACTTTTACCACACCTTCAAAATGTCCTGGCCGGAATTGTCCCTCAAATACATGATCAAGCGTGCCTAAATCTACGGAAACTTCAGGCAGACCTTCCGGGTAAAGCTCTTCTGTTTCCGGTAAAAAGACGGCATCCACACCAATGCTGTTTAATAGCTGTAGATCCAGCGCAATAGTTCGCGGGTATTTTTCCAGGTCTTCCTTGTTGTTGAATTGTGCCGGATTCACAAAAATGCTTACCAAAACAGGATTCCCCAACACCTTCGCTTTTTCAACCAAAGTCAAATGTCCCGCGTGAAGAGCACCCATCGTGGGGACAAAAGAAACAGTGTCGTTTTGACGTTTTGTCCAGCGGGTAATACCCTGAATATGATGAAAAACTTTCAATAAAAATTAAAAATATCCT
>CAYYXG010000014.1:0-70520 GCA_964475595.1 uncultured Flavobacteriaceae bacterium
TGCCAATCAAATCATCGGGCACCCTGCGTTTGAGGGCGGCTTCCAGGGCAATGCGCAAATCGAGGTTGGGGGTGGTGGGCATAAAAAAAGGGGAGTAGAATAAAGACAAATAACTCCAATGTGACTGAATAAAAACTAATTTATTTGGTTTTTATTTACTAAAACAATAATTCAATTATTAATAACTAATCATTCGCCGCGTAAGACATGTGGCCACTGCTCAAATCCAATACAACCTTAAAGCGGCTAAAGAAATCATAACCCAGAATTCCGGTCACCCCCGCATATTTCAATGTATTAGCCAGCATACTAGGTAAATTACCATAGTTAGCAGGAAACACATGGCCTTCAAAAACAGTATTTATGGTATAACGCGGTGTTGAAAATGGACCAATGCCGGGGTAAAAATCTTGTTCCATGCCACAACTTTCAAAATCACCTGTGTATTCATTTAAAAGATAAGATAGCCGTGCACCTGTATCTAAGAAGACTCGGTGCCTTTGACCATTTATCTCAATCTCAATAACAGGAATCCCCATTATGGAGCTTATATCTTTTCCTTTAAAGGAGCCAACAACTCCTACCGTGTAACCAAATTGCTTTTCCTTATAATTAAAATATACTTTAGAAAGACTTAAAATGTTTGTCCCAAGCAATGTGGTCACCTGAGTGCCGAGCATTTCAGATAAACCGGCCACTGTTAGACCCATATAGTTGGTCTCACAGTCAAACGTTCCGTGTCTAAAATGGAGCTGCCGCTCTTTATGTATTGTAACAGGAGAACCTGTATCGATTAAAATAATATTTTCACCATCCCTAATTATGGGATGTCCTTCAAAAATTTCCAATTCGTACATCATATCTTTTTATACATTTTATAGTTTGAACCTGTTCCTGAAAACTGGTAAAAATGAATTCCTGTATCTACCAATCCCGCCTCAGTCAGCATATTATCAATTAAATCCTGACGCCAATAGCGAATTTCAAAAGTATCTTCATATTCGAAAGGCATTCCTTTGTATTCACCACTACAAACCTCAAAATAATTATAAATATCAGTGGAACCGGAAGGAGTTATATTAATTTGGCGTCGCAAAACAGAATTGTTAAAATAAGAGTTATTAAAAAGAATTACACCGGGTAAATCAAATAAAAAATGCCCGCCGGAAATTATATGCTTTGAGATATTATTAATAGCTTTCCTCATTTCCTTTTCTGTGGTTATGTAACTCAGTACGGTAAATATCGCAATAGCCATCTCAGCCTCACCTCCTTTATAATCCAAAATAGAGCAATGATGAACGTTAAGAGGCAGATTTAAGTCGTCTGACTTATCAGTAAGCTCTTTGCACATGCCGGCGCTGATTTCTACAGCATCTACCTCATATCCACTCTGAGCAAGTGGAATTGAAAGACGCCCTGTGCCGGCACCGAAATCTATTATGCTGCCTTTATTGGGCTCCGATTTTATTAGCCTCAACATTTCTTCTGTGAGTTGCCTGTAGTAATTACCAAAACACTGCTCGTATACAAATTCATATACATTGGCCCAGCTGTCGTGTGGATGTGGCATATTCACAAATATAACTTTTTGGAATTCAAAAATTGTTAAAAATTTATTTGACCCTAAAAACCTGTCAACGTTGACGAAATGATGTCTTTTTATGTAATGGTACTAGTTTTGCAAGTACAACATTCCTTTTTATGAATACTTTTATGAAAGCAACACAACAAAACCTTTACAACCACGTCCAGTTTCTTACCGAGCTCCGTCCTTACCGTAACTACCGAAACCTGCAAAGTTTGCAGCGGGTGCGCGATTACATCATCCGCGAATTTCAGTCTTATGGCCTGCCAACCGAAGAGCAAACCTGGGTAGCCCGAGGCAATGAGTACGCCAACGTAATTGGCGTGTACAATGCCCACAAAAGCCGCCGCCTGATTGTAGGCGCCCACTACGATGTGTGTGGCGACCAACCGGGGGCCGATGACAACGCCAGCGCCGTAGCCGGACTGCTGGAAACCGCCCGGATGGTGGCTGCCACCCAACCTGACCTGGACTACCGCATTGATTTTGTTGCCTACAGCCTCGAGGAACCGCCCTTTTACGGCACCAAAGACATGGGAAGCTATGTGCACGCCAAATCCCTGCACGATAAAAAAGCGGATGTCATTGGGCTGATCAATTACGAAATGATTGGCTACTTTTCCGACGAGCCGCACTCACAGCCCTATCCCAGCCCGGCCCTGGCCAAAATGTACCCGCACACAGCCAATTTTATTGTGGTGGTGGGCATTGAGCGGTTCAAGGAGTTTAACAACAAGGTACACGCGCTGATGGCGAAGGATTCCGGCATTGATGTGCAAATTATCAACTTCCCGCAGGCCAACGACCTGGCGGCCATGTCTGACCAGCGCAACTACTGGCCCTTCGGCTACCCCGCATTGATGATTAACGACACATCCTTCCTGCGCAACCCCAACTACCACGAAACTTCCGACACCATAGACTCCCTCGATTTTCCCAAAATGACCGAGGTGGTGAGCAGCACGTTTAAGGCGGTGTGTGGGATGGGGTGAGATAATCAAACGTCCTATCAAAAAGGACAATTAAACTAATTTTTCAAAAATCCTAAATTTAAAATGTCTATGGTAAATACTCTGATTTTCCACCTATAAATTTAATATCAATCTATTTATTGTAAAAATATAATATTATATTTGGAGATACAAATAAAGTGAAATAATATTGTGATAGTTAAAATATGAATTGCACAAATACTCAGAAAAAGAAAGGCAGTTGTGCAACTTATTGCACATAAATCAAAGTATAATTTAAAGAACAAGCACATGAATAATAATTTCGAAAATCTAATCAATGAAAAAACGGATGACCAGTTAAGTGAAATTTATTTGAATGCAAATGATTATCAACCAGATTTTATTGAATCAGTTGAAGAAGAACTAGTAAAAAGAAAAATTCCATTAGAATCCTTAACCTATATTAGGACGAAAAAAGAAGAAATTACTGATGAAAGAATGGCAATTGGTAATCAAGGGAACCAATTCGTGATTATTTTTTCATTTGTTGCTTCCTTTTTCGGTGGTCTTTGGGGAATATTGGCTGGCTATCACTATGCATATTCTAAACACAAAAACGTAAAGGGTACAGAGTTTTTTTATTACAATGAATCTACAAGAAAATATGGCCGATGGATGCTTGCTGTAGGATGTTTTGCATTATGCCTAACACTACTTTCTAAAATATGATGACATTTGCAGAAACAGTATTGACGGTTACCATCCAAAAACGGCAATTCAGGCAGTTAAGTATAACGTTTATTTGCAACTATGATGGAACCTAATACACTAAAAATTAAAACAGCTTATTAAAAATGATAACAGATAACCATAATCTGAATAGATTTCTTGATGCTCAAGCTACAGAATATGAAATTGCATTAAGCGAAATTAAAACCGGAAGAAAACAAAGCCATTGGATGTGGTATATATTTCCACAATTCAGAGGTTTGGGATTGAGCCCCACATCAATTTATTATTCAATTAAAGACATTGATGAAGCTAAGAATTATTTAAACCATCCAATTCTTGGTCATAGACTAAAAGAGATAACAAAAGAACTTTTATATCTCAATGAGAATGATGTGAATAAGATATTTGGAAGTCCTGATGACCTAAAATTAAAATCAAGCATGACTTTATTTGCCGCGATCGATACTTCCGAAGTTAAATTATTCAATAAAATATTACATAAATATTTTAATGGCCTAACATGTAATACTACTTCAAATCTCATAAAAGAGTAAACATGTCTTACGCTGGAACTCTTTGTTGTGGTCTTATTTTCAAGATTCAATAACTAAAATATAAAATAGCGATACTTCTTAACAACTGATATTGGAGACCATAAAGAAGTAACGAGTCCTTCATTTTTCAGAAAAATCTATGAAACATTTTCGCGGATGTCATAGGCCTGATCAATTAAGAAATGATTGGCTACTTCTCTGACGAGCCGCACTCTCAGCCCTATCCCAGCCCTGCCCTGGTCAAAATGTACCCGCACATAGCCAATTTTATTGTGGTGGTGGGCATTGAGCGCTTCAAGGAGTTTAACAACAAGGTGCACGCGCTGATGGCGAAGGACTCAGGCATTGATGTGCAAATCATCAACTTCCCGCAGGCCAACGACCTGGCGGCGATGTCTGACCAGCGCAACTACTGGCCCTTTGGCTACCCAGCATTGATGATCAACGACACGTCCTTCCTGCGCAACCCCAACTACCACGAAACCTCCGAAACCATAGACTCCCTCGATTTCCCCAAAATGACCGAGGTGGTGAGCAGCACGTTTAAAGCGGTGTGTGGGATGGACTAGTGCTTATGGTACAAAGAATCGCAGTAACTACCAATAAAGTTCCCGCGAACCCTACGATTAGGTGTTTTTCCCAAAACCGGGCGGCGTTTTGGGTGTTTTAGGGATGGGACGGGGTTGCAGAGGCATAGCTCTTTCATGATACGGGGTATTGAAGAATCTGTGATGATGTACTGATGGGTTTGACTATAAAGATTTTGGGATAAGCAAGTATACAATCCAAACAATGTCAGTAATTTATATTTATATAATTTCATCATATTACAAATATTATCTTTTATTTCTCTCGCAACCCCATGGCCGGCATAAAGTTATTAACAAATTTATATCAATTACATTCACCTGGAAATTTCTTTTATTGGAAGATAACTTTCAGGCATAATGCTATTAAGGAACACTTTATCAGTGCAAATATTTCATTTCTCAAATCTGAGAGTTTCAGTGATTTTTATTCTTCCAGCTTCTTCAAAAGATCCGCAATTTCTGCATCCGGATTTTCCATTTTTCTGGTCATGAGTTCATTATAAATACCATGCAGGAATTTAAATTCAAACAAAGTAATAATGTACTCATGATTAAAAAATTCTGCTGAGAACGCTTTAATTGTTTTCTTCTTATCTTCCTGAAAATTTCTAGAAAAACCCGCTGTATCTACAAGATCATTTGCCTTGATACGCTTTAAGAAATTTACGGTGATCTCTTTGTAGATGGTATAAAGATCAAGAGATTCGGTAAGTGAAGTAATATTGGCAGAACCTTCTTTTCCTGATAAATTCTTTAGTCGTTCTTTTGCCTGTTGGATATCCAAAGTTGTTAATTTACCAAGAAGACTGTTTTTAATATTGAAATACTCAATTGCACTTTTTAACTTTGAACTAAATTCATTGTTACCGGCAAAAAATACTAAATCTCTTTCCAAAATATCCTTATTGGTTTTGTTTATGATTTCATCCAAAGAGCAGTTGTAATAAACAGACAGTTTATTAATGGTGCTGATTTCTCCCTTCTGAAATGCCAGTTCTTCAGCTTTCTTCTGATTGCCAATCTGAGATAAGGAGTCTCCTTTTATTTTAATAGATAAATCGATAATTTTTTTTTGTAATTCGGCATTTTTATCCTGAAGTGTGCGGTTTTCTGACTGTCTTTTTGCGATTTCATTGTTGAGTGAATCCAGTGTTTCTTTCATCAAAAAACCCTTTTCTTTCTCAAAGATATTTTCAACGGCTTTGGTAATCTCCGCATTTAACTTATCTCTTTCTGCTATTTTCTGTTTAACAGAATTGATGTCAGATTTTTTTTGAGCGACTGACATAAAAGGTACTCCAAAAAATAAAAGTATGGATATATTTTTTTTCATGATTTTAATTACAACCTGGATCTTTATATGGGTTATTGAATGGATATATATTATCTAAATATTCACTGAGAGCTGCTTTTGTGTCATCAAAGCAATTATCATCAATTCCATAAATGTTAGACAAACTATTCAATTGGCTTTTTACTGCCGGCAGATGCTTTAAGGAGAATTCATTTTTATAAGATGTCGAATGCTCCATTTTGGACAATTGGCTTATTTTAACAATGAAATAATTTACTACTTTTTTAAACAATACTGTAGATATATTTTCAAGTTCTTTTCTAATTTGAGGGCAATTAACCGGGAAAGTCAAATCTGACAAGTATGATCTTTGTGGTATCATTAATTCGCTTTCTAATTTAGTTTGTGGAAGTATATCATTTATAGCAGGTTTTGAATTACCTTTATATAGCGTCAATGCATTTGCTTTGGCAATAAATTGTTTAATCTCGGTATATTTATTAAGCGTGGCTAATATATCTTTCAGTTCATTCTTTTTATCTTCATCATTAAGCGATGAATTGGCTTGTGCATTTCCAACTTCCTTTATTAAATTCAACACCAGGCTTTCTTTATCTGTTCCATTGGAGATAACATGTTTCGCAGTTTTGATAAGTTTAGAAACATAAGTCTTATACAACCTGTCTGCCAGGTTAAGTTTCATTGTCTCATTTAAACTGGGATTATTGGGTGCGAATTCAAGGGCGCTGCCCCGCGTTTCAATATCAAATTTTAAAGCATGATACTGTGCCTGATAAATTATGGTATCATCTGCCAACGCCTCGAAACTGTCAATTCTGCTTATCATCCATTTCTCCTTATCCTGACCAGTTAGGATTGTCAGTGGGTCAGGAATTCGGCCTTTCATCCAGAAATAACAAGCAAAACCGATTAGCGAAACAACGGCCAATATGATTATTATTTTGATACTTTTCATGATTTCATATACAGCCTGGATCTTTATATGGGTCATCAAATGAATATATATTTTCTAAATATTCAATAAGTGATTGTTTTGTGTCATCAAAACAATTATTATCTATCCCATAAATGTTAGATAAACTATTCAATTGGCTTTTTACTGCCGGCAGATATTTTAAGGAGAATTCACCCTTATTTAAACCTGGCCATTCCTTTTTGGATAATTGGCTTATTTTACTTATAAAAAAATTTACAGATTTTTTGAACAATATGACAGATACATTTTCCACTTCTTTTTTAATGTGGGGGCAATTAACAGGGAATGTCATATCTGCCAAATATGATCTTTGAGGTATTATAAAATCATTTTCTAATTCTGTTTGTTGCAGTATATCGTATATACCGGGTTTTGAACCAGCATTACTTAGCGTCAAGCCATTTGCTTTGGCAATAAAATTTTTAATCTCAGTATATTTATTAAGCTTATCTAATATATCTTTCAGTTCATTCTTTTTATCTTCATCATTAAGCGATGTATTAGCTTGTGCATTTCCAACTTCCTTGATTAAATTCAAAATAAGGCCTTCCTTATCTGACCCATTGGAGATAACAAGGTTCGCAGTTTTGATAAGTGAAGAAATATATGTCTTATATAACATATCCAACAAATCATTTTTTTGTGTTTCATTTAAATCAGAATCATCGGGCGCGAATTCAAGGGCGCTTCCACGGCTTTCAATTTCAAATTTTAGGGCATCGTAATGTGACTGGTAAATTGCAGTATCTGCCAATGCATCGAAAGAGTCGATTCTGCTTTTCATCCAATTATACTTGTCTGATGGAGGATTTATTACCGTTTCACCACCATCTTTACCATCGTCTTTCATCCAATGGTAACACATAAAACCAATTAACAGTAAAACTACAAATACGATAATTATTTTTAAACTTTTCATATTTTTAAATGTTAAACTATCTTAGTTTTTCACAGAAACAATTTAAATCAGGACACTGTGATATAATATTTTGATTATTTTTATTTTTATTTTTAATTTTTTCTATATTATCTTTGACTTTCTTAATATTATTGGTTTGATCTTTTGAATTAAATCTATTAATGGTATTCATCAATTTTTCTTGGTCTATAGCACCATTGTAATAATCTCTTATTGCCTTATAAACATCATCTTCTTTTGAAGTTGATTTTGGGGGGTCACCTCCGGTCTCCCCCCCCGAACCGGATCCCGTTTTATTTCCTCCGGATCCGGCAGCACCACCCTTAGATCCGCCGCCACCTTTAACTATCGGGTCTGGTTCCGGATTTTTGTCACCCAGCTTTCTGGCTATTGCAGCCAATATGGTCTTTTTCAGGCTGTCGGGCCGGCTAATTTTCTCAACAAGGCCTCTCCGATGTATAAGACTATCCGGAGACTTTATGTTCTTCACTGCGGCTTCAATCTCAATGAGCTGTTTTATGGTATCAATTAATCTGCCCGCTGCTGACAAACTCATGGTACTTATTTGTTCTTTTATTAAATATCCACCAACTCGCTTTCTTGTATTTTTATCAGAGATTTTAACTATTTCCTCAATAATAATTTTTAGGCCATCATTCTGACCCATATTTGGATCCTTTGACAAATTTTGCTTGATGATACCTTCAAAATCGCCCTTGTTCAGCAATTTCCTGAAAGCAATCGCTTTTTGCAACTTTTCACATTCATCCGCATTATAGGTATCTTTAGTTATATCTACACAATTTGCATTACTTCTTTTTTCAAGATCTGCTAGCAGCCAGTTATCATTGGTGAGCAGTACCTCGATTTCATTGTCTTCATTTGGCGGAGGAGGAAACAGGTACGTAGCACCCAGGAAAATCATCACACAAAGCATAACAACCGCACCTCCCAAATAGAAGGGCTTGAGGTCCATTTTCTTTTCATATTGAGCAATCAGAACACCATTCATCAATTCAAAACCTGTAAATCTGTATCCTGGATTGGGTTCAATGTAATGCTTTACATCACTTCCATCATGCTTTCCTGAAGTTACACCTTTGCGGGAAAGTTCCCCAAATTCTCCGGCAGATACTTTATATCTGGGCGTTAACTGAACATTCGTGGCTATCCTGAAAGAATTGCTTCCCTGCTGAAAAATCAAGTTTTTATCAGCACCCGCATTTTTCATCGAAATCTTTACTTCCAGGCTTTCATGATTTTCCTTGGAATAAATGATTTTTAGGGAGTCGTTTAAACCAAACTTCACCAAATCACCCGGCTTAAGCCCCTCATTGTTCTTAAACACCTGTATCCTAAGTGAACTGGAAGAAGTCGGACAGACCAATGTATATTCTACTTTTTCACGGATGATTTTTATTTTTCCGGTCAAATCGGCGTTTCTAGAATAATCCAATACCTTGAGTGGATTATCTGACTGATCCTTTTTTTGCTTATCTATAAAATAAATCTGTAAATAAGGCTCAAAATCTTTTTGGTACGGGGCGGAAAGAAGACTATTTAATTCCTCTGAGCTTTCATAATATGCATACGCTTTTGATCTCTGCTTTGGTTCCTGCTCAGATTCAATAAAAGCAAGTGCTTCATCATCTTTTTTTATCTTATTGTTTGAATTATACCTGTCAAGAATTGACTCGGTAAAAGACCAGTCTGCAGGCATTCCAACATTAGGGGTATGGTCCGTGGCTTCAAGATAAGGTCGGTAATGATTATGAATCTCATCCAAAATGCTTCGAATATCTTCACCCTCCATTTGCTTATTCCAAGGAAGGGTAATAGCAAAATTAAAGGTACCAATTCTGCCACTACCACCGCCATCTTTAACAATTATTGTTTTGGTATAAACTTTTTTCTGTTTGTAAAATGCAATCGAGTAGACAAAATTTCCTAACCCGATATGTGTTTCCGGACTTACTGCAGAGGGATCCCACACGTCTAATCTATCCGGATTGTCCTCAACAAACTGGTTCTTTTCAGTGAATTGATTACGTTTCGGATTTAAAACCTTGTATCCGCTCCTTATCCCATGTACATAAATCTGAATCATTTTTATTTTTTTAGAAATTTTCTGAAGACCGATGTATTTTCATCCGGTACTTGAGCATGTATTGTTTGTATTATTTCATCTGAATATTCCCTGTTTATCCTACAAATCCTGTTAAAGTATAAGTCTCCTATTGAAAACATCTTTACCCCGAAGTCCATATTAAAATTTTTGCTTTGTTCTCTTAATAAATCATAAAAATTTAAAAACCGTTCTTCAATGAATCTTTTTGCCTCTTCCAGTTTCTCTTCCTCAGTATTCCCCGGGATTGAATCTGCTTTGGTAATAATAATATACAACCCTTTGGATTTATGTGACAATATCTTCTGGTGGTTTCTAAAGTAATTTGTAGCCGCGGTCAGATATTCTGCCTGGGTAATATCCTGATTTATAATATCCCTTGACTTTTCAGCTTCATAATCTATGAAGAAAAAATGCAGTTTAGGATTGGAACTTGCCACCAGTAGTTTTACAGTCTCAAAGGCCTCTAAAACTTTTTCGCCTTTGTCTTCATCCAGCTTCTTTACACCTGTAATTACTTCATAAAAATACTTAAATAATTCGCCGCTCAATTCGAAGAAAGAGACATTCTTATATTTTCTTCTGTCCCTTTTTTTAAATTGGAAAGGCATATATTGGGTGGATTCCTCCGGTGTACGGTTGGGAAGGCACGCAATATCATTGAGGAAAACACGGGTAAGGTCATTTCTGTATGAATTTCCCATGGTTATGCCTACAGGATCTACGATATTATATTTCTTATTCATCGTGCTCAGAATTGCTGCCAGAGCACAGGTCTTTCCCGATGTAGAAGTTCCCCAGAAATAGACATCTGTAAAATCATCAGGTATCTCATCTTTTGATTTGGGAATATGATTATAATTGGCATTCAGTGTTGCATATCTAAATTCTTTAACTATCTTAAAATCTATGCCATAATGCCCGCATAGTTCACGCACATTATCTTCACCCAACTTTCTGATAGGATCATCCTCGATAAACAACAAATTAGGATTATCAATATACTTCTGTAATTCCTGGTTTAGTTTTGCTGCTTTTTCTTCTTTTAGCGCATTGATTTTCGCTATAACCAATTCCTGTTTCCGGGAATTTGGATAATCCACCAAAAACTGCTCCAATTGATGGATATCCGTTGCCGCGTTAAAATCATTATTTTCCTGTTCACCTGCACCAAGCAATTTCCTAACCTCTTGCTGCCTGAGTGTTGCAAAGTCACCTGTATCCTGTAACTCTTCGAATGTAACGTGTCCATCGCTTATGGCAGCCGCAATATCACGGTTATCCATATTGCCTACATTATCCAGATAGTATTGTTTATCCTGATGCATTTTTCTCTTTTGTTAAAAATTAAATCTCAACAGTAAATTTATTATCGCCTCGCTTGTTGTTATTTTTTCCGATTTTGAAACCCAAAAGTGTTTGCTCGTTTTTAAAATCTCTGTCGGTTACCATGTAATCCAGCATCATCAGTAAACACAAAATCAATCCGATTGCAATCGCCAATACCCCGGGCTGGCCTTCTTTCTTGAATTTTCCCTGCACATTGGTTAAAGAGATGCCTGGATCGTACGGTATAATTGCTGCAGAATCTTCTGCATTTGCCATGTATGCTGTATATCCCCTAAGTTGATTTATTCTGATACTGATATTCTTTTCAAGGTTATTAATTACATCAACCACAGCTATCGGTTTCCAATTTTCTATGCTCTCTTTTGCCATATTTAACCAAACGGAATCTGCTGTTTTTTGTGCCTTATAATTTGCAGGAAACAATTTACCTTTTAAAACATTTAACAGCGTACCTGCCTGCTGATTTTCGATACTTGGATTAAATCCAAGCTGATCGTACAGCGGGGGATTGAAATTAAGACTGTGTGCTTTTATAATACTATTTAATTTTATGTCATACTTCGCAATTCTGCTATGGGCATTTTGTTCGTAAACCTTATACATACCTTTGGCCTTGTCAATATCAGCAAGTACGACCTTCTGAATGCTGCTTTTCTTTGAGTAAACATGAAAAAAATGAGAAAACGGTTTAATGAGACAGAAACACAGTGCTATATATGACAGCACCAACAGACGCTCCACCATAATCATCCTCTTAAAATTGTTGTGCGCCTTTTTGGTTGCTCTCGCCATCAGAACAAGAACATACAGGGAAAACATCATCAAAAATGCCGTCAACAGGGCATCTTTAGCATCTCCTATATTTAGGTAATTCTGTCCCAGAAATGCAATAAATCCATATCCAAGGGCAGCAAGGGCAGCAAGTACGCCTGCCAGTGAAATTTTCGCCTTACTCATTTTACAAATATTATGGTTTTTTTCTAAACTTTATCGGTTTTATCTGTTACGGACGGAGATTTCTTAACTCACTGTCAATTCTATCCAGCTCACGTCGAAGTCTTTCCCTTTCGCGTTCAAGTTCATCCCTGTTTCCTCGGGGCGTGCCACCTCCGAACTCCCCACTGCGGTTATCTGTGTTACCATCTCCGATACCGCCTTCAAGCGTAAATGAACAAATCTTTATTCTGCCTTGACTTTTAGCTATATTTCCTGTGTATTCTTCTTCCTTGTCACCATAAATCACCTTGATTTTGTAGGGATTGGTTGAGACGTCTGGAAGATGTTGTCGATAGAGCCATAAATAAACTGAATAGGTGCCTGAGGGTGCTGTTCCGGTGGGCCAGTATATATTTTCAATAGGAGTATTGGAACCGCCTGGCTGAACATTCATATCAATCTCGAGCATTCCACCACTGCCCACACGCCTGTTTCCATACCAGATGGTTTGCCCAGCCGGATCCACACAGGCCAGGTCCAGATCGTTCTGGTTGTCCCAGTTGAGCAGAATCTGTACATCACCCGTAGAAGGGGTGGGGTTCTCATTAGCACAATTGACTGCACCGCCTGATTTGACCTTTTGCAGTGCTTTATCAATTTGAATCAAGTTACCGATTTTACCATTTGCCGGCACACCTGTTGACTGTAAGATACATTTGATCTGCTCGGTTGTTAAATCGGGCTTTATACTTTTCATCAATGCCACAGCACCGGTTACGATGGGTGTTGCCATACTGGTACCATCCATATATTGATATCCGTCTGAACCTGAGGTGCTGTATATCTTTACACCAGGGGCAGATATGGTGGCATTATTACCATAATTACTAAAACCGGCTTTTTTAACTGCTGAACTGGATTGATCCACAGCCGATACAACAATGAAGTGTTTTGGCCTTTTCAACGGATCTACGCCGGCCAGGACATTATCGTTTCCTGCTGCGGTAACAATAGTTGCGTTATGAGATTCCGCAATATCCATAATTTTTGTCCACAGCCGCTCTTCCTCCTTAAAATGATACTGCTGTAATTCACGCTGTTCATTTTCACTGATATTGCCATTGAACTTCATGCCCACAGACATATTTACCACATCAGCACCCTGATACAGTGCGTACAAAACCCCATCGAGCAAAGATGTCGTTGTCATAACATCCTGGTCATTCGATACCTGTATAGGCATCAGTGCGCATTCACCGGCAATACCACTAATGCCTGTTCCATTATTGATAGAAGCCACTGCCGTTCCGGCAACGTGGGTGCCGTGATCAATATCCTGGGCGCTGATTCTATTATTATGCTTCCACACATTGTAGGGCATAACAATTTTATTTTTCAGTTCCGGATGATCCGTATTGAATCCATTATCCACAACTGCGACGGTAATGGTGCGCGAACCTTTTGTTATATCCCATGCCGCTGCTGCGTTTACTGCTTTCAAATACCATGATTTTTCGTTGTCACTAAAAGAAGGGTCGTTGGGACTAAAATTGCTCTCAAAAAGTGCCTCATCAAAGATAAAAATTTTAAAATCCGGAGAAACCTGACCGGGGAATTCCTGTTTTATTTTATTTCTATCCTCCGGTGGAACCTTTATCTGCATTCGCTTTACAACATCATCATAATAAATCACCTCATACTCTTCAGCAGGATACAGTTGTTTAAATTTTCTCGCTAAATCCATGATGCTCTTATTTTCATCTTCAAGCAACACGTTCAGTCGATCATTAAAAATAACTGGCCTTCCGGGCTCTCTAACAAGATTAGAAGTATCCGGATCAGGCAGCACACCTTGCTCAGGTGGTAATATATCGCGATATTCAGGTGGTGTTGGAACCGGCTCGTAGGGATGACCTGGATTGTAAATACCTCCATGACCTGCCCTTGGATCCTTGTCTACCCATGGCTTTTTCTCAATAGGTGATGGAATAGGTCGTGATTCTACATGGTTACAAGTTCTGAACAACCAGCAAATCAACAATAGCAGCAAGAGAAAGAGCAGTAGATACAGCAACCACTTCAAACAACCGGAACCGGTTAACCAAAGCCATAAACGCCTGTACCAAGGCAATCTGACTGCTTTGTATAAAGCTGTAAACTGGACATCCCCGTTTACCTCATGACCAAGAGGTTGAGTATCCCAACCTGCAAATTTAAAACCATCTTTCGGAACAACAGATGGAATATCACCATCTGTAATGAGGTCACCAGACTTTTTATTTATATCAATCCACTGCTTATCACTGTTTGAGTTTGGCCCTAATATAAAAGTGACAGTATGGTTGTTCTGAGGAATGGTCTCAGAAGTTGGCTGTTCGTCGACAGACTGATTTTCTTCAGTCGGTTGTATCGGGCGGTTCTTGGAGGAGAAAATATTTTTCATGGCTATACCAAGCGGCTCTCGCACATGTTCCCGTAGCTCCATGCCCCAAATCCCCAATACTACCTTATCATCGTAGCAGTAAACAAAATCTTTATTGACAAACTTTATTGCCCTTTCCAGACAGTCAGCCTCATCAACTTTTCCAGTTTCTTTTAAATTAGAAATTACAGCATTGTAATGATTGCGGGTTTTCTCTAATATCTCTTCATATCGGCTCAATTCATCGGATTCCAGTTTGGTTAACTGCTGTGGAGTTTCAGAATAAGGAACGGCATACCACGTAATTTCTTCCCCGTGAAAAACCGGCTGAGCAAGAAAATGTCTGTATTCAGGCAGTATATTCCTGTTTACAATACTGGAGAGGGCTTCATACCTGTCAAATAGTTTTCTTCCCCTATATTCCTGAACTGATTTGAAAAAGGTTTCAAATCTTTCGCAACTGCAAAGTTTGTCTAATCCGTATACTACAGGCATCTTATCTACATTAATTAAAACCTATGGCCGAACATTCATCTAAAACAACTTTAAGGCGCTCATTTGCGCGGATGTCATAATTTGGAATATCACAAACATAAACAAAACCTGTTTTCAAAGCATTACACCAATTTATGTAGTTTTTTACATGTGGTAATTCATTTAATTCAGCGGGATTCTCCTGTAGGATTTTATTTAGTTCTTCCAAACGGTTTATATTTAAATCGCTTTTTTTGTTTTGAGCATTGAAGATAGAATCGGATTGTGGAAAATCGAGAATTAGGTCCAGCGAATTTTTTTCATTAGCAATTTTAAGGTCATTTAAATCTTCAGTAGAAAAATATGCTCTACCAAATGTTGACATAAAAGAATTAAGGATTTCGCAACTTATATCAGAAATCATTTCATAGACTACCTCCTGATTCTTAGATCCGTTAACATGAAGCCATATTTTATCCGAAATGTATTTTGACATTTGTAATTTATTATAGAGCTTCTTGAAAGTATCCAAAATGTTTTCAGCCTCAAGTTCGCTTAAATAATTAACGGTAGACTTCAATTTGGCAGGCAGACCTTCATTAAACCAATAACGCTCCAACGCTTCCGCCAAAATTTGTGAAAAATGCTTTACCCTGTCAAGTCCACCATAAAACAACTCATTCAGATCCACTCCCTGTTCTTCAAAGAATTGTCTGCAGGCTTCAGCACTTTCTTTCTCATAGTGCTGACGCAAATATTCCAGATTTTCATCAAATGATGCATTGGAGTCCAAACGGGGCACCAACAGCCTAATTGAACTGTAATTGGTTACATCTACATTATTTCTGTGCTCAATATCTCTGATTTCATCGATAAAAATTTCATAAACTTCTCCGTTAGAAATCATCAAATCTTTAAGCATTGGTCCAAAGAAATGCTGACTTCTGCTGAAGGCAATATCAAGTTTCGCCTTTATTCTGCCTGCCATAGCCCTGGCTGCCAATATATTTTGGGATTTATCAGAGCTGTTATAATATTCACTCAACAAACTAAAGATGCCATTATTGATGGCTTCAAGATCACGGCGCCATTTCTTTTCCCTGGCATTGACAGTGTTCACTGCTGCAATCCCAAGTTTCTCAATAATCAATCCCGTTCCATCTTCGTTAATTCCGGCAGCCCGATCCCAGGAAACAGCCGGATTTTCAAAATGTTTTTTGACAAAATCATAATCGAGAAATGACTTTCTAAGCTGCTCCCTAAAATCAAGATAATCGTTTGGTTTAATCTCTTCTGTCTCTATACCATGCCTGCTGTAACCGCTAAACAGGTTGCCCTTTTCAGAATAGACAAAATCCCTTAGCAGATAAATGTTTTGAAAATTAGGCTTGGAAATGGTCCACTGGCGAAACCAATTGTACGTTTTTACATCCAGTAACTCAGTAGCCAGTGTGCTTTCAAACCTCAGATTCCATCGATGGTTTAATGAATCTATATTATCCCGACGATCCTGATTAAGATTATATTCAAGATTTTCATTAAAAAATGTACCTACTATAAACAATGGAGAAACAACAGCGTTTTCGATGAACTCTTCCCTGCTTTCAGGGGTTTCTCCAATATAACGTTTCACCCAGTTATTAAGCATTTCCGGCAGGCTGCGCTGTGCAGCCTGTTCATGTTTTGCACATAAAATGAAAATGCTGATTTTTTCAGCTTCTGAATATTTATTGAACAGGTATGCAACCTTACCACGAATAAATAAATCGGGGATGTTTTTTTGCTCAAGTAAAGCAGCCGGATGAGACATTCGTGCTCTTGCTCCCGGAAAATCCAGCAAATCCATCTCTTTTAAAAAAGGCTTGGAATCAAGAATGGATTCCCGGATTGAAAACACAATTTCCGCCACCATAAGGCACAGGTATGGTTTTTCAACTTCACGGATCTGTTCATTGCAAAATACTTTTGTGGTTGAACAGTATTGCTCGGGAAGATTTTTTTGCTCTGATATATCTGTATATAATTCTTTCAGTCTCTGAACATCCAAAATGGTTCCGTATTTTGAAAGCACGGATTCAATGGGCAGAAAAATGGTTTCAGCAAAATTCAATGCCTTCATTTGTTCCACAGTGGTGCTAAAAAGATTGTGGAATGTGATATTGTTGTTCCATAATGGGGCAAAAACCGCAGCCCATTTCTCAGGTGCTATATTATTAATTAGCCTGGCAACCACTTTGAAATAATCCGAGCTGAGCAACAGATTTGCTTTGGTTGCAAAATGAGCTTTATAATATTCCTGAATACCCCAGATATCATCTTCAGAGAGGGCATTTTGAATATTTTTTCCACCTGAGCTATAGTCAACCTTGAGATTTTCTACAAAATCATTCAGCACTGCTAAATCAATAATGGAGTCATGATCCACTTTAACATCGTTGTAGTAGCTATCAGATAAGATAAGAATTATATCAGCAGCTGACAGCATTAAAGCCTTTACAGGAAAATTGGGGTTTTGGGGCTTATAATTCACTGAGAAACGGGTTACCAGACTGGTAGACTCCATTCCCCCACCGGTGGGATTTATGTCCTTAATAAAATTGTGATAGGTATTTTCATTCCCCATCACACAAAAAGGTTCATTCGATTCGGATAGCAGGCTGCTAATGAGATAAGATTTGCCAACCTGACTTTCGCCATAAACGGCAGCTGCACTGTTATCCTGCATGGCGAATTTTTTCTTTTTAAGTTCACGTCGGTAACCTACCAGTTTATTGTATAGAAATTCACCCTTTTTCCCATGCATAGCCTCCGTTTCTTCAATCCATTTTTCGGAGTTTTTAATCACATTGAGCTGTGCGTTTATTTTATTTATCATTTCCACCTTTTCCACTATTTTAAAGTGACTATTTTTAAATTTTGAAATACCCCGGTATCCATCCAGTATTCGCTATCCTCGCTCATACTTTGCAATTGAAGCGTGAAATAGGCAGGCGTGATATCTTCACCCTCCCTTGATTCCACACTATCTATTTTAATAATTTCCTTGTCATCCCTGTAACTCTCTCTAATTATTGTAAACTTAAAAGGTTCCTGCTTTTTCAATTTTTCAAATTCAGCTTGGAATGCCATTTGAATCTCCTGCTTTTGTTCATCAAACAACCCTTTTTTATTTTTAATTTTTTCTTCAATCTTCTCTCGGTTAAAATCCAAAAAATAAAAGGGCCTTGTCGGATAAAGCTTTGTATCAAGCTGCCTTGTCCATATCCTCCAGGGCAATTGAGGTACTGATACTTTGTTGCTGTTAAGCGCTGGTGTTATAAATGCTTCCTCTGTTTCCTTCAATGCGAAGTAATCACTGGTCGGAACCATTTTTTTGCCCAGTTCAGATAAATCCAATG
The DNA here is from genome assembly GCA_964475595.1 of uncultured Flavobacteriaceae bacterium. GTDB lineage: Bacteria > Bacteroidota > Bacteroidia > NS11-12g > UBA955 > RGEC01. The sequence goes on from CAYYXG010000014.1 coordinate 18,333, forward strand.
CAAAACCATTCAAACTCCCTGCAGTGGAAGAATAATGTCCAATCATCGCTCCCACCGCCACAACCGATTTGGAGTCTTTGAAATATCCGTTACCATCTTGAAAAGGATACCATCTTCCAACCCTGTATTTATTCAGTGCAACAATTCTATTAGGTGAAACTGCAAAGTATTTTAAGAATAAATCCGAAATGGGTTTCAATCCTGTAGGTCTTCCGGAAAGCAAAACAATATCGCATTTATAGTGTGCCAGGATGGCGGAGATCTTACCTACAAGAGAATCAAACACACTTTCAACTATCGGGGCAATAATTTTACGGTCATATTGCCAGGCAATATCCTTAAGGCTAAATCCAAAGTGATTTTGGAAATAATCCTGCACTCTCTCCGTAGGCATATTATGACTAAAAATATCATTGAAGGTGAGTACACGGGAATTTTGCTTGTCTTCAGCAAGAAGCTCAAGATACTTTACAACGACTGGAACAGAAACCTGCAAATTAAATTCGCTTCTTATTTGCCGTGCAGTTTTAGACTGACGTGCAGTGTTCTCCCCAAAAAAATCATTGATGAGTTTGGATGCCTCCGCTTTTTTTAGCTTTTTCAGCCATAATTCCATCGCGCCAAACTCACCTTCTATAATAAGTTTTCTGACCAGGTCTTTAAGCATATCATCACCTGCCAGATAGAAACTCTCCCAAAACAATGGTTCCGGTTTGAGAAGACACTGCCCAGTATCGCCATAGGTATAATCTGCAATCATCAGATCTGTTGTTCCGGCACCGATGTCTACAGAGCCGATTGTAAGATGTTTGCTCGTCTCTCCAGATCCGGATTTGCCACCATAGAATTCGAAAAACTCCTTGCAATTATTATTGTATCGTTTATTGATTTCAGCATACAGATATAAGAATTGCGTGCAGGTGGCTTCGTCATATATCCAGGATTTATCCTCTGAATTTTTTGATACACTTGCAGAACTGGGTATTATCTGTACATTTTTTCGAGCAGCTTTTTCATCTAAATCATCAAGATGTGTTTCATTATAAAAACGATCTAACATAATAGCTGCGTCTTCAGCACACTTTCGCAGTGCTATCTGCTCTACTTTAGACATAGCAGTAGGACATGTTATCAGTATACGATCCAATCTTCTCGGCTTCGCTTCATCACCCCATCTTTGTCTGAAGGCGTAACCGTTAATCTGCATTCGTGCCTGGCTAAATATTTCAAGAAAAGCGAAGGTCATCAAAGATCTTCTTGAATAGTTAGAAACAAATCCCCCGCTACCATCAGTATTAAGGGTACCATCAGCATTAACCTGCTCAGAAATACCCTTAATCCAAATATTTTTGCTGCGTTCCTTGTCAAATGAAATAAACTCCCATTCTTTCTTTTGAGGTTTAGAGTCCCATAAGAAACGTTTTGGACTGGAAAATGTAGTGATTTTGTCCAGGCCTATATTTAAACTGGCCGTATTGTGAATTAATTCGTTGGCTTCAATCCCAAGACGAACTGCGCTCGGATAAACGAACTGAGGACTATTTTTAATAAAATGGCCTCCAAAACTTGCTTCATGAAATGCCAGTCGCATGTCAAAGGGTTCACGGGATTTATTTAGCTCTCCATTAACTACAGGATTGGTAAAATTTTGCAACTCCAGATTCTCTACCTTGGTGAAATCATGGTTATCAAATAACACTGCACAGGTGCGCGAATTCCCCATATCCACAACAAGATCTACATCACCATAGGCCACATTTCTGTTTGAAAACAGGGTCACTTCAGGCACAGTCTTTAGCTGCTGTATATATCTTAGTAAAAAAACATACTGGGCCAAATAACTCATTTTTGGTTTTTTTATCCGCATTCCATCAAGGCTTTTCTCCCCGTGAAATAACTCCAGGATATATTCATCAACCCACTCACAATTCATTGATTTTGAGAAAAAATCAATGAGTGAAAATTCACTATTGCATAATGAAAACTGCTTGGATCTGTCATAATTTGAAAAAGTTGGTGTTTCTACCAAATCATCAGCTTCAAAACCTTGGCTTTCAAATCGTGTTCGGGTATCAAATGCAATTAACAATGTATATTTTCTGACTTGGTCTTTTTGTTCGCCTGGGACCAATTTAAACCTGCACCAGTTTACAGGTCCAAATTTTGACTTGTTATTTTTACCGAGTGCAAAAAATGGCATTGGCAACCAATGGTTTTCGAATTTATCCCATTTCAAACGGTTTAGAGATATAGGAAAACAATCGGTTTCATCGCTGTCAGAATTAACATTAGGGATAACCTCCCTGAACTTTCCGCTTAAAAACTCTTCACTTTTATTTACTGCTGACCAAGGTTCTTTCACAGTCCCAGCCTTAATGAGTTTATCGCCGGACATTTCATCTGTTTTTTGAAGTGCACCCAACTTTAAAAGATCCTGTTTTCTGACCCAAACGTCCTCTTCTGCGTAATGATGCACCAATTCAAGTTTTAGTTGATCGTCTTCAGCGTCAAACCATTCATGAAAATACATTTTGAAATTATCGGAGAGCTCAATCTCCAGATCTGTGGAATATAACTGAATCCCCGAGTTGGCTATCAGACTTATATCTTTTTTCATTACCACTCTTTATTATTATTACTTTTATTATTTATCTTATATATTTTCACCATACAAGCTTATGTTTCTATGATGACTGGCATTAAGAAGCGAACTTCAAATATATAGAATTAACTGAAAAAAACATTATAAGTGAATATTTTGATATACAATCAATTAAGGATATTAACGCATATTTTGAAGATAACCGTTTATTCATTTCGCCTGTAACAGACATTTTTAGCACATTGTTTCTAATTCGTGGCATTTTATTTAAACTATCCAACCGCACATAACTCTCATTAAAAAATATGCCCCGCCTTGGCAATGTTTTAGTTGCTTTATGTTTTGATACATACAATAATAACAAACCCAACATCAACAAACCAAACATGTTGAAAAAATAATCCTCATACAAACAGCTCAAGCTACAATACCCGGCCACCAGAGTATAGCTTATCCGCTACCCTCCCCGCCAAATCACCTATTTCCTTGTGCCTGGCAAGCTGTTGCAGCCACTTTTCTGGAATGTTATCTAAGCCATAATATAGTCCTGCCAGGCCACCTGTGACAGCCCCGGTAGTGTCAGTATCGCGGCCTAGATTCACTGCTTTTAAAACAGCATCCGGGTAATTGTCTGTCGTTAGAAAACACCATATACTCGCTTCCAGCGTATGTAAAACATAACCGCTACTTTGTATTGCATCTTTTTCAAGCCTGTGTATGTCACTTTTTAACAAACGAACAAATACAGCAATTTCGGTTGGGTGTACCTTACGGCTGTGCAAATGCGCAAGAACTTTAGCTTGCAAATTTTTGTATATTTCAAACTTCTCTTTGCCTTCCAAAACCTGCAGCGCAAATTCCATGTAATAAAAACACGCTATAATGGAACGAATATGTCCATGTGTGATTGATGAAACCTCTTTGGTAAGTTCAAACCGCTCATAAATGGGCTTATTGTAGATATGGAATAACAATGGCAAAATGCGCATCAGTGAACCATTCCCATTGTCTTCTTCATTGAAACCACCGGCAAGTTCCGGCTTCGCTCCGCGGGCAAGACGCAAAATGGCATCACTTGTTGCTATGCCAATATCAAACACATCTCCATACGGAGTCCAGTAATTCTCATAGCACCATTTCACAAAGTTTTGCCCGATGGTGTTCAGATCAAATTCCTGCGTTAAGGCTTCGGCCAGGCAAAAGGTCATGGAGCTGTCGTCCGACCATGTACCAGGCGGCAGGTTGTATGTACCATAACCGATCATATCCGTTACAGGATTTTTTCTTATGGTTTCGCGGCTCTTAAATTCAACGGGCACGCCCAAAGCGTCGCCCACGGCTAAGCCAAACAGTGCGGATTGAATGTGGTGAAGAGTGGGATGCATATGAATTTGAATCAATTAAAATTTTAAAATGCTGCCGGAAACGTAGTAGAGATATTACTTTTGGTCATAGGATCCAGAATTTATGAAAGTGTTACATCAACCTTGTCATGTGGATGAGAAATTTAGCTTTAACCTTTATACTAAGATAATGGATAATTGTGCTAAAGTTTGATTCCTGATGTGGACCGGTCTGTTCCATTTAGAACCGATGTTATCGTGGGCGGGGAATACCCATATTTGCTCATGAACCCAACAAAAGCAATACGGACCAAAACTTACCAAGATCAACGAGGAATAATAAAGTTGCGGGTATCAAGGCATAAAACAAGCTAATTGTGAAATATGCCAAAACAACAAAAAGGGTATATCTAATGAATTTCATAATACGAATATATGAAATACCTAAAATGATTTACAAGCTATACAGTTAATTAAAAGTTAAGCTCACAGTGTTTTCTTTTAATTATGATATATCCGTTATTTATAGATATTTACATTACCTCAAAAATCTAATCTGTAAATTAAGATTAAAAAATAACTTTTCATCCTCTTTGTAAATAGTGCCGAACTCATGTTTTGAACTGCTGGCTGTATCAAATTTAGTATTATTCAATAAATAGTTCTCAAATTCGTTTCTATTGTATATATGATAACACAAAATATCACCGTCTTCTTTGACAACTAAATAGCCACCTGTTGCATCAAGTTCCCCTTCCCATGCTTTTGACGGCATCATGCCTAAGGCTATGTCTGTTAAAAATCGTTTAATCTTATATTTATAAAATGGATGATTATTTTTAAGGTCAAAATCAAGAGGATTTAATAAGGTTATCTCATCAACTAAATCCTTAGTCTTTGAATGACCCGTGGTGAAGAAAATTAAAATTAATTCTGACAGAATTTCTGGTAGGGCAGTATCAATCAATCTTAGATTGTTCCCAAAAACAGCACTCTCTGTTTTTCTATAAATAAATTTCCCCGAATAGCTACTGATTTTTTCAATTCTATCCTTTATTTTACTTCTTGTATCAATTTCATTAATATTTTGAATTTCTTCATCAGATAAAATGGTATTTTTAATTTCATAAATAAAATTGGTAGTCTTGCCTGCGTTTAATAGCGTTGATGCACTTCCAAGTTGAGATTTTATACTAAATCCGAGTTCTGGTGTTATTCCTGTCCTTTGGTCATGAATTACTATTCTTATGTCGCTTTTTATGGTTGATTTAGCCTTAAGAGAAATACAGTTAAATGATTTAATGAAAGCTTCAATTTCAGGAATTGAGAATGTCGGCGATTTAGTTGATTTTAACTTTGAAAGCAGTAAAACCGCATTCTCTCTAAATCTGTTAATAGGAATTTTAAACTCCTCATTTACACCTTTAACAATAATTATATTACCATCGTAACCATATTCAAAAGTTCCGTTAGATTCATCACGCAGAATTTTAATAATTGGAAATATTAGGCTTTCAATTTTATTTAAATCACTGTCTCCTGTATACAGCTTTTTATCGGATATGATTTTAAGAAGTGTATATATTTCACTCCATTCACCTATGTTTCCGGTCAGCATTAGAATTTACTTTATTTTATCCAAAATTTGCTTAGCTGTTGCTTTAATTGCAGGTATGGCCACGGAGTTGCCGAACTGTTTATAAGCAGATGCATCTGCGACAGCATCTATGATAAATTTATCAGGAAACCCTTGCAATCTTGCCCATTCTCTGGGAGTCATTTTTCTAATTCCCTCACGATTCACCTCGCCCTTTATGTGGGTAGTAGGGGTGTAGTCCGTAATTCTATTGTCAATCACAAGGTTTCTTTCGCGGCCCATACCACCGCAAACCACAGCATTAGCAATGTCGTCATCAGATATGATTTGATATCCAAAACCATTGCCTTTATGCTCATGTCTGGCTTTATGATTTTTTAATGTTTGCAAATACTGTGTCGATAGAAAGAACTTGGTAGCCGGAACATTCTTCTCCTTGATGTCGGCAAAAGTTACTTTTTTATTAGAAGGTTGAGGGTACTCAAATTCGTTTATGCCAAGGTCTTTCCTGAAGCCAACAATAAAAATCCTTTCTCTATTTTGCGGGACTTCAAAATCTTTTGCATTTATAATTTGAGGTTCGGGTACATAATAACCAAGGTCGTCTCGTAACACATGTAAAATGGTTGATAGTGTCTTGCCTTTATCATGATTTCTGAGGCCCTTTACATTTTCCAAGAAAAATGCTTTAGGTTGTTTTCGCTGAATGATTTCTGCCACATCAAAAAATAATGTTCCTCTAGTATCTTCAAATCCGCCTCTTTTGCCAGCAATAGAGAAAGCTTGACAAGGGAAACCGGCACAGAGAACATCAAATCCATTAGGAATATAACTTTTTGTAAGTTCTTTTGTGATATCACCGAAAGGCACTTCCCCGAAGTTGGCACGATAAGTTTTCTGCGCTTCTTTATCCCATTCGCTTGTAAAAACACATTTACCTCCCAAACTTTGCATGGCTAATCTAAAACCACCGATACCTGCAAATAAATCAATGAATTTGAACGTATAATTTTCGGGAGTCGGAAAAGGAACAGCATTTACCTCAAAAAGCAATTGTTGCAGTGCCTTATCCGAGACTAAGTTCAGACCATCATTTTCATTTTTATATTCTACGTATTCGCTAATTGCCTTAATGGCATCTTCCTCAAAATGGCTCGAGACACCGTTGTCGCGGTTATGTAGATAATGTGTCACAATAGCCTTTTTAACATTGGAAACACCCTGTTCTTGTGTTCTAAAAATTTTGTCTTCAAACTGGTCGATGCTTATTTTCTTTTTTAAACTCATAAATGGCTTCAATAATTTTGTCCGTGCAATTTCGCAAGTTTTTGGTAATGTCCTTGCCCCAAAAACGCAAAACTTTCCACCCTGATTTCAACAATTCTTCATTAACCTCAATATCTCGCTGAATGTTTCGCTCTATTTTGTTATGCCAAAACTGTTGGTTGGACTTATGGTCGTACTTGCGCTTTTCCCAGTCCTTGCCATGCCAAAACTCGCTGTCAACAAAAATGGCCAGCTTATATCTTTTCATGGTAAGATCGGGCTTGCCAAAAACTGTCTTGTCATTTTTTCTGTAGCGATAGCCCATAGACCAAAGCTCCCGCGCAAGTGCCTTTTCTATCTTTGATCCTGCCGATTTAACGGCTCGCATGTTTTTACTCCTGGCACTATGTGTTGATATATTCATAGCATGTAAACTACAAATTTCAAATATAGCTTATATGGATTTTATTTAAGCGATATATTAGTATATTTGCAATATTAATGACTATAAACAGTAAAACATCAAGCTCCTCAAAACGAAATAGGTTTGAAAAAGTTGCTTCGAATCGAGTAAGCAAGATAATAGGCCTACTTGATCTTTTGGGAAACTGCGCCAACAAACACAACTACGATTATTCAGAAAAAGATGTAGAATTGATGTTCAGAGAAATTAACCGAGCTTTAAAAGAATCCAGGGCTCAGTTCAGCAGACAGAGAACCAAATCCAATAAAAGTATATTTAAATTCTAAAATAAAATATGGAAAACAATTGTAAATGGCATTTCGATAAAAGCGGCATTTCGATTACGGGGCCAAACGACGCAATTCACGAAGTATTCAGAGCCAATCCTTACTATTCTATCGTTCGAGAAGCTGTTCAAAATAGCCTGGATGCCGTTGATAATGAAGAAGAGCCGGTTAAAGTGGTGTTTGAATTTGATTCTATAGAGAAGCAGTCATATCCAAATTTATTTGCAATAAAAGAACATATCGTGGCCTGTTGGCAATTTCATCGTGGAGATGTACAAGCAGAAAAACACTTCAAGCCCATGTCTAATTACATAGACAGACATCATAAAATTAGATTCTTGCGGATTGGAGACTATAATACCAAAGGAATGGAGTATTCGACAGTCGACAACAATAGTCCGTTTGTCTCTTTCGTTCGAGGTGAGGGAAAGAGCGCCAAACAAGCAGGATCGGGCGGCTCCTTTGGCTTTGGTAAAGGAGCGTATTATGTTTTATCACCAATAAAAACCCTGCTGATATCAACCAAAACAAAGGGAGGGAATGTGTTTTTTGAGGGCAGAACTAGGTTGGCGACACATCAAATCAATGATGAATTGTTCTCTAGAGATGGATTTTATAATGTAAATTATGTAACACCTGTTTCAACAGAAGCCGACATGCCAAGGCTATTCATACGAAATGAATCAGGAACAGATGTTTATATCATTGGTTTGATAGAAGCACAAAACAGAAAACAAGAAATAATCAAATCAGTTTTAAACAATTTTTGGCTGGCAATACACGATAAGAAATTAGAAGTAGAAATAATTGAAAATGGCGATAGCACGCATATTGCGAAGGACACCCTCGAAAATATGATTGAATCATATTTTCCGGATATCTTGGAAAAAGGCAAAGCCACTGATATTACAAGTTGGAATCCAAAATCTTACTACAAAGCAGTAAGATATTCCGGGCAAAATGAAGATTACCCATATTTTGAGGAGACCCTTCCTAATTTGGGTAATGTAAAATTGTATGTATATCTTGATAAAAGCCTGCCAAACAGGATTGCTTACTTGAGAAAACCAAGGATGGTTGTTCAAAAGAAAACTATCAATAGTTTAAATGGATATGTGGCGGTTCTGCTTTGTGATAATAATGTGGGAAATGAACTGTTGCGACAAATGGAAAATTCGGCTCACAACGAGTGGAAAACTGAGAACTGCAGAGATGATACAAACCAATCTAATATTAATCAGGCATACAAAGAACTCAATCAATTCATTAATAACAAATTAGAAATGCTTTCCAAAGTTGATGCACAAAGCAGTGTAGCATTTTTAGGCTTGGAGGAGTTTTTGGCAATTCCGGATGATTTGATTGAAAAAGACGAAGATTCAAACCTGACGGGAGAGAGTGACAATGAATTTTCAGGAGCAGCCACAAACAGGCCGAACGAAGGTGAAACAGGCATGCAAACCACCAATACTTTCGGAAAAGTTCAAATTACACCAACAATCATTAAACCTAATAATATAAAAGAGGACAAAAACATAGAGCAAGCGGAAGATGGAACGGAAATTATGATGACGGGTGGAGATAACGAATCCGATGGGGGCGATATGCCTGGCCTTGAAGAAGGTGATTCCAAAACTATCGGCATGTCGGGTGATGGCAATGAAAATAATCGCGTACCTGTTATTGTGCAATTAAAAATAGCTGCCCAATTTGAGGGTGGCGTATGGTATCATAATCTTATAATTAACGCAGTTAAAAGTATTGCAAAAGCTGAAATAGAATTACTGGCAGGTGGAGATAATGAGGATGAAAAAGGAGTAAGTATTGCAACCGCTAATTCTGGTATAATACAAGGAAACATTTTAAAGAATGTTCAATTGAACACTGGTAAAAATATTATAAGGGTCAGTTTTAACAACAACATAAAACAGTCATTAAAAATAAAAGCCTATGAACTTTAATAACATTTCTTTGCCACATCCGGTTTTAAGATCTAACTATGATGATATTGCAAGTAGGATTGCTTTAGATCCACCTCCAAACATTACCGAAAGCAACAATACCTATTATATTACTGTTACGTGTGAGCATGATAATTCTGATTTACATGAATTGATTAAATCCGAAAAGGCTGAATATTATTGTGAAGTCACATGTTCCCATACTCTATACAGGAGCTTTGTAACATCTCAAGATAAAACACTATTCATCGAAATTCCCAAAAAACACCTAAAAGGCAAAGTTGAATTCTCATGCGCATTATTAGCAAAATCATCGTTTTCAGAATATCAAAACAGCAATGCTCATCATGATTATACAGGTTTCCGTTTTGAAATCGAATCGGGAGATATATTGGCGTTTTTCGGTAAATTTACTTTCAATGCTGATATCAGATATGAAAAACTAAAAGCAGTATCTTCCTTTATGGAAGTAGTGGCAAATGAGGATAATAATGTTATTTATACAAATGTTAATTTGAACAAAAATAAAATCGAAGTACAATTGCCTATAGAAGATTACAATCTATTTGCAAACGACAGCATATCTAAAGAACCAAAATTTGCATCCGTCTTTCACTCATCAATTGTATTGAATGCACTGTTGATTGCTTTGTATAAAATTGAACATTTCGAGGATAAATTGTGGGCTAAAACCATTGAATACCGACTTAATGAAGAAAATATCTCTTTAGATGAAGACAACATTCCTGAAATTGCCCAAAAGCTTTTGGGAAATCCTTATAAAAGACTTATAGAAGATCTTCACAATATTACAGTTAATCAACATTCAAGCATCAACGAATAGCACTATGAATAAACAACTTGTTTTTAGAGAAAAATACCTTCAAAAACTTAGGGAAGAGATCAATGTTGAAAGATACCAAAGCAGTGAATTTGTATACGACAGGAAACAAACCCTTATGATGGCCAACATAATCCAACCCCTGGATTTGGTTGGAAAACTTAACCACAAAGACGATTTTATTTCCGCTATAGCTATTTATGAAGCATATAAAAATCTAGAACCTATTCAGGCTTCCGATGAACGTTTCTGGGGCTATTTGGCACATGTTGATTTATATCAATACATGATTAAACGATGGCCAAAAGTGATTAACATAGAAGAAAGCAATCCGATAAAATATATTAGGGACCACTGGTTTATGGGCACTACATCACAAGGGAACCTCATGCGTCATTCACTGGCAGGACTATGGTGGTCGGTGCATTTAACAGTTGACGAACAAAGGACAAACAAATATGAATTGACTGAAGTTCTATTCAGTAATCAAACACTTAGAACAAGAACACTCGGTAATTACAGGTTATTTAGACATAAAGAAGCTGTAATTGGTTTGCTTGAATTTTGTAAAGAAAACAAATCTATTTTGAAGAACTTTGATAAGCAGCACCAACAATTAACAGAGCATTTGAATTTAATTGGAGGGGTGAAATTTCTAGCTTACCGAGATAGAGATTTCTTTAAATTAGAGCTACTTAAGATACTACCCTTATTGAATAAGAGTAGTTAATTTTATAAATATTGGATTGTATATAATTATATATGTATTCGGAAATGTTACATTGTTCTATATTTTTATTTTTTGGATAAAGCAAGGATTCCTTTTTTAATCTTTCCTGTTATTATTCTATTTAGAACACCTTCCTTTAAATCTAATATTTTTTGTAAAACCGCTATTACTATATCTTCAACAGAATTCCTTTCATCATAGTAAACATCTGATTCACTAATTTGAGTTAGACCAGTTTGCCTTATTCTAATTACCGGATGCCCATTAGCTTTTAAAAATTCTGTTTTCTCTATATCTTTTTGTAGCGAATTTTTATGCGTATGAAATGGATCATATTCCAATCCCAAGTGTATCTCCGGAATCCAAATATCTATTGAAGGTATGCTGTTCCTAAACTTAAGCCCGCTTATTTTGTAGGGAGAATCAGGTATTTGGCTAAAATACATTTGCAAAAGTTTCCTAATTTCTGCTTCAGCTTTTGATGTACCTTGTTTATTCCTTCGCGTTGAGCATTGAGGACATCCCGTTTTATTTACCCCAGTCCTATTTGCCGGTGTAGCTATCCAGCAGAAACCACAGGTAGGATTCGAACAAATCCAGTTAATCTGCTTACTTGATTTTAACGAAACTTTTTCTATTGAATAACCTTTTTTAATATTTGCTTCAGCGTCCCATTCTTCACTTAATAATTTATCAGATGCAACACTCTTTTCAGGACTTGTTATAATATTTTTGCAATACGGACAACCTGTTGGCTTGTTCTTTTTAATCCTGTTGTATAAAATAGAATGATATTTGTGTCCAATTGGGCATATCCAATGTAATTCTGTGGAGCTTAAATTTTTGGCAGTATATTTAAAAGGATTTAGATTGTTTTTTTCAAAGTCCCATTCATTAATTATTAAATCTAAATGTGTTGAAGCAAGACAATTTTTTAAAGTAGCCGTTTTATCCCTACATTGGGGACAACCTTCCCTATTACTAGTTCTTTTTCTGACCTCATTTTCCCATTTAAACTGACACACATGACATACCCATCCGACCTTTGCTTTACTTCCCGGCAATATATCTTGAGCAGTATTTTTATTTACAAACTCATCATAATCTTTAGCAATCTCAGGATATTCAGTTTCAAGATTGTATTCCTTTGATGCTAATTTATGGGCACAGTAAGGACATCCCGTAGGTTTAATGCGTGCTCTTGAATTTATTTGTGCTTCCCATTTATGTTTTAACTTTGTACATTCCCAAGTAACTTTATCCGTGCTTCCCGCAACAACCTCCGAAGGTGATTTTGCATTATCACGAGACCACTCTGAAACTAAATGCGGATGAGTGGAAGCCAAGCAATTTCTTGTATTTACTCTATGATTTTGACAGTAATGGCAGTCACGCCCCCTAACTAAACGATTATACATACTTGCCTCCCATTCATCTCCAAACTTCACGCATTTCCACTTAAATTGCATTCTCGAATCATCCTTATGCTTGAGTGCATCCTCAAATTCAAGGACATTATCATTGGAATACTCTAATTTTAAAATATCTAATCTGTTTTGCATTTAATATACTATTACTCCACAACAAAATATTTATCTAATCCATAAATTTTTTGTTTCAAATTCCAATTTACAGCTCAATATTCGCTGATTTGTCAACCTTTGTATGAAAGATTGAATATTATTATATGTCATTTTATTATCTAATTTTGACCAAGGCACCTTATAGCCATCAATTATAAATCTTGCCTGTCCCCCAATTATAATTATATTGTTTAAATCCTCCGCGTTATATTTCCGTTTTAGTTCAAGAAGTACAATATTATCAATAGGAGCATGAAAATAAGAAAAACTATTAACCAAAAACTTATGTAGTTCATTAAATTTACTATCTTTTTCTGAGTAATAAAAACAGAAATAATACTTAAATAATATATTAATGACTTTCTGACTTTGGCCAAATGTTAAATTGCCAATTGTTTGAACTTTTTCAGCAGCAGCGTAAAACCAAACATCAAATTCACCCTGATTTTTAAATTTGAATCTAGGATCATATAACTCAGTATATAGAAATTCTTTAATCTCGGTTCTTTGGGCATTTGTGGTACCTCCTCTGTTGGTTCTCTGCATGGTGGCAAAAGTTGCTGTAAACCATTTATCTCTATTGAAGGCTTGAAGCCCTATAGTTTCGCAAAAATCAACACAAAACTTTTTCATTTAGTTACGTAATTCACTAACAAAAATACTAATTATATTGATAAATACAAGTTGCAGACACATCCTACCCGCATTCCCGGAACCATTTCACAAAGTTTTGTGCAACGGTATTCAGGTCAAAATCCTGCGTTAGGGCTTCGGCCAGGCAAAAGGTCATGGAGCTGTCGTCCGACCATGTACCAGGCGGCAGGTTGTATGTACCATAACCGATCATATCAGTTACAGGATTTTTTCTTATGGTTTCGCGGCTCTTAAATTCAATGGGCACGCCCAAAGCGTCACCCACGGCTAAGCCAAACAGTACGGATTGAATGTGGTGACGAGTGGGATGCATATGAAGCCTTAATAGATTTTATTGCCACTGTTGTTTTTTGATGATATTTATATTCTAGAAAAATTTTGTAACAAACTTGAGCCTACACAATGAAATTCTTTTTTTATTTTCAAAAATAAACAATCTGTATATCTCATTTAGGCACCCATCCATATACGCCCGAAATAATCCTGACATTATTCATCAAAGTATACATTGTTTTCATGATGGTTGCCTAATAAATGGCTCAAGACAATGATAATACAATCATCAACAAACCAAATGTGTGGAAAAATATAACACACACATATTGCGCGATTATCTGACGGTATATAACAACCTTCCTTGCCATTATACAATCATTAAACGTTCAATCGTGATTATCGATGTTCTTATACCACAAACAATCGCGATGATTAATCATGATATACAAATTTGCTTTGCGATTAATCAGATCAACCATTTCTGCGCCTCCAGATAATCAAGTTCAACATACATTTTATATGGTCTCGTTCCGCGATTAATATAATTGCATTATTCAGCAATCACGACATATAAACAGCCAATGAGAATGTGTGTGTCAATCATCACATTTAACCGACTATCGATAATAATCAATACGGTCTCATTTTACGTTCAATACAATTGCACTCTCAATATATCATAATATATTAACGACAATCCCGACTCAATATACATCATACATCTGACATGCCGTCACAATACAATGTTGATTAATCATAAATGGTGTTAAAATCCTGTGAATTCACGGAAATTTATCACAAGCAAAATAGCTGGTTTATCATTGTCATTTTTCACATTTTGTTTGTTGATAGCATGTTTGTCATAGCTCGTGTTATATCATTGATCATTTATCATTTTATTGATTTATACCAGGCCCAGAATATTCCAAAAACAAAATGATTGTTGTTTATCATCGTTCATACTTTGATATACATAAACTGTATTATCCGGGAACAGCGAAAAGACCGATTCGATTATTTGTTTGTTAGCCGATATATCAAGTTGGATGGTGTATGTTGTTTATTCATCCAATCCTTCCAAAATTACAATGGCTGAATTTGATGATTATCTGAGTATCCAACTCAAACCACTATCCCAAAAAATTGATGGTGCGTAAAAGTGGTAAATGGAATAATGACACTTTGAATGTTAACCTTCACGAAATTTTACATTCATGTATATAATTTATACGAAACAGAATCTACTGAAAATACCGGCGATGAATGAAAACATATGCTGGTCAAAAAAAGCCATTGAAAAAGCGATCACATCTTTCTTTGAGAGTATTTCACCAAACCCCTTAAAGTAAAAAAGCCAACTACCCTGGGCAGTTGGCTTTTTCGAGCTGTTTAGCAAGTTTCTAAAAGGCCTTGTCAGTCGGAATTGCAGGCGCCATCCTGGATGAAGCTATATAAGTCCTCCTCCTTGTACCAAACAGTGGCGGTTCCCTTGGGTTTGTAGTACTTGAGACCCCTTTTTTTCATTACGTGAAACCAAGTGCGCTTTTTGCCAAGCAATTCCATGGCCTGTTTTTCGGTTAAAAATGTAAATTTTTTGTCCATAATATTTTATGTTTATACCTACAAAACAAAAACCGAAAAGTTCCCGGGAATTTTAAAATGTTCATACTTTAACGAATTCGTAGTTAAGCTTACGGATAATTTTTTTTCTTGCGCCAAGATAGTCACGATTATTGACAAAAGTGGCTATATCGGTTTTGTAATAATTGGGATATATTATATTTATTAACGCAGCATGCTGTTTTAAAAAGTGCCATATTTTCCCACTACTATATTTGCAAATAATAGGTTCGGATTTTACAAACCCCAGGCTGTCCAGGAACATAAAATCGATTAGGTGTTCGTCAGAAGGGTTATTCATCAGAACGAAATCTTTGAAATTTCTGCAGCGTATAGGTTTGGAAGATTTGACATCGTCCGTAAATGTCTGCCAGGAGGAGCGATCAATTTTGTTGATATCAATGTCAGGCATGGTTATTTGCGTCTGCCCCAGATAGCGCAGAAATGTCACATCCGAATCGCTTCTCCATGTTGTCATTTCAAAGTTCCACTGAAACTGCTTGAGAAAATTGCCTGTTAGGGTATTAACGGCATTGCGCAAAAGCAAGGATGTGTCAAATTCAAAACCCAGATGACCCAATCGCTCGACCTCGTTAATGATGTTATCCAGTGGTGTAAAAAAAGAGCGTAACAAAGGCCTCAGGGGTATTTCCACCATAGTCTGTTTAGCCAGAATGGATTCCTTTACCACCGGATTTGTACTTAAACAGGCGAAGGGCAGAATCTCATAGAAAACACAAAAAAGCTTTAACAAATCCGATTTCTCTTCTTCGCTGTCAAACGATTCATGGCCCTTATTGGACATAAATTCTTTCAAACGCGTGATATCGGCAAAAACACTGTCAGCATTGTCAAGCAACATGCGCTCTGCCAGACTGACTTTCTCTCTATAATTAGCCATCATTCGCTGCATTTCAGATTCGTTTGTCATGCGCTTAGTATTAGGGATTCTACTTCACGTAGCTTTTTCAGCATCGTCATATTTGAAATATTGCGAGAGTATCGCGCAGACATAGAGTTGTTGGCATGCCCCATTATTTTATCTTTGATAATATCAGAGCCGTCGGTGCCCGCATTGCTTATAGAACTGCTAAGGGTATGACGTGATAGGTGAAAGGTCAAAGGCTCCTCATGCCAGTTTATCATCTCCTGCAGCTCCTTCAGCTTTTTATTGGTTTTTTGGTTGGAAACCGTCGGCAGCAGCCGGTCAAGCCCAGCCGTCAATGGATGGTCTTTGTATTTATTGATAATATCCAATGCACTGCCAACCAATGGGATTCTGTTAGCGACTTTCTTATTGGAAGCCATGGTTATTTCTTCACTGCGTAAAAGCACGTAAGCATCAATTTGTTCATCAAAGTACATGTTTTTCGGGGATATTTTCCTGCTGTAGCTAAATCTTAATCCCGTAAAACAGCAAAACAAAAAACAATCCCGGGTTATCTCAAGTTCGGGCCGGTTTGAGAGGTCTAATTGCATGAGCTTTTTGACATAGTAATAGTCTAAACCCGACCGTTCGCTTACCTCTTTCTTTATACGATGCCCCATAAACGGATTCCTGTTTATCACCTCTTGCTGATAGGCATATATAAAAATCGCTTTTATCTTGGTGAGGTATTTATGGATGGTATTTGTCTTAAACGGCTTGCTGTGCACACCATATTTCTTGTTTTGCAGAAATACCTCAAAGTCCCGCAGGTTAGCCTGTTTGAAGTCTGCCAATAGCATGTCAGGGCATTTGTTTTTAATCAGAAACTCTTCCAGATAACCTACGGCCACTTCAGCTTGCCTTATGATCACTTTTTCTCCCTCTTCGCCCTTCCTTTTGTTGATGTAATAGCGGGCATATTCCAATATGGTGTATTCGGTTTTGTGATTATTCAGCAGTATTTGTTTCAGTGTAGCTGCTGTAAGCGTTTTATTGCTATTTTGGTAGTTTAGCCTAATGTTCAGGATACTATTCTCAATCTGGATCAGGCCATCATTCACCTGGCTGTGTTTTGTACGGCAGCGTTGCAACGCTTCATCCCAATCCTCGGGAGCACATTTAAACCCCGTGGCAAATTCGCTTTTTTTGCGGTTGATGATGACCCTGCCGTAAATGGCATGTTGCTTGGTTGACTGGAGTTCTCTCAAGTAGAATTTTGTAATAATTTTGATTTGTTTCATATTTTTTTACGTGGGTTTAAATGCTTTCGGCAAAGGTTGGATCAGAAAGTTCCCGAAATTTTTAAAAGTGGGAGGGTGGGGATGAATCCTGAATATTATTGGGGTCTTTGGTTGTCTTGGCAACAGGGGTTGGCTTTGGCGTTGCATTGCAGCCAAAAGTGAAGCATTTTGGGGCTCAGGTGAAACACTCAGGGGCCCAGGTGAAACAGAAGTGAAACAAAATGCGGTTTGAAACGAAAAGTTCCGAGCAGCTAAAAAAAAGAAAACCCTTGCCATGACAAGGGTTCAAAGGAATACGAAAAATTCCGAAAACTAATCAGTGGAGCTGGAGGGAATCGAACCCTCGTCCAGAGATGCGACTACTGGCGCTTTCTACATGTTTATTTCTGTTTGTTGTCGGGATGGGGCGGGTACAGAAATAACCTTACTCCATCCTTATCCGGCGTGTTAATGGCTCACCTGGCCGGTGTGAGTGACCATACCTGTGTTCGTCGATTGCTCCGTTTCGTCAGTTACACAGACAAAAGCGACGGGAGCAACACGCAATGCTAATTACTCCGAATTAGGCAGCGAGGGCGTAGTTATTTTCGCCTCTTATGGTTTTGAACATTGAGATTTAAGTGCCTACATCCAAAGCACTACATGCTTACACCGCAACCAATCATCCTGTCAAGTCCGGTCAGCCCCAAAGAACGTAACCCCAAATTTACAATAATTTTTGAGAAAAGTCAAGGGGTTTGGGAGGTTTTAGTGTCTTTTTTTATTTAGACTAAGGCCAATTTCCGTTTGCAAGCCCACCCAATACACCACATCTTTGCAGTATGCCATCCGTTGTAAAAGCCGCACAATATCCATGGGATGGCAAAACCCTCATTGATGTGCGCAGTGAGGGTGAATTTGAGCGTGGGCATATTCCCGGTGCCATTAACATTCCGCTATTGCGCAATGATGAACGGGTGCTCGTAGGAACCACATACAAACAACAGGGCAGAGATGCTGCAGTGGCACTGGGTTTTAAGCTGATTGGGCCGCGATTTCATGAACTCTATGAGGCGTTCAAGACAGTAGGTCCGGAACCCGTTTTTTACTGCTGGCGCGGTGGGCTCAGAAGTCACATTTCCGCTACCCTGCTGGAATGGGGCGGACAGCCCGTGGGCTTGATTTCGGGAGGGTACAAGGCCTATCGCCATTTTGTGCAGAGAGCGCTGGCTGAGCCCCGAAAGTTTTTTCTACTGGGCGGCATGACCGGTGTGGGGAAAACCGAAATTTTGCAGTTGCTGGTCCAAAAAGGATTTGCTGTGGTAGATCTGGAAGCCCTGGCATCGCACCGGGGCAGCGTTTTGGGGAGTCTGGGCATGCCGGCGCAGCCAACGGTGGAAATGTTTGAAAATCTTTTGCATCAGGCCGTGACTTCATTCCCCGATGGCAGCACCATCCTCATGGAAAGCGAAAGCCGTAAAATAGGCGCCTGTGTGATGCCGGATGAATTCTGGAAGAGCATGTTGCAAAGCCCAGTGCTCGATATTGTGGTGCCGCAAGCCCAGCGCCTGGATCGACTGGTAAAGGAATACGCAAATTTTGATGCACAGATTCTTGCAGATAAAACCGAAAAACTGAGTAAACGGCTGGGGGGCTTGCTCTGCAAGCAGGCCAAAGAGGCCATTCTGGAAGGCAGAAAATCGGATTGGGTGCAGATTTTGATGGGGTATTACGACAAATCGTATCGTTATTTTGTGGAGGAAAATGGTTACAGGCCCGAACCCATGGAGTGGGAATGGAATCAAACCGAAAAAAGTGTTGGATTGTTAATAGATAAATTAAAAGAATATGGAATTGAAAAATAAAATAGCGGTGATTACCGGGGCCAATAAGGGCATTGGGCTGGAGTGTGTGAAAATGTTGCTGGAAAAAGGCGCCATCGTATATGGAATATGCCGAAGCGGCTGCAGTCTTCAGCATGAAAATTACCATTGTCTGCACGCGGATGTAGGAAATCAACAGCAGGTAGATGCGGTGATGGATGGCATACTGCAACAGCACAATGCGGTGGATATTTTAATTAACAATGCAGGGCTGGGGTATTTTGGGCTTTGTGAGGAGTTGAGCACAGCCCAATGGCAGGAAATGTTCAATACCAACGTGAGCGGTATCTTTTATTTCACCCGCAGAGTACTGCCGGGCATGAAAAAGCAAGATTCGGGGCATATTGTGAACATCGCGAGCATTGCCGGACTGGAGGGTTATCAGCAGGTATCGGGGTATTGCGCCACCAAGTTTGCAGTGCGTGGTTTCAGCGATGCGCTGTATAAAGAGGTTCGCGATTTTGGCGTGAAAGTAACCTGTGTGTACCCGGGCAGTGTAAAAACCGACTTTTTCAGGCACAGTGAAAACATCAAGCCCCACGACAATATGCTGATGCCTGAGGATGTGGCCTCACAGATTGTGTTTGCACTGGAAAGCCCGGCCAATTATCATCCGGTGAACCTGGAGATCAGACCGCTGAAACCCAGGGGTTGAGGTTCCGGAAATATGGTGTGGCATAGCTCGGCGAGGTTGGCCCCGTAGGCTTAATACCAACTGAATTCAATACACAACATTTTAATAACTTGTTTTTTTAACCCGTTGTATATATTTGTGGTTTATTCACCATGAAATACAGCTACTTACTGCTTATTTGTCTGCTTGGTTCCGGCGTTTTTGCCGCTTGTAACAAGGACGGTAAATCCACTGACTTAACGAGGGCCGAAATGCTCAGGTCAGATGGTTCCAAGACATGGCAACTGGAAAAAATGTATGTCAGCGATACCCTGTATATCTTATCTGAAGAGGAGCTTGCTTATAACATAACGTACAAATCCGACAATACTTTTGTGGATTCTGATGGCATGGGGGGTACGTATCAGTTCGATGAAGGAGCCAACAAAATCACTGAAACCATCACTACCGGCGGAACCGGAAAACTTGTTTACAACGTAGAAGCATTATCTGCGGGCAATTTGGTATTGCGTCTGATTGACGATGGATCCGGAAATCCAAACGTACAAATTCATTATCGTGCGAAATAATATCATACTTATCGGGCTGCTGCTTTCAACCTTCACGGCTGTTAAAGCCCAGACACTGGTGTTTGGCGGGTTTGCTTCATTTGCCATATCAGACAGCGCGAGTGCCAACTCGGGTGGCGCCATTGTGTGGCAAGACAGCCGAACACGATGCATCATGGTTCAGGGTGGCCACATATACGGGCAATCAGAACTGTATAATGCTGCCGGCAATTTCAGGGAAAACTGCATAGAAACGCCTGAGGTATCGGATTTGCGCCTGTATCCCAACCCGGGTTTTGGTCAATACTGGCTGGAAGGTTCCGGAATCAGCGGGTTAGAAATTTACGACAATACCGGTCGCTTTATCAGCAGTCAGCATGTGGTGTTGTCAGAAAATCAGCGCATAAACATTTCTCTTGCGGGCCAATCTGAAGGTAATTATTTTGTAAAGGTTACCGGAGCAGAGGGTTTGAACCGTGTTTTTTCTATCATTAAACTGAAATCATAAGTCCGATAGTTAGCTACAAAATAAAAAGACATACATATGATAAAAATTGCCTTAAATCTTTACAATTTTTTAAATGTTAATGTAGTATTACATACCCCTGCATTGAATGTTAATGCAATTAGACTATGGGGGGCAAATTGGCAGAATGTTTATAATCATTATAGTTCTTACTTATTAAATATTCAAGCACCTAATTCAGCAGGGCCAATTGAAAAGCATCCATATATTGATCTTTATTCGGCTGATTGTAACTTTCAGAGGGAAACATTATTATTGGGAACTTTTCCGCCATCATCTTATATTAACAATTTGCCAGTACAAAACTTACCGAATCCTAATGTTCAAAATAATAATCCAACTCATTATTTTTATGGTAATATGAATGATTTGTGGTTTTACTTATTTGGACTTAATGGTAGGGCATTAACAATCCAAACTATTCAAGAAGCATTAATTGCGAATGATATATCTATTTCTGACGTTTTTGCTTATGTGCAAAGAAAAACAATGATTAGTGCTTTTGATAGCGAATATAAAAACATTGTTTTAAATTGTAATTTAAGAGAAATTTTCAACCTAGAATCGAAGATTAATACAATTCTTTTTACAAGTGGCAGTTTAAGCTCATTTTTAACCAATACAACATCTGCCTTAACAGGATTTCGGTGGATATTAGAAGATTGTTGTAACGGACTAAATAATTTCACGATTAGTGGAGATGTTAATGGGAATGGTCCATATTATCCAATTAATATGAATGGAGTTCGAAATGCAGTAAATCAGCAAAAAGATGGAATAGTTTGGTGGTTAAAATGTGGAGCAAAAAAAATCAGAATTATAAACTTGCCGAGTCCTGCACCAATGGCAGCGCAAAGAATGATTAATAGTCCTTTCTTCAAAAAATGGATTAATTACAAGGCAAAGGAAAATGGAATTCCACCACTAGTTTTTGGAGCAAATTTAAAGCAACATTTAAATTTATATCCTAGAATATTTAATGAGCCATTCACAAAGCAATATAGAAGAGAGACATATCAAATGGTTTTAAATAATACAATTCATCTTGTTTAATATACAGCAGCTAACAGCGTGTAAGCAACATTGCCTTGCCGCCCCGAAAGTTTTCGGGGCAACACAAGGCAACATCGCCTCGACGCAAAACGATATGAGAAATGTGCTAATAATTCCCCTCTTTTTGATGTTTGGGTGCATGGTCTCCGAATCCAATGCGCAAAATCTTCAATTTAGCAAGGCCAAGCTGGTTTCTTCTACTGCCGATACAGTTCCTACGGGCCGGGTATGGAAAATAGAGAGTTTTCTGTTTAGCCGCAATCTTTCTACCTATCCCAATTTGGCCTGGGGGGAAGACGATAAAATTGAGGTAAATGGCGATGTGTTTGTAGTTCGCGCATACCGAACGGATGCCGGCAACAGGCGCTATTTTGTTTGGAAACAGGATTTACCCATCTGGCTACCTGCCGGCTCTGTGGTGAAAGCGGATGTAGGGGTAAAACACATCAGTATTATCGAATTTAAAGAGGTACCGTAATTAAAAACACCAATAAAACACCAATAAAATGAAAAGAATAATACCATTTTTTGTGCTCTTTTGGCTTGTGGGAGCCCAAAATGTAAAGGCACAGACAACATCGCCTAACGGAATGATTTACCAGGCGGTAGCCAGGGATGGAAGTGGCAATCTGGCTGCCAAACGCAGCATCTTGGTGCAAACCACCATTCACAAGGGCAGTGCCACCGGAACCGTCATGTACCGCGATGAACACAAGGTGAACAGCAATGCCGACGCCATGTTTACGGTTATTGTGGGTCAGGGCACATTTTTGTCCGGACTGCATAAAAAGATTGTGGACATTCCGTGGGGCAGCGACAAATACTTCTTCAACCTGAAAATATGCGTTACCCCTTCCATTCCTCGTTGGGGCTGGAAACCTGTTTACACAGACATGGGTACCACACAATTTTGGAGCGTTCCTTATGCCCTGTCTTCAGGCAGCAGCGCAGATTCGCTTCAACTGACGGTGGTTGGAAATAACAGGATGCTGAAGCTGGGCGGTTATCAGCCCATTTTATTCTCTGTTTCGGATGGTGACAGTGTTGCAACCAATGAAATTCAAAAGCTGACCCGCACCGGCGGTCGCTTGCTGCTGAGTTTGAATGGCGGTATGGTAAGTCTTCCCGATTCCAGTGCGGTAAATGAATTGCAGAGCATCATCAGAACCGGTGGCAGAATATCTTTGAGCATGGGAGGAGGGGTAATCACCCTTCCGGATAGCAGCTCTACCAATGAATTGCAAACACTTTCACGCATTGGAGGGAGAGTTATCCTCAACCAGGGAGGAGGCGTAATCAACTTACCCGATAGCAGTGCTACAAATGAGCTGCAGGTGTTGACCAAAAAAGACGATCAGATAACCTTGAGCAATGGCGGTGGAACCGTCACCGATGCGGATTCACAGACCCTGGCCATCGATACCAATAAACTGGAGCGCACCATACGCATCAGCAAGGGCAATAAGGTGAGTTTTGATGTGGCAGATGGCGATACAACGCACTGGAAGCAGGCCAAAACCACTACTTATTACAACAAAGGCAGCGTTGGGATTGGAACTTCAGCCGTAGATTCAACCGCAGCGTTTCAGGTGAACTCTACTACCCAAGGCGTGCTGTTTCCCCGAATGACGGAGGCACAGCGTTTGTTGATTAGCAAACCGGCTACGGGCTTGCTGGTTTTCCAAACGGATAAAACCGGCGGTTTCTACTATTATGAAGGTACGGCCTGGATACGCCTCAGTTCGGGAAGTGGCAGTGGCGGGGGCAGCAGCAACACCCTCATTTACACTACCCAAGGATTTTAAAGCGATCGTATAGCATGATGGCTAAGCTTTATATCTTTGGGTTGCTTTTCTTTTCTTTTAACGGACTGTCAGCCCAGAATTTACAATTTGGAACCACCAAGCTGATAGATAGCAAATCCGATACTGTACCTGCAGGAAAGATATGGAAGATAGAATGCTTTGTATATTCACAGCCCATAGCACAATGCCCAAACAGCGGTGCTCCCAAAGTAAATATTTCTGATTCTATTATCTTGAATGGGAAACCCATGATGGTGAGAGCCCAGCGTTTCTCAGCGATGTATGAGAATACCTGGGATGATTATGGCTGGAATACTGAATTTTTTCTGTGGGAACAAAAAACCCCGATGTGGCTACCTGCAGGTAGCACCCTGTCAGTTGGAAGTGGTGTACGATACATCAGTGTGTTAGAGTTTAAGGAATCGCCCTAATGCAAAAGCCAGCCATAAAAGCAGTATTGCAAAGCAGATGGACAGAAAAGGATACTGTCAAAAATAGTATCAGGGGGTTGATATGCTTTTTGTTATTCATGACAGCCGGTGGATTAAGTGCTCAGAACCTGGAATTTGTGGATGCCCGCATGGTGGATTCAAAAACCGATACGGTACCTACTGGCAGGATCTGGAAGGTGGAGAGCATTGTGTATTCGCAGGGAGTTACCCATTGCCCTACCAGCAGCAATTACATTAACATTTCCGATTCAATCATGTTAGACGGTAAAGGGACCATGGTGAGGGCGCAGCGTTTCTCGGGTTTGCATCCGGGTTGGAGTTCACAAGCGTTTTCTCCGGAATTTATCGTGTGGGAACAAAAATTGCCCATGTGGCTTCCCTCCGGAACAACGGTGGCTGCGGGTCGTGGGGTAATGTACCTCAGTGTGCTGGAATTTAAGAAAACCCCTTGATGCAAAATGAATAAACCGATGAGAAATAGTATACTGATATTGCTCAAATCCTCCCTGCTACTGGGATTGTTGGTTGTAAGCCAAAATCTTGTCGCACAGAATCTTCAATTTGGCAAAACCAAGTTAATTGGCAGCAAAACCGATACTGTGCCCACAGGAAAGGTTTGGAAATTAGAGTCCATTATCTACAAGCAAGGCATTGTGCCTTGCCCCACCAGTGGTGTATCTATAGATATTTCCGATTCCATCGCGCTGGACGGAACCAAATTAATGGTGCGGGCTCAGCGTTTTTCGGGATTATATGAAAATATCAACTATCGTTATGCCCATGCTCCTGAATTTTTGGTATGGGAACAAAAGCTGCCCATGTGGTTGCCGGCGGGCACTACGCTAGCGGCAGGTCGTGGTGTTTTTTACCTCAGTGTTTTGGAGTTTAATGAAACCCCTTAAAGTACTATGCATACAAAAATAAAATTAATTACCGTCTTGTTACTGGTGCTGTCAGGTATGCCCTTGAACGCGCAAAACCTGCAGTTTGGGAAAACCAAGCTCATCGACAGTAAAACTGATACCGTGCCTAATGGGAAAATATGGAAGATTGAGAGCTTCGTATATTCCAAGACCCTTGCCGACTGCCCGGGCAGCGGTGCAACAGTTAATATTTCGGACTCGATTGTGCTGAATGGCAATAAGCTATCGGTGCGGGCACAGCGCTTTGCAGGGCTGGTTGATTGGCGTAACTGGAACACATCACCCTCACCGGAGTTTCTGGTATGGGAGCAAAAAACGCCCATGTGGCTTCCTGCGGGGACAACGCTTGCGGCAGGTCGTGGTGTGTTGTATATTAGTATATTAGAGTTTAAAGATGTTCCATAATATGGTTATGGTTGAATATATCGGGACTGTACACCGTTTTATGCTCTTTTTTAGGTATATGATCATGTTGTTGGTTCTAGGCATGGGCACCCGTTTATCTGCCCAAAACCTGCAATTCGGAAGAACCAAGCTCATCGACAGTAAGACGGACACGGTTCCGGTTGGTAAAATATGGAAGATAGAAAATTTTACCTACAGTAAAAGTCTGGCAAATTGCCCAACTGGTGGATCTGTGGTGAATATTACAGATTCCATTGTGTTGAACGGCAACAAAATGGCGGTGCGGGCGCAGCGATTTTCAGGGGTAGATGACCTTAGGCCTTGGGGTACCTCGCTTGCACCTGAATATTTGTTATGGGAGCAAAGAACCCCCTTGTGGTTACCGGCAGGAACTACATTGGCAGCAGGTAGGGGTGTGCTGTATATCAGTGTATTGGAATTTAAAGAGTCGCCATAATCACAGAATTTACGCATGATGAAAAAACATATATTTTGCAGTTTGTTAATGATGGTCTTTGCCATGGGGTTGTATTCTCAAAACCTCCAGTATGGGAAATCCAAGTTGATTGACAGCAAGGTGGATACTGTTCCTGCAGGCAGGGCCTGGAAGCTGGAGGGATTCGTCTTTACGAATAGCATAGCTAACTGTCCCAGCAGTTCAACCGAGGTAAATATTACTGATTCTATTCTCTTGAATGGAAATAATTTTGCGGTGAGGGCCCAGCGATTTTTCGGACCTACTTACACTTCACGTGGTTCTACCGCTCCTACATATTTAATATGGAAGCAGGAAACACCACTTTGGTTGCCTGCAGGCACTACGCTGGCAGCAGGCCGTGGTGTGAGTTATATCAATATAATAGAATTTAACGAGTCGCCATAATCACAGAATGTACGCATGATGAAAAAACATATATTATGCAGTTTGTTAATGATGGTCTTTGCCATGGGGTTGTATTCTCAAAACCTCCAGTATGGGAAATCCAAGTTGATTGACAGCAAGGTGGATACTGTTCCTTCAGGTAGGGCCTGGAAGGTTGAAGGGTTTATTTTTTCCAATACCATGGCCAACTGTCCCGGCAGCTATTCTGTTGTCAATATTGATGATTCTATCGTACTAAATGGTCACAGAATGGCCGTGAGGACACAGCGTATGTACGGACCGTCATCCAATTCTTGGGGAGCCATTTCACCACAATACATACTTTGGCAGCAGACAACGCCCATGTGGCTACCGGCAGGGGCCACGCTGTCGGCGGGCCGAGGCGTGAAATTTATTAATGTGATTGAGTTTAAAGAGGTACCATAATTCCAGAAATGAAGATGTTGCGTTTAATAGCTGTTTTTTTTATTTATGTATGCGTTGTTAAGGTGCATGCGCAAAATTTGCAGTTTGGCAAGTCTAAGCTGATAGACAGTAAAAGGGATACAGTGCCTTCCGGCAAGGTATGGAAGATAGAGAGTTTTGTATATAAGCTGCCTCCGGCAAATTGTCCTACCGGTAGCACCGCCATTAATATTACAGATTCAATTGTACTGAATGGAAACAAAATAGGGGTAAGGGCACAGCGATTTACAGGAACGGTAACCTATCAGGCGGGCAGTCAAGGGGTAGCAGCTACTTCGCCCAATTTGGTAATTTGGGAGCAAAAAACGCCCATGTGGATTCCTGCCGGAACTACGTTGTCGGCAGCAGGTGGGGTGTTGTATATCAATGTATTGGAGTTTAATGAAACCCCTTAAATGTAAAGATTCCGTGAAAAATAGCTATTTATTAATCGTCATCCTGGCCACGTTTGGTTATACTCATCAGGTGGGTGCACAAAACCTGCAGTTTGGCAAGTCTAAACTGATAGATAGTAAGACAGATACGGTACCTGTTGGTAAGGTATGGAAGGTTGAAAGCTTTATGTTCTCTAAAGCCATTACCGATTGTCCTACCAATACCACGCCAGTCAACATTACCGACTCTATTGTGTTGAATGGAAATAAGATGCCTGTTAGGGCTCAGCGCTTTGTTGGTACCATCGTTAATTATTATGTAAATGCCACTGCCGCTTCCTCCCCTGAGTTTATCATTTGGGAACAAAAGACCCCGATGTGGTTACCTGCCAAAACAACCTTGTCGGCGGGTAGGGGTGTTTTGTATATCAATGTATTAGAATTTAATGAAACACCCTAGTATTCAAAAACATAAAAGGCCAATGCATCAATATTTAAAGTCTGTAATGCTCATGTTGATAGGTTGTCAAGCCGGAATATTATCTGCTCAAAACCTTCAATTTGGGCTTACAAAGCTGGTAGGAAGCAAGCAGGATACTGTACCTACCGGAAAAATATGGAAGATAGAGAGTTTTGTTTATTCCAGAACACTGGCCGATTGTCCCGGAGGTTCTACATCCATAAATTTATCTGATTCTATTGTGCTAAATGGTTTTAATACTGCGGTGCGTGCACAGCGGTTTGCAGGTCTTTGGAATCCGTGGAGATCGGATACATACGGTCCGGAATTTTTTCTTTGGGAACAAAAAACACCCATGTGGCTGCCTTCCGGTACAACCCTTGCCGCAGGAACCGGTGTCAGGTATATCAGCATACTGGAATTTAAAGAAACACCATAAAAAAGCAAAGAATAAACAAATAATATGCAAAAAATATCGTGCTTCACCATACTGCTCTTGATATTGATATGTCAAAAACTGATTGCCCAGAATCTTCAATTCGGGAAGTCTCGGCTGGTAAGCAGCAGGACCGATACGGTTCCGACCGGTATGGTATGGAAAATTGAGAGTTTTGTATATTCAAGGCCTGTAGCAGATTGTCCTGCGGGCACAACACCGGTTAACATATCGGACTCAATTGTTATTAACGGCAATAAGCTGATGGTGAGGGCACAGCGTTTCTCGGCCCAGAACGCTAGTTACCAGTGGAGTCATGGCTTTGGAGTCTCATGGTCACCGGAGTACATCATTTGGGAGCAGAAAACACCCATGTGGCTACCGGCTGCCACTACCATTGCCGCCGGCAGCGGTGTTTTGTATATCAGTGTGCTGGAGTTTAAAGAGACCCCCTAATGAAAATTACTGCTGGTATGTTGTACGAAATTTTATTAGGCAGAAAGCCGGTTGTCCTATTATGGGCTTTATTGTTCATGGCTATCTGCTATTGCACCGGGGTAACAGCTCAGACTGCACCCAACGGCATGTTGTATCAGGCCGTGGCCAGGGATGGAAGTGGCAACCTGGCAGCGAAACGCAGCATACTGGTGCAGACCACCATATTAAAAAGCACAGCCACAGGAACCGTGATGTATAAGGATGAACACAAGGTGATGAGTAACGCCGATGCCATGTTCACCGTGGTGGTAGGTCAGGGCAAGTACCTATCCGGGACGTACAAAAAAATCACGGATATCCCCTGGGGCAGCGATAAGTATTTTTTCAACCTAAAGATATGTGTAATGCCTTCAATACCGCGTTGGGGATGGAAACCGGTTTACACAGACATGGGTACGACACAGTTTTGGAGTGTGCCTTATGCCTTGTCATCGGGCAGTAGTTCAGACTCGCTGCAACTGACCGTGATTGGCAACAACAGACAACTGAAACTGGGCAATTATAAACCTGTTTCGTTTTCTGTGTCGGATGGAGACAGTTTATCCACCAACGAACTTCAGAAACTTACCCGCGTGGGTGGTCGTTTGCTGCTGAGCCTGAATGGTGGAACATTATTTTTACCCGATAGCAGTTCTACCAATGAGCTGCAAAGCATTAGCAGAATTGGGGGAAGGATTATACTGAATCAAGGTGGTGGTATGATCACAGTGCCGGATAGCAGCGCATCAAACGAGCTGCAAAGCATCAACCGAAACGGGGGCAGAATTATCCTCAGTCAAGGAGGGGGCATAATCTACTTGCCAGATAGCAGCGCAGTGAATGAGCTACAGGTTCTGACCAAAAAAGGCAATCAGATTTCCCTGAACAATGGGGGTGGAACCATCACAGATGCTGATTCTCAACAGCTTGTGGTAACTGCCAGCAACATGGACAGAACCTTAGAAATCACCAAAGGGAATTCAGTAACCTTTAGTGTGGCTGATGGCGACACAGCCAACTGGAAACAGAACAGTTTGGTAAGTTATTACCCAAAAGGGCCTGTGGCAATTGGGACATCCAAAGTAGATACTGCAGCGTTATTTCAGGTGAATTCAACCCAAAAAGGGGTGTTGTTTCCAAGGATGTCAAAGATACAGATGCAGGCAATTAAAAGCCCGTCTGCCGGTTTGCTGGTTTTCAACACAGATGATAATCTATTTTATTACTGGGAAGGGGCAAAATGGATTGCCTTGGTAAATGCAGGAACATCACCTTCAGCCGCCAAAGGCACTGTGGTATTGTTGAATGCGGATGAATCTCAAAGTAGCAACATCAATGTCAATTACTCGCCCTGTGGCACCGGAACCAGCAGCGGAACCATCAAAACCTATTCCCTTGCGGCCAATACGTATAGCCGCATCATTGCTGAAGCAGAGGGTTACATGGAAATTGGGGCCAATGGGGGGTCATTCAATTATGGAGAGGTAACCATTGCCTTGCCCAGTGGTCCAAGCACCACAACCCAGGCGCGGCGAAGTGTAACCGGCGGGGGCACCGGCAATACGGGCTGGATTTTTCCGTTCAAGGTATCTGTTTCCGGGGCCAGCACAACGGCAGGAAACGTTGTTTTATCCGGGGTGCTCGGCCTCGGAGGCTGCACAGGAGGCAGAATTACGGTAACCTCCATGCGAGTGTATGGGGTTTATTAAAATAGCAGCGAATTATGAAGTTGAGCTAGCTACCCGCAGATTTTCTGTATCGGTTTGTGCATTCAGGACAAATCCTAACTCAATCAGAATGAACATCAGTGCAATCTGATTGGGTAGCTTGATGACAGCGCATTAAACTTAATCGGCGAAGCGCTTCACATGTGGTTTTTAATGGAAATAATTAGCGCTTCGAGGGCTGCCTGTATTTAAAGCCTTACTTTTATTGCTTTTGTACCTTGCAGGTGCTAATACCTAGCAGGGCGTAAATGCCACAAAACTGAAGAAATGCGGTGGCAAGCAGTGCGCCACCAATCAACAATAAAACCAACCCAACGATTCCACCAACGGTACCGGTAAAATAGAGTACCGAAAAGATCAGTGAAAGGGTAATGCGCACCAAACGGTCTGTTTTTCCGATGTTTGTTTTCATCATGTATACCTTCAAATATACGATAAATGTCTCAAAATTCCTAATTCCTGCTTTGATTAAAATTTTGCATCTTTGCATTTCCTTTAAACCTATGAAAAAAACCATCTTTTCTTTATTGCTTGCTGTGTTCAGCACTTTCGGATTGCGTGCTGATGAAGGCATGTGGCCCCTGACCATGGTGGCAAAACTGCAGGATCCCATGCAGGCAAAAGGCCTGAAACTTACCGCAGAAGACATTTACAGCATTAACAATGCTTCACTCAAAGACGCTGTTGTGCGCCTCATGAGCAAGCAGGGCCGTATGTTTTGTACCGGTGAAATCATTAGCCGTGAAGGATTGTTTCTTACTAACCACCATTGCGGTTATGGCGCTATTCAGGAGCTTAGCACCCCCCAGGACAATATTCTGAGTAATGGTTTCTGGGCCAAATCTAAAGAGGAGGAGCGCCCTGCCAATTTTAATATTGGATTGCTGCGCAAAGTGGAGGATGTTACAGAGCAGGTGCTTGCCATCATTCCCATTAATATGGTGGAAGCCGACCGCAATAAAGCCGTGATGGAATCGGTGAGCAGGTCTAAAAAAGAGCTGGAAGCATCCCTTGGCGATGATAAGGCAAACTACATTGTGGAATTGGTGCCTTTTTGGGGAGGAAATCGCTTTCTTGCCATGTATTACGAGGTGTATCGCGACATTCGCCTGGTAGGCACGCCACCCGAAAACGTGGGCAAATTCGGTGGGGAAACCGATAACTGGCGCTGGCCCCGTCATACCTGCGATTTCAGCATGTTCCGCATTTATTCCGGCACCGACAATAAGCCCGCCGACATGAACAAAAACAACAAGCCCTACGAGCCCAAAAAGTTTTTCCCGGTTAGTCTGAAGGGTGCATCAACAGGCGATTTTGCTATGATTATGGGCTATCCCGGCCGCACCACCCGTTACACCTACAGTGAAGGTGTGCGCTACCTGGGTGGCAAAGAGCGTCCCATGCGTGTGCAGGTTCGCCGCGATATCATGGACGTGTATGAAAAATACATGAAGCAGGATGCCAACATCCGACTGATGTACAGCGATAGACTGGCAGGTCTGGGCAACTACTGGAATAAGTTCAACGGGGAGGCCGGAGAGCTCAGCAAGCCCGAGATTTTTGCGGCCCGTAAAAAAGTAGAACTTGAATTTGAAGCATGGGTGAAAGCCAACAATAAACAGGATGTGTATGGCGAGGTGACATCGCTGTACGACGAAGTTTATCAAAAACTGAATCAATATGGGTTGTATCCGGTGTATTTGCAGGATGGTATTGCCAACAGCCAGCCCATGATGTTTGCTCTGCAGTCTTCTGCGTTGTTGCGCGATGCCAAAGACGGTAAAATGGGACCTGAGGGTATTAAAACGGCTGAAAGAATGTCGGGCATGCTGGATGAAATGTTCAAGGAATTTCATGCTCCCATTGAGAAAGAAGTTCTATCAGCTGTGCTCAAGCATTTGTATGAAGATTTAGACCATGCCAATCTGCCAGTGAGTCTCAATAATTTGGTAGTAAAGCATAAGCGTGATTACAACAAGCTTGCAGCATATCTATGGAAAAGCAGCATATTCACCGACAAGGCCAAACTTGCTAAGTTTATGAAAGCCCCTAAGGTTGCTGTCCTAACCAAAGATCCCATATTTGCTATAGTGAGCGGCTACAATGGAAAACTAAATGGTGATCTGAAACCCATTTATGATGATATCACTGCCAAAAAAGCCCGTGCTGAACGATTATTTCTGGCAGCTTTGAGCGAAATGAATCCTGAGAAGGTAATGGCTCCCGATGCCAATGGAACCATGCGTATGACCTATGGCACGGTGTTGAACTACGATCCAAAAGATGGTGTTGTATACAAAGAATTCACTACGGCAAAGGGTTATCTGGAGAAGTACAAGGCCGGAGATTTTGAATTTGATGCGCCGTCTGCCTTGCTGGATTTGATTCGCAAAAAGGACTATGGCATGTATGCAGATAAAGACGGAGAATTGCACACCTGCTTCCTCACAGATAATGACATTACCGGCGGCAACAGCGGTAGCCCTGTAATCAACGGAAATGGGGAGCTGATTGGTACTGCATTTGACGGAAACTGGGAGGCCATTGCCAGCGACTTTGGTTTTATGCCTGCCGTTCAGCGCACCATCAGCGTAGACATCCGTTTCACCCTGTTTATCATGGATAAACTGGGTGGTGCCGGACACCTCCTTAATGAAATGACCCTTGTAAAATAATCATTCAGAGCGGCGCCGAACGGCGCCGCTTTTTTCATCATCATCACCCATGGAACTCACCACCCGCAAATTCTGGTCAGATTACTGGCACAGCAAGATAGAGGAGTTTGAAAAACCCGTAAGAACCGAATACGTTTTTACCCGTCTTTTTCAAGAAGTAATGACCGGAAAGACATTCGAGAATGCATGCGAACTTGGCGGGTTCCCCGGTACTTTTTCCATTCACGTACAGCGCGATTTGGGACTTCCCTGTTCTCTGGTTGATTATTTTATTGATGAATCATTGTTGCACCGGTTTCTGAGTGCCAATCACCTTGACAAGGATGCATTGAAATGGAAAGAGGCCGATATTCTGGCAGCCGAGCCGGCGCACCAAACCTTTGATTTTGTTTTTTCCATTGGTCTGATTGAGCATTTTGAGGATACTCAAGCCATTCTGAAGGCCCATGTAAAATATGTGAAATCCGGTGGCAGACTTTTTCTGATACTTCCCAATTTTACCGGTATTAACGGCTGGTTTCAGCGCAAGTTTGACAAGGAAAATTATGACAAGCATTTTATCCCTTGCATGGATCCCGAATTGTTGAAGCGCATGCTGGCAGGGCTGGGAGGGAAGCAGGTACAGGGTGGTTACTGGGGTAATTTCAGTATATGGCTGGAAAACTATGCTTCACAGCCCGCGTGGGTCAAACTTTTCTTCAAGGCCTCATGGTTTTCGGGAAAAGTTATCGCCAAATTATTGGGGTTGAAGGGTAAAACAACCGCTCCCTATATCTGGGTTGCTTGTGATGTGTAGATCAATCAGCCCCTAGATTAGCGGCATGATAAATTGGCATAAACTGCAATGCCCCTTCATTTCCCGGGGCCATCTTAGCCATGACAATGCCTTTTTTAACGTGTTGGTTTTCTTTTAGCAAGAGATGCATACTTCTCAATTTACCCGATCGACCGGATTTTACTTCGATGGGTATTATTTCACCGTTTTGTTCGATGACAAAATCCACCTCAGCGCTGCTGTTTTTTTGCATTCTTGCCCAGAAATACAGAGGATTGCAGCCCCTGCACAGCAATTGCTGACCTACAAATTGTTCTGCCCAAGATCCGGAAAAATTGGAATTTATATCCTTATTGTGAAAAAGGTTTTCCCAGGCCACATTGCTGCGGCAAAGCAATAATCCTATATCCAGGAACAACGCCTTGAATTGTTTGCCGGTTTTGGAAAATGGCAGGTCCTGTACCGACACATTGCTGACTTTGTATATCAGTTTGGCGGTACTAAGCACTTCAAATCCCTTTTTGATGGTGGGAAGGGTAAATCGATTGCTAAGCTTGGTATAGATAATTTGTGACCCAACATTAAGGGAAACATTATCCAGTATGTCAAGTAAGCAATCTTTGTTTACCATAGGGTTGTAGCTGGAAAAATCCTGTTGGAATGTGAACAGCAAATCCTGTTGTATTTTTCTTACTTCACGATAATTCTCACTGCAGATAAATTCATACACACAAGCCGGCATACCCCCAACCCAAAAGTAATTGAGTAATTCTTGGTAAATCTTCTGCTCGATAAGCTGAGGAATGCTTTTCTGTGGGCTGCTTATGTGTTTGAGTAAGGCCTCATTATTCCTGGCCCTTAAAAATTCCTCGAAGTCCATTGGAAACATGTCCATTAGCTCAACCCGGCCCACTGGAAACGATATCTCTTTCAGCTGAAATTCCAACAGTGAACCTGCAGCAATTACATGCAGGTGGGGCAGGTCCTCATAAAAATAGCGAAGAGCAACAATGGCCTTGGGGCATTGCTGTATTTCATCAAAGAACAGCAAGGTTTTGTTGCTGATGGAAACATTGAGCAACACCTCCAATTCTTGCACGATGCGGCTTACATTCAGGTCTTGCTCAAAAAGCGTTGACAACTGCGGTGTTTTTTCAAAGTTGATCTCTATATAGTTGCCGGCATATTTTGTTTTGCCAAGCTGTCGCACTGTCCAGCTTTTACCAATTTGTCTTGCACCATTGATAATCAGTGGTTTTCGTCTGGGTTTGGAAGCCCATTTCTCCAGTTGATTTATCGCCTTTCTGTACATTGGATTTAAAATAACAAGGCAAAAATAGTATTATAACTTTAATATACCAAGGTAAAAAATGAAGTGTAACTTTAATAAACCAAGGTAAAAATAAAATATAAAGTTTAAAATACCAAGGTATTTGGGTTTATCCGCCCCAGTTTTCTCTGTCCAGACTGCGGTAGTGAATGGCCTCTGCCAGGTGTTCAATTTTAATATTGTCTGAACCCGCCAGATCAGCAATGGTGCGGCTTACTTTCAAAATTCTGTCGTAGGCACGGGCACTGAGATTGAGTTTTTGCATGGCAGATTTCAGCAGAAGCTGACCGGCTGCATCAATGCCACAGACGTCATGAACTTTATTGCCGGGAAGCTGGGCATTGCAGTAAACCCCATTCCATTCGCTGTATCGCTGTTGCTGAATATCGCGCGCCTGCTGCACGCGGGCCCTGATATCGGCGCTTTTTTCAGTTTGTCGGTTTCGGGCGGTAAGCTCATCAAACCCCACCGGAGTAACCTCAATGTGGATGTCGATTCTATCCAGCAGCGGACCTGAGATGCGGCTCAGGTAGCGATCTACCACACCCGGTCCGCAAACGCAGTCTTTTTCAGGATGGTTGTAGTAACCGCAAGGGCAGGGGTTCATACTGGCCACCAGCATAAAACTGGAAGGGTAATCTACGGTCCATCGAGCGCGGGAGATGGTTACTTTGCGCTCTTCCAGGGGTTGCCGCATTACCTCCAGGACGGTGCGTTTAAATTCGGGCAGTTCATCCAAAAACAGTACCCCGTTGTGGGCCAGACTGATTTCACCGGGCTGTGGGTGGTTTCCGCCGCCCACCAGGGCTACATCGCTGATGGTATGGTGCGGACTGCGAAAGGGTCTGTGCGCCACAAGGCCGCCGCTGTTGCCCAGTTTTCCTGCTACAGAATGAATTTTGGTGGTTTCCAGGGCTTCATGCAGGTTTAATGGGGGCATAATGGTGGGAAGGCGCTTTGCCAACATGGTTTTCCCTGCACCCGGAGGGCCGATGAGTATGATGTTGTGTCCGCCGGCAGCGGCAATTTCCATGGCCCGTTTGATGTTTTCCTGTCCCTGAACATCGCAAAAGTCCACATCGTACTGTTGCTGTGCCTCCTCAAATTCGCTGCGAGGGTCGGCAAAAGCCCGTGTGAGTTGGGTTTTACCGGACAGAAAATCGGCTACTTCCTTCAGGTTTTTAACACCGTATACTTCAAGGTCTTTGACTATGGCGGCTTCCCGGGCATTTTGTTCCGGCAGAATCAAGCCTTTGAAACCGTCCTTCATGGCCTGTATGGCGATGGGCAATGCTCCGCGGATGGGTAAAATTCCACCATCCAGGCCCAGTTCGCCCATGAGGATGTAGTGACTGAGTGAGTGGTCAGAAAGCTGATAGGTAGCGGCCAACATCCCGATGGCAATGGGCAAATCGTATGCACTGCCTTCCTTTCGCAGGTCTGCCGGTGCCATGTTCACCACTACGCGCTGCCGGATGGGTTCAAAACCGCTGTTTTTAATGGCTGCATCTGTCCTGAACAGGCTTTCTTTAACGGCATTGTCCGGTAGCCCGATGACAAATGTTTTAAATTCGGCCCCGGTAGTTGCGTTTACCTCTACTGTAATAGGCGTAGCGTTCACACCGTGAACGGCGCTCGCAAATAATTTTACCAGCATGGTTTAATAGATTTTACCGGTTTTTACCACCTTGAGCCCTACATCGCTTACCCCGGAGAGTTTTTCATCGCGCATATTCTGTGCGAGTTCTACGGTGTATTGCCCCGGTTTAAGTTTCAATCCGCTCACAAAGGGTTTTTCGTAGCTGATCAGATTGCCCTGGCCTTTGCCAAGCCATTTCCCGGTATTATCTGAAAGGACTATCTCAAACTGATTTTTTTGGGAACCAACCGGCCCATCCAGTTTGTAGACCATCCATATGTTGGAGTAGCTGTAACCGGTTTGAATTCTCAGACCGCAAATCAATGAATAGTAATAAGTGGAATCTTCAACGGTAAAAGTAAACTTTTTGCCTTGCTTCCATTGCCAGCCGCCGGCATCGGTTTTTTCAAAAGTGTTTAAGACCACATTTTCATCAGTGGTGCAGGAATGAAACAAAGGCAGAGTGAATAGTAAAACAAACGCAAAACGAAAAAATAGATGATTCATAACTCAACAAATAAAATTAATTAAATAATATGCGAAGAAACGCATCTTCCTGTTGAAAAAGAAATTTTGGGGTGGTAAATGTCATAAAAATTCGTCTTTTCATGTCATCCGGTAAACCTTGCATTCTTGCAAAATCCTTGCGGGTAGTGACAATTGCGTTGGTTTGAGACTCAGACAAGAACTTTTGCCATTGCTTGTAATCACCATCACTAAAAAGGTAATGGTCAGGATAACCCTTGCAGTCAATTACATGGGAGCGTTGCTTCACCCAATGCTGAAATACTTCATTATTTGCCAAACCCGAAACAACCATTATGTGGGCGTCTGAGGGGCATTTGTTTCCGAGATTATTTTCCGGATCAGCGTTTATATAATGGCAGAAAAACACAGGTTTATCATATTTTTCTAGGCGTCTGCATATTATATCTGCTTCGGTCTCCTGCAAATCAATTGGGCATTTGGTAACCACAATAACATCCGCCTGAGATGCCGTGCAGGCGAATTCTCGCAATCTTCCTGCAGGCATAGGCCAATCCTTGTAAAAGGGTAAATTAAAATCGGTAAGTAGCACATATTTATTGGCGAGCAGTGGTACGTGCTGAAAGGCGTCATCCAGAATAACCGTTTCAGTTTGAGGAAGCAGCTTTTTTATGGATGCAATGCCTTCGAGGCGTTTTTCACAAACGAATACGGGCAAATTCGGATTCGCAATTTTCATTTCAAGGGGCTCATCACCGCACAAAGCAGCATCATCGGTTAACTGCACCTCCCTGAAACCTTTGGTTTTGCGTTTATAGCCCCTTGAGAGCATGGCTGTTGCGTTTTTGGTGTGTTGGGCAAGGTAGAGTGCCATTGGGGTTTTTCCAGTGCCTCCTACGGCCAAATTTCCAACAGCAATAGAAAATAGGGTACTCCTTTTTCGTTTA
Source organism: uncultured Flavobacteriaceae bacterium (assembly GCA_964475595.1). GTDB lineage: Bacteria > Bacteroidota > Bacteroidia > NS11-12g > UBA955 > RGEC01. Next base: position 56,607 of record CAYYXG010000014.1, read on the forward strand.
TGAAGGCGCTGAAAATACTGCCTGCGAAACCAGGCGGCTAACGCGTAAATGAAACCTAAGGGGATTAAAAAAACCTGAAGTAAAGCCCTCACAATGGAACAAAGGTAGCTAATCCAGAATATGCTTCAGCACATACCAGCCGGAATGCAGGATTCGGTTCATTTCTTTTTCGCCCCATGCCAGTAAAAATCCGGGGCCAGGATGATTGGGCAGTAACATCCATCTTTCTCCGTTCTCAGCGATAAAGACGAGGGTATTTTCTGTTAACTGAGTTTTGTCACGCACACCGCTGCTATCCCTTGTTTTTTCTGCCCAGATTTCTATCTTTCGTATCACGAAGGGTTTGTTAAATTGAAAAACCGCCGCGTGGTGTTTGGGTGGCTCGTTGTCAATTCTCAGGGCAAAGCTAATGGGCACGTCTTCCATTGCTATTTCTTCCTGCCAAACCTTTATGGGCTGTCCCAATGGATGAAGTATCAGTCCCAGTTCAGATGAAAGGAACATTTCTTTTGCAGTCCAGTCTTTTTGCATCTGAGCGGCGGAGATACTGAGTATTTCTTTGCCAATCCATGATTTACAGGTTTCCATGACCGAATCGCTAAGCCGCAGATAGAATTTTAGTGCTTCCATTGCACCAAAAATAAGAAAGGCCACCTTTCGGGTGGCCTTTCCATGATATAGTTCAGTTTTAGTAGGTTACAACAATTTCTACGCGACGGTTGGTGGCTTTATTAACCACACTGGTGTTGGGAACCTTAGGACGGGTGTCACCAAAACCTACTGCTTTCATGCGCTCAGGCGAAATTCCTTTGCCTAACATGTACACAACAACTGCATCGGCACGGCGCTGAGAGAGGTCCAGGTTTTTGGCAGGATCACCGTCAGAATCTGTGTGCCCCTCGATGGTTACAGAAGCTTCAGCATATTCCTTCAGAATTTTCACCAGACGGTCAATGTCGTCATAAGATTCTCTCTTCAGGATATCTTTGCTGGTTTCGAAGAAAATATTTTTCGCTGCCTGTTCGATGGCTCTCTTGGTTTCCACCTTGATTTCAGGACAACCCTTATTGGCAGCGATACCGGGCTTGGTTGGACACTTGTCCAAGTGATCGAATATTCCGTCACCATCGGTATCGGGGCAACCTTCACCGGCTATGCTACCGGCCACATCGGGACATTTATCAGAACCATCCTCTACGCCGTCTCCATCGCGGTCAGGGCAGCCATTGAGGGCGAGGATACCGGCCACGGTGGGGCATTTGTCGTCTTTATCGAGTACACCATCACCGTCAGTGTCAGGGCAGCCGCCGCTCTCGGGACTTCCCGCATCCTTAGGACATTTGTCTTTACTATCTTCAATACCGTCACCGTCAGTATCGGGGCAACCGGCAAATTTTTTCAGGCCTTTTACATCCGGGCAGGCGTCATCTGCATCATAAACTGAATCTTGGTCACGATCTGCAGGGCAACCCACGCTGTCAACATATTTGCGGTATTTTTCAGGCGTGTTTTTACAGAGGTCGTATTTGTCACAAACACCATCTTCATCTTTATCCTTGCACCTGCTTGGGCCTTTGCTTTCACCCAATGCAAGGGTAATGCCGATGGCATTGTAACCCCACATATCGTTGGTTTTCCAAAGTTTGTTTACCAAGGGCATTGAAGGGTCTGCGTCACCTGGCTGATTGGCACCATCCCAACGATCGTTCATGGTATAAGTAGCGGTCCATGACCAACGAACTCCGATGCGATCACTTACGTTGAAAGATACGCCCAGACCACCTTGAACAGAGGCTCCCATTTCCGTGATAGCATTCTGGATTTCGTTTTGATTGCCCCAGCGCACCTGGCTGTGAACATAATAACCTCCAAAACCACCATACACGTAGGGAATAATTTTGGATTCTTCGTTGAAGAATGAATTTAACTTAAATCGAGCACCCAGGGTAAGGTCCATGGTGTTGGCTCTGAAGGACTGATACTTCCAAGGTTCAGTTTGCCAGTCAACCACCCTTTTGAAACCCACATCACCGGCAGTAAAATTTACAACACCGTCGAACATAGGGTTCAGGTAATAGCCGAAGTTGATACCGGCACCCTGGTAGTCGGGTTTTTTGGCGAAGAACAGGGAAGAACCCTGGTCACCTAAATATTCTCTCAAGCCAAAGTTGGCTTCAACACTCATTGGGGCATCTGCAGTCTGTGCCTGCGCAACTGTGAAGGTTGTGAAAGCCAGCGCTGTGCTTAGTAATCGTCCCAGGTATTTTTGCATCATAAGCTTATTTTTTACTTTTTAAACGGGGTTATCAGGCAACAAATATAGGAACTTCATGTAAAAAAAAAGTTTTTTAAAAAAATTTAATGTCAGCAAAATATTTCATTTTGTCACAGCAGTGTCAAAAATAAAGGCCTTGTTCGCTGATTTTCAAATGCCCGGCAAGGGCATGAATCAATTGTAAACGAAAAGTAAATTTCCGGTTCTACTAATGTTGTATCGCGCTAAAGAACCTGCTGCAGGTCCTTTTACAGGCAAGCCATTGAACATGTAGCGGCTTTCGCAGCATGTTTCAAATTTGCCGGGGCGGGGTGTTCCGCAACGTAGCTGGATGGCCTGCGTATCTACCCAAATGCGGGAGCAGGAATTGAGTGGCTGCCAGGCGCAGGTTCTTTCAAATGCATGCCAGGTATCGTCATAATCATGGATGATAAGCACTCCTTTTACCCCACCATCGGCATAGGTAAAACTTCCGGGAACTATTAGGTGTTGGTAATCCAGCAGATTCAAATCGAGGGTGACGTTGACCGGGCCGGTGGGTATGGCTTCTGTAGCATTGTTATTGCGGCAATTACCCAGTAACAACAGCATGCATGCTGATAGAAAAAACCTATTCCTCATATCGATAAAAACCCTGACCGGACTTTCTGCCATGGTGGCCTGCATCAACTTTTTGTTTTTGTATGCGGCTGGGTCTGAATTTGGCATCTTGTCCAAAAAGATTAAACATAGAGCCGGTGACAGCGTAGTTGGTGTCTACTCCAATAAGGTCCATGAGCCGGAACGGTCCCATTTTAAAACCCGAGGCCTCGCAAAGTCTGTCTATACTTTCCAGTGGCGCTACCTGCTCTTCCAGTATTTTCAATCCTTCTACGTAGTAATGTCGTGCTACCCTGTTCACAATGAAACCCGGTGCATCTGCTGCATATACGGCAGTTTTACCCAATGACTCTGCCCAATCAAAGGCCTTTTTAGCTATGTCACAGTGTGTTTCTGCGCCTGAAATAATCTCAACCAGTTTCATGATATGTGCCGGGTTAAAGAAATGCACACCCACTACACGTTCCGGATGTTGAAGTCCCCGTGCAATCTGGGTGATAGGAATAGAGCTGGTGTTGGTAGCGAGAATGGTATCTGAAGGATTGATGGCTTCCAGTTGCTGAAAAAGCGTTTGTTTTATTTCCAGATTTTCCAGAACTGCTTCTATGATGATGTCCGCGTGCAGTGCCGTAACCTCTGTAACGGGAGTGAGTAGCTGAAGTGCGGATTGGGCTTTGTCGCCGGTTAATTTTCCTTTTGCAACTGCCTTTTCGAGCTCTTTTTGGATATAGGATTTCCCTTTCAGGAGTGCGGCTTCATTGACATCAAACAACAGGGTTGTATAACCTGCCTGAATGCTACTTAGGGCAATTCCGGCTCCCATCACGCCTGCACCTGCTACGGCCACTTTCATCATATACAAATATAAGACTGATTAGCGAGAAGTAAGCCAGCCGGCTGGGTTTAACTTTGATTGGCCTTGCCAAAGTTGAAACTGTAGAATGGTTTTGGATTCATCATCGGTCCATACGGTTCCCAGCACCTGTTTGGCTTCCACCTGTTGGCCCCTACTCACGTATACCTGACTCAGGCGGCTGTATACCGTATAATATTCCCCATGATTGAGCAATACGGCTTTTTCTTGTCCGGGTATTTCCAAGATGGCAGAAACCGTGCCCTTGAATACAGCCCTTGCTTTGCTGCCACCGGCAGTAGTAATATCCACACCATTATTCACCAGGGTAATACCGGCAAGGTCAGGGTGGGCATGGACTCCAAAATATTGTGAAATGTAACCTCTTTCAACGGGCCACGGCAGACTACCTTTTCCGGATTCAAAATTATCACTGATCAATCTGGCTTCGGGAGTGAGTAGTATTGCGCCTGCCGATTTAGCTACACTGCCCCCTGTAGACTTACGAGCAGCCGAAGCTACATTTGCATTATCCCTTTTTGCTTGCTCTCTGGCGCGTTTTTTAGCTGCAGCAATTTCACGGGCAATCATAGCAGATATGGCAGAATTGAGTTTCGCTATGGCCTTTTCGTTCTGTTTAATTTTTTTTCGGAGTTCAGCTTCTTTCCCTGCTAAAGACTGCACCAGTTTAGTTTTTTGCTGTTTATCAGTTTCCAGCTGCTGTTTTTCTTGTTTTTCGGCCAGTAGTATCCCGTTTTTTTCCTGCCGAATTTCTTCCAGTGTTTCCAGTCCGTTTTTTACTTCTGCTGCTTTGGATTGCAATAGACCAATCTGCTGGTTGCGGTAGTCAGAAAGGCTGCTCAAGTAGTACATTCTACGCACGGCTTGCCGGAAGGAGGCTGCTGCAAAAACAAAAGCCAGGCGGTTTGCTGATTTTCTGCCTTTATATGCCTTGAGTATTGTTTTTCGAAGTTTGAGCTGCTCTGACTGATAGGATTCTTTTAGTTGTTCCAGCGTTTCAGTTTGTTTGCTGATTTCGTTATCTGCCTCTGAAAGTTCTGTATTTAGGTCCTTAATAACCTCTGCTTGTTGATCGATAATACGGTTGAGAGCTCCTATTTTATGGAGTGTGGCACTTTTTTCTGCGCTTGTTTTTTGTAGAATACCCCTCGTATATTGTATTTCTTGCTGAACTTTTTTGCGTTTTTTTTCCAGTTCCCGTCGGGATTGGGCTAATCCTGAAAAGGGAATTAGCAGCGATAAAAACCCTATGCAGGCGAGGCGCAACATATTTACTTTTTTGGGGTGTAGCCCGGAGGAATGCTGAATGGGTACGAAGGTATTGCAGCATCGCTTGGCTTTGTGAACGATGCCTGCAAGCGTACAGTATTTTTGTCACCAAAAGCGGTAAGGCGCATCTGGCTTGGCACAGAGAAAGCTCCGGAACGTTGTTCGCCCTCATAAACCACCTTAATTTGTCTGTTTTTTTCGGTATCTGCAATCACAGAACTGTCAATATTGCCATTGCTATTGGTGAATAGGAGATTGGTAACAGGAGGGTTTGCCGAAAACCAAGCACCGGTAGGGGTGTCTTTACGATAAAACAGGGTGTCGAAAATGGGGTTAGAGACGATCAGATTTTGGAGCTCCCTGAGTGAAACGGAGGCTCCCAGCATTGAAGAAAGATCGTTAATACCCAGTCGCATATATTCTTTATGATACAAGTCCAGCACCAGCACACTGTCTTGGGTGATAATGCCTTTGGCAACCTGTATGCCGAAGGCAACCGAAACGGAAAACCAGAGTATGCTGTCGTTGCGCATGCGCAAGCTTAGGGTACCGCTCATTTCCTGACCATCGTCGGATGTGTAATCAATGCTGAGTTTATCTGAGAAATGGGACCAGCTTTTTCGGTTAATATTGTCGCCTTTCAGCACTGTGATGGTATCAGCATTTAGTGTTCCTAAGCGCACAGGAGCATCTGTAAAGGCATGTTTTTTTGATTTACAAGCGATGGTTGAAGCCAGAATGGCAAGTAAAACGATAAGATTTCTCAATGGATGATTAACGTTTTTTAAGGATGTTTATTTTTTGAATTACCGAGTTTTTATTGGGAAAGGAGGAACAAAGCAGTGCTTTTTCATAACATTTCAGGGCTTTTTGGGTGTCCGTGTCATACAAATCTCCCATCAATTCCAGTGCCAAAGCGTTTTCCGGTAAGTACTTAGTTAGTAAAGCAATGGCTGTTTCCGGGTTTTGACGGGTGATTTTGGCGAGTCGGGCTTGTTGTAGCACACACTGAAAAAACGACCAGCAATCTCCCGTATTATACCCGCTGTAGCGTATTTCTTTTAAGATTTTAGGATTGCCGAACAGATTATTGAGTAAGGTGGTTGCTTCAGTGGAGTTATTTTGGGTTAAAGCCCATTCCACATTCACCATTAACGCATCGGTATTGATGGATGAATCTACTAATAAATAGCCAAGATCGGGTTTTTCGGTGGGAATCCCAATCTGCAGGGTTATATAGGATTTTAGTGCTGATAGGGCCAAATCATCCTCAGTGAAATTCTCTCCCTGAATACAAAAAAGCAGCGCTTCATCCAAATTGTTGTGGATATAAGCGGCAATGGCTTTCATTCGATATCCGGCGGGAATTAAGGGATATAACTCTGTAATAGAATCTGATTGTGAAACCGCCTTCAAGGTTTCGCAACCATAAGAGAGCGCGGTGATATATTGTTGCCAGAGCATGAGATTTTGCTCACCATCCTGAAGACGTGCCTTGAGAAATTCTGCTGCTTCGGCATGTTTCCCATGAAAGAGACACCATAATCCCAGGGCGTTTAAGGGGGTAAGTTCATCGGGGTGTGTTTCATGAAGACTACGCCACAACCATTCACTGGAATCATAGGAGGGGTGACGTGGATGGTTATAGTTTTCAAGACATTCCCATTTGGTATCGAAAGAAAGTTTATTGGATTTTGCAATTTGCAAAAGGTATGCGGGCAGTTCAGTATCAAGGCCACTACCCCTTGTTTTGCAGAGCAATATCTGTAATTCGGGGTTTTCCGGGTCTTTAGAGATCATGCTATCAAGCAGTCGGGCTGCTGCTTCGGTTTGGTTACCTTCTGTCAAAGTACTAACCTGTTTGAAAATATAATTTCTGCGATCCGGGTATTTTCTGCTCAAGGCGGCCCATTGTTCTGCTGCTTTCACCGGTTCATCCATCATATTCAGGGCCTGAGATTTATATTCCACAATGGGTTCTAAGAGCCCAAATTGCTGTTCCCATCGTTGGCACAGGTTGAGCACGTCTGACCATTCCCCGCCTAGGGAATAGTATTTTGCAGCATCTGAAAAGCAGGTCCAGGAGCGGGGGTGTTTCAGAGTATATCGGGCATAAATATCACCGGCATTTTTATAATCCCCCTTTTTTTGGAACAAACTTGCTTGCAGCCAAAGCCAATCCTCTACAGTACTATCGGTTTTTATAGCCTTTAAATTCCAGTCGAATGCATAATCTGTTTTGCCTGTTTTTACGGCGATACATGCTAACCGATGGTAGGCAGGGCCTGAGGGGAGTCCGCTTTGAATGTATCTTTTGAAGAGAGAGTCTGCCAGTTTCCAATTTTCCTGCACGTATTGTACTTCGGCGGCATAATACAATTCCCTAACTGCGCTGGTATCTATGGCTTTGGATGATGCATCGGGAATTGGTTTTCGGGTTCCGCATCCCCATGCCAGCCAAAGCAACGGCAGCAAATAACTGCCGAGTCGAATCATGACTGTGTGGAATAATCGCCAATGCTGAGCTCGCAACTTTCGCCGTTTAGGGTCACGTGGTTGCCGATCATGCTGTTGGTGAAGTTTAGGTTGCTGATTTGACTGTTGTTTTGAATGATGCTATTGGAAACCACGCAATTTTCGAGTTTTGAATGGTCTCCAATGCTTACATAAGGTCCAATCGTACAACCTTTCAGTTCCACGTTTTCTCCAATGAAACAGGGCTGAATAATTTGAGTTCCTCCGTTATACCTTTCAGGGGCAATGTGAAACAGTTCACGGCGGGTTTCCAGCAGACGCTTATTGGTATTTACGGTGGCGTCTTTGTTGCCGCAATCCCACCATTCATCCACCGCACCGGGCTTGAATCGCATGCCTTTGTTTTTCATGTTTTCCAGTGCATTGGTCAGCTGATATTCGCCTTTTTCTCGGATGTTGTTATCAATCAGATATTGCAGTTCGGTGTGCAATGTCTCACCACTCTTGAAATAGTAGATGCCGATGATGGCCATGTCAGAGACAAACTCAGCCGGTTTTTCTACGAAATCGGTGATATAGTTTTCGTTATCGAGTTTTACCACGCCAAAGCTGGATGGATTGTCTACCCTGTGCACCCAGATTACCCCATCGGGGTTGGTATCGAGGTGAAATTTTGCCCTGAAAAGGGTATCTGCAAAGGCCACAATGACTTCACCTTGGAGACTTTCTTTGGCACACAAAATGGCATGGGCTGTGCCCAGCGGGTCGTGCTGATAGCAAATTCTGCCTTTCGCGCCAACACTTTCCGCTATCTGCAGAAGATGTTTTTCGGTTTCGGTTCCAAAATCGCCAATCACAAAAGCAATTTCGTCTATGGGTTGATCACAGACAGCTGCAATATCTTCAATGAGCCAGTGAACGATGGGTTTGCCTGCTACGGGAAGCAGCGGTTTAGGTACGGTAAGTGTATGGGGCCGCATGCGTTTGCCCATGCCGGCCATGGGAATAATTAATTTCATGTATCAGTCAGGTTTTGGGTTTTTGCCCAAAAACAATGCAAATTAAATACAAAGGTATCAATTTTGATGTTTTGTTAACATTAAGTAAGCCAAGAATCATGTGAGGCTGGTCATAGCATCGTGTTATTGTAAATAATACAATATGCCGTATGAATGGCCATTGATTGCGTATGGGAAAAGCACTATTTTAGATTAAATATGCAGGTATTTCATTTTTTAAAATGATACTGTAAATATCTACATTATGTATAGCCGTGATTTTGTAATAAGATGATTGTGTGTATTTATTCTGCGTAATCTTTCAGGGATTTACCGTCAATTTTCACATCGGTTAAGATGGTGATGCCATTTTTAACGCGCATTTCTGCCCAGCAACTGCGGTTGCTGTCTGCGGTGGCTTTGCGCAGCGCTAGTTCTGCTTTTTTCACCCCTTCTTCATTCATAAAATAACGGTCCTGTATAAAAGAAAATAACAGCATGGTGTCTGCTTCATCCCTTACTGATCCACCTGAATTGCGCACTTGCACCCAGTTATCTCCACCCGGAAATGTGCGGGATACCTCCACGGGTCTTGCAAATCCGGTTTTTCTGTCGGTGATTAGTTTTACATAGAACTTTTCATTCCACTGCAGCGCCATTTTAGGTGCTTTTACACGGTCCTCCGTAAAACCCAGTGCCAGGTAGTTTCCTCTAAACATATCATAGGGATCATACGCTTTAAGTTCCAGGCGGAAAACGGTGCCATTGTTACGCGTGGTTTCCAGGTTCAGTAACATCCATGTGAGAATGAATAACTGAATTGTGGCTACCGACCACAGTAAGCGTCTAGCCCACATCTTTTTGTTCCTTTCCTTTTTTGCCAATCACAAATATGTTGATGAAGAATAACAGAATTCCCAGCCCAATAAAGAACAGACCGCGTGCAAGGTATCCCTGATTGACATCGCTGAAGCGGTAAATGAGTAGTAAAAATAACCATAGTAGCCCATAATTTAGCCACAGCAGGGATTGTCTTTTCACCCCTTTTTGCAAATAATAAATGCCCAGAACCAGCATCATCAGGTTGGTGAGTATCATGCCTGCTAGTGGAGCGAATTTGCCCAACACAAAAAGTGCCACTGTGTAAATGATAACGGCAGCCACATCAGGTTTGATATCTGACAAAGCATCCATGAATTTTTTGCGTGCGATCATCAATATGCCGGCAGCGATAGAAGCCAATCCAATCCACAGGAGTTTATCGCCCACAAAGTTTGATTTTTGAAATAGTTCTTCGTGTATAATATGATCCCAGAAGAAGCGATAACTGAACATACTGAAGATGACAAATAGGCCCATTCGGCCCCAAAATCGCAAGCCATTAAAGTCGAATCGCTCCTGATAAAATCTCAGCCATTCTCCAAGTATTATCAATAAAAAAACAAAACCTGTATAAACCAAAAATAGCAACTCGATGTTTTTGGCATGATAGCCCAGGGTACCCATTCCCCAGGCAAACAAGGGTGGTAAAAACCAGCTGTATACCCTTAAAAAAATCATGGCGTTTCCCTTTTGGTACAGGTTTTTAGCAGATACCGCAATACAGCCCAACATCCATAGTATATGCATGGGATGTACATCGGGACTGCTGTTAAATCCGGATGTGGTTACAAACCAGGTTGCCAGAATGGTATATAGCAATAGCGAGAAGCGGCCTGAAAGTATAATTTGCGTGGGCGTAAAGACCAGCAGCCATGAAAACAAAAAGGATTCCATGGAGCCGGAAACATGATAAACCTGCGAAATCAGGGAGATGGAAGCACCCAGACCTATCATTTGTGCCAGCGAAGCCAGTTCCATCCAAATGAGACTGTGGTTCCTTTTAAGCGCCGCAAACAACATCAAGGCGGTACCTGCTAAGGCAGGCACAAGCGACAATGTGAGCCGCACGAAATGGGGCAGATTATCCCAGTTGTGGGCGATGATTAGCAGCAACCCCAATCCCACCAAAATTCCGGAAAGTAAAGATATCCAGAAAATCAGGCCCGGCATTTTACCTTGCCTCGCATCCATCCAAGCCAGAATTTGCTTTTCCTGCGCTTGTGTAATGATGCCCTCATTAACCCATTCGGGCAGGTGTTTTCGGGTGCTATTCATTCAAGCGTAAAGAACGAATATAGCAAAAAAAAGTGATATTTCCAAATTAATTCACCACGATCACACGTCGGCTGACCGCACTCACGCAGAAAAATCCTGCAAGCCCTCGTTTTTTAGCAGGGTTGAAGGGAAACATATTGGTTCCTATGTTGCTTGGAGGTGTGGCGAACAGGCCGCCATTCTGGTTTTCATTTCGAATGAGGTTAAGCCAGTAATAGGTTTCCGGGGAAAGACTATGAATTTCTACCCTTACTTTGTCTCCCGCCCGGTAAGGTTTAGAAAAATCATTTATGGCCCCATAGCGAATAGGCCATATAAAAAGGCCCCCATCCTGAGCAGAGTTGGGGCTTCCTGCCTGGTCATACGCCAGGTTCATATCAAAAATGCCATTTCTGAACGTGTCATTATACCAGGTTTTAATCCAGTATACATTGCCCGTGCCCGGCAAATCATTGGCAGCCAGTTCTACATATTTTCCGGGCGTAAATCCGGGATTATCGCCGGTTTCGTTCACAATAAACAAACTATCAATTTTTGCTGTGGGATTCAAGGTTGAAAAGCCAATCAGGGTATCCATTCCTTCAATGACCACCAACGCATAGGTCTTTCCTACGGTAAGGGTATCGCCCAAGGCAGGGTTGGGATTCCATACATAGTTGCCATTTCCGCTATCGGCAAACAGAAACAAACGGGTGTTTGAGGTGTCTATCAGCACGACTGTGGCTCCGCTGACGGGCGGTTCCGAGCCCGGAGCGTTGAAATACGGAATACTTTGGGTGAGACGGATGCGCTGGGGTTCATGCAGGTCATTGACGAACGCATCTATTACCAGTTTGGGTTCGCCTGAATCTACGCGTACATCGATGGGATCTTCGCAAGACGCAAATACGATCAAAAATAAAGTAGTTAAAAAAAACAGTGGCAATTTTCTCATGTTCAATTCCATTTAAAATTATAAGAAACGGCCGGTACAAAACTGCCAATCACACTATATCGTATGGCCTGATTGATATTTTGTGCCTGATAATTGGTTGCAAAATAGATAGAGAAAGGATTTCTTCGGTTGTAGGCGTTGTATACGCTAAACACCCAGCTTTTCTCCCATTTCTTAGTTTTCCGTTTGGTGTAGGTAGCACTCAGATCCAGACGGTGGTAATCCGGGTTGCGAACATTATTGCGGGCATTGGAACCAATATCGGGTACAATGTAGCCCTGAATGTTGTATTGGTTGGAATAAAAGGTAGTAGGGGTTCCTGAACTAAACACAAAGTTTGCGGAGGCATCCCATTTATCTGAAATTTTATATTGCAAAACCACATACAGGTTGTGCAGGCGATCAAAACGCACCGGAAACCATTCATTGTTATTGATACCATTCACCTGTCTTTCACTGCGGCTTAGGGTGTAAGAAATCCAGCCGGTGAGGTTTCCGGATGATTTGCGCACATAAAACTCAGCTCCATAGGCCCTTCCGATGCCATTCAGCAATTCGCCTTCCAACAGTTCGTTCAGCAGCAAATCGGCTCCATCCACATAATCCACCTGATTTTGAAGACTTTTATAGTAGGTTTCAAAAGAGGCCTCAAAATCATTTCCTGAGGGCCCAAAATTTCGAAAATAGCCAATGGTATATTGGTCGGCTTTTTCAGGTTTGATGTTATTGGTGGTGGGTTGCCATACATCAAATGGAACGCTGGCGGAGGTATTGCTGATCAGGTGCAGGTTTTGGACCATGCGGTTATAACCACCTTTGATACTGGACGAGTTGTTTAGCTGGTATTTAAAGCCAAATCGGGGTTCAGGATTGATGTAGGATGCTATGGTCTCACCGGAGGCAAAATCGCGGGTATTGTCCAAAATTTTTCTGCCGTTAGGTCCTGAGACATCTCGGAAATAATAGGCCTTTCCTTTGCCCAGGTATTGCCAGCTGCTAACCCGAAGTCCCACGCGGTAGCTGAACTTACCGGTTGAGTTGTATTCATCACCCAGGTAAACGGCGTTTTCCAATGCGTATTTATCGGGCAAACTAAAATTAAAATTACCGTTGTTGCTGCTGGCCACTGCGGAACCCGGTTTGAATTCATAAATGGTTGATTGTGATCCAAAGGTAAGCTGGTGTTTGGGTGTGATATAATAATTAAAATCCACCTTAGCGCTGTTGTTGATGATAAAGCTTTTCCAGTTGAAGGTTAAATCGCGGTTTTTAAATTCAATGTTGTAGCGGTAACGGCTGTAATAATAGGTAAAATTAGAAAACAGCTTTTTATTGAAAACGTGGTTCCATCTGGCGGTTACGGTGCTATTGCCCCATTTAACGCCAAATGCATTGGGCGCACTGAATGCATCATCGCCGAAATAGCTGCTTATGTAGTAGTGGTCACGGCCCCGGCTGTAATTAACCTTGGCGGTTAAATCGTAAAAATAAAACTGACTTCCTGAAAGTTCTTTGTTTAAAAAAGGTTTGGCCAGCGCATCAATGTAGCTTCTTCTTCCTGCCAACATAAAACTGGCTTTGTTTTTCGCAATAGGACCTTCCAAAGTAAGCCGGCTGAATATGGTTCCTACACCGCCATTGGCCTGAAACTGCTTTTTATTACCCTCCTTCATGCGCACATCCAGTGTGCTGCTCAGCCGACCGCCATACTGGGCAGGAATGCCACCTTTAACGAGCTGAACATCTTTAACACCATCCGGGTTGAAAATGCTGAAGAAACCAAACAGGTGGGCAGAGTTAAAAACCGGGGCTTCATCCATCAACACGAGGTTCTGATCTATACCTCCACCCCTAACGTTGAATCCGGTTGCTCCTTCACCCACGGTCGAAACCCCGGGCAATAGCTGAACGGCCTTAATCACATCGGCCTCACCCAAAAACGCCGGAATTTTTTTTATGGTCTGGCTGTTTATGTTCTGTGTGCTGATGTCAATTTTTCTTACATTGTCATTGCGGTTGGCACGGATATTCACTTCTCCCATACCGGTGGATTGCTTTAACAAGCTAATGTTGAGTACGGTATGAGTGTCAAGCTTGATGGAAATTTCCGATCCCTCATACCCGGGCGCCTTGGTCAATAGTGAGTATTCTCCATTTTCCAGGGTGATGCTAAAAAATCCGTAGTTATTGGTAGTTACGGACAGATTGTTTTTTTGAAGTGAAATTACTGCGCCTGTAATGCTCTCCGCAGATGCGCTATCTCTGATGTAACCGCTCAGGGTGAATTTTTGTTGAGCTTGTAAATTTTCAAAACCCATAAGAACGACCAACC
>CAYYXG010000014.1:70620-72851 GCA_964475595.1 uncultured Flavobacteriaceae bacterium
AGGGTGAATTTTTGTTGAGCTTGTAAATTTTCAAAACCCATAAGAACGACCAACCCCCAGATCCAGTATTTTAGCATGCGGTACAAAGTTACACAGTAACAAGCAGCGGCTTATAAATGTTTGCTTAAAACAGACCAAATCCCGCTGATTTACGACATAAAAAAAGCCGCTGCACAGGCAGCGGCTTTTTAAAATAGGATTTATGGTTTTGAATTATTCAATTACGAGTTTCTGCATACCTACACCATCATTGAACTGAAGGCGGAGCATGTAGATACCGGCTGAAGCGCTCAGGTTAACCACGTTGTGCACTGGGCTCAGGTTCATTTTCTGAACGCTGCGACCGTTGAGGTCAACCAATTCAGCGCTAACCAGGCTGCGGTTGGTCCAGTTGTTATGGATGATTACCTGATTTTTAGCAGGATTAGGAGCAACGGTCACATTGCTGGCCAGGTCGTTTTTGCGCAGGCCTACAGCAGTCTCAAGTCCCATGCTCACGGCCAGGCGGGGAGCTACATAACCCATGATACTGTCTACGTAAAGCATGGCACGTGTTTTACCGAAAATTTTGTGCAGGGGGTTTGAAGCGTTGCCATTCGCGATAACGGTGGCAGCATTGGGAATACCTAATGCTTTAATGGCTGCAGTATCCCACCATTCGTAAGGTCCTGAACCATTGGCAGCTCCGGCAATTGGGAACAAACCGTCCAAACCATCGTTGATTTTGTTGGCCTGCATGGTGTATACGTCGTATACTTTGCCTTTGTAGGAAGCATTGTTGCCATATTTGTTGGTGCGGCTCATTACGTCATAGCTTCCGGACACATCAATTACGTTTAACGGGGGGTTGGTGCCGGGTACACTTACGATACCCAGTTTGTATGGAGCAAAAGGATCCTGAACACCATGCACGCTGATGATAGGAAGACTGCCTTTTTCCAACCAGCTGCTATCACCCAATGCACCGCCAATGTTGAAGGCAATGGCTACATCAGAGGTATATCCTTTGTGGTTTTCAATTACTGCAGCACCCACTGTTCCGGGGATTCTGAAACCCAGACGGTCACCCATCAGGGCGCTATCCTCTACCATCCAGCGTTTTTTATCCAGGTTGTAGAATTTCTCTAGGCGGATTTCATCCTGACGGTCCAGGGTGGCGTAGGCCAAAGTCACATACCCGCCGGTGCCTTGTCCACCAACAGCAATTTTGGTTGAATCAATAGCGTAATTATTGGTGGTATTTGCGTCTTTTTTGAAGTAGCGAACACATGCTGCAAGATCCTGAACACCGCGGTAAGCAGCGTTGATGATGGTCTCACGACGAACATTTTCATCGGGGCTGCTAGGGTTCCAGCCCAGGCGATAGCTCATGGATGCTACCACGTAACCCCGCTGAGCGAGTTTTCTGCAGAAAGCGACAGTGGCACTGTCATCACGGGCTCCTGTGGTACCGTTGTTTACATAGCGAGGTAGAAAGTTACCGGTGTGTAGGAAAATGACCAGCGGCTTTTTGGCGTCGGTGTTAGCTGTGGAGCTGTACACATCCATGGTGAGGGCCTCTGGCGCGGGGCTACCACCCGAAAGTACCGGTAAAATTGATACATGGGTTGCGTAGTTTACGTTCTTGGTAACCTTAACAGTGCTGTCTTGATAGATAGGATCCACATACTTAATCTGCGCAAATGAAGCTGCAGCCAAAAGCATGGCGGATGCGGAAAGTAATAGTTTTTTCATGTATTTGAAAGGTTTAGTTAGTTGCGAATGTAGTTGTTTTTTTTAAATTAATGAAAATTTTACGGTTCAAAGGTCAGACTGATGTAGGCCATTCTGCCGATTCTGGGGCCACCATACACCTGAAATACCATGTTGTTGGTGAGGTTGGAAGCGCCAATTTTAAGGGTGGATTTCCATTTGGGAATTGCTTTGTTGATTTGTGCGTCCAGCATCCAATAGGAGGGGACATCGCCGGTAAACTGGGGTGATCCCTCAAATCGGTACCCTTCCACAAACTTAAAATTGATGTTGAATCCCACGTTATTTACTGCAATATCCTTGCCTAAAAATGTGAACGACTTTTTCATATCCGAAGCACCAAATGTTACATTGAACTTGTGGCGGGGTGTATTAAACGCGGGTATCAAGGCATCGGTACTGCCACGTCTGTCCAATACATTCCAGCTCCAGTTACCGCCCACCATAAAGCATTTGGCAAAGAAGTAATTGGCGCCGGC
>CAYYXG010000015.1:0-21206 GCA_964475595.1 uncultured Flavobacteriaceae bacterium
CGCTGTATGTGCTGGATGGCTTAACCGCGTAGTAAAGACGCACAATTGTGCGTCTTTACTACGCGGTTAAGCACGTGATACAAAAAACGTATCTTGGAAAGTATGCAAGGGATGGATTGAGCGGATAAATATGGCGGTGAAAATTTCAAGTAAATTTTGTAAAAAGTCTATTAATGATTTAATTTGTATTAATTATGGCTAATATTAGTAAACCACAGCTAAATGCAGTTAGAAAATCACTGTCTAAAATTGATTTTACACGGCTTGAAGAGCGTTGCGCAAATGAAGCACAGACGCGCTTTACACTAGTTGAGCCAATATTGGAAGTTTTAGGTTACAGCAGACTGGATGATATGGTAACAGAGGTTTCTGCCGGTTTTGGAGAAAAAAATGACAGAGCTGATATTGGTTTGTTTGTTTCAAATAAGAAAGCGTCATTAAAACCTGAAATAATCGTTGAATGCAAAAAGTATGGCAAAAAACTTACTGATAAGGAAGCAAGCCAGCTGAACAATTATTTTATAAATACGCCCAGTGCGAAAATTGCGATTCTTACCAATGGAATGGACTGGAAGGTGTATTCATCAGATTTAAATTCAAAAGAGTCAACATTGCATCCATCGCCTTTTATGGAGATTTCATTGGAGAATATTGATGACGAAGTAGTAGAAAATCTTACCCGGCTTAAGCGTGATGTTATCAATATTAAAGAACTACAGGAAGAGGCCGCTGAGTTCTTTTTTATGGGAAGATTTGGAGGCGCATTTTATGAGGAACTATTAAATCCTTCAGACGAATTAGTTAAAGCTGTGTATTCGAAAATGGGTGGTAATCGTTTAACTGATGCAATCAAAGGAAAAATCAAGGGCCTTATTAATTCTCAAAATCTTAGGGAAGTTGCCGAGAAACTCACCATCGAAGAATCTAAACGCAATGGCAATATGGTCATCACCACAGCCGAAGAGTTGAAGATGTACCATGCCATAAAAGCCATTTTATTACAGCGTAAGGAAATTAAATCTGATAGGATTTCTTACCGCGATCAAAAGAACAGCTTTCTGATTTTAGTTGATGACAATCAGAAAAAGCAAATTTGCCGAATCGTTTTTAATCAAAATAAACAGAAGATAGAAATTAACGGCAAAGAGCATGATGTCAATGGTTTGGAGAGTGTGGTGTCGCTTCGAAAAGAATTAACAGAAGCAGCCTTGCAGTATTTTCTAAATAATTAAATATCTTTTAAATCAATTGTATCTCGGAAAGTTCCTTTCCGATTTTGTGGATGCCTTTCATGATTTTCAGCGTTTGTTTGGGTGATGGTTTTTTTCATCCCCTCACGTATTGAGAAAGCAAGGTGGCATTCATGCCAATCCTTTGTGCCAGGAAATGGGCGTGTTATGTAGAGGCGGACAATTGTCCGCCTCTACATAACACGCCTATGTGTGCCGAAATAATATTCATTGTTGGGTGGCAATGGATTTGAAATAATACAAACAAAACATTCAGCCATTCCATGAATCAAAAAAGATTGCCATATTTATCGTTGGTAGAAGACAGCGTAATGAAAATAAACAAATTGGAGGTTCTGCTTACCTTTTTAATTTTAATGTCCTGATTTATATCACCATCCTCAACCACAATCCTCATAAGCCATTCGGCGGTGCAAGGGCAGTTTTGCATTTCCGGAGGTAACCCATGCATTTCACACAATCCCAACTGCACAAAAACGATTTTCACCTGCACCGCGAATGGTTGCGGACTTCACCCCATGGCGCGTACGCCTCATCATCACTCAGCAACTGCCACAGCCGTAAATACCACGGCATGCTGGTATTGCCCGATAAGAATGAACAAATGCAGGTTTTGCTTTCTTCATTGGATGAAACCCTGTTTGCCTATGAAGACCGGTTTGAACTGGCAACCCACCAATATCCGGACGCCATTCACCCTGTTGGGTACCAATACCTGGAATCGATGGATGTGGATGAGGCCATCAGCTGGACCTACCGCGTGGATCATGTGCGGTTTAAGAAAACCCTGTTTCTGTCGCCGGCAGAAAACCGCCTTTGGGTGAAATATGAATTGCTGGAAAGTAATATTCCGGACGTTTACCTGGGCATTCATCCTTTGATGGCATTTCGCGACATTCATCATTTGCGGCGCATGGAACCCGATTTCATGGGTAAAACCGAAATGCAAAAACTGGTAATCTGCACCGAAATTGACCATACCCCCATGAAACTGTACTGCCAGGTTTCGGGTAAGCAGGAGTTTATACATCATGCCCATTTCTTCTATCACATGCAGTTTGCCCACGAGCAGGAACGGGGCTATGCCTACGAGGAGGATTTGTACTGCCCAGGTTATTTCAAAGTACCGCTGGAGCCTGGCAAGCCCGTAGTATTTTCTGCCGGCACCAAACCCTTATCCTCGGAGCGCTTACTTTCAAGGTATAAAGCGGACAGCCGTGGTCTGAAGTTGCTTAAAGATGAGGATGCTATGCTGAATCATGCGGCGGGGCAGTTCATAAGAACTGTGCGGGGCGGCAAGGAAATTCAGGCCGGTTTTCACTGGTTTGGCCGCTGGGGCCGCGATACCTGTATTGCCCTTCCGGGTTTAACCCTGGCCACGCATCAGCCAAAGCTTTTTACCGAAGTAATCAATACCACCCTCAAAGACCTGAAATATGGGTTGTTGCCCAATGTGGGCAAAAAATCAGGGGCTTCCTACAATTCGTCTGATGCGGCACTTTGGTGTGTGTGGGCCCTGCAACAATATGCCATTTATACTCAGGATGCAGGCAAGGTATGGAAAACTTACGGCGATGCCCTGAAGAAAATACTAAACTACCATGCCAAAGGCACATTGAACGGCATTCACGCCATGAGCAACGGTTTGCTTACCGCCTCTGAAACCGGAAAGGCCCTTACCTGGATGGACGCCATTGTGGATGGATATCCGGTTACGCCCCGTTCCGGGATGGCTGTGGATATCAATGCGCTGTGGTACAACGCCATTTGTTTTTGTCTGGAAGCGGCCCGATGCGCTGCAGATACTGCCTTTATTGAAACTTGGAGTCGCTGGCCCACGCTCATTGAGGGCAGTTTTGAGGAAGTTTTTTGGGATGAACAACGCGGCTACCTGGCCGATTGCTATTATAACAATACAGCGGATGTTTCCCTTCGTCCCAACCAGATTTTTGCGGTTTCATTGCCCTATTCTCCGCTCAAAAAATCAATAAAAAAGGCGGTTGTGGAGGCAGTGGGCAAGGAGTTGCTTACCCCGCGTGGTCTGCGCACGCTGGAGCCACGTGACGCGAATTACAAGGGCACTTATGGCGGCGACGTGCGACATCGTGACATGGCTTATCATCAGGGGACTGTTTGGCCATGGTTGCTGGGGCATTATGCCTTTGCCTACTGCGCTACCCACGAAAAACGGGCTTTGAGTATGGTACAAAAAATATGGGACGACCTGCAACCGGCCATGAAGGAGTACTGTATCGGAACGGTGGCAGAAATATACGACGGTGATCCGCCCTATGAACCAAGGGGGGCCGTATCTCAGGCCTGGAGTGTGGCTGAATTACTCAGAATACGGCAGCTACTGGAAACCCTGAAATCGGAAAGAACAGCTGAAACCCTCGGTGAAGTTTCCACTCACGCCACCGCAACAGCTTAACAGATGCGGGTGCTGATGTTTGGCTGGGAGTTTCCACCCTATATATCCGGTGGGCTGGGAACGGCCTGCTATGGCCTTAGCAAGGGATTGATAGAGCATGGTGCTGAAATATTGTTTGTGTTGCCGCGCCTGTTTGGAGGAGAAGATGCAGGTACAATGCGCATGATTGGGGCTGCAGAAGCAGAGCTGCCCGAAGAGATCAGCCGTTTTATGGAACAGGGTAAAATGCAGCTTTTGCAGGTAAATACCGCCCTGTTTCCTTATGCTACTGAAAAATCCTATCTGGCCGACAGCGTAAATATGGATGATGAAGTTGCATCGGCAAGTAAGCGAACCATGGATGGTGGCATTACCGGTTTGTATGGCACTCGGCTGATGGATGAGGTATTCCGCTATGCCTCTTTGGCACCTGATATTGCTGCCAGGTATCGTTTTGATCTCATTCATGCCCATGACTGGCTTACCTATCCGGCGGGAATGGCGGCTTCTTCATACGCAGGTAAGCCCATGGTGGCTCATTTGCATGCCACAGAGTATGATCGTTCCGGGGAATTTCCCGACGAGCGGGTAATGGAAATCGAAAAAATGGGCATGGAGGCGGCAGATCGGGTGATTGCAGTTAGTGAATATACAAAAAAAATAGCAATAAAACAATACCAAATCGACGAAAAAAAGGTAGATGTGGTACACAATGGCGTGTTGCCGGGATTTGAGAGGAAGGAGGTAAAGTCTAATAAAACTTTTCCGGTGGTGGTTTTTCTGGGAAGGGTTACCTTTCAGAAAGGGCCTGAATATTTCTTATATACTGCAGCCAAAGTGCTCAGAAGCAATCCTGATGTTCGGTTTGTGATAGCCGGCCATGGCGACAAATTGCGGTCTATGATAACCCTGGCGGCACGCCTGAAAATATCGTCAAGGGTCAGTTTTACCGGATTTATTCAGGGTGCTGAAATTGGTCAGTTATTTGGAGATTCCCATGTATATGTGATGCCCTCCGTATCAGAGCCATTTGGAATTTCGGCGTTGGAAGCGGCGCAGGCGGGTGTACCGGTCATCATTTCCCGGCAAACCGGGGTAGCAGAGGTGCTGAAAAGCGCATTAAAAACAGATTTCTGGGATGTTGATGGTATGTCTGATGCCATCATTGCATTGCTTCAGCACCATTCTTTGAGGCGATGGATGAGCCGAAACGGCCGTCAGCAGGCGCAATTGCAAACATGGAACAAGGCTGCTTCCAGGGTGCTCACGACCTATTCAAAATTAATATCATGAAAAACAAACGATTTATATGTCTGTATTTCCAGGTTCACCAACCTTACAGACTGGGCAGGTTTCGGTATTTTGATATTGGGCGTCGAGGTGGATATTTCGATAATGAAAAGAACAAGGCCATTCTGGAAAAGGTGAGTGAAAAATGTTATCTGCCGGCTACTCAGCTCCTGCAAGAACTTGTTCGCCGCTATCCCAATCGGTTTAAGTGTTCCTTTTCGTTTTCAGGGATGGTGCTGGAGCAATTTCAGGAAATGCATCCCAAGACATTGTCAGTTTTTCAGGAGTTAATGTCATTACCGGGGGTAGAAGCACTGGCAGAGACCTACGGACATTCCTTGAGTGCGCTGGTGAGCCAACAGGAATTTGAAAAACAGGTAAAAAGACATGGAGAAATGATTCATTCACTGTTTCATCAAAAGCCGACGGTATTACGCAATACAGAGCTGATTTATTCTGATAGCATTGGAAAATATGCTGCCGAAATGGGATTTAAGGGTATACTCGCCGAAGGGGCCGACCGGATTCTGGGCTGGAGGAGTCCTAATTTTGTATATGCCGCCTCAGAGGCACCGGCATTGAGCTTATTGCTTAAGAATTACCGATTGAGTGATGATATTGCTTTTCGTTTTTCTCAGCCCGGATGGAATGAAGGACCCTTAACCGCTGAAAAGTTTGTACACTGGCTGAATGCCATACCCGCAGATGAGCCGCTGGTGAATTTATTTATGGATTATGAAACATTCGGGGAACATCAGTGGGCAGAATCCGGCATTTTTGATTTTTTACAGGCATTGCCGGAGGCCGTTTTCCAAAATTCGGATTTCCAGTTTATTACGCCCTCAGAAGTTTTGGAGCAACTGGTTCCTGTAGACCGGATCAGTATGCCCGAGCCGGTTTCGTGGGCAGATGAAGCCCGAGACCTAAGTGCCTGGCTGGGGAATCCCTTGCAGGATGACGCATTTGAAAGTCTGTATCGGCTTCAGTCGCGGGTGGAAAGTTGCGCAGATGAACAGATTCAGCGGGATTGGCAAAAATTGCAAACCAGCGACCATTTTTACTATATGTGCACCAAATATTTCGCTGATGGTGATGTACACAAGTATTTCAACCCCTACGATTCGCCCTATGAGGCGTTTGTGAATTATATGAATGTATTGGCTGATTTTGAATTGCGATTGCAACCTGTTGTTTCATTGACCAAGGGGCCAAAACGATCATTCAAAGCGCAGCGTGAAGCGATACCGCACAGGGTTCAAACAGATTAATACCAATAAGAAGATGGATGAAAATCAATATACCGCCGATGTAATTTTCGAGGTAAGCTGGGAAGTATGCAATAAGGTAGGTGGAATACACACGGTCATTAGTAGCAAGGCCATTGCTGCTATGCAGGTTTGGGCGGATAAGTTAATTATGATTGGGCCGGATATCTGGAAGGGGACTTCAGAGCATCCTGAATTTGAGGAAGATACAGAATTGTTTGCAGATTGGAGAAATCATGCTGTTTCTCTGGGAATTCATGCGCGC
Source organism: uncultured Flavobacteriaceae bacterium (assembly GCA_964475595.1). Classification (GTDB taxonomy): domain Bacteria; phylum Bacteroidota; class Bacteroidia; order NS11-12g; family UBA955; genus RGEC01. The sequence continues at coordinate 6,481 of CAYYXG010000015.1, forward strand.
ACCGGCCGATGGAAAATTCCGGGTAATCCGCCGGTAATATTGGTGGATTTCACCCCATTTTTTGCCCATAAAAATGAAGTTTTCGCCCATTTATGGACCCGCTTTCAGCTCGATTCTCTCACTGGGGGCTGGGATTATGCCGAACCCGCCATGTTTGGATATGCTGCCGGAAAAGTGATTGAGAGCTTTTATCATTTTTATTTAACTTACAGTGACCGCATGGTTGCCCATTTTCACGAATGGATGACAGGTGTGGGCCTGCTTTACCTGGAAGAGCACGTGCCACAAGCCGCCACCGTGTTTACCACCCATGCTACGGTGCTTGGACGCAGCGTTGCAGGGAACGGATTGCCTTTGTATGAAAATCTGAAACAATTTGAACCTGCTCAGGAGGCCCGCAAATTCAATGTGCTGGCAAAGCATTCTCTTGAAAAATGTGCAGCCCGGATGGCGGATTGTTTCACTACAGTGAGTGAAATTACCGGCAAGGAGTGTTTGGCTTTTTTGGGGAAAGCCCCCGATATTATTACCCCCAATGGTTTTGATACAGGAATTGTTCCGGATTATTTCTTATTTCAGGAAAAGCGGATGATAGCCCGCCGATGCCTGCTGGATGTAGCGTCAATCATCAAGGGACGGTCATTTGGCGACAATACATTGCTATTGCTTAAGAGTGGGCGATATGAGTTTCATAACAAGGGAATAGATGCATTTATTGAGGCGCTTGAATTATTGAAAAACCGGCATAGGGGTAGGGATATTTTGGCTTTTGTTTTTATTCCGGCCGGCCATACGGGGTATCGTAAAGATTTGCAGAGCATACTCAATGGCACTGATGGACCATTATTAGGCAATAGACTCATTACGCATAATTTAATGGATGTAGGCCATGATGCTATCGCTTCTGCGATTGAAAAGGCGGGTTTACTGGAGGACAAGGATGGAAAGGTTCAGGTAGTATATTCCCCGGTTTACCTAAATGGATTAGATGGTATTTACAATCTATCATACTATGATTTATTGCCTGGTTTTGATCTCACCGTTTTCCCGTCTTATTATGAGCCATGGGGCTATACACCGCAGGAGAGTGTAGCTTTTCATGTACCCACCATTACTACAGACAATGCCGGATTTGGCGATTTTTTGCTGGCGAATATGCCGCAAAACAACATTGGGCATGGGGCTGCCGTTATTGTGCGAGGGGAGAAAAATCTGGAAGCGGTGAGCCGAGATATTGCTTCTGTGGTTACGGAATTTGCTGAATTTACAACGGAACAGATAAAAATGGCCAGGGTTTCAGCTCATTCACTTTCGGGGAAAACCCTTTGGAAACACCTGTTGCAAAATTATATAACGGCCTATGGCCGGGCATTGCAAAAAACCCAAACACGGCAGTCCAGTTTTAGTCATGAAGCCACCGTGCATGCCTTCACCGTTTCAGGAAGCATCGGGCCTGCAGGGGCGCCACGATGGCGTAAAATATTCGTTGAAACCCGCTTGCCTGAAACCCTCAGGCCTTTGGAGGAAATTATGAAGAATTTCTGGTGGACCTGGCATCCAGAATCTTTGGAATTATTTAGATATATGGACCCTGTTTTGTGGGAGCAATCCGGACAAAATCCCTTGAATATGCTTGAGCAGCTGGGTACAGAACGCTTGTCTGAACTGGTGGAAGACAAGCATTTTAAATCGATTTTGGATAGGATCTATCAGGATTTTTCGACCTACATGAATAGCCCAAAGAAGTCTGGGCCGGAAGTGGCGTATTTCTGCTCTGAGTATGGAATATATTCCGGGCTGGAGCAATATTCCGGGGGGCTTGGAATACTGGCGGGAGATATGTTGAAACAGGCCTCAGATGAGGGATATCCGTTGGTGGGGGTTGGTTTGCTGTATCGGTACGGGTTTTTTCGGCAGGAGGTGACTTTGCATGGGGAGCAGATAGCAGCATTGGAGCCACAAAAATTTACCTGTCAGCCGCTGCATCCCGTTTTTGACCAACATGGCAATTGGCTTAGGGTGAATGTTGCCCTTCCCGGGCGAACCCTCTACGCACAGGTGCGGCGGGCCGATGTTGGAAGAACCCAATTATTTTTACTGGATACAGATATTGCAGAAAATCGGCCTGAAGACCGCAAAGTAACGGGACAGCTGTATGGCGGAGACCGCGAGCTGAGGCTCAAACAGGAGTTGTTGCTGGGAATTGGCGGCATGCGATTGCTGCAATCACTCTCGCTTTCTCCGGATATCTTTCATTACAATGAGGGGCATGTTGCCTTTGCTTCGCTTGAGCGGATCAGAATGCTGATGTATGATGAAAATATGAGCTTTGAGGAAGCACTTGAATGGGTGAGAGCCACCACCATTTTTACCACGCATACTCCTGTCCCGGCCGGGCATGAGATTTTTAGTGAAGAATTGCTGAGAAGTTATCTGGGCCATTTTGCGCCCTTGCTGAATATTGGCTGGGACAAATTGATGCAGATGGGTAACTGGCCGGCCCAGGCGCGTTCGGGCCAACATTTTTCAATGAGTTTACTGGCCGCCAATACCGCTATCCAAATGAATGCAGTCAGTCAAAAACACGAATGGGTGAGCAGGCATATGTTTTCAGGTTTGTGGGAAGGATTTAGCGAAGATGAATTGTTTATCGGGCATGTTACCAATGGTGTGCATGTGCCCACCTGGGTGGCTCCCGAATGGAATGCTCCCGATGTGATTTCCATGGCTGAAGAGGAAATATGGGAAAAACATAGGGTACTGAAAAAACGGCTGATTGGGGAGTTGAAAACGCGTTTTAATCGCACTGATAGAGGGGATAATCGTTATTACAAGCGCTATGCAGGCCTGTTTCAAACGTTGGATGAAAATGCGCTGATTATCAGTTTTGCCAGAAGGTTTGTGGCCTACAAAAGACCTGGATTGTTATTCTTCGATCAGGACAGACTGTTGAAAATCATCAATAATGCCCGTGTGCCTGTTGTGTTTTTATTTGCCGGTAAAGCGCATCCCAATGATTACGCTGGGCAGGAAGACATAAGCCATTTGTTGAATCTGTCTGTCAGCCCGGAGTTTAGGGGGAAATTATTTTTTTTGGTCAATTATGATATGGCACTTGCCAAATTTCTCGTTCAAGGGTCGGATGTATGGCTCAATCTGCCGCGGGATGGAATGGAGGCCAGCGGGACCAGCGGAATGAAAGCCGCCATGAATGGGGTGTTAAATGTGAGCATGGATGATGGATGGTGGGCAGAGGCAGAAAGTCTGGACTGTGGATGGACTATTGCACACCATGTTTCAGAGAATAACAGCGAAGATGAATGGGACGCTGACCGGCTTTATGAAATGCTGGAGCGCCAAATAATCCCTGATTATGAGAATGCTGTTTTGCAGGGGAATACAACGCCATGGGTATCCAAGATGCGCAATGGAATTACCAAAGTGAGGCAACATTTTGAAGCGGGGAGAATGCTATGGGATTATCAGCAAAAAATGTATGGCCCTGTATATGAGCGCAAGCAATTGCTGCTTCAAAACGACAGGAAAGGGTTAAAGGAAATTACGGCCTGGAAGCAACAGCTGGAGCAGGCATGGTCTGGGCTTAGTGTTATTAAGACACAGTGGCACGATACGGCCAATAAAGCGATGCCCTTGGGCGAAAGTATGTGTCCGAAAATCACCCTGAAACTCAATGGAATCAAATTGGAAGATATTGGGGTGGAAATGCTGGTGATCAGCAAAAGAAAAACCCCTACAGAACCTTTTTCAGTGCTCAAATGCACACCGCTTGCGGGAGTTATGTCAGGAGAGGATGAGGGAACCTGGTCGGGTGTCATACAGATGCAAAAGCCCGGTGTGTATGAATATGGGTTTCGAATTTTTCCGAAACATCCATTGCTTGCCCATAGGCAGGATTTCTCCCTGATGAAGTGGGTGTAGTGGCTAATGGGTGATAATAATTCGCTGTTGCAGCCGAATTTCTCCTGAAAGGAATTCCACGTTATAAATACCGGCCCTCAGATGCGAAGCGTTAATGCGCTCCGAGTGGTTTAACAATGTGGTTGTTAAGACCTGTTTGCCGGCCACATCCGTAATGGAAATTGAGGAATTGGGTTCAACAGAATAAATGGAAAAAATACCATTGGACGGATTGGGTGAAATCAAGGATTGATTGCGATGGCAAACCGAGGCAATGACGCGAGAATATACGGGCGGTTGATTGGGCGTTTGAATATTGAGTCTGTAATACCGCGTTGCGTATTCAGGTAAATAATCGATAAGTTCGAACCCGTTTTGCAGCGGCTGAACAATCCCGTGGCAAGGATAAAAAATTTTGCCGTCAAACGATCTTTCAGGTTGGGTAATTTGCCCAGTTGTTGATTCGGGAAATGACCAAAATATGCGGATGCCCCGGGGGACACAGTGTGCTTCGAATCGGTAGGATGAAACGGGTAAGAATATTTCATTGCCAGGCGAACCTGCACAGGAAAATGAAAATCCGTCATCAGAGCCCACATTATAGATTTGCCCCATGCTAGGTGCAGAAAAACCCAAGCTAAGCAATGTGAGCAGCAGTGTGTGAGTTGCGCTTAATTTTTTCATGATTTATTTGATTTAAGGAGCAGTACGACAACCACGGCCTCCATAATCTCCGTTTCTGTCACCATTGGCGTTGATGGCATAAAATCGATCAGAGGTGCGCATTAATACAGCGGCTTCAATCCAACTGCCACCCCTGAAGCCCATACCTGAAGCGCTGTTGTCTGGCCAATTTGTTACATTAGCATCACCGGCTGCTGTTAGTATTCCGTCTCCATGCAGGCCTGTAAAATCCCTTCCATCCGTATTACCCACAGTGACAGTTCTTTCATATAAATTACCGCCAAGTTCCATGATGCCGTAATAGCCGGCACCGGTTGCCGTTCGGGTATTAAAACCTTGTCCGAAACAGCCTGATCTCATCGGTCCCTGAACGCCCGGTACATTGCCATAGTTTGCATTGGCAGTGGAATTAAAGGTGGTCTCATTGCTGAGTCCATTATTCCTAATGGTCAATGGTGCTGTAGTGCTTGTGCTGCCCCATGCGTATTCGTTGGCTACTGTAGTTTGGTTTCCTCGGGCTGCTTTTTCAAATTCCAGCTCGGTCATGGGTCTGAGTCCGGACCAGTCCAGGTAGGCAGCTACATCGGCCCATTGCAAGAAATTGCAGGCCACATAGGGCAGGGTGGTGGTGAAATTGGCAAAAGTACCGGAAATGCCAAAACGGAATGTGGCAGAAGCCGGGTTTCTTGCCGTTGCTTGGGTTAAGGTCAGTTTATTGAGAAATGCGGTGTATTGCGCTTGGGTGATTTCGTATTTCATGCAGTAAAAGGCCTTGTATCCCTTGGGAAATGCTGCCGGAATGGGGCCAACATTGTCACCCCCGCTTGGGTAGTTAAATTCCCCTGTCCCGCTACCAACGGTAATATCATTTTCACTTCCAATCAGGTAAGGGTCAGTGGTAGCGGGGGACGAATAGAATGCGCCTATTTCGCTGCCGCCGCTGCCCGCATAGAAGCTGCCTTGGGGCACATACACCATTTCAATTCCCATAATACATATTTCCACTTTGGTGGTATCTGTCAGTCCATCCACCCCATAATTCCAGCGCAGATTTACATTGTTGTAGTTTACGGTGCTTTGAGACAAAACTGCAGAGGAATAGATAAAAACACCCAATGCGCCACCACTGCCATTGTCGTCGCTGCTGCCAATTTCGCAGCCCGACGGTTCTGTGTGTCCATCTCCGCTTCCGGATCCATCCACGTAATTCAAGGTGGCATGATGCCATGTGGTTTGGCCCTGCAGTCTGTATTTTATGAATATCCAAACGGCATCCCAGTTGGATGGGCCGGTATTTACTCTCCATGAATTATCCCAGCTCACATCGAACTTAATCATGGTATAATCCAGGGTTTTATTTTGGCTATGCAAAGAGGGGTTTGTAATGGAGAGATTATTGCCCAATAATGACGTTGCCATGGATGGCATACCCATGAGGATTATTAATGTCATGTGGATGTAAATCGACTTTATCATTGATGTATTGAGATTAATGGTGATTTGTATGGATGAAAATAAATTTTAACATCCTGTTAACTTCCAATTTATATTAAATCTCGGTCAAATCAAAAGAGATTTGCATAAAAAAATTACGTAGAATAAATTTTATGGATAAATTGAACAATTGCTTGGAGCTTATCTTTACAAGTGGTGTAAATAAATGGACTTATAGTAAGTTAACAGACTTCTCATAGCGCTACAACAGCAGCTAGTTACCGCCCATCCACTTATTCCCCGTAGCCCTAAACTCTCAACTTTCAACTCTCAACTCTCAACTGTAAAAGGTATTTCCAACTGTAGACTGTCAACTCTCAACTGTAAAAGGTGTTTGCAACTGTAGACTGTCAACTTTTAACTGGCAAAGGTATTTTCAACTGTAGACTGTCAACTCTCAACTAATAAAGGTATTCCCAACTGTAGACTGTCAACTGTCAACTCTCAACTAAAAAAATGTTTCATTTGAGCATCCCAAAAAGCCACAATGGAATTTTATTTCCGGTGCCGTTTTCAATATCAAGAGCCAGATAGGAGCTAGGTACACCTTTGATTTGCTTATAGGTTTTATTGGAGCCACCTACCTCGAACGTGTATCTTTCATCCACCATAAAATCGCCCCACTTGGCAGCGGTAACCCGGTGGTTCCTGGCCAATTGATTAAAGAAAAAGGTCTCCCTTACAGAACCGATATTTACTTTTTCTTGAGCAAATAGGTACATGAAGTTGGTGTTTTCCAGAAAAATCTTCTCCGGTTTTTTTAAATAACTCATTTTCTCATGCTCTGTATGCAACAGCTTGATTATTTTGGCCTGGTGCAATAAATCCAACAAGCGTAAAATGGTATTCCGGGGTGCTTCAAGCTGCTCAGAAAGTTTAGAGATGTTCGGTGCAAAAGGTACGGATTGACTAATGACATACAGGAGTTTTTTCATGGTGCGAACCGTACTGTAGTTCAATTCCTCAAAGGGCGCAATATCAATGTCTATGACCAGATTGATGGTTTCTGAGAGTTTTTGATAGTAAGCCGATTTGTTTTCTTTGTAAAAAGGGAAATAGCCATTTTTCAGGTAGTTGTTAAAATCCTTTTTCAGGGAAAACTGTTCCGATAAATCTGCGGAGATTTGGTGATGTCTGTCAAGTATGGTTTCCAGGTCAATGGGCGATAGCTTCAATTTTTTTTCAAATTGCAAATATTCCCGAAATGATAACCCCTCAAGCTGATACACAACGGATCTCCTGGATAAATCGGCCTGACCCTTGGAAACCTCCAGAATAGATGAGCCGGTGGCTACAAGATGAATATCCTCATAGTCATCGTACAATTGCTTCAAATCTTTTGACCAAAATGCATAGCGGTGAACTTCGTCAATAAAAAAAGCACGAAAACCCAGTGTGTATAAATGCTCCACCACGGTTACCAGTCGGTAGGATTCAAAAAATAAATCATCCATGCTGAAATAAATTCCTTTATTTCCGAATTCCCTTAAACGCTGAAGCATGAGGGTGGTTTTTCCGACTCCCCTATAACCCAGCAAGAGGATTAATCGTTCTTTCCACTGAATATCATCATAGATCAACCGTTTAATCTTTTCAATCGAGCCGGTGACTTTTTTATTCGATTTGGCCAGTAAGTAATCCATTATATGCTAATAGTAAAAAGCAAATATACAAAATGCTTTTTATAAAAAGCAAAAAAAAGGTATAATTTTTATAGAAAGCAATTATTAAAAATGCTCCCAGTAAGGTCCTTGTTGCGAAAAGAGGTCTATACGCAAATGAGGGTTTGTTGAATCGTGTAATTGGAATGCCACGAATAAGGCAAGATGTGAATATAGAGCAATGTAGTTTTAATATCACAATGAGTTTGGAGTAAGTGACGTTTATCACAAACATTATTGGTGTTAGATGTAAAAAGTTTACATTTGCTCTTGATATGAAACCACTTAAAATTTGTCTTATCTCTTCTTTCTTTGTGTTCAATTTTTCTGTATTTGGCCAATGGAGAAAGAACACCCATGATGATGGATTTGCCTTAAAGATTAAAGATGCTAATTGTTTTAGTAAAGATGAAAATGGCAGTATTAGGTTATATACACTTGTTTTGCGCAAGAGTAATGTTGACTCCTTTAAAAACGTGAGGTTTGAATTTTGGGCACTTAATAAAGGAGAAAAATTTTGTGAAAATATGCCTACTGTGGATTTTAGTTTTGAAATGGATACGGGTAGGTTTTTATTGTTTGACAATCCATGCGCAAGAGCAGATGTGTTAATGGATAACCTTTCAGAAGATGATAAAAAAGGATTACAAAATCATCTGATTCTGTCACCTAATTTCACGATCTGGGAGAAAGGCAGATTAAAGGGGGCATTTTCAAAGTGTAAATCTTTAAGAGTTAGAATAAATGATGGGGTATGTGGAACAGAAGCGTATTACTTCGATATGACAGGTAGCGCATCTGCTCTTAATTGGGTAAATTCCAAATAAACAGAATAAGAGATTGTAAAAAAACTGCCAAAACCGACAACCAAGCCGTCAACATAAACGGTCAACCTTATTCAGGCACAGAAAAACTATAGACTCTCAACTCTCAACTGGAAAAGGTATTTGCAACTGTAGACTGTCAACTTTTAACTATCAACTAAACCGTTACTCGCTTTGCTCGTGAACCCAGAGGGTGAGGCTTCAAACCAAAAAGCCCTGGCTCCTTCGTCGCGCGGTTCTTTTTTCGTATCCGTCCGCTTGAACTTCGTTCAGACTTCCGGATACGAAAAAAGCCCCGAAATTCAGGGCTTTTTGGCTTGCGGAGAGAGAGGGATTCGAACCCCCGGTCCTGTTACAGACAACGGTTTTCAAGACCGCCGCATTCGACCGCTCTGCCATCTCTCCTTTATGGGATTGCTCCCAACAGGGGTGCAAAAATAGGGTTTATGCGTGCCTTTTGCAACGGTTTGTTGCGAAAAAGTGTTTAGCCGCAATTAAATGATGATGCTTTGGAAAAACAATACCGACATCGGAAACCACAAAACCAGAAATACAATGGCAATCGCCCACAGCCATCCGACAGACAGCGTTTTAAACATCGCAAACCCCGGTGTAAGCAGCGCACATCCGCGATATAACGATACATCCATCCCCACCGAATAGGGGAACATCCAAAAAATAAAAATAAACAAGGCCTGAAAGGCCGTGAAATCCATTTTTCGGCGAAGAATAATCCATACTGCCATTGCAATCACACCGGTCATGATAATGAGGTTCTGCACTTCCACCCAACTTTTCATGCCCCACGAATGGCCAAATAACACTTTCAGGTGCATACCGAAATGTTTGATTGGGCTGTGCAATCCGTGTCCATATTTCTGTTGTATCAGAAACATGGCGTTCCAGTGGCCTGTCGCATAAGCATCATAGCCCCACCACACCAGCATGCCGAAAAAAGTTACTACACCGGTTTTTAGCGCCAGCTGCCATGGGAATGTTTTATGCTTTATCCACTGCATCAAACCCCACAAGGCAAGGCAGATGAGCAGAAATACCCCGCCACTGTAGGAAAGAACGGCCAAAAAGCCGCAAATACCCGCTTTCAAATAAGATTCTTTTGCCAGGTAATAATGCAGCAGCATCAACAAAAAAACCACTAGGGAGACGGGAAACAGTGCCTGGAAATAAATAGATCCGGGGGCAAAGCCAACGATAATAAGCCCCAGCCAGTTGCGCACGGAAAAATTACGCACCTCCCACAATTTGGCCGCTACCAGCAACAAACCCAGAAAGAAAATCTGGCTTAGCCACAAGCCGCTTTGGGCGGGTGCTGCACCAAACCAAGTACAAACTTTTATCAAAAATGGAAAAAGGGGTGCCCAGCCGGCGTTGCCGCACCATGCACCGGGCCAGTCAGGGCAAGGGACGAGGTTGTGGCCCTGCTCGGCAATTTGGAGGTATAAACCGCTGTCCCAACGGCTCCAGCATTCTGCGGTCCATCCGCCATAGCATTGAGATTCAATGCCCATGAAATGGGCTGCCAGACGGGCCAGCAAAAAAACCGATAAAGGTATGATTATGTTGGGTCTAAGCTGTTGTTTCATTCAAGGGCCATCAGTTCCTGTCCTACAAATGAAAACAATTGTTCGATATAGTTGGAGGAAAAATCAAACTTGACGCCTGCGGTTTCGTAAATGGCCGGAATGCTTTGGGTGTAACCAAGTGTTAGCGCGTCCTTATATTGTTGTAAACCCTTTTCAGGCGTTTGTATGCAATTTTTCCATACGCCAATGGCACCCAGTTGTGCAAAGCCATATTCTACGTAATAAAAAGGCACTTCGAATATGTGTAGTTGCTTATGCCAGCTGTAGGCAAGGGCGTCTTCATATCCACTGAAGTCGGTGAGGCCGGAGCCGAATTTGGCAGTCAATGAAAGCCATTGGGCTTTTCTTTCTTCGCGGGTATGGGTTGGATTTTCGTAAATCCAGTGCTGGAAAGCATCCACCTGGGCTATCCAAGGCAAAGTACCGATGATGCCTTCCAGTTGCTCGGTTTGGGCTCGTTTCAGATCCTCTGCATTTTCAAAATAGGCATCCCATCCCTTCATGCTGATGAGTTCCATGCTCATACTGGCGAGCTCGGCCACTTCGCTGGGTGTGTTTTTAAATGCGTTCAGGGCGAGTGGCGCCATCAAGAAACTGTGAACGGCGTGTCCGCCTTCATGCACCAGGGTTTCTACGTCTCGCAAATTGCCACTGGCATTCATGAAAATAAAAGGCAGGTTGGTTTCGGCCAGTGGATAATTATAACCACCGGGGGCCTTGCCCAGTCGGCTTTCCAGGTCAAGTAAGTTTTTTTGCTGCATGGTCTGCAGGCAGTCTGAAAAGAAAGAGTCAACACTTTTCAGGCAGTCAAGGGATTTATTCAGCAATTCATTGCCGCCATCAAAGGGTTTCAGGGGTTCTCTTCCCAGCGGATCCACCGCCAGATCCCATGGTTTGAGGGTATCTAATGCCAGTTGCTGTTTGCGTTTTTCAGCCAGTTTTTTCAGCATGGGCACTACCTTGGCAGCAATGGCCTCATGAAAACGTTTACAATCATCTGCGTTGTAATCATAGCGGCCCAGGGCTTTAAACATGTAATCCCTGAAATTGGCAAAGCCCGCATTATTCGCCACTTCCTGCCGTTTGGCAATCATGGTGTCGAACAGGTCTTCCAGTTTTTCGGTGTCCTGCATCCGCCTTCCGTTCATGGCATTCCATACTTTTTCACGGAGTGCGCGGTCGGTGCGCAAAAGGAAATTAGAGGCCTGTTGCATGGTATAGGTTTGTCCGTCTATATCGACAGACATTGCACCCTGCGTAGCGCTGTATTCCTGTGCCAGCGTGCTGAGTTCTGCCTGCAGGGGTATGTTTTCTTCATGGTATAATTCTATGGCGCCCCGAAGACTGCGGAAATAAATCCTGACAGCTTCATCCTGCTCTGCTTCTTTGGCAAAGGGAGATGCCACCACCTTACGGTTCAGTTGGTCTTCCAACGGCGCCAGTTCGGGTTGTATATTTTGTACAAAATCCAGGTAGGCGGCTTCATAATCTTTATTGGTGGTATCGCAGGTCATGCGTATGTAGCGCCAGGCGAGGTCTTCCGAGACTGAGGATTCCAAGTCTGAAATATCCTTTAGCCATTGGGTGAATTCATCCTTGGTTTGGATGGGTTGTTCAATCAGTTGATTAAAGGCGGATTTCAGGTTAGTTGCGGTTAATGGTTTTTCAATAATCATTCACTTACAAAATTACAAATTGCAGGCGGTTCGCTGTTGTTTTATGTCTCTTTTTATCCATATCTTCGTTTTAACTTATGCAAAAACTCAATGGATTTGTGGTTCTGGTTTTATTGCTTTTTGGGACAACCGTCTGCGCCCAAACAAAAAAATTAGTACCCTTTAAAATATCCGGTGATGAAAATAAATGGGGTTATAAAGATTCGTTTACAGACAAAGTTATTATTTATTGGCATTTTGATGAGGCTTTACCCTATCAGGACAATGGTTACGCACGGGTAACGCGGAGAGGTCATCAAACCTTTATGGATACCAATGGTAATTTGCTTTTTCCTTTCATCTTTAAAAGTTTGCCTTCAACCCTCAGAGATACGATGATTATTGATGCAGAAAAAAACAGAAAGCTTATTAAAATTGGCAGTGATTATTGGGAGTATAAAAAAGGGAAACGCATGTTAGATTACCCGGTCAGTGAATATTTAGGACTAAATGGCGCTAATTATTTTAGAGTGTATGATTATTCTACTGCAAAAACAGTAAAGGAACTACAGGAAAGTTCCATTACGCAGAAATCAACTTACACAATCAAAGACAACATGGAGTTGACCATCAGTTATGGTAAAATTACCAATCATCCGAAGCAATGGGTAGGTGCGGAAGTATTTCATATACAATGTATGAATTTTCTGAACAATAATGCTAAGTTACGCGGTCTATCTGCAGGCGCGGGCTACTACAATGCCCGATTAACCGGCGACACCTTCAACTATAAAATCAACATGATTACATTTGGCGTTATGCAAAGAATTAGTTTTGGAAGGAATGCCAGGGTTTCTATAGATATTGGATTACATCCGGTTCTGAGCAGGAGCGGCAGCTATACGAGTAAGTTGTTTCCTAATTCCGGTTCCAAAGCCATTAATAGCTTTAATGAAACCCAGACCGGTTCAATAAAAGCGATTACAGAATTGGGTTTTACGGTTAAAGTATCAGAAATTTCGCGGGTTGGCTTGGCCATGAGGGGTATTCCTACAGGCATTACCACCGGGCCGGCAAGCCAGACAATACTATTAAAAGCGAGTTTTAGCTGGTGATCATTAAATACGAATAATTTTAGCAAATATTAGGGCTCATAATAGCAACCCCGAAGGGGTATTAGTATTATAAAAAACTGCAGCTCCACGGTTTTTAACCCCGAAGGGGTGATAGTATTATAAAAAACCAAACATCCGCCTACTGAACCCCGAAGGGGTGATATTATCCATCATTCCAATCAAACAGATATTTTACATTAAACTCAACTTCATATTTGTTCAAAAATGCTACATATTCCTCTTTAAAGGTTTGCTTTTTATGATGTTCTTCCTGATTGGCTATGTATTGATAGACGGTTTCTACCTGGGATTGCGCATAGGAGAAAACACCATATCCTTCCTGCCATGAGAATTTACCCCTAATGAATTTTCTTTCGTTAATGAAATTTGATGAATTGTTTTTAATGTCACGCACCAGATCCGATATGAGCATAGATGGTTTTAAACCCACAAATACATGCACGTGGTCTGCAACGCCATTCACAATGATGGGTTTTTGGTTTTTACCTTTTATGATACCTGATATGTATTGGAAAACTTCCTCTCTCCAGGGTTTTTGCAACAGGTTTTGTCTGCCTTTTACGGCGAAAACATATTGGATATAAATTTGTGAAAATGTTCCGGTCATGCTTATAATGTTTTAAATTCGTAAAATATTTTCGCTAAAATACGAAAAAATGTTGTAATGTCACCCCTTCGGGGTTCTTTGCATGGTGTAACTATTTTTTATTACAATATCACCCCTTCGGGGTTTGGGTTTTGTTGGGATAATCATTTTTTAGCAGCATAACATCCCTTCGGGGTTGGGGGATGGATGAAATCCGGCTGTATTTCGCCCCTTCGGGGTTAGATTGATGATGTGATTTTTTTATTAAAATGACATCCCTTCGGGATTGATGGCTGAAATGCGCGTGTATGTCACCCCTTCGGGGTTCCGTTCAAACGATATTTATTTTTTATTAAACTGCCATCCCTTCGGGATTGGGGGCTGCCATGGTTCTGCATGTCACCCCTTCGGGGTTGGATCGATGATGTGATTGTTTTTTATTATAATGCCATCCCTTCGGGATTGGGGGCTGCAATGCACATGAATGCCATCCCTTCGGGATTGGGGTGTGTATGCCTTAGCCGCGCTTGCCGTACCAGGGGCGGCGGGGTTTGGCGTCGCCACGACTGGCAGAATTCCCTTGCCCGGAATATCCGTTGCGGGAGCGGTTTTTGTCAGGATGCGCCATTTTGGTTTGTGTTGGTGCTTTGGTCGGCGCCGAAGCCTGTGCGTTTGAAGCCGGGTATGGGTTATGCTCCGCCAGTGGAATGGACTTTTGGATTAACTTTTCAATATCGCGGATGTAGGGCCTTTCTTCCTGTTCGCAAAAGGATAGGGCAGTGCCACTGGCTCCGGCCCGGCCTGTGCGGCCGATGCGGTGCACATAGGTTTCAGGAATGTTTGGGATGTCATAATTGATTACCCAGGCAAGCTCGTCAATGTCTATACCACGTGCTGCAATGTCTGTAGCCACCAATACTCGAGTGGTTCTGTCTTTAAAATTGCTGAGGGCGCGCTGCCTGGCGGTCTGTCCTTTATTCCCGTGGATGGCTTCAGCCCGAATTCCGGCCTTCACGAGCAATCGCACTATTTTGTCGGCACCGTGTTTGGTTCGGGTAAAAACCAGCACGCTTTCCATGCTGCTATCCTCTAAGATATCGGTGAGCAACTTGATTTTATTTTGCTTGTCTGTATGATACAGAAATTGTTTTACCGTATCGGCAG
>CAYYXG010000015.1:21306-26544 GCA_964475595.1 uncultured Flavobacteriaceae bacterium
TTGATTTTATTTTGCTTGTCTGTATGATACAGAAATTGTTTTACCGTATCGGCAGTGGACGAAACGGGCGTTACCGATACCGATGCCGGATTGCTGAGGATGGTATTGGCCAGACTCACAATTTCGGTGGGCATGGTGGCCGAGAAGAACAGCGATTGCCTTTTTTGTGGTAAGGCCTTGATGATTTTCTTTACATCGTGCACAAAGCCCATGTCCAGCATGCGGTCTGCTTCATCCAGCACAAAATACTCAATATCGCGCAGGGTAATGAAACCCTGATTCATCAGGTCGAGCAGGCGGCCGGGGGTTGCCACCAGAATATCGGTGCCGCGCTGAATGGCATCGGTTTGGGGTTTTTGCCCAACACCGCCAAAAATCACTACAGATTTCAATCCGGTATGGCGTCCATACGCTTCAAAGCTTTCCTGAATTTGTATGGCAAGTTCGCGGGTAGGGGTAACCACCAGGCAGCGGATACTGCGGCGTTGGTTGTTCGAACGGCTGTTGAACAGATTTTGCAAGATAGGAACTGCGAAGGCACAGGTTTTTCCAGTACCGGTTTGGGCGCAGCCCATCAAATCGCGGCCTTGCAGTATAACGGGAATGGCTTGTTGTTGAATGGGAGTGGGGGTGTCATAGCCTTCATGCTGCAATGCACGCAGTATGGGCTCAATGAGGTTGAGTTCGTTGAAATTCATGTTAAATAATTTGTGACGAGAGCAGCTTTACCAGATTACATACGATGGGTTTTAATTGTCAGCTGCCTTTTGGGTGCAAACCCGCTTCTTTTAAAACGGGCCAATTAATTGCCAGATATACTAAAACAGAAAGAACGGTCGTCTTTTGTGGTACAAAGATAGGTGAAATGTATGGATGCTGTATACTTTCATGCTGCTATGCGTTGATTTTCATGAAAACATGTAGTCTAAAATCATCTACCGGTTAGCAACATTACAGGACCTGATACATCATAAGTTTCAGTCGAATTTTTCAATCTTAAGGATATCTTAAATATATAAATGCCGTCCGGGCATGTCTTTCCATTGTATTTTCCATCCCATCCCTGATGATTATCTGTTTTGAAAACCAGTTGCCCCCACTTGTTGAAAATGAACATTTTCAATAATTCATAACCAACAGGGATCAGAAAACTATCATTTAAATTATCATTGTCGGGTGTGAATGCATTGGGGATGATATCTTTCACTTCCGGTAGATACAGCATTTGTGAGGAATCCTTAGCAATGCATCCATATTGATTTGTTGCAGTAACATGAATGTATTTGTAGGGATATGGGTTTATTAAAAAACAACTGGCCTGTGTATCTGAACCACCAATAATCTGCTTTGGATACCACCGGTAACTGCAGGGGTATATTGGTGAGATATCAGTTTTAACCAAAATATTGGCATTTGGGCGCACATAAACAGGGTCCTTAATTTTTATTTGAAAATCATGTTGTGCTTTTAGGGTAAAGGACATGCTATCTTTACAACCCATCGCATCGCTCAGCACAACCCGATAATTTCCTTCTGTCAATCCTGTTAATTTTTTCCCGGAAAATACATTCGGTTGCCATACAATTGTTAGGGGTGATTTTCCGCCTGCCGTATCGATATGAATACCACCACTGTTTATATTGCTGCAGTTGATGGAATCAATTTTAATCAATGTAATGGTTGGTGCAGTGATGCTGTCGATGAAGAATATTATGGAATCTTTACAATAATTGCTATCGGTTACGGTCACTCCATGTAGGCCCGGATTTAAATTTGTTCGAAAACTGTCTGTTGCTATGCCATCATGCCAACTGTAAGCAAACGGACTTTTGCCACCTATTGCTTTTAGCCAGACTTTACCCGGAGTATTGCAATGGTAGGGGATGGAGTTTTGGACGGATAATATTAATTTTTCCGGATTTTCTAAGGTAATTTCCGCACTATCAGTACAACCCTTTTTATCCCTTAAATACCATACATGCCGTCCTGAATCGCAGTGGTTTTTAAACGGATTTGTTTCACTGAAATCAGGGTACCATGAACCGATGAAATGTTTTCCTGAATCCATGCCAAGACCCTTTAATATGGCATCTTTGGATCCGTTACAAGTTATTAACTTCTCTATTTTAATACCCGGTGTCGGGGACTTTGGGATAATAAACACTGCAGTGTCGGTGAAAATACAATTGTCAGAATCCTTTACCGATAGGGATATGGCAGTACTTTTTTTAAAGCAAACGGAACTTTGGCTGTTGCCATTGCTCCAAAGGAAATCTCGATAGCCTGTTCCTATGCTGTAGCAAAATGGCAATGTGTCGCAAGTAGTTTTAGTAATTGTATCTTTCGGAAATAGCAATTTGCTTTTAACTACCTTTACATAGGCGGTGTCATAAGCAGAACAGCCAGATGAATCAAGGGCAAATAAGGTCAATAATCCGGCACTGTCAAAGCTTATCGCCTTGCCATTAATCGATGATTGCCATTGGTAACTTAAAAATCCATCATTTGCATTAATTACTACCGAGTCTCGATTACAATATATTTGGGAATCAGCCCCGCAAGTAAGAAATTTATAGGAATTGTTTTGGATAAATAACGATGTTTCATAAATGCTAGTAGTTGCCGGGAATGTGCTCCTCATCCTGATCTTGTAAAATCCATCTTTCAATACCGATGGAATACTGAATTTTACCATTCTCGAATAGGTGCCTGTATCTTCAAATAGTAACTTGGGGTTTGTGAATTTGCCGGCAGTATCGCTTAATTCAATGATATATTTATTTCCGTTCAATAAAAGCAGGGGGCATTGGATTTCTGCTTTTATCTCTTGTCCGTAGCATGCAATGGTGTCAGAGATGTTTTTTATGTACGGGGCTTCAAAAATTTGGATGCAGGAGAATGTTAAACTGTTGTTCTGACTGCCGTTGCCCAGTTGAAACTTATCATTTCTACCTGCCATGCATACGGTATTCCCGTAGGCATCTGCCAACATGGTTTGGTCGCCACCTGCCGATATTTGCGTGATATATTGTTTGTCAGTTACCAGTGTAGGTCTAACCCGGATATTGGTATCGCCCAGGCCCAGTTGCCCAAAGCTATTGTTTCCCCATGTCCTCAATTTACCTTGCGATGAAAGTGCACAGGAATGCACGTTGCCTGCTGCAATTTGTATGATGTCGGTTAGAAAAGGATTCAGGGTCATTCTAGGTGTATCTTTAAAGTTGCTTAACCCTAATTGTCCATATTGATTATTTCCCCATACATAAACCTTTCCATTCGCCTTTAGTGCAATTGAGTGGTATTTACCGGTTGAAATATCAATCCAGTCGGAGTCATTACCCATGTTTTTGGGTGTCATTTTAGTAATTCTGCTACCATCCCCAAGTTGTCCAAATTCATTATCACCCCAACTCCACAAAGTTCCATCTGCGCGCAATGCTAAGCTGTGTTTGCCTCCGCAGGAAACTTGGGTCCAAAGTCGGGAACTATCCATCAAATATGGTTTAGTCTGAAGCGCAAGTGAATTATTCCCTAGCTGCCCGTGCTGGTTGAAACCCCATGTCCAAAGCCGGCCTGTTTCGTCTATTCCGGC
The DNA here is from genome assembly GCA_964475595.1 of uncultured Flavobacteriaceae bacterium. Classification (GTDB taxonomy): domain Bacteria; phylum Bacteroidota; class Bacteroidia; order NS11-12g; family UBA955; genus RGEC01. The sequence goes on from CAYYXG010000015.1 coordinate 24,899, forward strand.
AGAGAATGAATCACCTGCAGAAACCATTTTCCATTTTACGCTGGATGAATTCATCATGGGAGTATCAGTGGCATTGGTGTATCCTCTACCCAGTTGACCACTGTTGTTTTTTCCCCATGACCATAAACGTCCTTTTTTATCCAAAGCGAGCGTATGTCCGGCACCAATATCTATAAATTGCCAATCATTATTAAGAAGGGATGCAATAGGTTTGGTCCAGTAGTCACTTCCATTTGTCCACTGTTGTTTTCCCCAGCCCACAAAGTTCCCATTACTGGTAAGCCAGGCCGATGCGTCAGAGCCGGTAGTTAATAAGGCAATTTCTTCTTGAAGTTTTTTCAGCATTAACGGGCTAGCACCGAGGGCTTTGCCCTGGAATGTGTCATTTCCTGCACATCGATAAACGGTGAAATCGTTCCCCCACTGATACATCAATCCTGTTCTGGTTATTCCGGTCATTGGAGACGGTCCTTTTCCAAATACTGCCCATTTAAGATTGCTGTCTATTAAGCGGGGTGTGCCGTATGAGGTAACAGATTTATCGTCACCCATTTCACCTGTTTTGCTAAAACCCCATCCTATTCTGTTACCTTCAATATCAAGGGCAAAAGCTACACCATTTTTGTTTCTGTGCAAAAAATGAAGCGGTGTTGGATGGCTTATTTTACTTACAGCGATTATTCCATTCTTGCCGATTAGCCCCAGAGCACTATCTGTATTCTTGCCCCAGGTAAACAATTCACCTGCACTGTTGATTGCCTGAAAACTGCCGGTTCCTGCAGCTGCTTGAACTACAGGTTTTATCAATTGTATTTTACGTGGCGTTACAATTTGAGAGGGAAATCCACTTCCACTTCCCATCATACCGGTGGTGTTTAACCCCCAAGACCACAAAGACCCGTTGGTTTTAATGGCTAAGACACTGCTATTGATCCCGCTAATTAAGGTTTTCCAGTTATTTTCATTTCCAATCCTTTCCGGTACTTTTCTCGCTATATAATCGCCCAATCCAAGTTGCCCATCATTGTTGTATCCCCAAGCCCAAAGGCTGCCATCTGATTTTTTTGCAAATGCTCCATAGAAATGCGCATATACTTCCACCCAATCATTGTCTGTGCCTATTCGGACGGGGAAGCTGCGCTCTATGGTTGTGCCATCACCCAACTGGCCTAAGGCATTTTCGCCCCATGCCCAAAGGGTGCCATCTGCTTTGATTCCAAAAACACTGGATGAAAGCGTAGAAACGGACCTCCATGGAACAGATGAAACTATTTTTGTAAAAGTGTCTGATTTGGTAATACCGGCACCTAATCCCAGGGCTCCTTTACAATTCCATCCCTTTGAGTATAAAGTGCCTTTCTCTATGTAAAATATAGCGTTTAGGGTGGAAGCAAATCGCTTCTCAATAAAATTAGCACTATGGGTTAAGCGTTGCGCCAATGTTATTTGGCAAGAATGAAAAACGACGATAATCAAAAATTTGCTTATGTTGATTTTCATACCAAATACTAAAATTCGAATAAAAATGACAGGCTTTTGAATCAGTAGCTAAAACAAAGTTAATCAATTAATTTCAATAAATATATCAGTGTTGCAACCGCTGTTATTTACGATTTCAACTTGCCATGCTTTGGAGTTGCCAGCCG
>CAYYXG010000015.1:26644-50454 GCA_964475595.1 uncultured Flavobacteriaceae bacterium
TTGCAACCGCTGTTATTTACGATTTCAACTTGCCATGCTTTGGAGTTGCCAGCCGTTGTGACCAGCAGAAACAATAATATTAGGTTTTTAATAAAAGCAAAAATACAAAACATTATAGTAATCAATGCCGTTTTGACGACATTTTTCAATAAAAAAGTAAATCTTCCTTACGATCCCATTTTACGGGGCGTGGTGGTTTTGGCTTTTACACCGCCACTGGGCTTGGGAGCCGAGGTTTTCACCTTTTTGGGAGCAGCGGCCTTGCCTGTGCTTTTTTCTGCAAGTTTTTCTGAGCCGGTCGTTTCTTCTGTGCTTTCTTCCTCTTCATGTCCCAGTTTGCTCCAATCCAGCAGGCCTTTGATGATGCCATACCAGCTAAACAACTTTTTCATATCGCCGGGATACACCTTTTCGCGGTCGTAGTTGGGGAGCACTTTGGCCATGTAGGACTTGATTTCATCATTGTCAGCATTGGCAGCCGGTGGGTTAGATCCGGATTCGTCCAGCGCTTTCAGCTGCTGTAGAACCTGCCATAATTTCATTTCGCCTTCATCAGTAAACATAGCTATATCGGCCAGCACGCTCACACGCTGCTGCAGCGTGGTGGCGAATTTTTTACCGGTACCAATGGTTTCAACGATTAAACCGGTTTTGTTTCTTCCAATGATTTTGTGCAGTCCGGGAACACCCGATACCGAAACGATGTCTTTCAATTCCATGAGGGGCAAATTTCGGGTTTTATGCCCATTCCTGCAAATGACTATCCAATCGTATTACGTAATATACGAAAAAAAGGCGACATTTCCAAATTATTCGCTCAGTTTTTTGCGGAGTACCACTTTTTGAAATGCCCTTAAAACAGAGGCTTTAGCCAGATTTTCGGTAAAGTCGCCCGGCATGGTTTTAACCTTTCTATATTGGCTTTCACTCAGGTCAATGCGATTGACCACACGCATGAGGGCGGCGGGATTTTTTTGCTGTAAATCTTCCATAAACACCTGCAGTTCGGATACCATAGATGGCAAATCGTCGTAGGTTTCTGCCTGAAACGTGAAGTCGGCAATGCCTACATCTTTTTCCAGCTGTTCTTTGGTTGCCTTCAGAATGTCGGCATCCGGGTGTAAGGTGGCCAGTTCCTGCAAATCGGTCATGGGTGATCCAGCGCTTTTTCCCATTTGCTCACTGCCGATGTGGCCAGGGCATTCCCCAACACATTCGTCATGCTGCGTCCCATATCGCAAAAATGGTCTATGGGCAAAATTAATGCAATGCCTTCCGCCGGTATATCAAACATGGCACAGGTGGCTGTTACCACCACCAGACTGGCTCTGGGAACACCCGCAATGCCTTTGCTGGTGAGCATCAATACCAGTAACATAGTGATTTGTGTGCCTGTATCCAGCGGAATTCCGTATGCCTGGGCGATGAAAATGCTGGCAAAGGTCATGTACATCATGCTGCCATCCAGGTTAAAGCTGTAGCCTAGCGGCAAAACAAAACTTACAATATTGGGGCGGCAGCCAAAGCGTTCCATTTCCTCGGTGAGTTTTGGGAATACCGCTTCGCTGCTGGTGGTGCTGAAAGCGATAAGCAACGGCTGTTGAATGCGGGAAAGCAAAGTTTTCAGGCGTTTTCTAAGAATGAGAAATCCCACAGCCAGCAACACCAGCCACAACACGCCCAAACCCAGGTAAAAACTTCCCAGATATTTGCCGTATACGGCCAATACGCCGAGTCCTTTCTTGGCTACAATGGATGCCACGCCACCCAGCACACCCAATGGGGCAAACCACATAATGTAGGTTACCATTTTCAGGCAAACGTGGCCAATGGTATCCAAAGCGCGGGTGAGGGGTGCCGCTTTTTCGCCTAATGCGGTCATCGCTACGCCAAAGAAAATGCTGAATATTACCAATTGTAAAATTTCGTTGGTAGCCATGGCCTCAATGACGCTTTTCGGGAAAACGTGTTCTATAAAGCCCTGCAGACTGAATCCCTTACTGTTGGAAAGGAAATCTTTGGCTCCGGCAACATCGCCGTCCCCCAGGTTTACTCCCACTCCGGGTTTGAATGCATTCACCAGCAACAAACCCAACAGCAGACTGATCAAACTAGCCGAAATGAACCACAACATGCTTTTGCCACCTACGCGACCCACCGCTTTCAAATCGCCCATTTTGGCAATGCCGGCCACCAATGTGCTGAAAACCAGCGGCGCAATAATCATCTGCACCAAGCGCAGGAAAATGGTGGTGAGCAATTTCATACGTTCGGCAAAAAGCAGGGCATCGGGTTTGGAGCTGCCCAGGTAAATCCATTCACCCAGCGCAATGCCTATAACCATGCCGGCAATAATGAGAACGGTCAGTTGATGTCTTTTGGCAATCATCGATGTTTTGTTGCTGCAATATTAATCACTGAATGCTTCAACATGTACTGTTCTGTGCACAAATGGGGCATAATCGGGGTTCATGACATGCAAAACCGCCCTGAATGCCGTATTTTTGACCCAATGATTGTTGTTACCGGAGCAGCGGGATTTATCGGTTCGGCCATGCTGGGGCATTTACAGGCCTTGGGATATGGCGATCTGGTGGCAGTGGATGATTTTTCCAATCCGGCTAAAAACCCCAATCTGGAAGGTAAAAAACTCAGTCACTGCGTGCATCGCAATGATTTTTTTGCCTGGTTTGAGAAGCACGCTGACCGAATACAGTTTGTTCACCACATTGGGGCACGCACGGATACCGCAGAATTTGGCGAGGATGTGCTGAATCAATTAAACCTGGAGTATAGCAAAAAGGTCTGGGAGCTGTGTGTAAAGCACTCCGTTCCATTGATTTATGCAAGCAGTGCAGCCACCTATGGCGCCGGTGAAAACGGTTTTTCAGATGATCCTGAACAGTTGCAAAAATTGCAACCCCTAAACCCTTATGGGCTCAGTAAACACAAATTTGATCTATGGGTGATGCAACAGGAGCGTACCCCTCCATTTTGGGCCGGATTTAAGTTTTTTAATGTTTTTGGCCCCAACGAATACCACAAGAAAAGAATGGCCAGTGTGGTATTTCATGCGTACAATCAGATTAGCAGTACCGGCAAGGTAACACTCTTTAAAAGCCACAAACCAGATTATGAAAACGGTAACCAGCTGCGTGACTTTATTTATGTGAAGGATGTGCTGAAGGTGCTAACGTTTTTTATGGAAAATCGCAAAAACAGCGGGCTTTATAACCTGGGTACCGGCACTGCCCGAACATTCAAAGATCTGGTAATGCCTATTTTTTTGGGATTAAACCACCCGCCAAGGATAGATTATATTGATATACCGGAAGATATTCGTGAAAAGTACCAGTATTACACATGTGCAAACATGGACAAACTTCTCAAGGCAGGATATGATCAGGGTTTTTACTCACTGGAAGATGCGGTGCTTGACTATCTCGGTCAATATCTGATGGCGGGAAACTATATGTAATTCAACATGGTAAAATGGTTTCGCAAACCCGGACTGATTTGGATGCTGGCAGGTTTTCTACTGCTGGCTGTGGGGTATTTGCTGATGTTGAGAAACCAAAATACTGGCCCGGAAGCCGCATTGAAAAATGAGTCAAGCCGAATTGTTGGAGTGCTGCAGCAAGCCCGGGATTTGATTCGCGAGGAATGGACATTTGTAGCAAACCCCAAACATATTAATGAGCGTGGTGATACTGCGACCAGGTTCAAAAAAGCCGGGGTGGAAATTTTTATTTTCAGGAACAATGTTCCTGTCTATTGGACCTCCAATAGTTACAATTTGCAGCCCAAAGGAAGTAATGGCATAGAAATTCAAAAGCATTACAGCCGTTACCTTGCCGTTTGGAATGTTCATACCGACACGCTGGATTATGTATTTGCCAGAGACCTGATACGTAATCCGGAGTTTAAAGCCCTTGGAACTTCCATGATGGCGGAGGAGAAGGACAATAAATTTTCGCTCTCCGCCAATCCCATTGAGAATAGCATACCCGTTGAAATAGCGGCCATGCCATTATTTTACCTGGTCATCGACGAGTTTAAGCCGGGCATTTCTTTTGATATACTGGTGGGTATTGGCTTATTGTTGCTGAGTTTGGGGTGGAGTGGATTTGCCGCACGCCGCAAATGGCATCATCTAAAATTGCCTGTCAGTCTTTTTTTCTGGTGGATGCTGGCTGTGCTGTATCAGCAGGGCTTAATTTTCTGGAATTTATCGGCCACGGCGCTGTTTGCCCCTGAGATATATGCGTCTTCTGAGTACTTTCCTAATCTTGGTGTGTTGCTCTTTATCAGTATTTGGGGCTATTATTTCGTTTCTTGGCTCAATCATTTAACCACCCATTTTGCAGGTCGATTGCCCAATTGGCTCAAAATAATCCTGTTGGTGATTACCCTGTTTATCCTGTACGCTTTTGCCTGGTTTATTTTGGAGGAAACAGCAAAACTGGTGCGGGACAGCTCTGTCAACTTTAATTTTCACGACATCCATCTGGTCAATGTGTTTTCATTGCTGGGCTTGGCAGCCATTGTAATCTGGTATGTAATACTTTTCAAACTGTTGCAGCAGGTAAAGCTATTTGAAGCATTTTTTAGCATCAATGCACGCCGGTGGGCGGCAGCCATCACATTTTCGATATTCTATACCTGGGTGTTGCAAACACAGCCCCTGTGGTTATCGGTGTTTCTGCCGGTGGTGGTGGCGGGCCTTTTGCTGTATGATCTCGTATTCAAAGACCACAAAGAATGGGTGAGGGTAGGATTGAGAATTGTAATTCCCAGTTTGGTTACAGGACTGATTTTTAACCGTCAGATTGCCATTAAAGAGTTGGAAGTGCGGGAAATATTGGCCGCTAAACTGTTGCTTCAAAATGAGAAAGAACCCTATAATTTACTGGTATCTACGGAGCAAAAACTGCTGTATGACAAGGGTGTGGTAGATTATTACACTTGTACAGACGAAACCAAAAATGAGTTTGAAAAACGACTCAGACAATTGTATTTTTCTGAGTACAGCGAAGATTTTGATATCCTTGTTTTTGATTTTAACGCTCAGGGAAGGGGGTATCGTGAGCAAAACCCTTTTGATTACACCACCATCAATAACCTGTTCTACAGCAATGTATGTAAGCCCATTACGACCCGTTTTGCGTTGGTAAACGAGCGCAAACTGAAAGGCAGTTATCTTGGGCGATTTGATGTGGGGGACAAAGGGATTTATCTGGGAACGTATTTTGTTTTGCTGAAACCCCGAATTTCAGCCACTCAGGGTCGTTTGGCGGATATGTTTAATAAATCGCCGTTGGAGGGATTGTTCACAGAAAACGGCTACAGTTACGCCATTTACAGCAAAAATAAACTCGGCAGGCGCTACGGTCAGTTCAATTATTCGGTAACCTTTCCAAAATGGGGAAAGGATACGCTGCTAAGCGACGGTGGATTCAGCCACCTCACCTATTCTGATGACCTAGGCAATGAGATCATCATTAGCAAACCCTCCGGATCTGTTCTTGAATCGCTCTCCGGTTTTACCGTGCTGGGAATAGCGGGTTTATTCATTACCCTGCTATATTATGTGGTGATACTGCTGCGTCAATTCATCCTGAGTTTGCAAACCGCTACCATGTCACGCCTACGGGTACTGAAAATGCTCAAAAACCGCATTCCGTTCACCTCAGGCAAGGAACTGTTTCTCAGTTCAAAATTACAAGTATATGTAACTTTGGTGGTATTTATCACATTCGTGGTGGTGCTGTTTGTGACGATCAATTATTTCAGAAGCAACTATACGCTGAGACAAAAAGAGACGCTATGGAATAAAACCTCTGAAATAGCCAACGCCATCGGTACGCAGGCCAGCATGGATGCGCTGTTCAATAATTTTCAGACGGGCCTGGTTTACGATCTCAGCAGCTATTACAATACCGACATCAATTTATATGATGCAAAAGGTAAATTACTCATTTCCAGCAATGATAAAATTTATGAGCAGGATATTTTGGGTAATCTTATGAATCCGGAAGCATACCGCGAGCTTAATAATGGCAGCTCGGGTTTTGTGGTAGATGAGCAAATCAGCGATTTAACCTATATTTCTGCCTACTACACCATTCTTGACAATGATTTGAATATTAAGGGTTATCTGAATTTGCCCTACTTCTCAAACAGAAAAGACCTGTATCGTGAAATATCTAATTATGCGGTAACCATCATCAATCTTTTTGCCCTTGTTTTTGCATTAGCGGCTCTTGTGGCCTATATCTTGGCTCGCCGTATCACTGGACCTCTAAATCTTATTAGACAGCAAATGGGGCTGGTTAAAATCGGTTTGCCTAATTCTCCTATCGAGTGGCAACACAATGATGAAATTGGATTGCTGATTTCGCAATACAACAAGATGATACTGGAGCTCGAGGAGAGTACCGCAAGGCTGGCAGAAGGGGAGCGGCAGGGGGCCTGGAAAGAAATGGCAAAACAGGTAGCTCACGAAATTAAAAATCCCCTTACCCCGATGAAGCTGAGTCTGCAGCATCTGCAGTATGCCATTCAGCGCAAGGATGAACAACTGGAGGAGAAAATTAAAAAAACCACAGAACTGCTCATCACCCAGATTGATTCATTGTCGGCCATGGCGGAGGAATTTTCATCGTTTGCCAAAATGCCCGAACCCAAAATGGAAAAGACGGACCTGGCCATTGTGCTGGATTCGGTTATTCATCTTTTTGATAAGGAGCAGAATACCGTGTTTGATTATGTGGCATTGCCTCCGGAAACTTTTGTGCTGGCCGATCAGCACCAGCTGGGAAGGGTTTTTACCAATATTATAAAAAACGCGGTGCAGGCAATTCCCGAAGATAGGAAAGGATTGATTCGCATTAGGGCAAAAGTGGAAGGGAGAAAGGTGTTGATTTATTTTGAAGACAATGGTGCAGGCATTCCCGAAGCACTTCGTAAACAAATTTTCAGTCCTAATTTTAGTACCAAAAATAGTGGAATGGGGCTTGGACTAGCCATCAGTAAGCGCATTGTAGAACTGTTTGGCGGAGTGATTAATTTTCAGAGTGTAGAGCATAAAGGAACTACATTTGTTGTACAGTTACCCCTGATGGAAAAAAACTAATGTGTGAGGGATCCTCGGTTTATATGGCGATTTTTGGGTTGGTGTGCGTTGATGATGATATCACAGCATGCCAAGTCGCAAATATATTCCCGTAGCATTACCCCATCAGATACCCTGATGCTGATAGATTCGGGCTATGTGATACCCGGTTCTGTTACCATTCATTGCGGTGATTCCTTATTGAAGGAAGGAAAGGATTACCGCTGGTATAGTGGCCGGCAGTCTATCAGTATTGCTCCTGTCTGGTTGAATAAGCCATTGTTGGTGCAATACCAGTCATTGGGTGCATGGTTTTTTCGAATTCGACGCAAATATCCCATTCGGACGGAAATTAATCCGAGTGGTCTGCAACTGGAGTCAGGCCCCGTGCCGGCAAACGATGGGATGTCTTCAGCGCTCATGACGGATGGAGTGTTGCTTAGGGGCATCTCGTTTGGCAACGCCCAGGATCTTGTGTTGAATTCTTCGTTGAATCTCCGCATGAGCGGGAGGGTAAATGACAATCTATCGGTGGAAGGGGCACTAACCGATCAGGAATACCCTTTTCAGCCTGATGGAACCAGCAGTAGCATTCAGGATTTTGACCGGATTTACGTGAGAGCGCAAACTGCCAATACCACCATTACATTAGGTGATTACGCGTTTAATGGGCTTAATCTTTCATGGTTTTCCAAATTTGCCAAAAAAAATCGGGGGATACAGCTGCAGTGGGGAGATACGATTAAAAACTGGCGCATAAATACCGAGGGTAATGCCGCATTGGCGCGGGGCAGGTTTGCCAGAAATGAACTGGAAGGTCAGGAGGGTTTACAAGGTCCATACCGCCTCAGTGGGGCACGTAATGAGAATTTTATTATTGTGGTATCCGGTACCGAGGTGGTATATCTGGATGGTAAAAAACTGGAACGCGGTTATCAGGCAGACTACACCATCGATTATAACCTGGGTGAAATTACCTTCATGCCAAAGCATTTGATTGCGCGCAATTCTCGCATTGTGGTGGAATTTCAGTATACAGACCGTTTTTATACCCGAATGACCGGGGCTACCCTTTTCACAGCAGAAAAAAGAAAAATCACCCTGTATGGTTCGCTGTTCAGGGAAGGCGATTTGCCATTGCAGCCCTTGCAACAGGATTTATCATTGTTTGACAGCGCTCGGATGCTGGATGCCCGGCAGATTATGGAAGTGGCCGGTGATAATCCTGCATTAGCCACCATGAGTGGCGCATATCGTCAGTTGGAATTTAATCCGGCTGCACCCAACTATGTGAAAAAGGATAGCGCTGGTTTTGTTTTTTACACCTATAAATCTAAACCGGATTCCGGAGAGGTTTACTACCGACTCAGTTTTGCCTATGTAGGCCCCGGCAAGGGCAATTACCGTCTTTCCGCTACCACCGCCAATGGCAAAACCTATCGGTTTGTGCCGCCTGTTGGTATTGCGTTTCAGGGAGATTATGAACCGGTGCAGGTATTACACACGCCCAATAAAAACAGCTTGAGTGAATGGGGCTTGGTATGGAATATGAGCCCGGGCAATCGAATTAAAATCAGCAACGCATTTTCACTGCAAGACAACAACCTGTTTTCTCCTATGGATGATGCGGATAACCGGGGAAGAGCCCTGGGTTTGGAATGGAAACAAAACGGCATTGTAAAGCGGGCAGGGAAGGATACAGCCCGACATTGGCGTATGCGCAATGAATTAAAATCTGAGTGGACTTCTGCGCAGTTTACCTCAGTGGAACGATTTCGGGATGTTGAATTTGGCCGTCTGTGGAACCGACAGCTGTTTAATCCGGAGGGTGGCGCAGCGCCGTCAGCCAGCAGGTATATTCTCCATAACGTTTATTTGGGCAATCACATCCTGGAAACTGAAAATCGCTGGGGTGTGAACCGTTTCGGCAGCAATTTATCCCGTTTTGCTTCCTTTCGGGCCAAAGCTGAAAAATGGGGCTGGTTTACCGAGCCATCGGCTGAAATATCCCATGCCGATTTGGGCTCTTTGAACAATGAGTTCAAGCAGGTTCGTTTGCAGGGTGGCTATCGCAAAAAAAGCATAAACACCGGCATTGAGCATATTCGTGAAAGCAGCGTTTTCCGGCAGGATACGGCAGCCACTTATTTAAATAATTCCTATCAGTTTGAAGAAACGCGGCTGAAACTGGGCCTAAACAAGGGGAGATATGCATTTTCTGTGAATGCCGCACAACGTGTAAATTTTCTTGCCATTAGCAACGATTTTATCAAAGCTTCCATGTGGCAGTCTGCAGGCAGCGATTTGTATGTAACAGGTAAAAAATCAGCTTTCTTTAAAGCCGGCTGGCAATACAGAGCCATGAACTTACTGGACAGTGCCTTCGCCGGGCAGTTTGCCGATGAGAAACATACATCAGCACGATTGGAATGGTCTTTTCCGGCACTGAGTAAAAATTTGTCGGGGAATCTCTTTTATCAGACGCTGTCTGCCCGCGAACAACAGCGACAATTCGCCTATTTTGAGGTGCCTGCCGGTCAGGGCTATTATACCTGGGTGGATTTTAATGAAAACAATGTGCAGGAAGTGAGCGAGTTTGTAGAAACCCCATTTCGGGATCAGGCAAGGTTTGTTCGTCTTTTGTTACCCACAGGCACATTCATCCGGGCACAATCCGTGGAATGGAACGGCAATCTTCAGTACCGATTAAAAAACAAAAAAGAAACGGTATTTTTCAGCAATCGGCTGGGCTGGAACTATCTGGGTAGAAATATTGCCCAAACCAATTTGAAGCGCTATCTGCCGTTTGCCGAAAATTTAATGGCTGATGATATCCTGGCCGCCAATGCCATGCTTCGGAATCAGGCGGAAATTGAAGGCAAAAAATGGGCGTTGCAGTACACAGCACTATTGAGAGGTAACAAGAACTTTTTTGGTCAGGGGCCAGAATTGCGGAACAGCATCACTCACACGTTATTTCACCGCCGGGATTTTGGATCTGCCTGGCAGATGCGGCTTACCGCAGATAAGAAAAATCACAACAACCTGTCATCCGTTCAGCCGACCAATAATTTTGACTATGATGCCATAGCGTTTGAGCCCCAGGTTTTATGGCAGCTCAATACCCGCATGCGTATAGCATTGTCAGGGAAAAAAGAATGGGTAGATTCTACCGGTGGAAAACGGTTGGCAGACCGCCTTGAATATACCGCCACCTTCACCCGGAGTTTGGGCAATTCCGGCATGCTGGATTTGCGATTTTCGCAAATCGAATTTCTGTATGGCGCACAACCCAATACGGCCCTGGCATTTGACGTAATGCAAGGTTTTACCCCCGGTAAAAACTATCGTTTCAATGTCGAAATACGCATGTCGGCGGCCAATAATGTTCAGGTGCTACTGAATTATGAAGCAAGAAAAACAAGCGGTGTAGGCATTATTCATATCGGCAGGGCAGAGGCCCGCTATTTATTCTGAGGAAGAACATATTTCAGGTTATTCTTTATTTTGTCGAATCCTGCGCGGGTTAAGGCAGATTTCGAAAATTGCCCGTTAAAATCATCTTCACTCATTTCTGCCCACTGGGTTGGTTCCCATTCTATCCAGTTGCCCGGCTCAAATCGGGGTTCGGTATGGGGCGTTGAAAATTGATTCCACGGACACACATCCTGACAAATGTCGCACCCGAAAGCAAAACCCGCTAGATGGGGTTGAAACGATTCAGGGATATCGCTTTTGCGCTCTATGGTGAGGTATGAAATACATCGAGAAGCATCCACTACACCGTCTTGAACAATGGCCTGTGTGGGGCAAGCGTCTATGCAGGCAGTGCAGGTGCCGCAATGGCTGGTAGTTGGGCTGTCAGGTTCTAGTTCAAGGTCGCAAATAACCGTTGCAATGAAAAAAAACGAGCCAACCCCCTTTCTTAATAACAGACTGTTTTTTCCAATCCAGCCCAAACCGGAAAGCACGGCCCATTGTCGTTCCATTACCGGGGCGCTGTCTACAAAAATTCTTCCTTCCACCGGACCGGCAGCTTCCTGCAATTCGGCCATCAGGTCATACAGTTTGTCTTTAATTACACGGTGGTAATCCTCACCATAGGCATACTTTGCGATTTGTGGCGCATGTTGGTCCTGTTGGGTACTTGGATAATAATTATACAAAAAGCAAACTACACTTTTGGCTCTGGGTACCAGTAGTGTTGGGTCCAAACGCTTATCAAAATGGTTTTCCATGTAATGCATGGTTCCCTGATAGCCCTTTTCAAGCCAGGATTGTAGCCGGTTTTCTTCTTCGGTCAATTTTCTGGCTGCGGCAATCCCCACAGCCAAAAAGCCATATTTTTCAGCCAGTGTTTGCAGGTGAGATTTCAATGCTGTGCCCTGCAACATGGGTTACTTTTTTAATTTGTCTGCAAAAAGTTTACGGAATTTGGCCGCTTTTTCACCCACTACAGCCACACAGTATGGCTGGTCCGGGTTGTTGGTATAATAGTCCTGATGGTATTCTTCCGCCGGATAATAACAGTCCAGTGGCATAATCTCCGTTACGATAGGATTGTTCCAAAGCTGGGCCTCTTCGGCAGCTTCTCGGCTTTTTAGGGCAATTTCTTTTTGGTTCTCATTGCGGTAGTAAATGCCGCTACGATATTGGGTTCCAATGTCGTTTCCCTGCCTGTTAAGGGTTGTAGGGTCATGTATCCGCCAGAAAACCGTTAGGATTTCTGCATAGCTGGTTTTGGTCGTATCAAATACCAGCTGCGTTACCTCAGCGTGGCCGGTTAGCCCGGAGCAAACTTCCTTGTAGGTTGGATTTTTAATCTTTCCGTTGGCGTAGCCGCACTCAATGCTGATTATTCCTTCCATTTGCCGGTAAACGGCATCTAGGCACCAAAAGCAGCCACCTGCCAGTATTGCAGTATCGGTATTGTTCATTTTTTCTTGTTTTTGTGCGTTTTTTTTCGTATCTTTATGGTTCTGTTGTTTGCTTGCGCATCCCGTTGCTATTAGCAAAACCGCCCAAACCAAAAATTGTTTAATTTGCATGCCAGCGTGTATTTAGGTATGCAACTCCTGTGCCTAAAATAGCCCCTGCCAACACATCGGTGGGGAAGTGTTTGCCTGCTTTGATTCTCAAAATACCGGTGCCTATGGCTAACGCAGATAATCCTAGCGTAATCGCGGGTTTTCTATCTACTGCAGGCAGTCGTCTGTCTTGAAAATAGTGACTGGCAGCCATGCAAGTGGTGAGGGAAGTATGGCCGCTGAAAAAGCTGTATGCATCATCTTTTTTTTGGGGACTGAAGCCCTTCTCATTGGCATAGGGTCTTGCCCTTAGGGTGAGTATTTTGGCCGTTTGGGTGATATTGTAGGTTATCCAGACATTTTGAACGAGCAATAAACCGGATTTGTTTCTTTCCGAAGATTGTTTTTGCGAAATACTGTAAAGTGCCAGCAATCCGGCCGATGCAAATGTTATATCCGAAGTTCGGGCGTAACGAGGACTAAAAAATTGGGGAGCGGCTTTATCCAGTCCCCTGATTTTCCAGTATTGTATGGCGTTTTGCTGCCTCCCCGATGCAATCTTCAAATTTACCAGACTATGTGCAGCCAATCCAGCTAAAATGGCAGTTTCTCTTCCTTGTTTCATGTCCAATGTTCCTTGCGAAAAGCCAGGGTAATTAATTAGAATAATTCCATTTAAAACAATCACCTTCAATGCCTGATTGAGTTTTGACATGCGTAAATGAAATGTGGAGAAAGAGAACATGAAAGCTTAGAAAATTAAAAGTAGTTTTGTGGCCTCGAAAATAGCGTATAAAAGCGATGAATAATCAGGAAATCATCTCAAAAATTAAGACCGCTGCTACTGCGGTATATGAGAACCTAACCACAGAAGAATTAGTAAAAAAAGCCCTGGAACGCAATGAGGGTAAACTCACTAACACCGGCGCCCTGGCAGCAGACACCGGAGAATTTACCGGACGCAGTCCTAAAGATAAATTTACCGTGAAAGATGCTACCACCGAAGATGTTCTCTGGTGGGGCGCGGTGAATCAACCATTTGAAAGTGAAAAATTCGATAATCTGCTAACCAAGGTAATTAATCATCTGGGAGGTAAAGATATTTTTGTCCGCCATGCCCATGCCTGTGCCGACCCTAAATACCGCCTGAACATTCGCGTAGTAACCGAAAGCGCTTATCAAAACCTGTTTGCCAAGCACCTTTTCCTGCGGCCCACAGCCGAAGAAATTGCAGTGGCGCCCACCGAATGGTTAATATTGGCGGCCCCTACCTTCAGGGCTAATCCCGCTGAAGATGGAACCCGACAACACAATTTCACCATTGTGAATCTAAGCCGAAAAATCATTCTGATTGGTGGCTCAGGTTACACAGGCGAAATTAAAAAGGGTATTTTTGGTGTACTCAATTATGTGTTGCCTCACCAGCATGGTGTGCTTAGCATGCATTGCAGCGCCAATATTGGAGCCAAAGGTGATACTGCCGTGTTTTTTGGATTGAGCGGAACCGGAAAAACTACACTGAGCGCCGATCCCAATCGCAAATTGATTGGTGATGACGAGCACGGCTGGTCCGATAACAATGTGTTCA
Source organism: uncultured Flavobacteriaceae bacterium (assembly GCA_964475595.1). Lineage (GTDB taxonomy): Bacteria > Bacteroidota > Bacteroidia > NS11-12g > UBA955 > RGEC01. The sequence goes on from CAYYXG010000015.1 coordinate 40,374, forward strand.
ACTTTGAAGGAGGTTGCTATGCCAAATGCGTGAACCTGACTGAAGAAAAAGAACCCCAGATTTGGAATGCCATCAAACCCGGTGCCCTGGTGGAAAACGTTCGTTTTTTCGAAGGAACTAACACGCCCAACTACGATGATATATCGGTTACCGAAAATACCCGTGTTGCTTATCCGATTGACTACATCGATAATATTGCCGTTCCCAGCGTGGGCGATGCGCCTAAGAATATTTTCTTCCTCACCGCCGATGCGTTTGGAGTTTTGCCTCCCATCAGCAAACTCACCCCGGGTCAGGCTATGTATCAGTTCATCAGTGGATACACCGCGAAAGTGGCTGGAACTGAAGCCGGTGTTACCGAACCACAGGCAACCTTCTCGGCTTGTTTCGGTCAGGTATTCTTGCCCTTGCATCCCACCAAATATGCAGAAATGCTGGGTGAAAAATTGCATCAGCATCCGAATGTGAATGTTTGGCTGGTGAATACCGGATGGAGCGGCGGACCTTATGGTGTTGGAAGCCGAATGAAACTGTCTTATACCCGTGCCATGATTACGGCTGCACTGGAAGGTGAGTTGCATGGTGTTACCTATGAAACCCACCCCGTTTTTGGTTTTGCTATGCCCACAAGCTGCCCGAATGTGCCCGCAGATCTGCTGAGTCCTCGCAATACCTGGGAAGATAAAGGCGCTTACGATAAACAGTGCGAAAAACTGGCTGAGCTTTTCAATAGCAATTTTGCCAAATTTGCCGATAATGCCAGCGATGAAATAAAGGCAGCAGCTCCGAAAATGAGCGGCACGGCCTGACTTTTTTTAAATTGAATATTGAAATGGCGCTTTCGGGCGCCATTTTTCATGAACAAAAGTCAGCCGTCATTATCTTTGCGTCTGTTTATGCGCAGCAGCTTAGATATCAAACAGCAGTTTCTCAACTTTTTGGCTTCCAAAGGTCACCGGGTTGTGCCCTCCGCACCCATTGTGGTAAAAGGCGACCCCACCCTGATGTTTACTAATGCAGGAATGAACCAGTTTAAGGATTTTTTCCTGGGGAATGCAGTGGCGACAGAAAAACGTGTGGCCAACAGCCAGAAGTGTTTGCGTGTGAGCGGTAAACACAACGATTTGGAAGAGGTGGGGCATGACCATTACCACCACACCATGTTTGAAATGCTGGGTAACTGGAGTTTTGGCGATTACTTCAAAACCGATGCCATTGCCTGGGCCTGGGAATTGCTCACAGAGGTATATCAGTTGCCAAAAGATCGCCTCTACGTTACGGTTTTTGAAGGCGATACTGCAAGTAATATTGCTTTCGACCAGGATGCGTTTGATACCTGGAAACAATTTCTTCCCGCAGAAAGAATTATCAACGGCAATAAAAAGGACAATTTCTGGGAGATGGGCGATACCGGCCCCTGCGGTCCTTGCAGCGAAATTCATTTTGATATGCGCAGCAATTCCGAAAGAGAAGCCGTTTCAGGTGCATCTTTGGTAAATACCGGCGACCCGGAAGTGATTGAAATATGGAACCTCGTGTTCATGGAGTTTAACCGCAAAGCCGATGGCAGTCTGGAAAAACTTCCTGCCCAACATGTGGATACCGGCATGGGCTTTGAACGTCTGACCCGCGCTATTCAGGGAAAAAAGAGCAATTATGATACCGATATTTTTAGTTTTATTATAGAAGAAACTTCCGACATTGCAGGGGTGAAATATGGAGCTTCCGAAGCTTCTGATATTGCTTTTAGAGTTATTGCTGACCACATCAGGGCCGTTTCCTTATGCATTGCAGATGGTCAGCTTCCATCTAATACCGGAGCCGGTTATGTAATTCGGCGCATATTGCGCAGGGCTGTTCGTTATGGGTATAGCTATTTGAATCTTTCTACACCATTTCTGCATCAGTTAATACCGTCTCTGGCCTCCTATTTTTCTGCCTCATTTCCCGAGCTTCAAGCCCAGCAAGATTTTGTTACCCGCGTCATTAAAGAAGAGGAGGCCTCGTTTTTCCGAACCCTAAGCACTGGGTTGGGGTTATTGAACGATTACTTTGATACCCATAAAGGGCAGGATGTAAGTGGAGAAACGGCTTTTGAACTCTATGACACCTATGGCTTTCCATTAGACTTAACAGAATTGATTGCCCGTGAGCGGGGGTTGAATACCGATGTAGCGGGTTTTCAGATCGAGCTCAATAAGCAGAAGGAGAGGAGCCGCGCCGATGCCGCCAAAGAAACCGGTGACTGGCAACTGCTGATGGCAGATGCCGAGGAAAAATTTGTGGGCTATGATGTACTTGAAACACAAACCGCCATTAGCCGTTTTCGTACCCTCAAAATAAAAGGGAAGGACCAATACCAGGTAGTGTTGAATGTGTCGCCGTTTTATGCGGAAAGTGGCGGACAGGTGGGCGATACCGGTGTGCTTATGTCATCCGAAGGTGAAACATTGCATGTGTTGGATACCCAGAAAGAAAACAAACTGCACATTCTCATTTGTGATAAACTGCCTTCTAACCCGGAAGCAATCTTTTCAGCAAAAGTAGATGCCTCCAAACGTGCATCCATAAATAATAACCACAGCGCAACCCACCTCATGCATTCGGCACTGAGGGAGGTGCTGGGCACTCACGTGGCTCAAAAGGGCAGTTTGGTCAACGACCAATACCTGCGATTTGATTTTTCCCATTTTGTGAAAATGACAGATGAGGAATTGCATCAGGTAGAGGAACGGGTTAACCAAAAAATCAGAGAAGGCATTGCCTTGCAGGAATACAGGGATATGCCCATTGATGAAGCCATGAAAATGGGCGCTACGGCGCTGTTTGGTGAGAAATACGGCGATACCGTGCGCGTGATTGTATTTGATCAGGATTACAGCATGGAGCTTTGCGGTGGAACGCACGTGGCCAATACAGCGCAAATTGGCATATTCAAGTTTATTTCGGAAAGCAGTGTGGCCGCGGGAGTGAGAAGGGTAGAGGCAGTTACAGGATTGGAAGCGTTCAGGTTGTTACAGAATCTACAGGCAAAAGAAAAGCAGATTGCCGAACAGTTGGGCAATCCCAAGGATATCATGCAGGCCATTTTGAAGTTGCAGGAAGAAGTTGACAGTCTGAGAAAGCAGGTAGAGCATTTTAAACGGGAAAAAAACCAGGCCGAAAAACAGCGGATTCGTTCCATGGTGAAGGAAATAAATGGCATCAATGCCATCATTGCCGAAGTTCAGATTGACGGTGCCGATGCAGCCAAGGATATTGCCTTTCAGCTTAAAAATGAGATACCAAATTTATTCTGCGTGCTGGGATGGAGCTACGACGGAAAACCCGGTCTGGCAGTCATGATTAGCGATGAGCTGGTAACTGCGAAAGGATGGGATGCGTCTGCTATGGTTCGTGAACTGGCCCGTGAGATTCAGGGCGGTGGCGGCGGTCAGAAATTCTTTGCTACGGCGGGAGGAAAGGATAGTAGTGGCCTCAATCGTTCGCTGGATAAAGCGACTGACCTCATTCATTCATAAATCGAAATCACCTTTTTTGTTTCGAAAAAGGGTTCTTCAAACCATTGGGAAATGGGTTGTTCGTGTATTGTTAAAGAAGATTTCAGCTTTAATAATTCTGCTGTTTCTTCCTGCAAATCACCGCCTTTCAGCAAATAAAAACAGGGTTTGTGATTCCATTGGCCCTGCATCCATGTCCACAATTGCAGCATAGGCGCCACAGCACGGGCAGTGGCTATGTCGAAATGTTTATTAAGTGATTCTGTTCTGCTATTAACGGCAGCAGCATTTTTCAAACCTAGTTTTTCGATTACATCAGCCACCACCGCCACTTTTTTGCCGATACTGTCGCATAATGTAAACTCTACATCAGGAAAAAATATGGCGAGTGGAATTCCCGGGAAACCGCCACCGGTGCCAATATCAATTACTTCACTCCCAGCCGGAAATTCATATGCCTTGGCCAGCGCAAGACTATGCAATACATGGTGGATGTAGAACATTTCCATATCCTTACGCGATATCACATTTACACGTTGATTGTGTTCCTGATAAAGCGCCTCCAGCTGTTGGAATTGCGTTTTTTGCTTTTCACTCAGTTCCGGAAAATAACGAAAAATCAATTCTGCGTTTACCATGCCGGTTTCTTTGCAAAAAATGCCCTAATGCCAATAATTAAATACCAATAGGTCTGAAACCAATTCCAAAAAGGGTAAAGCATGGCTACACCCCCAATTTTGAGGGCGCGACTCCGACCAAAAAATATAATCCATTCCGGGGTCAATTTTAACAGCAACAATGCCAAGGGATAGACAAACCAGTTGCTAAGGAAAAACCATACCGTAACCAGGGACCAGAAAAATAGTTGCGCGATGCTAAACCATCCCAGTTGTCTTTTGACGGTACCATCGTAATATTTTCCAATCCAAAGATGACGAATGCGCTGTTTGATATATTCAGACCAGGTGCTTTTTCCCTTGCTCCAGGTGATGGCATCCGGGTGAATCACCACCGCGGTATTTCCCGAAGAGGCCACCGATTGAACAAAGAGATCATCGTCGCCGGCAGGAAGATAGTAATGCGATGAAAATCCATTTACACTGTCATAGATGCGTCTTGTATAGCCCAGATTTCGTCCTACCCCCATATAGGGTTTTCCGGCAAGTGCAAAACCCAGATAATTGAGGGCTGTAAGTAGGGTTTCAAAGCGGATAAGTCGGCCCAGAAATCCTTTTCCGGCATGCAGAGGGGAGTAGCCCAGCACCACCTCAGCTCCATGGGTGAAAGGTGCCGCCATGGTTCTAACCCAGTATTTACTGCCCGGCTTGCAATCGGCATCAGTGAGCAAAAAATGACCATATCTGGCGGCCTTAAAGCCCAGGGTAAGCGCAATTTTTTTTCCGTGCATTTTCACGTATTCAGCATCGAGATGCACGTATTTTAGTCGTGGATTTTGCAGAACAAGCGGTGCCATCCATTCGGCGGTACCATCTGTGCTGCCATCGTCGGTAATAATTACCTCAAATTCAGGATAATCCTGCTCCAGCCAAAGCGGCAGAAATTGTTGCAAATTAGGCAGTTCGTTTTTTGCCGCAATTACAATGGAAATAGGCGGAAATGCACCCGGAGACTCGGTTTTACTGCGTTTTACTTTCACATAAAAGCGGAAAAAGTAATACCAGCTAATGCACATGAAAAGCAATGCCATGCCACCAAATACATAATCAATAAACGAAGGAAAAGGGATCACCAAGGAAATGCCGTTCATGTTGCCTGCGAAGTTAATATCTGCAGGTCAATTCAGGTTAACGAAATCCAATTCCGCCGCCTGGAGTTCCGGGTTTAATATCTGTGCTGAATTCCTCAACATCCTCCAGTACCAGCGTATTGATGGCTTTGGCGGTTTGCTTGTTTTTAGGAAGTTCGCTCAGCCGCAAATGCTGGTTGCGTATGGCTTCTTCAATAACCTTTCGCACACTGCGACCGTTGCCAAAATACTTATCACGGTTTTTATACATAAACTCAATGTATTTCTTGAGTTGTTCGGCAGCAGCGGCATCCGGTGAAATATTGTTTTCACCCAACTGGTTGATGGCCACTGTATACAACTCATCTGCATTGAAATCTTCAAAATAGAAGACCTTATCAAAACGACTCTTCAAACCGGGGTTTGACTCCATGAATTTCTCCATATTCTGGGTATAGCCGGCAGCAATGACAATAAATTCACCCCTGCGGTCTTCCATGCGTTTCAGGAGGGTTTCCACGGCCTCACGACCAAAATCATTGGCGCCGCCATCGGTCAGACTGTAGGCCTCATCTACAAATAAAACACCCCCAATCGCTTTGTTAATCAGATCAGAAGTTTTGATGGCCGTTTGTCCCACATAACCGCCCACCAGACTCTGTCGGTCGCATTCCACCAGGTGTCCACGCTCCAGAATACCAAGTGCTTTATAGATTTGAGCAAGAATACGGGCTACAGTGGTCTTACCGGTTCCCGGGTTGCCGCTGAATACATTGTGTAGACTAAATGCTTTACGCACATCCTTGCCCTGACTTTTATAGTAACGCACTAGCTTTATCAGTTCGTCAATATCCTGCTTCACCTTATTCAGCCCAATCATGCGTTTCAGCTTGCCCAGACTTTCTTTCAGCAGTTCTTCATCAATAGGAATATCGGGCAGCATGCCTTTGCCAGCGGTCATGATTTTTTGCAGATCAACAGGCTCAATATCGGATAGCTGTTCTTTGGTCAGATCGGCAGGTTTGGCCGTTTTCATTATGCGCAATCCAAGATTCATCTTGGCTTCATCCACAATGCTGTTTACCATGCGTGCATTGCCAAAGAATTTGTCACGATCGCGGTATTTATCTACCAGGTATTTATAGAGGACATCCTTGGCAGCTCCGGTAAATCTGACCCCTTTCTTGGCGGCAGCAAATTCGGCAATTTGAAGGAGTTCCTGGGGAACATAATCCGCAAAATCATAGTACATGTTGAATCGGCTTTTCAGGCCCGGATTAGACTCGAGAAAAATATCCATTTCTTCGGGGTAACCCGCTACCACAATCGCGATGTCATTGGCATCGCTAAGTTCCTTCAGCAGCACCTCAATGGCTTCACGACCAAAATCCTTGCTGTCCTCGTCTTTACGAGCCAGGCTATACGCCTCATCAATAAACAGAATGCCGTCTTTGGCTTTCTTGATGGCCTCCTTAGTTTTGGGTGCAGTCTGTCCGATAAATTCTGCTACCAGATCGCCTCGGTCCACCTCATGCACATGTCCTTTCTTGAGCAGTCCGAGTTCTTTGTAAATTTTACCCAACAATCTCGCTACGGTCGTTTTCCCGGTCCCGGGATTGCCTTTGAATACAGCGTGCAGGTTTATTTTATCTGACTCTTCAAATCCTTTTTCACGCCTCAGTGCAACAAATCTTAGGTAATCCGAATATTCATGAATTTTCTGTTTAATGCTGCCCAATCCAATTAACTGATCCAGTTCCTTAATAACTTCGTCAAAATTCTGTGCTTCTCCTGATTCTTCTTTCTCTACGCGGCCTTGTTGTTCACTGATCGAATGATCATCATCCTCATCCTCCATGTGCACAAATTCAATTTGGGTAAGAGGCAGAAAATCTTCCTCTGTGGCTTCCACATAATCATCCCCAATTTCAAAGGGCATGCTTGCCAGCAATTCATCCATAAATATGATTTCCGCATAGTATTCACCCCGTGACCATGTACCCACGATATCGCTGCCCCAGCCGATGGTGGCCGTAAACGTTTCATCATTGGGTTTAATAAAGAACAGTTTTGTTACTGAACCTTTTAAATAGCCGTTTGCTGTTCTAAAATTGAAGATGAGTTCAATGGGCAAATCCTGACTTTTGCGGGTTAGGTTTTTGGTGTTTACTTCCACCCATACATATCGCGTGTTCATGGCATTGAACACCGTGTAGTATTTTCGGTCTTCTGAGCGGGTGTTTTCGTCTGGTCCTTCATACAGCTTAACCGTTTCAATCTTGAAATACGGATTCATACCGGACCGCACCATTCCCACATTCTCCACATAGAAAGTTTTGGTGGCCACGAGCTCGCCTCCAATCCATGCTTCCCAGCGGTAAATACCGGCTTTCCAATAAGCACCGGGTGTTTTCACGCCCCAGCCCTCACGAATGTAGGTGATAGTGTCAGCAGTGTCTACTTCCCGGTCGCAATTCAGGTCGCATATTTCATTGTTTTCCTGGTCAAAGCACTTCAACTGCATTTGCAGGTTCCATGCTTTGTTGTCGAATTGTTTATTGTAAAGGGAAACCTCACAATACAGGTAGGCGATTTCCTGTTCATCAAATACACTGCGGTATTTCTTGGTATTATTGGCAAGCCACTCTGTGCTGCAATAGGTTTTTATGTCTCTGAATTTAAAATTCTCTGCACTCATAAATCGGACTCAATTATAGGGTTAAGTTCTTACTTATCCTATGGACAAAATTCATGCCCTTTCTGTAATTCTTGGATTTTCGGTCTGACTAATAATAAAATAGACGAAAAAATCACTTTTTCAGGTCCGAGATGGAAACGGATAAGAATTCTCCTTTGCGGGTACGAACCTGATATTTGATGCTGTATTCACTGGCGTTTCCGCTAATGTTCACCGCGTTAATGGTGGCCTTCATGCTGTCGGGCATTAAATACACGGTTTCTCCAAAGGTGAAAGGTAACAGATTGTAAATCGAATCTCGGAGTGCTGCAGCCCTGATCTGGGGTAAATAAGGCCTGTATTCCTTCAGTTGGCCACTTTGCTGTCGAATAATGCTGTTCAGCGTATTTAAAATCTTTTGTTGTTCTTTGATCTGTTGCTCTAACTTGCGTGTATGACGGTCTCTGCCAGATTCTGATTCCCGCAGCTTGATGCCCAGATAAGCAATTACGCCTACCATAACTAAAAAGAGCAAAATGCGTGGCCACTTCGGTTTTGGCGGCTGAGAAGCTGGTGGAGGGGTGATTTCCATGGGTCAATTTTAGTTTAAATATACGGAATTATTCTTCATTTTCAAAATAAATCTTGTAAAACTTACGTCCGTCAGGATCCGTGCCCTTTTGAATCATTTCACGGTTTCCGTGTATGTAGATGTGAAAATTCTTATCCAGCTTTAATATACTCTTGTAAATGCGTGCTTGTTTTTTAACAGCTGTATTGTTGATTTCGAATTGTTCTGAGCTCGGCAATTCATGGTATTTGCAATAGTCCTCTTCGTATTTCATAAAAGAGTCAATCATTCGGTCGTCCTGAAAAACGGTTTCGGCAAATTCTTTTTTATCGAAATGATCGTTGGACTTAAAATAATCCATAGATCGACTCAGCAGCTCCATGCTGTCGGTTTTGGAAACCGCAAATTCATCCTGCATTTCTTTGGTGACAAATTCTTTGGTTACTTTCATCACGGAGCTGGTGAAATTGTAATTATCTGCGGCTGGTTTTATCTGCAGGAAATCATCCCGCCAGTACTGGGTTTCGTTGCCCTTGGATTTTTCCGATAAAAGTAAAGTATATCCTTCTCCACCGTTCATTTCGAGCACCAGACATGCCCGGTCGGGTTTTTGAAGCTGTAAACCTTCTATGAGCTGGATGTCCCATCCCTGACCTACCTGTCTCAGCCGCATAAACATATCCTTATGTTCAATTTTAATCAGCGCAATGCCGTTGCAAACTTGATTTTGGAAATGGCAGTTCTCCAGAAAAGCTACCATGAATTCACCTGGCTTAACCTGGGGGTGGTCGCTTTTTTCATAGAGATGCTTGCCTAGTTCAGTGGAAATGCTTAGGATGTTGTCGGGGGTTTCAAAAAGGCGTTTACAAAACACGTAGGTCACATTCATCCCTATTTCGCTTCCATGGGTAAACCGCCAAGTTTCACCTTCGGCAAATCCGGAAACCACAAATTTTCGAATGGCTTTTTGCTGATTTTCATCTTGTAGCCAAAGATTTTCATCGCTGATAAAACAGCCGTCTTCGTTGTTTTTATTGCCAATGTAGTGCAGTGCAGCCGCCTGCAGGCGAGCGTCTGATAAGTCAAGTAACATGGGGTGCAAGATTAGGGAGAAAATAGGCTTAGTTACAACGAATATTGACTAAACATTATTCAGAATCTTCAAAAGTCATTTTAAATCCTTATTTTTGCAGCCCCATTGACCCCATAGCTCAGCTGGATAGAGCAACTGCCTTCTAAGCAGTAGGTCGTTGGTTCGAGTCCAACTGGGGTCGCTCCCCGGGAAGTAGCGCAGGCCGGTAGCGCATCTGGTTTGGGACCAGAGGGTCGCAGGTTCGAATCCTGTCTTCCCGACCAATTCATCAAAACCCGCCCAAATTGGGCGGGTTTTTGTTTTCCCGACATCCTCAAGCTTGCTTGAAAGGCAGTCGGGGAAACAAAAACAACATGTCGGCGAAGCCAAGACATGAGGTTTTGATGAATTGAATCCCCACCCCAAAGGTTCATGAGGCGCAGCCGAATAATCTGAAAGCATCCTCAAGCTTGCTTGAAAGGCAGTCGGGGAAACAAAAACAACATGTCGGCGA
>CAYYXG010000015.1:50554-55753 GCA_964475595.1 uncultured Flavobacteriaceae bacterium
AAGGCAGTCGGGGAAACAAAAACAACATGTCGGCGAAGCCAAGACATGAGGTTTTGATGAATTGAATCCCCACCCCAAAGGTTCATGAGGCGCAGCCGAATAATCTGAAAGCATCCTCAAGCTTGCTTGCAAGGCAGTCGGGAAAACAAAAACGCCTATCGAAGCATGACCGACGCCTACCACAACCCTTACCACCAAACTGTATTTCTCATTTCAACTGTAGACTATAAACTGTAAACTTTCAACTGCAATCCGCATTTCCAACTCTAAACTCTTAACTGAATTGTTACTCGGCTGCGCCTCGTGAACCCGAAGTGGGGGAGCAGCAAACAAAGAAAGCCGTCCTCCCTGCGGTCGGCCGCTTTTTGTTGGAAAGCCTTGCTCTCTTGCCTTCGCCTGCCGGCTAGGCAGATTCGCCGGCTTTCCAACAAAAAACCCCGCTTTCGCGGGGTCTTTCATTGTTTGCGGTGAGGGCGGGATTCGAACCCGCGGTACGAGTTACCCCATACGTCAGTTTAGCAAACTGGTGGTTTCAGCCTCTCACCCACCTCACCAAACCGGGGTGCAAATATACATGCTTCTAATTTCATTTGTCAATAAAAACAGCAATTTTTGCCAAACTTCGTTTGCACAGCCGATAATGACTAATTTTGCGGTACCAAATTTTTCCTGTCAATGCAAATCCATATTACATTCCCCGATGGTGCCTTAAGAGCGTATCCCGCCGGTATCACCGCCCTGGAAATTGCCAAAAGTATCAGTGAAGGACTGGCCCGTAATGTGCTGTCTGCCAAGGTAAACGGTGAGGTGTGGGATGCCACAAGGCCCATCAATGAAGATGCTTCTTTGGCATTGCTGACATGGAATGATGCTGATGGAAAAAAGACCTTTTGGCACAGTTCTGCCCACCTGCTGGCTGAAGCCCTGGAGTCCCTCTATCCCGGCATTAAACTCGGAATTGGGCCGCCCATCGAGAATGGTTTCTATTACGACATCGATTTTGGCGATCGCATTTTCTCCTCTGAGGATTTTACCAAAGTCGAAGCCAAAATGAATGAATTGGCAAAACAGGAAAACACATTCGTGCGCCGTGAAATGCCCAAGCAGGCAGCCATAGAATACTTTACAACCAAGCAAGATCCCTATAAACTGGAATTGTTGCAAGATTTAACTGACGGTGAAATTACGTTCTATGAACAAGGCGCTTTCACTGATTTATGCAGAGGTCCGCACATTCCTCATACCGGTTTTATCAAGGCCATTAAACTCATTTCCACCGCAGGTGCCTACTGGCGGGGAAGTGAAAAAAACAAGCAGCTTACCCGGGTTTATGCCATCACATTCCCCAAAAAATCAGAGCTTGACGAGTATTTGCTCATGCTGGAGGAAGCCAAAAAACGCGACCACCGCAAACTGGGTAAGGAATTGGAAATTTTTACCTTTGATGATGACGTAGGGCCAGGTTTGCCACTGTGGCTGCCCAATGGCGCACAAATCATCGAAACACTGGAAACTTTCGCTAAACAAACCGAAAAGGAACACGGTTATCAGCGCGTGAAAACCCCGCACATAGCCAGAGAGAGCATGTATTTGAAAAGCGGACATCTGCCTTATTACAAAGACAGTATGTTTCCGGCCATGGAGCTGGATGGGGAACGCTATTACCTGAAAGCCATGAATTGTCCGCACCACCACAAGATTTTTGGTGCTTTGCCCCGTTCATACAAGGAACTTCCCATTCGTTTGGCGGAATATGGTACCTGTTATCGCTATGAACAGAGCGGAGAACTCTTTGGACTGATGCGTGTGCGCAGCCTACAAATGAATGACGCACACATTTACTGTACCGAAGCCCAGTTTGAGCAGGAGTTTCGTTCTGTGAACGAATTATACCTTCGCTATTTTGAAGTTTTCGGTATCGAAAAATACCGCATGCGATTCAGCAAGCATGATCCGGCTAAATTGGGTCAGAAATACATCAACAATCCGGAACTATGGGAAAAAACTGAAAATATGGTGCGTGATGTACTGATAAACAGCGGTATTCCCTTTGTGGAAGTGGAGGATGAGGCTGCCTTTTACGGCCCTAAAATTGATATACAGGTTTGGAGTGCGATAGGTAGGGAATTTACCCTCGCTACCAATCAGGTGGACTTTGCCCAGGCCGAACGTTTTGATCTTTCTTTTGTGAATGAAAAGAATGAGAAGGAGCGCCCCATCATCATTCACCGTGCACCTTTGAGTACCCATGAGCGTTTCATTGGTTTTCTCCTGGAACACTACGCCGGAAATTTCCCGGTTTGGCTCGCTCCCAGACAGGTGGCCGTTCTGCCAATCAGCGATAAATTTATAGATTATGCGATTCATGTTGCAGAATTCCTGAAAAAGGCCGATATTCGCGCCTTCGTTGACGAAAGATCGGAGAAAGCCGGACGAAAAATCCGAGATGCCGAAGTCGCCAAAATTCCTTACATGCTCATTGTAGGCGAGAAAGAAGCCGCCGCCGGTGAAGTGTCTGTGAGGAAGCACGGCGGAGCAGATTTAGGAAGCATGGCGATTCAAGCTTTCACAGATCAGGTAATCAGCGAAACAAAAATTTAACGAAATAAAAATTGAGTACACCAGGCCCATACAACAGAGGTCCCCGTAAAAAGGAAGATTTGCACCGCATCAACGAAAAAATCGTTGCCACCGAGGTGCGTTTGGTGGGTGATAATGTTGAGCAAGGGGTTTATCCTACAGCCAAAGCCATTGAAATGGCTTATGAACAGGGTGTGGATCTGGTAGAAATATCTGGAACGGCAACACCTCCCGTTTGTAAATTGGTAGATTACAAGAAGTTTCTTTACGAACAAAAAAAGAAGCAGAAAGAAATCAAAGCGAATGCCGTGAAGCAGCTTGTAAAAGAAATTCGCTTCGGACCCAATACCGATGACCATGATGTGGATTTCAAACTGAAACATGCACGTACTTTTCTTAATGAAGGAAATAAAGTTCGCGCGTACGTGTTTTTCAGAGGAAGAACCATCATCTATAAGCAGCGCGGTGTAGACCTGTTGATGCGTTTTGCCAATGCCCTCATCGAAGAAGGTGTTGCAAAGCTCGAGATGGAACCCAAAGAAGAAGGCAAGAAAGTAGCAATACTGCTTGCACCCAAAGGAAAAAAATAAAAGAAATACAGATATGCCTAAAATGAAAACCAATTCCAGTGCTAAAAAGCGGTTTAAAGTAACCGGCACCGGAAAAGTAAAACGCGCCAAGGCTTTCAAGAATCACATTCTTACCAAAAAGGCCACCAAGCGTAAACGTGCCCTCGGAAATGACGCCATCGTAACCGATGCCGACATGAGCAATGTTAAATTCATGCTTCGCCTGGGCAAATAAAACAGAAACCATGGCCGTAGCTCCTAAAGTATGCATGAAAATGCATCGCTAAAGCCACTAAACTAACATACTATGCCAAGATCAGTCAACAACGTAGCGAGCAGGGCTCGCAGAAAGAAAATCCTGAAGCACGCCAAAGGTTACTTTGGTCGTCGCTCCAATGTTTGGACCGTAGCCAAAAACGCCGTAGAAAAAGGCTGGACTTACGCTTACCGTGACCGTAAGGTTAAGAAGCGTGAATTCCGCTCTCTGTGGATTGTGCGTATCAACGCTGCATGCCGCGACAATGGCGTAAGCTACAGCCAATTCATGGGTAAACTTAACAACAGCAAGCTCGAAATCAACCGCAAGGTGCTTGCCGATATCGCCATGAACGACCCCGCCGCTTTCAAAGCCATCTTTGACAGCGTCATGAAGGGGTAATATTCCAACAAGTACAAATTTTAGGACAAAGACCGCAATATGCGGTCTTTGTTGCTTTATAGCTTTGTTGAAAATATTAATGCACAACCTTAGTCGGTTGTTAGTCTAAAATTTGTGTTGCTTATACTTGTAAGGTGTTATATTTGCCAATGGAGTTAGACTCCAACTTAATCAACTTATGGCAACCATAACCTTCCAAAATCAGGGTACCGGCTTCATGGCAGCCCTGAAACAAAAGACCGACGCTTACTTCAAAGCCCACAACACTACACCCTATGGGAATTCGGCTTTGATTGGTAAGTCAATCGTAATCATTTCCATGTTCGTAGCCCTTTATGTTTGGCTTGTATTCTTTACACCCGAGAATGCCTGGTTTGCCTTGGCGCTGAGCTGTCTGTTTGGTGTGAGTATGGCCTTAATTGGTTTTAACATCATGCATGACGGCAGCCACGACAGTTACTCCAGCAATCCAAAGGTGAACACCATCATGGCTTATTCCCTGAACTTCTTGGGCGGCGATGCCTATTTCTGGAAACAGAAACACGTAGTAAATCACCACACCTACACCAATGTGGAAGGCATGGATGACGATCTTGATGCAGGCATGTTTTTCCGCTTTCACCACGGCCAGAAAAAGCGCGGGATTCATAAATTTCAACATATTTACTGGATTCTACTATATGGCGGTCTGTATTTTATGTGGATCATCAGCAAAGACACTAAAAAATTCCTCAATCAGCGTATATCGCCTAATAGCCCTAAATTCAAATTTACTGTAGGTCAGCGTATTTTGTTTGTAGCGAGTAAATTGGTTCACCTGTTCCTCTTTATTGGGCTTCCTTTCTTTTACATCAAGGCACACACAAGCTATTCTTACCTGCAAATTTTCTTCGGCTATTTCATTGCTTGTTTCCTGTTGGGATGGATTTTATCCGTGGTATTCCAAATGGCACACGTTGTAGATCACACTGAATTTGTAACTCCCACTTACACCAGCGATAAAGAAGTGATTGAGAATGAGTGGGCCATACATCAGGTGAAAACCACCTCTGATTTCGCCACCAAAAGCGCGTTTCTAACTTGGGCACTTGGGGGATTGAATTTTCAAGTTGAGCACCATTTATTTCCAAGGATAAGTCATGTGCACTATCCTGCAATCAATAAGATAGTAAAAGAGACCTGCGCTGAATATGGCATTCCTTTTCTGGAGCACAGAACCTTTCTTGATGCCATCAAGTCCCATGTAAAGCATTTGAAATTTATGGGATCGGCTCCAGAGCTTCAGCCCGCATTTGCACATTAATTATTAATAAAGAAAAACGAATAAAAAGCCCCGTTTCGGGGCTTTTTATGTTACACTTGTCATGCAGAGCTTGTCGAAGCATGACTGTC
>CAYYXG010000015.1:55853-63666 GCA_964475595.1 uncultured Flavobacteriaceae bacterium
GAGCTTGTCGAAGCATGACTGTCATTGCTATCTTAGGGTAACGGATTACTCGGCCTGCGGCCTCGTGAACCGTTGGGGGAGGATACCACCATCCAAAGCCCGGGCTAACGCCCGGATTTTTTAATGCCCCATCTTCGCCTTCAAGCGGAGCTTGGGCTTGCTGGTGCATTAAAAAACCCACACTATCGTGTGGGCTTTGGATGGTGGTCGGGATGACTGGATTCGAACCAGCGACCCCTACGTCCCGAACGTAGTGCGCTACCGGACTGCGCTACATCCCGCAATGGTGTTGCAAATTTAATTGATATTGCCATTTTACTGCCGATTCATCCCCATATTTGTCCGAATATTCATTTTTGGTAAACAATTTGCATGATAATATCGTCTATGCTTAACATGCGCTTTATAGCTGTCTTTCTTATTGGTTTTGGGGCTTTGATAAGTCCGCTTATTGCCGGTGATACCCTGGTGGTAAAGTCTGGTTTACAACAAACCAAGTGGTTTAGTTATCGTTACATTTCTCAGGAATACATTACCAATTTGAATGACTTCTTTTTGGACCTCAAACTGGATACTACTTACATGGTGTTCAGAAACACCGGAAAACCGTTTGAGTACAAATTGACTTACTATCAAAATGAAGCGTACAATCAGCCGGTGAAAAAAAATGATCCACTGATGAAAAGTGAGTACATCATTCGCTTTGATCCTAAAACAGGGAAAGCGGTAGAATTGGTCAACTGGAAACAATTCAGGGATCAGCTATTGAGTGATCTCTCATTTCAGGCCGCTAATAAACTTATCAGCACCGCTGAATTTGATGAATATAAGTTGTTGCTCAACTCCGAACAAACCGTTCGCAAAACCGTGATGCATGATATTACTTACATGTTTAGTATTAACGGTGACACTATTCGTTTGGATGCTGAATACATGAAAATAAAGCCGGTGCGTTCCCCCATGAGCGGGAAGGATTATGCCATTTTGGGAAGTTTTACCTCTGAAATACCCGCCGGTACCCGCAATACTGTGGTCTTTCATGCTCGTAATAAAGCGGGTGAACTGGAGAAACCCCAATTGATGGAAGAAGTAAAATTGTATTTATATAGAACCTATCCCAAAGATAGCCCTATTCCTGAATTGACCGCAGTGGGTTTAAACAGTGAAATGGACTGGCAATACAACCGTTTACAGAAAAATATGCTGCGCATTTCGCTGGCCGATGTGCTGGCCATCAATGGCCAATCACGCGGATTTATACGCACCTTTGACCTTTGGGAAAAAGAAGATTAAGAATTGATGAATATCAGGTCCTGTCCCTGATAATCCATTTTTATTTGTCCCTCTTTGCTTAGGTCACCTGAAAGTATACGTTTGCTTAATTCATCCAGCACCCGTTTTTGCAAAACCCGTTTTAGTGGCCTTGCCCCAAACTGTGGGTCATAACCCAGTTGTGCGAGCCAATCCATGGCAGCATCGGACCAGGTTAGCGATACTTCAGATTCCTCCAATCGATTTTTAATCTCAATCAGCTGCATTTCAACAATGCTGCGAATATGTTCTCTGTTCAAGGGTTCAAACATTACCACTTCATCAATGCGGTTCAGGAATTCAGGCCTGATGCTGCGTTTCAGAAGTTCGTATACCTTAGTTTTAGTGGATGCAACAATGGCATCTTTATCCCCGGTTTCCAGGTGTTCGAAATTATCGCGGATAATGTCGCTACCCAGATTGCTGGTCATGATGATGATGGTGTTTCTGAAGTTGGCAGTTCTTCCTTTATTATCGGTTAAACGGCCGTCATCCAATACCTGCAGTAGGATGTTGAATACATCAGGATGAGCTTTTTCAATTTCATCCAAAAGGACTACGCTGTAGGGCCTGCGACGTATGGATTCTGTGAGTTGACCGCCTTCATCATAGCCCACATAGCCCGGAGGCGCACCAATCAGCCGGCTGACGGTATGTTTCTCCTGATATTCACTCATGTCGATTCGTACCATGGCGGCATCAGAATTAAATAGATAATCGGCGAGGGCTTTGGCTAGTTCCGTTTTACCTACGCCGGTTGTACCCAGGAAAATAAATGAACCAATGGGCTTTTTGGGATCTTGCAATCCTGCGCGGCTTCTGCGTATGGCATTGGAAAGTGCTGCAATGGCTTCTTCCTGGCCCACCACCCGCTTGTGCAGCTCCTGTTCAAGTTGAAGCAGTTTTTCTCTTTCGCTTTGCAACATTTTAGAAACGGGAATGCCGGTCCATTTACTAACCACATCAGCAATGTCCTCGGAGTCTACCTCTTGTTTTACCATGCTTTTGCGATCGCCGGTACCCATTTTAACGGTTAGTGCAAAAAGTTCTTCTTCAGCTTGTTTAATAAGCCCATAGCGTAATTCAGCTACCCTACCGTAATTACCCTCCCGTTCCGCCTGTTCGGCTTCAATGCGGTATTGTTCAATGAGTTCCTTTTTTTCCTGAATTTGGCTAAGACCGGCCTTTTCATTCTGCCATTGGGCGTTCAGACTGTTTCGTTCTTCGCTGAGATTGGCGATATCTTCATTTAACCGCGCCAATTTGGTCTGGTCATTTTCCCTTTTAATGGCTTCTCGCTCAATTTCAAGCTGCATGATTTTGCGGTTTAGTTCGTCGAGGTCTTCGGGAACGCTGTTCATTTCCAGTCTGAGTTTGCTGGCGGCTTCATCCAGCAGGTCGATGGCCTTGTCCGGTAAAAAGCGGTCGTTGATGTAGCGTTGGCTCATTTCTACCGAAGCGATAATGGCCTCATCCTTAATGCGCACCTGGTGGTGAACTTCATATTTTTCCTTCAGTCCGCGCAGAATGCTGATGGCCTCCTGGGTATCCGGTTCTTCCACCATAACCTTTTGGAATCGGCGTTCGAGGGCTTTGTCGGTTTCTATGTATTTTTGATATTCTGCCAGCGTGGTGGCACCGATAGAACGCAGTTCGCCCCTTGCCAGAGCCGGTTTCAAGATGTTGGCGGCATCCATGGCACCTTCGCTGCGCCCTGCACCCACCAAGGTGTGTATTTCATCAATGAACAGCACCACTTCGCCGGAGCTGCCGATTACTTCTTTTACCACGGCTTTTAACCTTTCTTCAAACTCGCCTTTATACTTGGCACCGGCAATGAGTGCGCCCATATCCAGACTGTAAATGACTTTGGTTTTCAGGTTTTCGGGTACATCACCGCGAATAATGCGATGCGCAAGCCCCTCAGCAATGGCGGTTTTTCCCACGCCCGGTTCACCAATCAGTACCGGGTTATTTTTAGTTCTGCGGCTCAGAATTTGTAAAACGCGACGTATTTCATCATCGCGTCCAATAACCGGGTCCAGTTTGCCGGTCCTTGCCATTTCATTCAGGTTGATGGCATATTTTTTTAACGAGTTGAACTGATTTTCTGCTGTTTCACTACTCACTTTTTGTCCGCCTCTCAGCTCTTTTACCGCTTTCATCAATTCGCCGCGCTTTACACCGGCATCTTTTAGCAGATTGGCGGCTGTGTCTTTGCAATCCAGTATGCCCATCAGCATGTGTTCATTGGTAATGAATTCATCGCCCATTTCCCGCATGGCTTTTTCGGCAAGTGTTACGGCAGTGGTGGTTTCCTGCGATATATATACCTGTCCGCCATCCACTTTTGGGAGGCTCTTTACGGCAGCGTTCAGTGCATCTTCCACCCGTTTTGCATTAATTCCCAGCTTTCCTGCAACAAATTGCCACATTTCTGCATCTTCGGAAATGATGGCTTTCAGCAAGTGCACATTTTCAATGCGTTGCTGACCGGCTGCAATTACCAGCTGTTGGGATTTAGCAATGGTTTCCTGGGCTTTAATGGTAAAATTCTGCAAATTCATATGCATGCTTTTACAAATACTTTTCCATTTTCATTAAAAAGTAAATATGTCAGCCATGATTGTAAGCAGGAGCAGTTATGCAGTCAAAAAGTCTTAAAATATTGGGAGATAGCGCATAAATGCTGAAAAAATGGCAGTTTTTAGCCATTTTAAAGGCCAAAGAAATGATGATTTTAGATAAAAAATGAAAAAACATTAGGTTTTTTAAAAATTATACAGCACCTTTGGTTACTCAAATAGATATTTATGAACCTGTACATTGGAAATCTGAGCTATGCAACCAAAGACGACGATCTTAAAGCATTGTTCGAAGAAATTGGGGAAGTATCCTCAGCAAAAATTATTATGGACCGTATTTCTGGCCGCAGCAAAGGTTTCGGCTTTGTAGAAATGCCCAACGATGATGAAGCCAGAAAAGCAATTGAAAACCTGAATGGTTATTCTTTCAGCAATCGTGAAATTACCGTTAGCGAAGCCCGCCCAAGACCTGAAGGTGGAGATAGACGCTAAACCATAATATTTCAACTTAAAAAAAATCCCGCTTAATGCGGGATTTTTTATTGTCCCAAATCGAGTATTTCTTCTTTTTCCGGTAAGGCAACACTATCTGCCAGTTTGGGACGCCTAAGGCCTTTCACAGCAGGACCGGTAATTTTTACATTAAAGCTTCCTGAGTCCGCAGCATCAATATCACCGCGCTTAATCATGTTGTTTCGTATGGCTACGAAATTCCAGTTCTTTTCTGAAACAAAACCGGCGCTGTCAACAAAATAGGCGTAGCTTTTTGGCATAGGGACAATGCTGGCCAGAAAAGCACACTCAAGCGGCTCTAGAGAGGCAGGTGGTTTTGCGAAGTAAAACTGCGAAGCTTCTCCCACACCAAATACACCAGGGCCCCATTCAATAATATTGAGGTACACCTCAAACATGCGCGACTTGGTGGTAAGCCGTTGGCTTTCTATCAGCCATACGATCAATATTTCTTCTGCCTTGCGAGCCAGGGTTTTCTTTCTACTCAGGAAGACGTTTTTCACCAACTGCATAGAAATGGTGCTGCCTCCCCTCGCAAAGCGTTTTCGCACGTAGTTTTGGGCAATGCTTTGTCGAATGGCTTCTGCATAAAAACCGTTATGGTTAAAAAATGCCGGGTCTTCACCGGTCATTACCGCCTTTTGAATCATTTCCGGTATCTGGGAGATAGGCGTGAAGCTGCCATTGGATGGACCCACCATGAAACTGCGCACCGGTTTTCCCCTTTCATAGAAGGTGTGCTTAAATTCTCGGTTCATTTTCCGCAAATCTGTTTTACCCATGCTGATTATTTTAAAATCGTAGGGTTTCAGTTCGCTGTTGAAGGTGCAGTCATAGGGTTTTTTGTCATCCAAATGTGCAGCCATGTGGTATTCCAGTTCCCCGGAAACCTTCATTCCCACTAGGTTTTGAAACATTCCCTGAGGCAGGGAAGCAAAGAGGTCTTCGGCTTTCATTCTGTCGGCGCGGAACTGCAGGTGGTATTGTTTGTGTACCCCCAAATCGGCCCTTGCATACAGAAATGTGTTGATTTTATTCAGTCTGAGGTTACTGCTGCTGTCTATTTCTACAAAATCTTTTCCCAGTTTTGCTACCAGGGTTCCGGCGCATTCATTCACCACCACATTGGTATCGGCCAGTCTTTTGTCATTAACGGTAATGCCTTTTACAGCCCCTATTGCACGGATGTATAGAACACCCCTGCTCATGTCAAAGTCCTCCAGCCGGAAATCTGCTTTTTGAAAACCTGCGCTAATGCCAAATACCCGTTTTAACAATGGAAGTTCCGCCCAGGCCGATCCAGAGGGCTGGATAACGAGTTCGCCGGTGATGTCGCTTCTGTCCAGCTGGCCGACAATGTTGAAGCCATTTTTTTTGCCGTTTTCAGTGATTCCCAGACTTCCTGAGATATCATCACCCTTGTAGCTTAAAGTTGATATGTTGAGTCCGATTTCACGGCTTGTATCGCGGTAGGATGCGTTTACATTTTCCAGTTTTATCGTTCCCGGAACGCGTGCCAGCCCTTTTTTTATCAGGTTGAAGATGCGCTGAACGATGGGGTCATCAGATTTTTTGCCAGACTTTTTCCTTTCAATCAAACCGCAATAGTTGCAACCCCTTTCGTCATTGAATGCGGTTAGATTGGTGTTTTTCAAGCTAATGCTGCCTATGGTTGGTCCGTTCCAGATGCTTTGCCATACATCAATGGAAACAGCGCTATGCTCTGAAAATAGCAATACATGGTTGGATTGTTTCACGGAAAGATTGTCGAATGCCGCCGTAAAAACCCCTTCAAAACCCTTGTTGGAACAGGAGAGGGCGTATCCTTTATTTGCCATTTTTGCCACGGCTTTTTCCCAGGCATAGTCCAGCAGTTTATTCCTGAAAATGAACCATATTGCCATAAATAAAACGATGGCAACTCCCAAAATACGGAGTGCCAACCCTATGCGTTTTTTCACCCGATCGCGGATGAAAAAGCCATACACACTAGCGATTACCGCTTGTAATGCCCGTGTAATTGAATGGAGAAATGGTTTTAAGTTCATGCTTTATGGAATCAGCAACATCCAGTGAATCGATGAATAGGGCAAAAGATTCCTTATTCATTTTCTCATTTTTACGGGTTAAACCTTTCAGGGCTTCGTAGGGATTGGGGTAATTTTCTCTCCTTAAGATTGTTTGAATTGCCTCGGCGATGACGGCCCAGTTGTTCTCCAAATCCCGGTGAAGGGCATCTTCATTCAAAAGGAGTTTTTCCATGCCGCGCGAAATGCTTTTCAATGCGATTACGGTATGGGCAAATGGCACGCCGATATTTCTCAATACAGTGCTGTCTGTGAGGTCGCGCTGCAGACGGCTGATGGGTAATTTCGCAGCCAGGTGTTCAAAAATGGCATTGGCGATGCCCAAGTTGCCTTCCGCATTTTCAAAATCGATGGGATTAACCTTATGGGGCATGGCACTGCTGCCCACTTCGCCTTCTTTTATTTTTTGCCTGAAATACTCCATGCTCACGTAAGTCCAGATGTCCCTGCAGAAGTCGATGAGTATGGTATTGATGCGTTTCCATGCATCAAACATGGCAGCCAGGTTGTCGTAGTGTTCAATCTGGGTGGTGGTTTGGCTGCGATTCAATCCAAGTGTGTCATTCACAAATTTGTTGGCAAAACCCACCCAGTCGATTTGCGGATAGGCCACATGGTGGGCGTTGAAATTGCCGGTGGCCCCACCAAATTTGGCACTGAAAGGAATTTGCTGAACCTGTTTTATCTGAACCTGCAGGCGTTCCACAAACACCATAATTTCTTTTCCCAGGCGGGTAGGAGAGGCCGGTTGGCCATGGGTTTTGGCCAACATGGGAATGTCTTTCCAGTCTTCTGCCATTTTGATCAGTTTCTGACAAATGCCGTCAAGCTGGGGTACAATATGGTTATGCAGCGCCTCTTTTAAGCTTAGGGGAATGGAGGTGTTGTTAATATCCTGGCTGGTGAGGCCGAAATGCACCCATTCGCGATAGGCGGCAAGGCCCATGGCATCCAGTTTTTCCTTTACCACATATTCCACGGCTTTCACATCGTGGTTGGTGGTTTTTTCAATTTCCTTAACCCTTAAAATATCTGCTGTTGAAGGGGTTGAAGCCCAATCCTTGAGCTGTTGTGCATGGTTCAGCAATGCAGCAAAATCGATATTGGGTATGGGCAATTCTGCCAGGGCAAGCAGGTAATACACCTCCACCCTGATTCGGTATTGGATTAAGCCGCTTTCAGAAAAGTAAACGGAAAGGTCTTTGGTAGCGTTGTGGTATCGGCCGTCAACCGGGCCAATGGCTGTAAGTGGGTTAAGTTCCATAATTCCGCCTCACAAAGTTACGAAAAATAGGTGGGAGGGTGGTTTTTAATATT
>CAYYXG010000016.1:0-7455 GCA_964475595.1 uncultured Flavobacteriaceae bacterium
ATCAGGTAGTGGCCCTCATCAGGTCTTCACAAGTTACATTTAAGAAACCCGGAATTGGTAAACTGACTGCCCGAATTACAAACCATCCGGATACGGCTGTGGAACTAAAAAATGAACTGCTTGAAAAACAACGTGCGCTCTTCAACATCAAGGTGCATGTGCTGGACTGCCAAGGGCAGGTGGTGATGATTGGAGAATACCGTTGGTACTTGCAACTAATTTTGGGTAATTGAATAGGAATAGAGCTGTTTTCCCGTCTCATCAAAAAAATCCACCGATAGTTTTCGCTGCTTCTGAGGACCTGAAACGGAAATCTTACAGTAATTCCGCTGGTCAATCAGTGAACCGGGCACTCGGAGTGTGTTTTTTTCATCGCTTCCGGAATGCGTGCCTGATGTAAGCGGAGATATTGTAATATCTACAATATCAGGTTTACCCGGCTGAGACAGTTTACTGATCTCACTATGGTGACGATCACCTGTCAAGAAAACAACACCTTTGATGTTGTTTAAATAAATGAAGTCTATGATTTCGTTCCTCTCCTTATTAAAACCATTGGCAGAATAGCATTCATAAACGGATGCATCATTCAGGAACTGTCCGCCAAGGGCAATAAATTTAAAAGGCGCCTGACTGTTAATCAACACATCTTTCAGCCATTGTAGCTGTTCCACTCCCAGCATACTCTTCTGGCTATCCTTGGTATCGTTAGGAGCCCTGTGATATCGATTATCCAGCAGAAAAAATTCTCCATCAGACCATTGAAACTGTGATGTAATCCCTTTTGTTCCCGGCAACCCACAGGTGGGATTTCCCCAAAAACAGTTAAATGCGTGTAATGCCTTGTCTTTGTGGATGAAGGACCTATCGGAATTATTCGGGCCAAAATCATGATCGTCCCAGATGGCATAATGATGGGTTTCGGTAAGCAGTTGCTGCATTTCAGGCAATGCCCTGGTATGGCTGTATCGGTGTAAAATTCCGGTGGTGGTATTCCAGTCAACCTCTCTTAAGTAGGTATTATCCCCCAGCCATAGCATAAATGCCGGCTTTGAATTGGCTATACTGCTGAAAATGTTTTGCCCACCTCCATAGGGCTTTCCGGGTCTGTCCACATCGGGTTCATTGACATAGGTGCAGCTTCCCAACGCAAAGTTGTAATCGGGAGGAGACGTGCGCCACTGCCAAAGTGACGGGGTGGTAAATTGCTGTCGGAATTTAGGCTTTACTATTTTGCCGTTTATCAAAATAAGATAGTTATATACAACGCCCGGCTTTACCCGGTTTGCCAATAATTTGGCGGTATAAGCCCTATCGGCAACGGTTTTTATTTCATCCGTTAAAAACTTTTCTCCCGGATTTTCCGTACTGGCATATTGCATTCTCACCTTGGCTGATTGGGAGGTTTGCACCCATACCAAAGCCTCTTTGTAATCTGTGTAGCAAGGCATCGGTCCGGCTACAATCTGAGAAAACAACGAAAAAGGACTGCTAAGCAGCATAACAACTGATAAAAAACGCATACTTCAAATATGCACAGATTATATTGCTATATTATTAACAGAAGGCCCCAAAATGTTTTGCTGTTGGTTTTTTAACAAATTTCAAGTAAAATCGCAACCCATAAACGATACCCATGACAATTCTAATCGCAAAAATCGTTCTGGCCGCCCTCTTTGGACTGGCAGGCACCATGAAAGCTACAAGAAGCATAGAACAACTTGCCACAGCCGGCATGAACTGGGTGAAAGAATACCCTGAAAATTCTGTGAGACTGATAGGAATTCTGCAACTCCTGGGCGCATTGGGCATCATTCTCCCTACACTGACCGGTTTTTTGCCAATAACCACCCTGATTTCCGCTGCTTGCTTGGGCGTTTTGATGTTGTTGGCGGCATTGCACCACTATAAACACCAGGAGTACAAAAACATTGGCATCAACGTGGTGCTTTTTTTACTCTGCGTTTTTGTAGTTTACAACAGTCTGTAAATTGTTATTTCACCAGCACGCAGGTGCCGTTCAGGTGCATGGCATCTGATTGTATTTTCAACCCATATTGACCAGCTGGCAATAATGAAACATCCATTGAGAGGGTATTTTCTCCGCTGATTGCATTGAAACGCGTACCCAACACAGCATTACCGGCCATATCATACATGGTAATTACCACAGGCCCGGTTTGATACTGCTGAAATGCCACATTCATTAAACCGTCGGCTGGCTGAGGATAAATACGTAGCATATTGCTGCTTTGTTGAATGGACGAAACACCATTGACCAATGTGTTAAAGGAGCCCACGGCATAGCTGCCTGAGTTCATGTTGCAATTGCTTCTCACGCGCCATTGATAAGTACTGCTGGATTTTAGTCCTATGAATGTATCACGCAACTGGGTGGTTGCAGCAGATTTGGTGATCCATCCGGTATCGGTCGTAAGTTTGTATTGGGTGGTGTAGCTTACCGCTTCGTCTACCGGATTCCAGCGCACTCTTGCGGTGGAATGGGTTCGGCCATCTACAAACATACCGCTGGTTTCAGGTGCGGGACACGGCAATATCACATTGCGCAAATCGCTTTCCCAAACCCCGCGTCCATAAGTACCTACTCGCAGTTTAGCCCCCGATTTCTGAATTTCCACTTCATTTACCGATACCAGCGGCAATCCTACAGCGTGTTCTGCCCACGTATTGGTGAGGGTATCACGGAAATAAACGCCAATGTTCATCCCTACGTAGATGGTCTGGTGGGCGTCTTCGTCTACCACCACAGAGCGGGCAGCAAAGTTGGGCAATCCGGAGGATAGGTTGTCGAAATTTTCACCACCATTTTTTGACAACAGTACTAAATTTCTCCTACTTGTATCGTTACATGAAATCCATATTTTCAAGGGATCATATTTACTAATGTAAATTGATGTAATGGTGGCAGGAGCAGTAATCGTTTTCAGGGTTGCACCGCCATTGGCTGATCTGTATAGGGTGCTTCCTCTAGAGGTATAAATATATCTCGTATTGGAGGGTGCCACAGCCAGAACATCCAGATTGGAATTGATTCCGGGTGTTACCTTATCCCATGAATAACCACCATCATCGCTTCTATACACACCATTCCAGCCACCCCATACGGTATCATGGTTGGATGGATGCATAAACAAAGGCGTAATCCAGTTGCCTGTGGCCGGACGTGTTAGGCCCTCTCGGCTTTGCCCCCCATCAATGGTTTTATATATGTTTCCAAATTGGCTTGTACCAATGGCTACATCGGGGTCGTTGGGGGAAGTGATGCAATCCATGCCATCCGCACCCAGCCATTCATACCAATTGCCGTCACTCTGTCTAATCGTAGTGCCATTATCCTGTGCACCGCCCATTATCAATTTGGGTTCCAGCGGTGAACATGCAATTCGATAAAATTGTCGAATTCCCAGCCCGGTGGAAAGCTCTTCCCAATCTTCTCCATTATCAGGACTTCGGAAAATGCCTCCGTCGCTACCCGAATATATGGAAGTATTGACCCATTCCAATGCATGCACATCGGCGTGGTTATACCCCGTACCATTGGGGTACGTCCAAACCGTTGTGGCTTCAAAAGATTGCCCTGCATCCAGCGATCTAAAACAAATAATACCGGCAATATGCACTTCATCTGCATCGGTAGGATTGGCGCAGATGGCAAGGTCGTATGATCCCTGACCTTTGGTGTCCGTTCCATCCGGTGAATATCCCAAATAGTTGGTTCCGTTAGCCGCATCACCAATAATTGTGGTAACGAAGGTTTTACCGGTGTCATTAGAAACGTAGAATCTACCCATAACACTGCCTGCGGCCTGCAATACATAAACCCTGGCAGGATTGGCTGCTGAAACAGCCAGGAGTGTTCTGCCCAACTTTTCCATACCCTTTGTATTGTCGATACCCTTCCAAGTCTTACCGGTATCAGTGGATCGTCTAACGTAGGTGCCGCCCCCATTGCCACTCGCAAGCATGATTGCCTTATTAGAAGGACAAAATTCTATATCTTCGGTGGTGGAGGTTTCTACCCTTTTCCAAACAGCACCTCCATTCACGGAACGCCACAAACCATTGGTTGCGGCACAAAACACCAGGCTTGAGTTTCCGGGAAAAACTTTCACCTGCCGGCTGCCACTGGGACCAGACCCTGTGGTAACCCAAGTTGCCCCGGCATTGGTGGATTTGAGTACCCCACCGGAGGTTAGTGAAGCATAAATGGTATTTGAATTGTTTGGATCGAGACAAAGATGAAACACGTTCATCCAGCCGGAATTCACAAAATCGATCAGGGGAATCCAGTTTTTTCCCGCATCAGTGGTTTTCCATATACCGCCACCGGGACTGCTCACGTAAATGGTCTTCTCATCGTCAGGATTTACGGCCACTGAGGTCAATCGCCCTACCCCGGGATTCCAGCTACTGGTGGCATTTTGCCAGGTTTTAGGCCCTACCTCTTTCCAGGTATATACTCCCCTGTTTCTAACGCCCATTTCCCGAATTGCGGTATGGTAAGCACGGTCTTCGGTTTCCGGCTCTATATAATATCCATTTTCATCCGTATGAAAACGTCGTTCGTATAACCATCGCTGATATTGGTTATTGCCGCTCCCCTTTCCGGTTCCATGTAGTTTGAAATACAATTCTGCACGTCGTTCAATCTCTGATAAAGTCAGATCTTTTCTTTCCATCAGTTCATAAATATCAGTCTGGGCAAAAAGGCCTCTACAAAACGATACAATCAGAAACAATAAGAGATTTTTTTTCATGGATGAAGGGAATGACAAAATTACATATTATCGCACAGATAATCAGCAATGTTGTTAGCTTTTACAACTGAACAATCCGCAAAGTGGCTTCTGTGTGACAATTCAACCAAATAGATGGATTAGCAAATTGGTCTTGCAACTTGACTAAAAATTTGTTTTACTAGAGATGTGTTTAAGCTACATGTTAATTTTATCAAACAAATTGGCTGTGCAGGTTATACCCCAATCTGCATAAACCGTTAACATTGGCTATCAGCGACAAAACCGCACAAACGTTCCTGTCGGCAAGCCCCTGCCGGCCTTGTCTTTCAAAATCAATTCTCCGCTTTCAAATTTCTGATTGGGAAAATGGGATTGTATCAGATTTTCTGTGATTAATGGCGAAAAGCCCATACTGTAAAGGTTTATCAGCAAGAAGGCATTGTCCACTTCCAGCAGTGTGGCACACATGCCCAGCAAATCATTGATTTGTTTTTCCAGCACCCATTTTTCACCCTCAGGGCCACGGCCATAGGCAGGTGGATCTAAGATAATTCCATGGTAGGTTTTACCGCGCTTCATTTCGCGCTGCACAAATTTGAAAGCATCTTCCACCACCCAGCGTATATCCTTGAGTCCGGATGCCTCCATGTTTTCGCGGCTCCATGAAACCACCTGCCTCACACTGTCTACATGGGTAACATCGGCCCCGGCTGCACAGGCAGCCAGCGAAGCACCTCCGGTGTAAGCAAAAAGGTTCAGTATCCGCGGCCTTGGAACCTCCATTTTGGAAATGGCTTCCGTAATAAAATCCCAGTTTTCTGCCTGCTCCGGAAATATGCCCACATGCTTGAATGCAGTGAGGGCAAGCCGCATTCTTAGTTTCAGTTTTCCTTGGTTGTATTCAACCATCCACCGGTCGGGCATTCCGGGCTTTACCTGCCAGTTTCCCGCTTCCGCATCCTTATCATTTTTCCGAAAAAAGGAGGCATGTGCACGCTTTTCCCATTCACTTTCAGCAAGTGCCTTATCCCACACGGCCTGGGGTTCGGGCCTGCGCAACACAAATTTGCCAAACCTTTCCAGCTTCTCAAATCCACCGCTGTCTATCAGCTCATAATCGGGCAAATGGGCAGGCACCAGGCGGCGAAAGTTCATTCCACAAAGATAGTAACCTGTTTTTGCGAATGGCTAACACCATAAAGAAATAAAAAATGCCAACCGTGAATGGCGGGCATTTTTAACTATTAATGATAATAATTGCGTATTACTTGCCAGTCGGCTGCTTGCCGGCCTTTACAGCCAAAAACTCTACCTCTATGATGGCGATGCCATACATTTCATCAAAATTTTTCACACCCTGACTAAGTGGAGATGAAGCATCCATGGGGGTATACACCTCAAATTTTGCTCCGGCAGCCGATTTTTCAAAAGCTTCCAATAATGCGGGGGTCATAGCAAATCCAGTAAGGTCGCTGGTAATGCCCTGCGGCTGCCTTTCTTTGGTATTGAATAGCAGGGTTCCTTTCTGCGTTTTCGCCACAATATGGCAGGTAATGGTGTCGTATTTACCGGGAGTGGCACCGTTGCCTGCGGTTATAACTTTATACTGACCGTTGGAAGCCAGTTTGATTACTCCGGGCTTTTTGGCATTTTCTGCCAGCCATTTATCGGCCGCTTCTTTTAATGACTTGGATTTCTTTTCACGTTCCTGGGTCATGTAAGACGTCTGAACGCGCTGAATGTCTTTTTCAGCCACCGCATAACCACTGTCTTTTTTCAGGGCTTCTTCAATACCCTTCATAAGCGAACTGTAGTCAATCTTATCAATGCCACTGCCCTTCATGTATTTACCTACCTGATAGCCCACGGTATAGCTGAATGAATCTGAGGCTGTTTTGAGGGTTTTACCGGGATTAACCTGTTTTCCTCCGCAGGAAGCCAGCATCCAAATGGCCAACAAACCCACGATTTTACTTGTATTTTTCATTTTTTTTGTGTATATTTACTTATTTGGCTGTACCGTATAACTCGGCCCTGCGCTGCTGCACGGTGGCGTCTTCGGCAAATTCCTCGTAGGACATGTATTTGTCAATCATGCCATTGGGCGTAATTTCAATGATGCGGTTGGCCACGGTATTGATGACCTCCTGGTCATGGCTATGCATCAATACAATGCCGGCATAATCCATCAATCCATTATTCAGTGATTGTATGCTTTCCAAATCAAGGTGGTTGGTCGGCTCGTCAAATATGCCCACATTCGGATTTTCAATCATCATTTTACTTAGCATGCAGCGGACTTTCTCACCACCGGATAGCACATTGCACATTTTCTGGGTTTCTTCTCCGCTGAACAACATACGGCCCAAAAATCCACGAATGAAGGTTTCATCTTTTTCGGTGCTGTATTGGCGAAGCCAGTCTACCAGATTGATGGGTTTTTCGAAATACGCGCTGTTATCATTGGGCAAAAAGCCCATTTTTACCGTTACACCCCATTTAACCTCGCCGGTATCGGGCTGAGTTTCACCCCACAGCACCTTGAATAACGTATTTAGGGCCAGGGTATTTCTGCTCAAAAAGGCAATTTTATCTCCTTTGTTTACCGTGAAGTTGATGTTGCCAAAGAGTTTGGTCCCTCCCACACTGCACGATACATTGTCAAGGGTAAGAATCTGGTCTCCCACTTCCCTTT
>CAYYXG010000016.1:7555-45159 GCA_964475595.1 uncultured Flavobacteriaceae bacterium
CCCACACTGCACGATACATTGTCAAGGGTAAGAATCTGGTCTCCCACTTCCCTTTCCTGCTTGAAAATAATGCCGGGATAACGGCGTGTGCTGGGCTGTATCTCTTCGATATCCAGTTTTTCCAGCATCTTTTTTCTGGCAGTGGCCTGTCTGCTTTTGGCCACGTTGGCACTGAAACGGGCAATAAACTCCTGTAGCTCTTTTTTCTTTTCTTCGGCCTTTTTATTCTGATCGCTGCGCTGTCTTAGGGCCAGCTGCGAACTCTGATACCAGAAACTGTAGTTGCCCGAGAATATCTTGATGCGGCTATAGTCGATGTCGCAAACGTGCGTGCATACATTGTCCAGAAAGTGTCGGTCGTGGCTCACCACCAGCACAGTATTTTCAAAGCCTGCGAGAAAATCTTCCAGCCAGCGGATGGTTTCCACATCCAGATCGTTGGTAGGTTCGTCCATCAACAAAACATCGGGATTGCCAAACAATGCCTGGGCAAGCAGCACACGAACTTTTTGGTTGCCGCTCAGTTCCTTCATCAGCTTTTCGTGTATGGACTCTTCAATACCCAGATTGCTCAGAAGGGTTGCTGCATCACTCTCCGCATTCCATCCGTCCATTTCGGCAAACTGGGCTTCCAGCTCACTGGCACGCATGCCATCTTCATCCGTAAAATCAGCCTTGGCATAAAGGGCATCCTTCTCTTCCATAATGGCCCAGAGTCTGTGATGGCCGCGCAACACGGTTTGTAATACCGGTATCTCGTCAAACTCAAAGTGGTTCTGTTTCAACACCGCCATGCGCTTTCCCGGCTCCAGGTCTACCGACCCGGTATTGGGCTCTATTTCACCTGCAATGATTTTAACCAACGTAGATTTCCCGGCTCCATTAGCGCCTATGATACCGTAGCAGTTTCCGGCCGTAAATTTCAGGTTTACATCTTCGAATAAAACCCGTTTGCCAAAGCGAAGCGAAATGTTGGATACCGTTAACATGGTTATTTAAAAGGGCTGCAAAATTAGTGATATTAGGTAAACTTTCCGAAGAATCCATCGGTTTTCATGGCTTATTTTATCCGCTTACAATCGACAACAAACACTTGCAACCGAAAGTAACTGTTTTAATACCGAATGTCCGGATGGTAGAGCTTCAACTTTGCATCAACAAATTATTCGTAAAACAATTTTTATTTATTACATCGTATGACAAACTTAGTTAATTCCGTGAGACTGATCGGCAATGTAGGCCGCACCCCTGAAGTAAAAGAATTTGGCGCAGGGCGCAAAAAAGCATCCATGAGTCTGGCCACCAGTGAAAAAAGACGCCAGGAAAATGGCGAGTACACCACCCACACAGAATGGCATAATCTGATATGCTGGGGCAAACAGGCAGATGTGGTAGAGCGATTCGTCAAGAAGGGGAGCAGGCTGGTAATTGAGGGAAAACTCACCCATCGAGATTACACCGCTTCAAATGGTCAGAAACGGTACATCACCGAAATTCTGGTACAAGAAATCACGTTCTTTGACGGACGCAAACCTGAGGGTGAAGCGACCGTCAATGCGGAGGCAAATTCAACGCCTGCCAAATCCGACGAAACCGAAAACAATCTTCCTTTTTAACCCAATTTGTGTTTTGTTTTTCATGGGGCCTGCGGCAGAAATGCCGTGGGCTTTTTTATGGAAGGAAATTGGCAGGGTGGGTTGAATCGGATATTTCACAGACTTCACGCCTGCCCCAGATTCGGTTACGTCGGCGCGCTATTGCGTCATACCAAAAATCTGTTAGTTTTAGAGGAAAAACATTCAATACACAAAGCAAATTCCACGGAAAACCTAGTAGACGCAATACCCTAAATGCCGCCTTACTTTTTATGTATACTTTGTTGCCCTCGAGTAACACCACGGTATCCACATTCAATATTTCCTGTGACAATCTTGTGGCAGCAGTGTCCCCCTGCAAAGGGGCAAAAAAGAAACACTTTTTTTTATCTCTTTTGCCCACAAACCTCACTGCAAAATGACACAAATTGCAATGTCCGTCATAAAAAAGAATGGGATGGTTTTCTTCCATTACTGTATTTTCTGCAAATACGTATTTACCTTTTCCCTGAAATAAGGAGTAAGTTCGGCGGGGGGACGGCGCATGGCTTCCCGCTCTGCCCGCTTCTGCTGCATGTAGCGCTGTAGGGACGCAGGAGCCGTTGGTGTATATTCACCGGGAGCTATGGCCTGTCGCTGCTCCTCTGTTTGCTGATTCCTGTCGGCCTTTTCATGCTCCAGTAACCGAGTCTGTATCTCTTTCTGCCGCTCCAACAACTGTGTGTTGAACCGCTTGTTAACCAGCTCCTTTTCCTGCTGCTCCATCAATTTTTCTGTTTCCTGCAGGGTTTTTGCTCCGGCACCATTACCTCCCTGCTCCATGGCCTTTCTCAACTCTCCCAATTTTCGGCGCAGCGCCTCCTGCATGAGCGCAATACGGGCATATTCCTCATTCATTTCTTTGCTCTGCTGTCCTTCCCCCGGCTTTGGCTGTCCGTTATTACCGGGCTTTCCGCCTTGTCCTTTTTTCTGCATCTCCTGCAGCATTTGCCCCAGCTGCTCCTGCCCTTTCGACAATTTATCTCCCTTGTTGGGCTTACCCTGACTCTTACCTTTCCCACCCGGGTTACTGCAGCTGCCCTTGCCCTGTTTCTGGTTTTGCTGTGCCATTTTCTGTTGCATATTCTGCATGCTTTCCAGCAACATCACCGCAAGGTTGTTCAATCCAGTCATAACAAACTGTTCACGCACCACTGCCCCCCTCAAATCCCTTACCTTGAGCCCTTCAAGGGCCATATCCATGTTATTGTTGATTCGCGATATTTCTTTGGCCACAAACGTGCTCACCATCGGCTGCCGCTTGGCCAAGGCCCTTAAGCTGTCCTCCAGCAGCGCACACTGCTCTCTCACAATCATTTGTCGCTTGTTTAGGTCTACAAACCTGGGATTATACTCCCTGATAGTTGACAATGAGGTAAAAACATCCTCTTGCTCCACCGATGTTTCCACCAGACTCTCCAGCAATAAACGCAGGGTTTGGTAATCTTCTGCCATTCGTTTTTGCTGCTCCTGCTCCATGCTTTTCTGCATTTTTTCGGCGGCTTTCTTCATCTGCTCAGCCGCGTCTTTTTGATCCTCAGCTGCCTTCTTGTTTTTGCCGTTCTCAAGCTCATTACCGGCCTTCTGCTGGCTTTTCTCTGCCTGCTCTTGTTCCTTCTCCCCTAAATCAAGATTCATGGGCTTCTCGAGGCCCTTATTCATCTCCAGCGCTTCTTTCAGTTCTTTGCGAATATCCCGCATCTCCTCCGACAGTTTTTGCTGTTGCTCCTTTAGTGCACCCTCTTTATCACCCTTTTGCTGCTGGGTCTTTTCGGCCAGTTTTTCCTGCTTTTCGGCCAATTTATTCAATCGTTCCAGATTGTCATTGAGTTTCTGCTCCAGTTGCAGTTCTTTAAACTGCTCCATCAACTGATTTAAATCCCTGGACTGCTCCTTGTTCATCTGCTTCATTTCATTCATCTTTTCGGCAATTTTTTCCTTAGATGCTTTTTGGTCCAGCAATTTCTGAATTTCCTCCATCAGCTTTTTCATTTCCGGATTCTCCATCTGTTTAAGCAGTTCATCCATCTGTTTCTTGCGCTCCATGGTTTCGGGTTTCTGCGATTGAAATTCGTCTTTCTGACGCTGCAACTTTTGCTGCTGCTGCTTCATTTCATCTATCTTTTTCTCCAGTTCCAGCTGTTTTTTCAGTAAATCTTCCACCCTTTGCTTTTCCTCCCAGGCCATATTTTTTCCGGTATTCAGCTTCTGTTGCAACTCCTGGGCTTCTTTTTGCATCTGTTTGCTCTGATTGAAGGCCTGCTGAAGCATCTGCTGCACTTTTTCACCAGATTTTTCGGCATCATCCCGCACTTCTTTTAGGGTTTGCCTTCTCAGCATCTGAACTGCCGTTTTAGAAACTTTGGGTCCATGAATGCCATCATTGTCTCTGGCTTCAAAATAGTACTCCACTCCCTCTCCGGGCGCCATCCCCAGCGCATCCATATCCAAACCATAGAGAAAATCAACCCTGCTTCCACCGTTGGTTTTTACAGGCATTGCCATCCAACCCGATCGCTTCTTATCCGAATTGTCGGTTTCTACAAACCTGTATTTCAGCAAAATGCTGCTTACGGCATAGTCATCGGAGGCAGTACCTACAAACCAAAATCGACGTGCATTGCTGCTGTCTTCTTTCTTTTCTACCGAAATCTCAGGAAATTGATCGGCAATACTCACCAAGCGATACTGCAGCGTATCTGTACTCAAAGACCGGGAATGCCGGGGAAGAACTCTCACGGTTTCAGGGCCCAGACATACCATGCTATATGAAAAGACCGCATTTTTTGCATGGATTTGCTCGGTTTTTCCGGACTTAATTACTTCAATCGTTTCTGCATCCCTGGCCCTGAAACTCCAGGTGATGCTGCTTCCTTCGGGCAACTGAAATTCGGTAGCATTGCTAAATTTCTCAGAACCCTTGCCGGTATATGCAGGATACACAACCAACGCCTCAGCATCCGTTAAAGCAGGATCCGGCAACAATTTCAGGGTGAAAGCGGATGAAGAAAACCCCATGGCCTCAAAATGAAATGTCAGATCTTCCTGAAGATTCCCAATTGCATAAGTAAACAGATTCCTGCCCGTTTGCTGCAACTTAATTCGCTGTCCTTTTAGCATCAGATGTGCCTCTTCGGGCAAACTTCGACCATCGAATGTTAATTCTACGGTATACGTCCCACCACGGCGACAGGTATTTTGCGGATTTAACAACCGAAAAGTAAACGGGGCCTGCCTTTCAAAATGTTTGTTGTACTGAAAAAACCGCTTGCTGCCATCGGTAATGACATGGCTTTGGAACAATAGC
The DNA here is from genome assembly GCA_964475595.1 of uncultured Flavobacteriaceae bacterium. Lineage (GTDB taxonomy): Bacteria > Bacteroidota > Bacteroidia > NS11-12g > UBA955 > RGEC01. The sequence goes on from CAYYXG010000016.1 coordinate 12,497, forward strand.
AACAAAAAAAGCAATAGGAGCGGTGGAAGCGCGAATTTCAGGTATTTTCTGTTGGATTTCAGGTTCACCGCTCCGGTAAACGGAACCGGCCTGAGTTCGCGAATTTTCTGATCAATACCGGCCAGCAGCAGGGAACTGTCGGGATGCTGACGTGCCATGGATTCCAGCTGAAGTAAATTCAATAGCTTATCCTGCACAGTACCAAAATGGTTGCCAATGATTGTTGCGGCCTCGTCATAAGAAATTATGGCACCCAAACGATACATACCCATGAGTGGCCTGATGATCCACCACCACACCACGGACCCTGTCAGAACAACATACCCCCAGAACAGTCCGGTTCTGAACCATACCGGGAAAAAGGCAATGTATTCCGAAAAAGTAATCACCAGAAAAAGCCCCAGCAAGAGCGCAACTGAAAGCAAAATACCCCGTATTAATTTTTGCAAATAATACTTGCGGATAAATGCATCAAGTCTGCTCAGAATCTCTGTAGCCATTCCCTACAAATATAACAAATTTCAAGCCGTTTTTATTACACTCAGCGCATTTTTATTCGCTCAAAAAGCGAATGCATCACTATCCCCGCAGCCACACCGGCGTTCAAGCTCTCTGTTTTGCCCGCACCGGGTATGCTAATACGCTTCCCCACTGCCGCCGCCGCTGCCTCTCTAATGCCGTGGGCCTCACTGCCCACCATCAACACCAACGGATAATCCGGCAGTATGGAGCTTACATCTTCACCCTCCATAAAACAACCCAACACATGCTTATCCTTCAGCCACTCCTCCAGATTGCCGTACACCCATTTCATGCGGGTAAATGAACCCATGCTGGCAGCGATGCACTTAGCATTAAACACATCCGTGCAATCGTTGGATAGCAATACCTGCCTGAAACCAAACCAATCTGCGGTGCGCATAATGGTTCCCAGATTACCGGGATCTGAAATTCCGTCCAGTGCCAATATCACCGGCTGACCAAAATCAATATCTTCAATGCTCCAGTCCTGCACTTCCACAATGGCACAAAGCCCCGGCGGCGTGTCCATCTGACTGATTTTGCTGTAATCCTGACGGCTAATGAATTCCGGCTTGAAGGGCAACTCCAATCCTTCAACCCCTTCCAAAGTGGCCAATATTCTGACTATGCGCCACCCACTGTGGAATACTTCAAGCACATTCTTTCGGCCTTCCACCATGAATTGGCCATATTTTTGCCTGTACTTCGGCATGCGCAACGCCGCATACTGTTTTATATCCGCATTTGATGGCATTTTCCGTTAGCAAATATGCTGCACTTACCCCAAAAACCCTTGCGGTTTTTTTCCTGATTGCCTGGATTATGGTGGGCTGCGGTGTAAAAAAAGGGATCCCTAAAGGAGAATATCTGCTCAAAAAGAATGTCGTAACCCTTACCAGGGAAAAGAAAACAGCACGCGAACACAAAATTAAATCCTCCGATCTGTCAGCACAGATTTTGCACCGGGCCAACAAGAGGGTTCTGTTCAATAAAATCCCCATCTACCTTTGGGTTTACTCTCTGGGAACATCCTATAAAAATGAAGACGCAAACACCAACCGGAACTGGAGAAAACGCATGCGAGAAGATTTTGGAGAACCCCCCATTTTACTGGATAGCGGCTTAACGGTTTTGTCGTCTGAAAACATGGAGAATTATCTTCACAACATGGGCTATTTCGATGCCATTGTCCATGGTGAAATAAAAAAACGCAGGCGCAAAGCTGTGGTAAAATACCACGTAAACATTGGCAATCCTTACCGTATCAATTCCTTCTTCAGGGAACCGGCAGACACCGCCCTGAAGCCACTCCTGGATAGTATTACCCAAAACGAAGATTACTTCCGGCTTTGGTGGCCCGCCGATTTAAATAAACTCAATGAGGCCCGGGAATTCATTGCCCGCGAAATGCGCAACCACGGATACTACACGGTAAACCAGGACTATTTTTATTTTGAACTAGATACCCTGAAAAAGAAGCAGGAAGCGGCCATTTACCTTAAAATGGATTTACCTAAAAATGGCAGACCTTTCCAACAATTCACTTACGGCAGGCCCACCCTGAAAATAGAAAGCAGCAACATTTTCCTATCAAACAATTTTCCGGATTCCGTATGGGTAAATCACAAATTACTCATCATGGGACACTATCCTTTCAAAGCGGAAACCATGGCCAAACTCATTGGTATTGACAGCGGAAGCCGATATTCCCAGCTTGCCGGTGAAAACACCTACAAATCCTTGACCGAAAGTGGACTTTTTTCCTACGTAGACATACGCTATGATATAGACACCGCCCGATTGATTATTACCCCACGTATACTGGCAAAGGCCTTCCAGCGAATGAATGTCTCCTTCGAGCCACAAGGCCTGTATTCACCTCAGGGCACATCAGGCACCAACTTTCAAACCCAAAGTCAGCGCAGCTTCGGACTTGCCGGTATTCTGTCGTTCAACAACCGCAATGCTTTCAACCACGGGGAAAGTTTCAGACTCTCATCCATCACATCCTATGAAGCCATTCTGCGCAGAGACCAGACCGGCAACTTATTGTATGGATTACAACAAGGTTTCAATGCCACGCTTTCACTGCCTCATTTTACCTTATTGGAGGGAATAGACAAACTCACCAAAACACAGCGCCGAAATACCGTACTATCACTCTCTTATCAATTTGAGAATAACCCCAATTTTACAAGAAGCACCCTTCCCGCCAGTATCACGTTTCAATTCATCCGTTCACGTTTCAGCTGGTATTACACTCCCCTGGAAATCAGTTTTAATCGAAATCGGCTAGACCCTTCATTCCTACCTCGACTGCCTGCACTAGACCAGGATTTTGTGAAACGCGTTTTTACCGATCAGTTTATTTCGGCCGCCAAACTCGGATTAATCTACGCAAACAACCGCACCAAACCGGGAGAAACGTACCTCTTCACCCGGGCCGGACTGGAAACCAGCGGCAACCTTCACCGCTGGGCCCGCAGCTTAAGCAAGGGTTTCCGTGCAGATAGCAGTTACTCTTTTCTCGGCGTAAAATACTTTCAATATGCCAAAATGGAAGGTGAAATCCGATTAAGGCAAACCTTGGACGAATTGAATACCATTGCATTCAGAACCAATCTGGGGTTGGTATTGCCCTATGGAAACAGCAATGATGTACCCTATGACAAACGCTACTTCATCGGAGGCAGCAATAGTCTTAGGGCATGGAGGCCACGCCGTTTGGGCCCCGGTACCACCCCCGATACCAGCATCACCCTGATAGACCGCTCAGGAGAGTTTTTGTTTGAAACCAATTTTGAATATCGCTTCACCGTTTTCCCGAAATTTCTGGAAAGTGCGCTTTTCTTTGATGTTGGCAATATATGGAACCTAAAGCGCAAAGGTCAAACCCAAACTACAGGCACCCTAAATCCTGCTACCTGGGGTCAGGAACTAGCCATGAATGCCGGTATTGGTTTTCGCTTTGATTTCAAGTTTTTTCTGTTCCGCCTGGATTGGGGATTGCCCTTGAGAGACCCCGCCAAACCTGAAGGAAAACGATGGCTGCTGGATAAAGCCAACTTTCAGGGACTGGATAACTATCTGCTTAAAGAAAGTGCCCTGGCCATTGGCATTGGATACCCTTTTTAACATTGAGCAGGCAATAATTTTGGTTTCGGAACAGTTTTTGTAATAAAAAATAACCCCATGAAAACGACTGTCAAATTTTTCGCACTCGCAGTGATTGCAATTTCAATGATCGGCTTGTTTCAGGCATGCCGCGACAAGGATGGTAGCATCAATATTTTCACCATACAAGATGATTTAAACCTGGGATTGCAGGTAGCCGAGGAGCTGGAAAATGACCCCAAAGTGCAGGTGCTTGATTCAGCTGCATATCCCGCAGCATATAAATACCTATATAACCTGCGCGACAGCATCCTCATCCACAATGAACTAAATTATGAAAAGGAATTTGCATGGCGCATCCGCATCATAAAAGACGACACCACCCTGAACGCTTTCTGCGCCCCCGGCGGATACATATACTTTTATACAGCACTTATCAAATACCTGGAAAGCGAAGATGAACTGGCCGGTGTAATGGGACATGAAATGGCCCATGCCGATTTAAGGCACAGCACCGATGCACTCACCCGTCAGTACGGGCTGGGTGTATTGTTCGATATTGTATTCGGTAAAGACAAAGGTCAGCTGGTTAGAATTGCCTCCCAGATAAAATTATTGCAATACAGCCGTGAGAATGAGTCTCAATCCGATATGTACTCGGTAACATGGCTATACCCTACTGCATACAACGCCAAGGGAGCTGCCGGTTTCTTTCAAAAATTAATCGATCAGGGACAGACAGGTGGAACGCCCCAATGGCTAAGCACACACCCCAATCCGGATAATCGTGTGAAGGCGATTACCGACAAATGGCTCGCACTTGGCGGAAAAGTAGGACAAACCTTCACCGCGCGATATACTGATTTCAAAGCTACCCTGCCATGAGAAAATGGTTCTTTATATGCCTATTTCTCGCGCAAAGTGCCACCGCTTGGAGTAAAGACCCTACTGACACCCTGCATATCAACCATGAAGATTCCATGGGTATGGTCATTCCTGATACTGTAGCCAGCCGAATTGTGGAAATTAACCGGCTACTGAGTTTTGCAGAGCAACACCTAGGAACGCCCTACCGTTATGGGGGGAAAAAACCCGGTGGATTTGACTGCAGCGGTTTTGTAATGTACTGCTTCAGCCGCACACAGAATATGCTGCTCAGCCCCTCAGCCACCACTTATTACAAACATGGCATTAAAGTACATCCCCAATCTGCCCGCCCCGGCGACATCATTTGCTTTACCGGGTCAAATAGCCGCAACCGCAGCATAGGTCACGTGGGCATTGTAACAGAAGTTACGCCCACCGACATCTATTTTATCCATGCCGCCGTGCATGGAGGCATTCGCTATGATGCACTTAGCACCCAATATTACAAAACCCGATTTCTCCAAATTCAAAGGGTGATTTATTAAAATGCCTGCGTCATGGAAATGTCAAAAATCCATGACAAATCCTCTAAGCCTCAAAGCCAATAGGGCATTTCAAGGTAATCGCGCCGGTGTATCATTAAAAAAAATATTGGAAAATTCATTTTTTACTTGCAATGTCTTAATATTGTAGCCAAACTACATTTAAACTCACTGTATGAATACAATTTACAAAACCATCAAGCGCAACGGTTTAAAAGCCATTGCCCTGGGTTTACTACTCACCGGTTCGGGGTGGGTAAAAGCCCAGTTGAGTGGAACGTACACCATCGGTTCCGGTGGTAGTTTCTCCACTTTCAGTTCATTCGCCAGCACCTTCAACTCTGTAGGTGTGAGCGGTCCGGTAACCCTGAATGTTATTTCCAACACGAGTGAATTCAGCAGAACTACGCTGTATCAGCATTGGTCATGGCCCACCACCAGCACCAATACAGTAACCATTAATGGAAATGGCTACACAGCCAGCTATTCGGGCTACAGTTCATTCCCGGAAAACTTCCTGTTTGACGGAGCTGACTATTTCACCATTGACAACCTGATAATCCAGAATACAGGTAGCTCTAGCAACATTATGGGCGTGCGTTTCACTAACAATGCTGATAACAACACCATCAGCAATTGCACTATCCAATTCACCAACTATTATTCCGGAAGTACCAGTTCAGGTGGTGCGTATGTGGCTTTCTCTACCTCAACCACGCTTTCCAACATGTCAGGAGGTAGTTTTAGTGGCGCCAATGGTAGCAACAACACCATCAGCAATAATTTGATGCGTACGCTCCGGTACAATAGCTATGGACCTTTCTGCGGGATTTTTGAAATCCAAAACACCAGTAGTTACAGTTCTACGGCGTATGATAACTCATTCAGAAATAATACCATCCAAAACTACTATGTTTATGGGATAAACAGTACTTATTCGAATGGTAGTCAAATTGTAAGTAACGACCTAAGTCGTGACAATAACACCAACCTAAACCCTGCCAGCACATTGTATTCTATTTACCTGTTGTACCATGGTTCTACCAACCGTTCTGTGCGTGTAGATTCCAACAGTATTCATGATTTGCCTTACAGAAATGCTTCAAGATTTTCTGCCAATACTACCAACTGGAATATCATGACCGGTGTAATAGTAGGAGATGCAACAAAACCCTCTACCATCAAAGGAAATACAGTTAATAATGTTATTAGCGGATCAGGTGGCAACATAGGGATTTTTGCTCAGATCAATCAATATTGCAACATTGATGATAATACCATTTCCAATTTGCAAAGCAATAGCACCAGTTCCAGCTTTACCAGCGGATACATGCATGGTATTTATTGCAATGGCGGCAATGATTACAACATCCGCAGAAACACCATTAAAGATAATAGGCCTAATGCCAACTTTACCGGTATATATTGTTCGGGCCAAACCGGTACAACTTACGAGACCGAAATCCAAGACAACTACATTAAAAACAATATCTCTCAAAGTACCAATTATTCTTTCTATTACATGTATGGAATATACTGTAACAATGGTGGATGGAATATTGCCAGAAACACCATTGATGAAATGAGACAAAGCGGTCCTTATGGATATGTTTATTGTTTCTATACAGTTGCAGGAACAGGAAACCACAAATGGTCTTCTAACATAGCCACACATTGTCGCGGCGGTTACTATACCTATGGTTTCTACAGCAGCGCTAGTGGCACCGGGGAAGTACTCTTCAAGCAAAATACCCTTAACTTTAATATTAGTACCGGTTTTGGCTGGAACTATTACAATTATTGGACGTATGGACTTGGTACTGCCAAAACTACCTATGAAGGGAATATTTTTGTTGACCTTGGCGCATACTATTGGGGTTTCTACTTTGGTACCACCAATACCAGAATGACCTACTCCAATAACTTTATGTATGCTCCATTCTCAGGTTGGGGTTTTTATGGTTACCATCCCTCATCTGGCTGGGTATATGATTATTCCCAATGGAGATCCAATGGTGCCGGTGGCCAAATTGGCGATATTTATGGAGATCCTCGCTTCAAAAATGTGAGTGCCCGTGATTTGAGACCTCAGGAGTGGAAAACCCAGAACAATATTGCAACTACAAGCGATGCTCCTAAAGAAAATAATGGAAAAATGCGTAATCCAGGAATGTCTGACCGCGGTGCTGTAGAAAACTTCATGGATATCGAAGCCATCAACAGTAATCTTTCTGTACCATCAAGCGTTTGTGCCGGCTGGGAACAAAATGTATACATCACGGTTAAAAATCTTTACACAGATGACACAGCCATGGATTTCAATGTATCTGCCGGATATACCGGTGGAAACAAGATTACAGAAAAAGTAACTGCCAAACTGGTTGCCAATGATACCAGCAAGGTTACCTTTAAACTCCCTATTCGCATAAATGCGCTTGGAGACGTTAGAGTTGCCGTTTTTGTAGATGTTCCTGACGACAATCCCTTAAACGATAGTATCGTATTTGTTACCAATGTAAAACCTGCTCCAGGTGGAGGAAGGTATAGCCGTGGAACAACTTCTTCGTCTGCATTCTATGCATTTAGCAAACCTAATGATGTTACACAAGTAAATCGTCCGATTCATTACAATGTGAATTCACCAACTGCATACAGCAATTCAACTTATTGGGATGGAACAGGTTCCAGCACCGGTAAAGACTGGACTGCATCGGTTTATGCTCAAACCAAAGGGGGTACTCTCCTCTCAGGTGCCGGCAGCATTCTCAATCATGCCAGCAGCACCAATGACCTGGAGGTGAAGTTTGAAACTTCAAATACTGCGTATGAAGACAGCACAGTAACCTTAGTGACCAAAATCACTGACCTGAACAATGGTTGTGATACCTTCATCAAGCGTGATATTTTGATTTATCCTACCATTGTACCTGATTTCAAATACCCCACCAAGATTTGTGATGGTGATGCTGTACCTTTCGATCAGGCCAGCACTGTACGTAGCGGTTCTATGGAATTCTTCTGGAACTTTGGAACCGGCGTTGCTGCTGACACTTCCAATGCTCCTTCACCTGTATTCCAATTCCCCGCTCCTGGTACATACCGCGTGAAAATGTATGCCAGCACACTGCCATACAACTTCGTTTCTATCGATAGTGCAGACGTTGTGGTTAACCCTAACCCTACTGTTAAATTCGCTAAGCAAAATGCTTGTGAAGGTCAGGACTTGACATTCACCAACCTCACCACCCCTTCAACCGGCGTTAATTCTAACTGGCAATGGGGCGATGGTAAGGGCAAAAACGATAACAGCGCTACCGTTAAATATCGTTATGCCACTACAGGTTCTTATGTAGTAACACTCACTGCGGATTTGAATGGCTGTATCAGTTCTACCAGCCAGCGTGTGTATCAGTTCCCCGCTCCTAAAGCTTCCTACACTCAGGTTGCTGGATCTTGCGACAATGATGAGTACATGTTTGAAAACAAATCAAGCATTGCCTCTGGTACCTATGGTTCTTACTGGAACTTCGGTGACAACACCTACTCTACTGAAGATGATACCAAAAAGGTATTCGGAACCCCCGGTGATAAAACTGTAAAACTGATTACCACCAGCGTATTTGGTTGTAAAGACAGCTCAGTACAAACCATCCCCGTACTGGAAAGTCCCAAGGTATCTTTCGTAAATACCCCTGCTTGCTCTCGCACGGCTACTGAATTCACCAACACTACCCCCACAGTGGGCGGTGCCGGTGGCACTGTGAAAACCTACAGCTGGAATTTCGGTGATGGTAACAATTCATCACTGGAAAGCCCTTCACACAGCTGGAGCGCACTGGGTCCTAAGACCGTAACTTACAGCATCGATTTGATGAACGGTTGTAAAGGTTCATTCACCAAAACATTGTCAGTTGGTATCCAGCCCAAGGCATCCTTCACAGCACAAGACGTATGTCTGGGTAAACCTATGACTTTCGACAATACCAGCACATGGCCTCAGGGCGATATCAGCTGGCTGTGGAACTTCGGTGATGGCACTACTTCTACTTCATCTAAGCCCGTTCACACTTACAATAAGTCCTTCTCTCCTAACGTTACCCTGTATGCCAGCATTGCAGGCGGTTGCACCGACTCTATGGTAATTCCGGTTAACATCTTCGAAGGCCCACGTACTTGCGACTTCACCATCAACACCGACTACGCTTATGGCTTCCGTGGTGTGAAACTGAATCCCTTGAACGCTGCTACCGGTGTAGCTGGTGGTCAGGATAAGGTTGAATACAACTGGATCTTCCAGGGTGGTGGTACCAACAAAACCAGCGGTGTGAACGCTGAAACCCAGTATGACTTCCAGGCAGATGGCACCTACCAGGTAACCATGCGTGCACGTTCTACCACTGCTCCATTCTGCGAGTGCAGCATTACCAAGAATGTGTTAATGGACCGTTTGTCGGTGAAGGATTTCGAAACTACCGGTGTGGCTGTGTTCCCTAACCCCAATAACGGTAACTTCAACCTGTCTGTGAAGAGCAACTTTGGCAAAAACCTGAATATCGTTATTACCAATATGTCAGGTGCCGTAGTTAAACAAATCAGCACTGAGAACAATGGTTTGATCAGCATCAACAGTGGTAACCTTTCCGACGGTGTTTACATGGTACGTGTAAGCTCCGGTGAAAATACTGCCGTACGCAGAATCACCATCAGCAAGTAATAATTGCCAACCATAACAAAAAAGGCACCCGAATCGGGTGCCTTTTTTGTTGGAGTACAGTTTCTCATAAAGACGGAATCTATCTTTTTAGGGGCAATCAAAACCACTGCGCTACAACGCTGCTATTTGGTTGTAAGTATGCATATGCACAAAACAAGATTGCGATTTATTTCATCACTAACCTAATGGAAATGAATAAAAAAAGCCCTGCCGTACGGCAGGGCTTTTGCATTATCCAAAATAACGTGTTGGCTTTTACTCAACTTTCTTATTCACTTCCTTGCTTTTCGATTTCACCATGGTAATGTTGAGCTCTTCACTGTCTTTTTTGTGATCTACTTTCAGCTCACTGCCCTCCTTAAGATTGCCTTTCAGCACCTCTTCGGCCAGGGGCTCTTCCAGGTATTTCTGCAGGGCACGCTGCAAGGGACGTGCACCATAATCGGGATCAAAACCTTTATTGGCCAAAAATTCTTTGGCTGCTTTGGTAAGACTTATTGCATATCCCAAATCAGCAATTCTCTTTAGCATTTTAGACATCCGTAGGTCCAGAATATGGATAATCTCATCCTTACCCAAACTGTTAAACACGATGATATCATCGATGCGGTTCAAAAATTCGGGGGAGAAGAATTTCTTCAACTGTGTTTCAATAACCTGCTTGCTCTCCTTTTCACGGGATGCCTCTTTAGTGCCGGTTGAAAAACCTACACCGGTTCCAAAATCTTTTAGGGTGCGAGAACCAATGTTGGAAGTCATGATGATAACGGTGTTACGAAAATCAATTTTACGGCCCAAACTATCCGTCATTTGCCCTTCATCCAAGACCTGCAACAATAGATTGAAGACATCCGGATGGGCTTTCTCAACTTCATCAAACAGAATAACGCTGTAGGGTTTTCTCCTCACCTTTTCGGTAAGCAATCCACCCTCCTCATATCCCACATAACCCGGAGGTGCACCTACCAAGCGACTCACGGCAAATTTCTCCATGTATTCACTCATATCAATGCGAATCATGGCATCATCCGCATCAAATAAAAACTCGGACAGGGCTTTCGCCAATTCCGTTTTACCCACGCCAGTGGGCCCCAGAAAAATAAATGAACCGATAGGTCTGTTGGGCTCTTTAAATCCGGCACGCGTGCGCTGAATGGTCTTGGTGAGCTTTTCTACGGCCTTATCCTGACCCACCACACGGCTTTTAATCGTATCTGCCATTTTCAGCAAACGGCGGCTTTCATCTTCCGCCATTCGTTTAACGGGAATTCCCGTCATCATGCTCACCACATCAGCGATATCATCTTCGGTAACGGTAAATTTCTCATCCTTAGACTGGGCTTCCCACTGTGCTTTTGCAGTTTCCAGTGATTCCAGCAAGCGTTTCTCATCATCCCGAAGTCTGGCGGCCTCTTCAAAGTCCTGGCTTTTTACCACCCTGTTTTTTTCAAGCTTAATATCTTCAATACGGGCTTCGAGGTTCACAATTTCAGAGGGTACATGAATATTGCTGATGTGCACGCGGGCTCCTGCCTCATCAAGAATATCGATGGCCTTATCGGGCAAATGTCTGTCGCTCATATACCGCACACTCAGATCCACGCATGCCTTAACGGCCTCGGGCGTGTAAACAACACTGTGGTGTTCCTCGTATTTTTCACGGATATTGTTCAGAATCTCCACGCTTTCCTCAGGCGTAGCAGGTTCAATCATCACCATCTGGAAACGGCGTTCCAGCGCTCCGTCCTTTTCAATGTACTGACGGTATTCATCGAGGGTGGTAGCTCCTATGCATTGAATTTCGCCCCTTGCCAAAGCGGGCTTGAACATGTTGCTGGCATCCAGCGAACCACTGGCACCGCCAGCACCCACAATGGTATGAATCTCATCGATGAACAAAATTACGTCGTCAGCTTTCTCCAGCTCCATCATCAAAGCTTTCATGCGCTCTTCAAACTGACCGCGGTATTTGGTTCCGGCCACCATACTGGCAATATCCAGACTAACCACCCGCTTGTTGAACAGCACCCGACTAACCTTGCGTTGTATAATTCTCAATGCAAGCCCCTCGGCAATGGCCGTTTTTCCCACCCCGGGTTCTCCAATCAGAACGGGGTTATTTTTCTTACGGCGGCTGAGAATCTGACTAACGCGTTCTATCTCTTTTTCGCGGCCTACAATGGGATCCAGCTTCCCTTCCTCCGCGGATTTGGTAAGGTCTCTGCCAAAATTGTCCAAAACCGGTGTTTTGCTCTTGCCCTTACCTTTTCGTGCTTCGGTGGCTTTTTGCTCCTCGCGATAAAAATCTTCCGGATTATCCTGATCGTCTCCAGGTGCTTCTGCTTTGGGGGACTGGGTATCTATTCCCTCTTCCAGGGCTGATTTAAAGACATCATAGGTTATGCCGTAGTTTGCCAAAACTTTGGTAGCGGTATTGTCTTCATCTCTCAATATGCTGAGTAAGAGGTGTTCGGTACCAATTAAATCCGTCTTGAATATTTTGGCCTCCAAATAAGTGATTTTCAGTGCTTTTTCGGCTTGTTTGGTAAGCGGAATATTACCTAGATTGGTGGTTCGGTTGGCCGTAGACTTGATGATGTCTTCGATTGACTTTTTTAGCCGAATGGTATCAATATCCAGCAGGCGCAGGGTCTGCAGTGCTTTGCCCTCACCTTCCCTGATAATGCCCAGCAATAAGTGCTCGCATCCTATATAATCATGACCCAGCCGTATGGCTTCTTCCCTGCTGTACTGAATTACCTCTTTGACCCGTGGCGAAAATTTGGCTTCCATCTATTGTTATCCCTTCTTACAAAATTACTATCTATTGATATTTAAATATAATGACTAACACACAAACGCTTAAATTGTGTGGTTAAATATACACCGGTCAAAATGTACGCCAAATTATAGGAATCAATACCTACATGACAATCTGCCACTAAACTGGAGTTATGCACCATTCTTCCACGTGGGATGTTTAAAAATATAACTGCATACAACCAATAACACTTTGGCTAAAAATCATAATTTTGTTAGTTCTATGGACCCGAATAGCAACACCAACCGCAAACGCAAGAACGCTTCAGTCATTCCCGCTGATTATCAGGGTAGGGTTCCGCCGAATGCCCGCGATCTAGAGGAGGCCGTACTGGGTGCCATGATGCTGGAAAGTGAAAAAATAAACGAGGTTATTGACATTTTGTCAGAAGCCCACTTCTATGCGCCTGAAAATAAAGTGGTGTTTAGGGCTATCAGTGCACTCAATAATGAAGGCAAAACTGCGGTGGATTTGCTTACAGTCAATAATCATTTGCGTTCAACCAATGAACTTGAATTGATTGGGGGTAGCTATTACCTGGCCATGCTAACCAATAAAGTGACCAGTGCAGCCAACATTGCCTTCCATGCAAGAATTCTTACCCAGAAAATGATTCAGCGTGAGCTGATCAGGGTTAGTGGAGAAATTGCACACGATGCATTTGATGATTCGGAAGACAGCTTCATTTTGCTGGATGAAAGTGAACGTAAACTTTATGAAATCAAGAACAATGGTTTAAAACGGAATTTTCAGGATATAGACAAACTGGTAAACAGGGCCTTAAAAGACCTAGAGGAGCGTAGCAAAACAGAAACTGATGGAATAACCGGCGTGGCTTCGGGTTTTTCAGACCTGGACAGGATTACTGCCGGTTGGCAACCCAGTGATTTGGTGATTCTAGCTGCCCGTCCTGCCATGGGTAAAACTGCATTTGCATTATCCTTGGTTAGAAATGCCGCGGTGGATTTTAAGAAATCTGTTATGGTATTTTCATTGGAAATGGCCGATGTACAGCTGGTAAACCGTCTTATTAGCGCCGAAGCAGAGGTAGCTGCAGATAAAATCAGAAAAAGTGACCTTACGGAAGAAGAGTGGCTGAGGTTGCAAAGTAAAACCGTGAATCTTAGCCAGAGTAAAATTTTCATCGATGACACCCCCCAGCTGAATATATTTGATCTAAACGCCAAATGCAGAAGGGTGCATTCACAACACGGGCTGGACATGGTGGTGGTTGACTACTTGCAATTGCTGCGTCATGAGACCAAAGGTCAGGGAAACCGTGAACAGGAAATTGCCTTTATCTCAAGGTCATTAAAAGGTTTGGCCAAAGAACTGAGTGTGCCGGTCATTGCCCTTGCTCAGCTGAGTCGTGAAGTAGAAAAACGGAATAACAAAAGGCCTCAGTTGTCTGATTTAAGGGAATCGGGCTCCATAGAACAGGATGCTGATATGGTAATGTTCCTATACAGAGACGAATACTACCAAAAGACCGGTGCCGGAGACAGCAACCAGAAAGGACCGGACTCCTACAACAATTATGGTGTAGATGGGCTCACCGAAATCATCATCGGTAAAAACCGACATGGAGCTGTAGGCTCTGCTTTCACCAAATTTATAAACAGCTACAGCAAATTTATTGACCTGTCGCCCGAGGAACGTGTGATCATTCAAAGTCAGAATAGCGGGTATGACGGTGGATATTCTCATGAACCCGCAACCCAAACCCTACCCAGTAAAATGAACAATTCCAGTGACATGTTGCTGGATGAGGACAACAAAGACAGTTGGAACCACCTTGGTGGTATGGGAGCCAGCATTATAGAAGACGACGATTTCTAAAGTATAAAAAAACCCTGACGAAGTCAGGGTTTTCACATCAAAATACATACACTGTATTATTCTTCAGCATCGGAAGATGCAGGAATCTTCACAGCGATGATTTTATCTTTCCCATCTGAGGTTTTACCTTCGATGGTTATGGCTCCGCGTAGCGATTTGAGGCTGGAAACTGCACCCTGAACGCTGTAAACCGGCTCATTGTTTATGTGGGTGATGTAAAATCCCTGAGGAATACCGGCATCTTTGAAAACGCCCTTCCCTACAGTCTTTACTTTCACCGCATTCTTCAATCCCAGCGACTGTCGCTCTTCGCGGGTTGCATTTTCAAACTCCACCCCCATCACCGTGGCATTATTCTCTTTTGCGGCTGTTTCAAATGAGGTTTTACCACTCTCATTGAGCAACGTTGCATACAGATCAAGGTTAGCAGATTTGCGGCGTACCGTTACTTTTACCTTATCACCCGGGCGACTTTTCCCTATTTCTTCCTGTAAACGGCTGCTACTATTTACTTCCGCATCATTAATCTTTAGAATTACATCGCCTTTCTTAATTCCGGCTTTTTGAGCGGCCCCGTCATCAACAATTTCAGCCACATACACCCCTTTCAAATCCGGGAAACCTTTGTTGTCTGCAAATTCCTGATTGATATCCTGTATGGAAACCCCCAGCAGACCACGCTGAACCTTACCATATTTCATGATGTCATTCACCACCTTTTTCACCAAATCTACCGGGATGGCAAATGCATAGCCGGCATAAGAGCCCGTTTCAGATGCGATGGCTGTATTGATTCCAATCAATTCTCCGGCAGTATTAACCAGCGCACCTCCCGAATTGCCGGGATTGATGGCGGCATCAGTTTGAATAAAGTTCTCTATTGCATACTTATTGCCTTTACTCCGAATGAGATCAATGTTACGTCCCAAGGCACTGATTATTCCCAAAGTAACCGTGCTTTCCAAATTAAAAGGATTGCCAACTGCCACAACCCATTGCCCCACTTTTACACCTTCACTGCTGCCCAGTTTCATGAAAGGCAATCCGTTTTCACCAATTCGAATCAGTGCCAGATCGGTATTTTTGTCAGTTCCGATAACTTCAGCTACGTAGGTGCGCTTATCATTCAGCACCACTTCCACTTTGGTAGCGCCTTCCACCACGTGATTATTGGTAACAATATAACCATCATCACTGAGAATTACCCCGCTACCTGAGCCCGCTCTGGGCATTGGACTTTCAAACCTGAACCCAGGATTGCCAAAAAAATCAAAAGGATCCATGGGCCTTGACTCCCTTCTTTCGGAGCTTGCAGCGCCTATGGTTGTTTTAATATGCACCACAGCCGGAGTAGAAACCTCAGCTACCCCAGCAAAATCAAAGGCGGGAGTTGCGCTAAGTCCGGCATACCTTGCCAGCTGGGCACTGTTTTGTTGCTTAAGTTCGATGGACTTGTTTCCCGTAACTTTTGTAATAACCGCAAAAGCACCGAGTGAAACCAACCCTCCCAGAGAGCCTGCCAAAAGCAAACCCATCCATTTAGATTTGATTAATAACTTTTCCATAATAATCTCTGACTATCAAATTTTGTTCCGAAAATGAAACTTCAAAACGGAGATATTTCTTGTATTTTTGATGCAGATATTTACCATTTCCGACGAAAGGGTATTAACTATCTGTGAAATGTCAAAAACCACAACCGGTAAAGACCAACAATGGCTGGAGCGCTTGCAGTCCGGTGATCAGGAAGTGCTGGTTTTATTGTATAAAAGTAATCATTCCATGATTCGCAGCTATGTCTTAAGAAATCAAGGAAGGGATGAAGATGCTGAAGACCTGCTTCAGGACGCCCTGATTGTGCTATGGCAAAAAGCGCAGCAAGGAAATTTTGTGCTGAGTAGTAAATTAAGCACCTACATAATGGCGATATGTAAAAATTTGTGGCTTAAAAGATTGGGAAAACAGCAGCGCATAGAGGGTGAGGATAAAATACTGCCGCATTTGCATGTGATAACTGACAATTTTTCAGAAAATTCAGATTTCAAACACCTGCAAAAAGCCATGGATGAAATTGGAGAAACCTGTAAAAAACTACTCCTGTTGTTTTACTTTGATGGAAATGACATGGAACAAATTGCGAAAAAAATGCTATTTGCTAACGCAGATACTGCCAAAGCCAAGAAATATCAGTGTTTTAAAAAATTAGAAACCCTAATCAAAAGCCGCTTTACTAAATCAGACTTTATTGGATGAATGAGATGGACCCAAATATTGAGCTGATTGACCGCTATATCAGAGGTGAACTTTCGGGCGCAGAACTGGATGCCTTTCAGGCAAAAATGCAGCATGAACCGGAATTTAAAGCACAGGTTGCGCAACAAGAAAAAATTGCAGCGATGGTGTATGCGTTTGGGCGCGCCCAAATGAAACAATACCTTAGACAGAAAACCCGCCACAGGGGTATTTTTAATCTTAGCAGAAAAACCTGGTATTTCGCAGCGGCATCGGTGATGCTGATTGCATTCTCCGCGGCGATCATTCTTTGGAAAATTAATCCGGAGATCGGTAACAAAATGCCTTTGACCGCCAAAGAAGATACCCTTTCCGCAGAAAAAAAAGAAGAGATAACACAGGCAAAAGACCAAAGCAGCGGTATCGACGACGGAGACACCACCAAAAATACAGAGGCAATTGCACAGAATGCTGAAAATAATCCCCCTGCCATAGAAGAATTGAATGATGATGAATTTACAGCTTTGGCAGAATCACCTGAACCCATTGTTATTGCTTCCAATATTCAGGCTGTTGCAATTTCACTGAATAACCCTGTCATGGCGCAGAAATCGATGAAGGAAGAAAGTGTCCAAATGAAACCTGCCAAAAGATTTAAAACGGAGGCAGATGCAGGCAAACCTGCAACCTCCGGAATGGATGATAAAATGTATGCCACCGAAAACGCAGGGACTGTCAATAAATTGCCCGAAACTGCGAAAATCAAAAAACAGGTCATGCGGTTTTCTTTCACCTTTTTGGAAACCCTTGAAAAAACGCCTGCTGTTGAAATAGACAAATACAATGACATGTACTTTGTGCGCTGCTTTAATATCGTATACGGCAATCCTTTGGTGTATGAATGGCAAAACCGTTATTTCCTGCATAGTGGTATTAAAACGTATGAATTGAAAAATCTGCCGTTACATAATGGACAAAAAACACCCATTGCAACAGCCAAGGAAGTAACTGATCCTGCAATATTAAGTTTGATTGGACAATGAGTACTGCATTCGTAAAATACCAGGGAACCGGAAACGATTTTGTGATAATTGATGCGAGGAAATGCATACCAACAGGTATGGATGTGAGCATGATTTGCAACAGGCACTACGGAATAGGCGCAGATGGACTAATGCTATTAACCGAAGAAAGAGGATACGACTTCGGGATGATTTACTATAACAGCGACGGCAACATCAGCAGCATGTGCGGTAATGGTGGACGTTGCATTGCTCATTTTGCCCATTCATTAGGCTTAGGGGAGAATGGAAAATTACACTTCCTCGCCATTGACGGTCCCCATGATGCCCATGTATCTGAAGAAAATGTAAGTCTGCAGATGATTGATGTCTCACACTGGGAAATCAGAGATTCGGCTACAGTTATTATAAATACCGGATCCCCACATTTCGTTCGCTTCACAGAAACAAATCCGGAACAACTGGATTTGATTAGTATTGCCCACTCCATTCGTTACAGCGATGAATTTTCGGCTGTTGGCATTAATGTAAATTTGGTACAATCCACACCAAGTAACCTGGAAATGAGAACCTATGAAAGGGGCGTAGAAGATGAAACCCTAAGCTGTGGAACTGGGGTTACAGCAGCGGCCTTAGCCAGTCATATTGTATACAAAAAAACATCTCCGGTAGCGGTTAAAACCCGAGGTGGTGAATTGACAGTGCGTTTTGATTCGACTGTACAAGGATTTTCAAATATCTGGCTGGAAGGTCCGGCTAAATTGGTTTTTAGGGGGGAGATATAAAAAAACTGCCGATCACAGGATCGGCAGTTTCATATTGAATGGGTTAATCCCGGATTACTTTACTACGTTAAATTTGATGCTGTTGCTGCCTTCTTTGCCGCTTACACGAACAAAGTAGTTTCCAACGGGCAAAGATACTGTATTGAGCTGAACCGTATTATTACCAGCATTGACAGATACAAACTTCTGCTGGTATCGCTTACCATCCATACCATACACTTCAAGGGTGATTTTTTCATTAGCAACACTACGGAATGATACATTCAAAGATCCTAAAGCGGGAACCGGCCATACCTTCAGGGCTGTGTACGTATCAACAATGCGCTTGGTGCCGGTAGTAAGACTCATACTTTCGTAGTAACCACGACCGTGTGTACCAATGTATAATTTCATGCCTTCCCAAGGCCTCCACTCGTAGCCACGTATTTCAAAAACAGGCGTGCGGGCCATACCATTGTTGGCTTCTGCCCAGTTTGTTCCACCATTCTCGGTCATAAACACGCCCAAGTCTGTACCGATGATAATACGATTGGGATTATCGATGTCAATTACAGCGTCATATACGGGCATTTTGGGCAAATCACCGGTGATATTGGTCCAAACCGGAGTTTCATCCAATGCATTTTCTGTTTCCATCACATACACTGCATCGCCGTAACCACCCAGGGTAACCACAACATGGTTGGGGTTGGCCTGGTCAACATTAACAGAAGTAATTACACGTGAACCGGCACCGGAAGGTGTGATGGTTTTAATGCTAAGCGCTTTGGGAATATCGTTGATACCGGGGTTGGCAGCCACCGTAAAGTTGGCACTGTCCAAGCCGCTTACCCTTAATAATTTGCCGGATTTAGCGATAAACAGGTATGCACCATCAGGGGTATTATCCATTTCCAGGATACGGTCATTCCCTAATCCTGAAGCTACCCTGAACCAATTTACATCTTCAATAAAGTTGGTAGGATTAATCGCTACCCACACTTCAGAATTTCTTGCAAGAAACAGTCTGGAGGTAGAATCATTGGGCTCCCAAAGGGTGAAATGGGTAGTAAAATCTACGTCAGGCGGATTGGCTGCTGCCTCATCCGGTTTAATGCGTTTGTCCCAAAATGAAGAGCTTGACTGACCGCTATTGCCGGTTCTGGCAATTCTGCCGTAGTATGTGCTAACAAATATGGTTTTAGGATAAAATTTCGAGAATTCCACATCAAATCCATCTCCTCCATATATTTCAATGCCTGTTTTAGATGGAACACCATTAATACTGTTCCCGGAGAAGTTGATGAGTTGTGTACCATTATCCTGAGAACCGCCCACAATGTGTCCCAGTGAATTGGCCGCCACATTGTAGCACTGATAGGTAGTAAAATTACGATTCATGCGTGTCCAGATGCTGCGATCTTTGCTTCCGAAAAGACCACCATCAGTACCCACGAGCATAAGTGGTGGATTCTGGCGGGTATCAAACTGAATAATGTGTTTGTCGGCGTGAATGTATCCATTGTTCCAAGGAGCTCCAAAGGTTGAAGCAATTTCGGTGTATCCATTGATGTTATCCCACATGGCCATGGTTACACCGCCCAGATAAACCCTGTTTTTGTTTAGGGGGTCTACTGCGGCAACGTTATCGTAGTAGCCCTGACCGGTACCCATATTGTCTGTTACCGTGCTATAAGCAACAATCTGGCTCCAGGTTGCGCCGCCATCGGTTGTACGCCAAACACCGTTTAAGCGGGTCTGGGCATTTTGCAAATACACATAATTGGGATCTTCAGGCGAAATGGCAATGGCCACACGGGCAGATGGTCCGCCGTAAGAAACCTGGGTGAAATTGGCTCCGTTTGCATCACTTTTAAACACAGAACCATTGGAAAAGCTTGCCCAAACAACGCCATTTTTATCAATTTTCACTTCCAGGCATGAACCTCCACGCTGCTGAGTGATGGTGGTACCATTGTTAGTGAGGAGGAACAGTCCATTTTGAGAGCCCACATACAGTTTATTGCCAAATGCGGCCATGGAATTGCAGGAATTGAAACGTCCGTCAGCAGTATTTGCCATTCGGGTAAAGGTAGTGCCTGAAGCATTGGTGCTTTTATATAAGCCATTTCCGATAAACGCGGGCGAACCATTTCTGGTACCCGACAGGTTGGTAAATCCACCCTCGCCGGTACCATAATAAATGGTACCATCTTCGGTTTGTGCAATGCAGGTAACATTGAGGTTTTCCTGTTTGTCATTGATGGGCACCCAGCTGGACCCGGAAGTTGAGCTTCTGAACAATCCGCCACTTACGCCCCCCATGAACCACAAATTCATGGAATCTTTGTGGAGTAAAAGGGCGCGGCAACGACCACCAATATTATCAGGGCCCATGTTGGTCCATACCAGTGAAGCACGGCGAACGGTTCTGAGTTTGTCTGCCTGAGCCACAGCTGCCTCAATCCATTCCGGCTCAATAGTGCCCGTTTGGGGATTGGCGCGAAGCAGTTTGAGATACTCCAACGCAGGACCAATTTCTTCGCTGTAAGACTTCTCTTCGGACAACCATTTGGTAAATGACGGTTTGGTCAGAGAACCATTTTCTGACAACCATGCCGCGGCAGAAACCAGCGACAAGGCAGAAGAGAATAAAAGGGCGTGTTTCAACTTCATAAAAAGTAATAATCTTTATAGTCCGCTAATTTACATCCACTTTAGCAAAACGCAACCAAAATACCCATCAATTTTTTCAATGATGTCAAAAAAATGACAGGCTAAAGCAAGTCTAACAGGAAGTTAAACAGACCACTGACTCTTACATTACATGCTTTTCAGCGTGGTAGGAGCTGCGCACCATGGGTCCGCTTTCCACGTGCAGAAAGCCCTTTTCAAGGCCTGCAATTTCCCATTCCTTAAACTGATCAGGGTGAATATAGGAGGCCACCGGTAAATGCATTTTGGTTGGCTGCAGGTATTGTCCCAGGGTGAGAACGTCGCATTTATGTTCTCTTAAATCATCCATAAGTTGAATAACCTCTTCGTTCATTTCTCCACACCCCATCATGGCACCGCTTTTGGTACGAAGCCCGTATTCTGCGGTTCTTTTAATTTGCTCAAGACTTCGTGCATACTTAGCTTGTGGTCTCACAATTCTGTAAAGGCGTTCTACCGTTTCCATGTTATGGCTAACCACATCCGGACGCTCATCCAATACCATATACAAGAGGTCCCACTGTGCTTTAAAGTCGGGAATCAATGTTTCTATGGTGGTGTGCGGATTTTGTTTCTTTACTTCCCGGATGGTTGCGGCCCAAACGCTGGCACCTTTGTCTTTCAGTTCATCGCGGTTTACAGAGGTAATCACACAATGCTTGACGCCCATCAGTCTTACAGCTTCGGCAACGCGGTAGGGCTCATCTACATCATATTCTGTTGGCCGCCCGGTAGCTACAGCACAAAACGAGCAGCTGCGGGTACAAATATTTCCCAGAATCATGAATGTGGCTGTACCGGCACCCCAACATTCTCCCATGTTTGGGCAGCGACCGTCTTCGCAAATGGTATGTAGTTTGTGTTCTTTAACGATGCGCTTGACCCGGGTATAATTTTCGCCGGTAGGCAAATCAATTTTCAACCATGAAGGCTTGGAGGGCCTGCGCTCTTTTTGGGAGGATATAATCGGTAATTCGAGCAAGTCTTAAGGGAAAGGAAGGTTTCAGCCCCCTAATCCAAATGCAAAATTAATATAAAAAGCAGAGAATACACTTTTATTCAGCGCACCGTTGTGTAAAATGGGCAGTTTTTTGGGAAATGCTTCAACACGCGCACCGAGTGTGAGGGTGTTGACGTCATTGCGATAGTTTGCCCACTGAAAATCCAATCCCCCCTGCCAAGCAATTCCGGGGGTTAAATTTCCTTGTGAAAAACCCTCAGAAAAACCGGCCCTTCCTGCAATTTCTGTAGATTTATGAATATCCGGGTTATACCGAACATCGGTAAAATACTCATTCCCCATGGGGTCAACCTGCAGAATTGTAACATATACGGGCCATGTATAGGCCAGTGAAATTCCCGGACCGGAGGTAAGGTTAACCCCCACAGCACGCCTGTCTGTGCGCTCACTCATCACCAAGGAATAAATCAACCCCGGGCGAAAGGTCCATGCAAAATGCGTTTTATCTACCTTATAAGTACTGGCGTTTTGAAAAACCGTATTAACGACCGCCACTTCGCGGGGGTGCTGAATATTGCCGGCATCTATGTAAAAACCGGAAGGCTTCAATGACCAATTTTTGAAATCGTGATAAAAATGATCTTTTCTAAAGGATGCTGCAATACCGAAGCGCGAAATCCCGGCTCCCAGTGAACTTCGGGTTTCAGACTGAGACCATGTGCAGGTATAAGAACAAAGCCATAGGACAAGCATCAAGAATCGCATATCACAAAGATAAGCCAAAGCAACTATCCAGTTAACCCACATTGGTCACTAAAATGAAAAAAAGCACCAAATACCTGATTTTAGCCCCCACTTTCACCCACTTTTAAAAAAACCCTTGTATTTAAAAGGTTTTAAGCTATTTTTGCTGAAAAATTAATCATCTCATTGTGAAAATAACCTACAATAAAACCCTAATTAATCCCGTTATGTGGATAATTGGTGATTAAAAAGGGGAAAATGTGGGAAAAAGTGGGATTTTTGGTTTTTATTTAGCAGACGGAATTCCAAACCTATGTCCGGATTGATTGGCGAGTACCTATGTAAGTTGGATGATAAAGGCAGATTGTCTTTACCATCGCGGCTTCGTGCGCAGTTTCCCGAAAGTGCGGGAAACACGCTTGTGGTCAACCGGGGATTTGAAAAGTGTCTCGTTCTGTATACCCGAGAAGACTGGTTGTTAGAAACCGGCAAGCTGACTGCGGTAGATGACTTTCTGAGCCCTGATATACGCCGTTTCAAGCGTATTTTCACCAATGGTGCCAACCTGGTTCAGATAGACAATGCCCAACGGGTTCTGATTCCCAAAAAGCTTTGCGAATACGCCGAACTTACTGACGAGGTGGTTCTGAGCGCTTATGGCAGCAAAGTGGAAATCTGGAGCCGTTCGAATTATGAAACCGAGCTTTCGGTGGATTCTGACGAACTCAGCAAGCTGGCGCAAATCTTCCATCAACAAGCGGGTAGCAGAAAGGAGCCATGAAGTTTGGAATGACACCGACTGCCTTATGCAAGAATATCACGTACCCGTACTGCTAAACCCCAGTGTAGATGCACTGGTACATGATCCCAATGGGATCTATGCAGACGCTACCTTTGGCGGTGGTGGGCATTCGCGTGCTATTTTGAAAAAACTGTCGGCCAAAGGAAAGCTAGTGGCTTTTGACAGGGATGAAGAATCCATTGCAAACATTCCGGACGACAAGCGTTTTACCTTGGTCAATCACAATTTCCGCTTTCTGAAGCAGTTTGTACGTTACGGAAACATGTTGCCCCTGAGCGGAATCCTGGCAGATCTGGGCATCTCATCTCACCAGATTAACGTGGGTGAACGGGGCTTTGCGCATCGTCTGAATGGACCGCTGGATATGCGCATGGATAAAAAATCACCCGTATCCGCGGCAGACATAATCAATGGCTACACCGAGGCGCAACTCAAACACATCTTTAAGTTGTGGGGTGAAATCCCTAATGCGGGGCGACTGGCCGGAACCATCTGCCAAGGAAGAACCGGACAATCCATCAATACCACCGAGCAACTCAAGCAAATCATTTCACCTTGCACCCCTAAGCTTAGCCCGGCCAAATATCTGAGTCAAGTCTATCAGGCACTTCGCATAGAAGTGAACGGAGAAATGCAGGCCCTTGAATCTTTGTTAAAGGCCGCAACAGACTGCATCGGTGCAGGTGGGCGCTTGGTCATCATCAGCTACCATAGTTTGGAAGACCGAATGGTGAAGAATTTTCTTCAAACCGGAAACCTGGATGGAATAAGAAAAACGGATATGTATGGCAATGTTGAACGCCCATTTAACCCGGAACCCAACAAAGCCATTGTACCGAATGAGCAGGAAATACAAATGAACAACAGGGCGCGCAGTGCTAAAATGAGAATAGGAATTAAACAATGACCACAGAAAAAGAACCCATAGAGCCGGATAATAACACTGCTATGCAGGAGGAGACAAACCAACAACAGGAATCTGTAGGGATCTGGTCATGGGTAAAGTTTGGCATGGTGGCATTTTTACTGATGCTTTTTTACATCTACAATCAGCATCATGCCAATAAAGCCCTGCGGAATAAGGAAAAACTGACCAAAGAACTGAAGGAACTAAACAGTGAAAAAATAAGTCTGGAAAGCCAGATTACCAATGCCAGCAAACAAAGCGAACTGGCCAAAAAACTTGAACAAAGCGGATTGAAAGAACTTAACGTACCGCCCGTAAAAATTGAAGCCCATGTCAACACCGGCAAACAATAATAAAGTAAACACGCGCCGCGCCATTCTGCTGAGGGCCTATCTCGTTTTCGGGATTGTGCTTGTCTTTGGCATTTCGGTGTTGTTTACCACAGCCAGACTACAGTTGGGCAGCGATAAGGAATTCAGCGAAGCGCTCAAACAAAAAAACACACGGATTCTTGATGTAAAAGCCATTCGTGGCAACATATACGCTTCAGATGGCAGTTTGCTGGCTACATCCGTTCCACGGTACGACATGGTTTTTGATGCATTTGCTGATGGACTTAGCAGGGATACATTCCGCAAATACATTGATAGTCTGTCTTCATTAATGGCATCAGAATTTAAAGAAAAAGATGTTGCGGGATGGAAAAATCATTTAACAACGCTGAGAAATCGCAAATCCAGGTACACCCTGTTGGTAAAAGATCAGGGCTTTGATATTGTAAAAAAGATGAAAACATGGCCCCTGATACGCAAGGGCAAATTCAAAGGAGGTTTCTGGTTTGAAGAACGGGGAAAGCGCCTCTATTTCATGGGTGACCTTGCCCGCAGAACCATTGGTTACAGCAGACAGGGCGTATATGTAGGCCTTGAGGGAGCTTTCGACAGCCTTTTGAGAGGCAAAGACGGCCAACGGATGGAGCAGCGAATGCCCGGCAATACCTGGAGGCCCATGCAGGCAGGCAATCTCAAAGACCCTGTAAATGGATATGATATTGTAACCACAATTGATGTAAACCTTCAGGATGTGGCTCAAAATGCTTTGCAACGCGTGCTGGCCAGCAATGAAGCTGACCATGGCTGCGCTGTGGTAATGGAGGTTAAAACCGGGGCTATTAGAGCCATGGCCAACCTCAAACGAAATCAAAACGGCGAGTATGTGGAAGTAATGAACTATGCAGTGGATGAATTTGAAGAGCCGGGTTCTACATTCAAGCTGGTCTCTGCAATGGCTTTGTTGGAAGACGGATACGCCAAACCTACTGACAGTGTAGATGTACAAGGTGGTGAAGCCAAAATGTATGGCGAAACCATGAAAGACGCCACCAAGCCCAACAAAAGAATACTTACACTGCAGGAAAGCTTCGAAAAATCAAGTAATGTGGGCATCAGCAAACTCGTGCTGAAACACTATGCCAGGCAACCTGAAAAATTTGTGAATCATGCACTGCGACTGGGTTTAAACTTCAAACCGGAATTTGATGTTCGCACAGCTAACAACCCGCTAATTAAAACTAAAAAATCCAGAAACTGGTATAATACCACTTTACCCTGGATGAGTATAGGCTACGAAACCCAAATCTCTCCTTTGCAAATGCTGATGCTGTACAACGCAGTAGCCAACAATGGTAAAATGATGCGCCCTTACATGGTGAGTGAAATCAAACATGAGGGAAAACCCATTCGGACCATTACGCCTGTGGTATTGAATGAAAAAATATGCAGTGAAACTACCCTCAATGCTCTAAAAAGCATGATGGAAGGTGTAGTAAACCACGGTACGGCCACCAATTTGAAAAATGATAATTACCAGGTGGCAGGTAAAACGGGCACGGCCAAAATCGCCAAGGGCAAATCATATGCTGAAGGCAGCTACAAGGCGTCATTTGCCGGATATTTTCCCGCGTCCAACCCACAGTATAGCATCATTGTGGTTATCAATGAACCCAAAAAGGGCATCATTTACGGTTCGCTGGTTGCCGGTCCTGTTTTCAAGGATATAGCAGATAAGATTTACAGCAGTTCATTGAAAATACAGCCGGTAGTAGGGAAAACAGGAGAACCCCAAATTCCGGAAATTTTAAAAGGAAGCACCGGCAAAACCCGATCGGTATTGAATGCCCTGAACATAAGCTCACAGATGGACAGCGGAAATCGAAGCGAGTGGGTATCGGGAGAAAAAAAGGGATTTGCCATATTACTCAAGCCCGCCATGGCAAAACAGGGGTTAATTCCCGATTTCAAGGGCATGGGGCTTCGTGATGCCATTGTATGGCTGGAACAAAATAAAATCATGGTAAGCAGCGAAGGATATGGCCGTATCATATCACAAAGCGTTCCCGTAGGAACTGCCATTGCCAAAGTTTCACAAATTCACCTAATTCTGGAGCCGTTTTGAGATTTCCCATCAACACCATATTAAACAGAATAAAACCCAAGGCAGTCATTGGAAATCCGGATATTTCCATCGAAGGGGTATGCATTGACAGCAGAAAGGTGCAGCCGGGTTTCCTCTATGCGGCTATGCCCGGAACCCTTGCAGACGGACATGATTTTATAGACAAAGCCATAGCAAACGGAGCTACAGCCATTCTGGCTAATAAAATTGAAAACCCTCAGCCGGGCATACTGTATATACAAGTAGATGATGTAGCCGAATCAATGGGTGTTGCCTGTCATATATATTACGGAGAACCCACCAAAAAACTGAAACTGGTGGGCACTACGGGCACCAATGGCAAAACTACCGTCAGCACCCTATTGTTTGAGCTTTTCAGCTCGCTGGGTTACCGCTGCGGACTAATCTCCACCGTAGAAAACAGAATCGGGGGGCAAGTTATACCCAGCACGCACACAACACCCGATACCGCCGGACTGAACAACCTGCTTGCTCAAATGGTGGAAGCCGGTTGCGAGTATTGCTTTATGGAATGCAGTTCACATGCCATCCATCAGCGCAGAATTGCAGGTCTTGAATTTACGGGCGGTATTTTCACCAATCTTACCCATGATCACCTGGATTACCACCAGACATTTGACAACTACCTAAAAGCCAAAAAACAATTTTTTGACACTTTACCCGCTACGGCTTGGTCATTGACCAATAAGGACGACCGCAATGGGATGGTGATGTTGCAAAACACCCAATCAGCCAGGTATACCTACGCCATGAAAAGCGGCGCTGACTTTACGGTAAAAATACTGGAAAGCGATTTTCAGGGAATGCAGTTGCGGATAGATGGCAAGGATGCGTGGGTTAATCTGGTGGGAACGTTTAATGCCTATAACCTGGCTGCTGTCTACGGAGCAGCGTTCTTGCTCACACATGGAGAAGAAGACATCATATTGCCCCTTACCCGCGCAGGCAGGGTAAATGGAAGATTTGAAGCCATACACGGCCCTGAGAGGGTTACCGCAATTGTGGATTATGCCCATACACCGGATGCCTTGGAAAACGTGATCAAAACCATCAATGAAATCAGGGGAAATCACGCACAACTGATTACCGTAGTGGGATGCGGCGGAAACCGTGATGCAGCTAAGAGACCTGAAATGGGCAAAATTGCCGCTCGACTTAGCAACAAAGTCATTTTTACCAGTGACAATCCCCGGGATGAAGATCCTGAAATCATCATAAAGGAAATGGAAGCCGGTGTGGAAGGACAGTTCTACAAGAAAACGCTGAAAATCACAGACCGCAAGGAAGCCATCAGAACCGCTGTTATGTTAGCCATGCCAGGCGATGTAATCCTCATTGCCGGTAAAGGCCACGAAACCTATCAGGAAATTAAGGGTATAAAACACCCCTTTGACGACAAAGCCACCATCAAGGCCCTCTTTAACCCCAACAATCCATAATGCTATACTACCTATTCAAATACCTCGACAGCCACAACGTAACCGGAGCCGGTGTATTTCAGTACATATCCTTTCGGGCCAGCATGGCAGGTATCCTAAGTCTTCTCATAGCACTGCTGATAGGCAAACGAATTATCCGATGGCTGCAGAAACAACAAATTGGCGAAGAAATCCGCAACCTGGGACTGGAAGGTCAGCTGCAAAAAAAGGGCACCCCCACCATGGGCGGTATTATTATTTTATTGTCCATTATCGTTCCTACCCTGCTACTGGCAAGACTAGAAAACATCTATGTGATATTGATGCTGGTAAGCACTGCCTGGATGGGAACCATAGGTGCCATTGACGACTACATCAAAGTTTTCAAAAAGAACAAAGAAGGTATGAAAGCGACCACCAAACTGATTGGTCAGCTGCTACTCGGTGTTGTTATTGCGGTTGCTATCGATTTTGCCCACAAATCGGCCCACATTCCTTTAGAGACAAACCTACCCATCACCAGCCACAGACTTAATTACTCAGATCTAATTCCCGGTGAAAACAATGCCTGGTTCATATTTCTGCCTGTTATCGTGTTTATATGCATGGCGGTTACCAATGCGGTAAACCTCACCGATGGCATTGATGGACTTGCTGCGGGCACTACCGCCATTGTGGGCATGGGACTGGGCGTGTTGGCTTACGCCGCGGGTAACGCAAAAATGGCGGAATATCTCAACATTATTTATGTTCCACAAAGTGGAGAAGTGGTGGTATTTCTGGCGGCAGTGATTGGTGCATGCCTGGGCTTCCTTTGGTATAACGGTTACCCCGCTCAGGTTTTTATGGGAGATACCGGAAGTCTGGCGCTGGGCGGAGCTATCGCAGCGGTGGCTATCATCATCAAAATGGAATTGCTCATCCCCATTCTCTGCGGTGTATTCTTCGCTGAAAGCCTGAGTGTGGTATTACAAGTGAGTTGGTTCAAATACACCAAGAAAAAATATGGTGAAGGTCGCAGAATTTTTCTGATGAGTCCTTTGCACCATCACTTTCAAAAACTCAATATCCCTGAAAGCAAAATCACTTTGAGATTCTGGCTCGTTACTATCATCCTAGTTCTCATATCCATTGCACTGTTAAAACTACGTTGAGCAAGAAACTGGTCATATTGGGAGCAGGCGAATCGGGCACAGGAACCGCTGTTTTGGCCAAGGCCAAAGGGTGGGATGTGTTTGTTTCCGATATGGGCAAAATTGCCGACAAATACAAGGAAGAACTGGAAGCAAACCATGTAAAATGGGAAGAAGGCCAACATACTGAAAGAGAGATTTTAAGCGCTGACGAAATCGTAAAAAGCCCCGGAATTCCCTATACGGTGCCCATGGTGCAGGCAGCAATCAACAAAGGCATCCCTGTTATTTCCGAAATCGAATTTGCAGGAAGATATACCGATGCCAAAATGGTTTGCATCAGCGGCACAAACGGCAAAACCACCACCACCCTGCTTACCTATCATATCCTAAAAAACGCCGGACTCAATGTGGGCCTGGGGGGCAACATTGGCAAAAGCTTTGCCAGGCAGGTAGCCGAGGAAAACTACGATATTTATGTGCTGGAAGTGAGCAGTTTTCAGCTGGATGGCAACGATAAATTCCGCTCAAACATCTCCGTTCTGACCAACATAACCCCCGACCACTTGGATCGCTATAATTATCAGCTTGAACTGTATGCAGCCAGCAAATTCAGACTCAGCCGAAATCAAGAAGCAACCGATTACTTTATTTATTGCGCCGATGACGCTATCACCGGGCAATATTTTGATATGAAAACCGGTGAGGCCACTGCCTTGCCCATTTCCATTAACGCCGAGTGCAATCCCGGTGCCTACGTGAAAAACAAAACCCTTTTTATACATAACAACAAACAAATAATGACCATCAATATGGAAGAAATCACACTGCGTGGTATTCACAACACGTACAACAGCATGGCCGCAGCCGTGGTAGCCAGTCTCCTGGACGTTCGGAAAGAAACCATCCGCGAAAGTCTCTGCAATTTTCAAAATGCGGAACACCGCCTTGAATTTGTCAGTCAGGTAAACGGAGTGGAGTACATCAATGACTCCAAGGCCACCAATGTAAACAGTGCATGGTACGCACTGGAAAGCATGGACAAACCCGTGGTTTGGATTGCCGGCGGCGTAGACAAAGGCAACAACTACAAAGAGCTGAAAGCGCTGGTAAAAGACAAGGTCAAATACATCATTTGCATGGGGCTGGATAACATCAAAATCCACCAGGCATTTCAGGATGATGTGGACATGATTATCAATACCGGCAGCGCCAAAGAGGCAGTGCATGTAGCAAGCCGACTTGCCCAAAAAGGCGATTGCGTTTTGCTTTCGCCGGCCTGTGCCAGTTTCGACCTGTTCGACGACTACGAGGACCGCGGCAGACAGTTCAAGGAAGCTGTTAGAAATCTGTAAATCATGAACGCAGAAGGCAGTAAATTCAGTAAGATCTTTCGAGGTGACCCCTGGATATGGGCCATCATCATCATACTTTCACTGGTAGGAATACTGGCGGTTTATAGCGCTACCGGAGGGCTGGCTTTCAGCAAACAGGGGGGCAATACCGAATTCTACTTCCTTCGCCATACCGGATTTCTGCTCATTGGATTTGGTTTTCTTTACCTCTGCCACCTTGTCAACTATCAATACTTTTCGCGGGTATCCCAGCTTTTCATCTGGATCTCTATTATATTGCTGGTGGTGACCCTGGCCGTGGGTAGCGAAATTAATAATGCCACCCGGGTCCTACCCATCCCCGGACTTGGAATCACTTTTCAGACCAGCGACATGGCCAAACTATTCCTCATTATGTACATTGCCCGTTATCTCAGCAAAAAACAAGAGGAAATAGACAGCTTTAAGGTATTTCGCAATATTCTGGGAGTAATCATCCTCGTGGTTACGCTTATTGCGCCTGAAAACCTCAGTACCGCATTGCTGGTGTTTGTAACCTGTTGCCTGCTATTGTACATAGGACGAATCAATTTTAAGTACCTGGCCCTTCTGGGTGCAACCGGAGCCGTTGCGATGGGCCTGATGGTGGTGATTCTTCTGAATATTAACGTAGATAACATGGGTGAAAGCCGCATACCTACCTGGAAGAAGCGAATTGAAACTTTCATGGGAAAAGATAACGGCGAAAGCAATTACCAGCAAATGCAATCCAAAATTGCGGTAGCCACCGGAGGTCTTATGGGTAAAGGTCCCGGCAATAGCACACAACGTAACTATTTGCCTCACCCCTATTCCGACTTCATCTACGCCATTATTGTGGAGGAATATGGATTTGTGGGCGGAGCCGGCATGGTATTGCTGTTTCTGATACTCATATTCCGATGCATCAAAATTGTAGTGGACAGTCCCAAGGCATTCGGCGCATTGCTGG
Organism: uncultured Flavobacteriaceae bacterium; assembly: GCA_964475595.1. Taxonomy (GTDB): domain Bacteria; phylum Bacteroidota; class Bacteroidia; order NS11-12g; family UBA955; genus RGEC01. Next base: position 44,414 of record CAYYXG010000016.1, read on the forward strand.
CACTGGGACTATGCCTGAGCATGAGTTTTCAGGCCTTTGTCAACATGGGGGTTGCCGTGGGAATATTGCCGGTAACCGGACTCACCATCCCCCTAGTCAGTATGGGAGGAACCAGTCTTGTATTCAACAGTATTGCCTTTGGAGTGATTCTAAGTGTAAGTCGGACCATTCAGGAAGAAAAAGCAGAGAAACTGAATGCAGCGTAAATTTCTGATATCGGGAGGGGGCACCGGGGGACACATATTCCCTGCCATTGCCATAGCGCAGCAGCTGGAAAAAGAATATCCGGGCTGTGAGATTTTATTTGTGGGAGCCGCCAATCGAATGGAAATGGAAAAAGTTCCACAGGAAGGATACAAAATTATCGGGCTGGATGTGTTGGGGCTGAAAAGATCCTATAGTCCCGGCAACCTAATTGTACTCTGGAAATTCATAACCGCATATTTCAAGTCAAAAAAGATTATCAAAGATTATAACCCCGATTGTGTGATTGGCACAGGCGGATATGCCAGTCTGGCTGTTCTATACGCCGCATCGGGAATGGGTAAAAAATCCTTAATATGGGAAGGTAACGGCTATGCCGGATTGACCAATAAACTGCTGGCAAAACGCGTCAATATCATTTGCACAGGGTTCCCCGATATGGAAAAGGTATTTCCCAAAGAAAAAGTGCGGTTTACAGGAAATCCGGTCCGGGAAAACTTAACTAAGTTACAAAATAAAATTGAATCCTGCAAATTTTTCGG
>CAYYXG010000016.1:45259-62417 GCA_964475595.1 uncultured Flavobacteriaceae bacterium
GCGGTTTGCGGAAAACCGGCAATTCTGGTTCCGTCACCCAATGTCACCGACGACCACCAGACCCAAAATGCATTACAGTTTTGCAAAATGGGCGCCTCTCTACTCGTTAAAGATTCGGATGTTGAAGAACAACTCGTAAATACCGCTATAGCTACCCTAAGAAACGAAGCGCAGATTAGCGGCATGCAACACAAACTTCGTGAACTGGCCCGGCCCAATGCCACCGAGGCCATTGTATCAGCCATTAAAACCCTCGTTGCCTCATGAACCTGAAGAACATTAGCCACGCATATTTTCTGGGCATCGGCGGCATTGGCATGAGCGCCATAGCCCGCTACCTGCACGCGCAGGGCATTGTGGTTGCGGGTTATGACAAAACCTCGTCAGACCTCACTCAGGCGCTTGAAAATGAAGGCATCCAAATTACCTATGAAGACAGCATCAGTACTTTACCCGAATGGGTTTCCCCAAATACTGAAAGCATTTTACGGGTTTATACGCCCGCCATTCCCAAAGATCACCTTCAGCTAAATTACCTGAAATCTCAGGAACTGCCCCTTTTCAAACGCAGCGAGGCACTGGGAATGATTAGCAATAACGCATTTTGCATTGCGGTAGCCGGTACCCACGGCAAAACCACCACCTCTACCCTAGTGGCTCATTTATTGCATGAAAACGACATCAATTTTACCGCTTTTCTGGGCGGAATTTCCGCTAATTATGGCACCAACTACCTCCACCATACCTCGGGAAGAGATATCTTCCCAGATAAGCCCGTAGTGGTTCTGGAGGCCGATGAATTTGACCGAAGCTTCCATCGTTTGAACCCCGACATAGCCATTATTACTGCTATTGATCCCGATCACTTAGACATTTACGAAAACGAAGAGGCCTTCCGGGAGGCCTTCCGCGTTTTTGCAGGCAAAATCAAGCCGGGAGGAACATTAATCCATCACAAAACGCTGCATGAACAATGGCCATCAGGCATACAGCACGAATCCTACGGAACCGAAGTTGCAGAAAGCCCTTCCGTAAGCTGTGAAAATGTAACACCCACCGATGGTGAATTTCATTTCGATATTGTTATCAATCCCAATGGGGAACAACACCGGCTTCGGGGATGGCAATCGGGGCTTCCCGGATTCCACAACGTGGAGAATGCAACAGCCGCAGTAGCTGCCTGCCTCTCTTTGCCGGGTATATCTGAAGAGGCCTTGCGAGATGGCGTTAAAAGCTACAGGGGCGCAAAAAGACGTTTTGAGTACATTATCAAAACACCGGAAAACATAGTGATTGACGACTATGCGCATCATCCACAGGAACTGAATGCCATTATTGGCTCTGTTCAGGCACTGTACCCCAACCAAAGCATCACCGGTATTTTTCAGCCCCACCTGTTCTCCCGAACCCGCGATTTTGCAGACGGTTTTGCTGAAAGTCTGGATAAAATAGACAATCCCATCCTACTGGATATCTATCCAGCGAGAGAATTGCCGATACCCGGAATAAACTCGGATTGGTTACTGGGGAAAATGCATAATCCCAATAAAAAACACCTAAAAAACGAAGAAGTTATCACTTACATCCAAAGCCATAGACCGCCACTGCTCCTAATTCTGGGTGCCGGCGATATAGATCGGCTTGTTCCTGTAATTAAAAAACTATACAATGGCATTTAAATTCAACCATATCAGCAAATCCAGAGTCTGGCTCTTTAGTATTCTTATCGGCCTGCTCATCGCGCTCCTTGCCGTTTGGGGTGGATTGCGCTATTCGGGTAAAAACAGAAATATTGTAAAGATAGACATTGCCATTCAACCTGATAGTGGGGTATTTTTCTTGAGTGAACAAGATGTTTTTAATATCGTAAACAGAACCTGTGGCAATCCCAAGGGTAAAGCAGCCTCGGAAGTTTCTCTTACCAAACTGGAAACCACGCTTAAGTCCATGCCCTACATTGCGTCATCTCAAGTTTATATCAGTCTGGACGGAATACTGAAAATTCAGATTGTACAGCGCAAACCCATCGTTAGAATTACCAATTCCACAGGTGAAACCTATTTTATGGATTCTTCCGGACATAAAATTCCCTACCGGGGAACCCATGCACCGGATGTACTTCCGGCAACCGGAAACATCACGGAAAAACTGACCGATTCAGGTAAACTCAAAACCCCTGTATTAAAGCAAATTTTAAAGCTTGCAACCTTTATTGATGCAAACCCGCTGTGGAACGCACAATTTGAACAATGCCATGTAGATAACTCCGGTGACCTAATCTTGGTTCCCCGCGTTGGAAAGCATAGCATTGTACTAGGTGACGCCGAAAATCTACCCGAAAAGTTCTCAAACCTACGCCAGTTCTACGAGAAAGGACTGCGCAATGCCGGTTGGAATAAATACCATACCATCAGTCTTAAGTACAAAGGTCAGATCGTAGGGGTCAAGAGTGTCAATTTAACTAAACAGAAAAAGGAAAAAGATGTCCAATAACCAAAACACTAATTCACATCAACAAGATATGGCTTCAAAAAATGATATTATCGTAGGCCTCGACATAGGAACAACCAAGATTTGCGCCATTGTCGGGCAACTGGCCGAGAACGGCAAAATTAACGTACTGGGCATGGGAAAAGCAGCAAGTGCCGGTGGCGTATCCCGAGGCATGGTAGCCAATATCCGCAAAGCGGAAATGGCCATACGCGAAGCCGTAGAAGAAGCGCAAAGACAGAGCCAGGTAACCATCAAAAACGTTTTTGTGGGCATTGCCGGCCATCACATACGCAGCATGCAGCACAGGGGAACACTCTCAAGGCGAAACTCCTTCGAAGAAATTAAGCAGGAGGAGCTGGATAAACTGGAGCAGGAAATGCAATACCTGGCGCTGGAGCCGGGCGTGGAGATACTGCACGTATTGCCCCAGGATTACCGCATCGATGATGAAGACGGCGTAAAAGATCCGGTTGGCAGAATGGGTGTACGCGTGGAATGCAACTACCACATCATCACCGGCCAAACTGCGGCTGCCCGCCACATCTTTGAGGCCGTAAAACGGGCAGGACTGGATGTAGCAGACCTCATCGTTGAACCCTATGCTTCCGCTTCTGCCGTGTTGTCACAGCCCGAAATGGATGCCGGTGTAGCCCTGATAGACATTGGCGGCGGCACCACAGACATCTGCGTTTTTGAAGATGGATCCATCCGCCATACCGCCATCATTTCTATAGGAGGAGACCGCATCACCAAGGACTTAAAAGAGGCCTTCGGCATCTTGCCCGAACAGGCAGAAATCGTGAAAGTCAATTACGGCAGCTGCTACCCCACCGAAAGCATGAAAAATGAAGTGGTAGTGGTTCCAGGTCTGCCAGGCCGCAAACCCAAAGAAATCAGTCGTTTTGCCATTGCCCAGGTAATACAGGCCCGCATGGAAGACATCATTGAGCGCATCAACTATGAAATTGAGGTTTCCACCATGAAAAATCGCCTAGCAGGGGGCATTGTGCTCACCGGTGGGGGCTCTTCCCTGGCCAACATTACCCAGCTGGTATCATACCACACAGCCCTGGAGGTGCACATTGGCACTCCCGGTCAGCGGCTGGGCAAAGGCATGATAGACGAAGTCAGAAACCCCATGTTTGCCACCGGCATTGGCCTGGTGCTTCGTGGCTTTGAAACTTCAGCCCGATTTGATGTGCCCGAAAACACCCCCATTCTTCGCGAAAGCAGCATAGCAGTGGAGGAAGCACCGGTACCGTTATCTGAAGCACCTCGCGAAACCGAAAAAGAACCCCAGAAACCCGGGCTGTTCGGCAGAAACTGGACAGGAAATTTCGGTGGCAAAATCATGAATGATTTTAAAAACTGGATGAAGGACGGAGAAGATTTTACCAACGAATCATAAAAAAGAAAGAATACGATATGTCATCACATTTTGAACCAGATGTAATTCGCATGACCGGAGCCATAATCAAGGTTATTGGCGTGGGAGGCGGCGGAAGCAATGCAGTAAACCATATGTTCCGTCAGGGAATAGAGGGGGTGGAATTTTATGTGTGCAACACCGACGCACAGGCCCTTTTAGATAGTCCGGTACCCAATCGCATTCAACTCGGTCTTCAGCTAACAGAAGGGCTGGGTGCCGGATCTGAACCAGAAATGGGCCGCATGGCTGCAGTTGAAAGCCAACAGCAAATTCAGGATCTTTTAAATAACAATACCAAAATGGTATTTATAACTGCCGGTATGGGCGGTGGTACAGGAACAGGTGCGGCCCCGGTAATTGCGCAGGTCAGCAAAGGCATGGGCATACTGACGGTAGGCATTGTAACCATCCCCTTCGATGATGAAGGACCGGACAGAATTGGGCAAGCCATGCAGGGCATAGATAATCTTAAACCCCATGTGGATGCGCTGCTGTCCATCAGCAACGATCGTATCGTGGAAATGTACGGCGATCTCCCAGTAAGACAGGCATTCGCCAAAGCCGATGATATACTATGCACCGCTGCCAAAGGCATTGCAGAAATCATCACCAAGGCAGGCATCATCAATGTTGATTTTAAAGACGTGCAAACCGCCATGACCGGTAGTGGCAGGGCCATTATGGGAACCGGCGTGGCTGCAGGTCCGGATAGGGCTGAAGAAGCTGCCCGACAGGCTCTGGACAGTCCTCTGCTCGACGACACCCGCATCAACAAAGCAAAACACTTGCTGGTCAACATCACCTACGGCTCTAAAGAACCCACCATGGGCGAAACTGCCAGGGTGAAAAAATACCTACAACAGGAAGCAGGCAATACCGCCCACCTGAAAATGGGAATCACACACGATGAGCGTCTGGATGAGGAAATCTCCATTACCGTGATTGCAACCGGCTTTGAAGTACCCGTGTCTACCATCCCACAGCGTGTGGTATCAGCGCCGGAAGTATTCGTTAACAACGAAATACACAATGAAGACGGATTTGGAAAAATTCCACAACCCCTCTCCTTCGATGATGTAGTGGTAGAACCACCCGCAGTGCAGCCAAGCATAGAGGAACACGAGCATTTCCGCAACCTGGAACCCTCTCGCCTTTCTCGCGAAAATGTGCTGGAATCGCTGGAAACCCCTGCATATCTGCGTCGTGAAAAGGTGCTGTTTCAGGCCCCTGCCAGCGATAATAATCAGGTATCAAGGATTACCATCGCTGAACAAAACGAAGAAGTAGAGCACCTGGTAAAACCCAACAGACACCTGCACGACAACGTAGACTAAAAGTAATCTATCATACATGGAGTTTATAAACGGGGCGGCCGAAAGGTCGCCTTGTTTATTTCAATAATTTTTCGTATATTTGATTGTATTGACCTGCAACCACCAGATGGTCATACTTTTCCACGGCAGTCTGTCTTGCCCTATTTTCAAACAATACCCGCCCTGTATCGGAGAAATTTACATAATCCGCAATCTTATCCGCCATTAACGAGACATCCAATAAACCGGCTAACCATCCGTTTTCACCATCGCTGATCATCTCGGGAATTCCTCCAACCGCAAATGCAGCTACCGGTACCCCACAAGCCATACTTTCCATAATGGTGGTTGGCAAATTTTCTTCGTGTGAAGTGGTTACATACACTGTGGTGGCCTGATAACATTGTACCATGTCTTGTTCCGCCGTAAGATAACCGGTGAAGGTAAACGGAACTGGAAAATCCAGAACCGCATTATGCTTGTTTTCACCTATCAGCAATACATGCAGGTTTTCAATCCCCCGGGAATGTAACAATCGTATTACTTCCTTAAATTCGGCAAAACCCTTTTTAGGATTACCCAAACTCGCCGCAGCAAATGAAATCACGTTGGCATTACCGGGTATTCCCAGCTTTTCCCTAGCAGCATCAGCATCACCTAGACGGAAAAGACCCGTATCAATGCCATTGGGGACGACCGAAATACTCTTCCCCGAAGCGATAGGCGACAGTTTCGCCTGACCGGCAAGCCATGCACTTGGCGTGATAAAATGGAGCTTGTCGGAAGAAAAAATCTGTTGTTTTTCCCGAAAAACCCTTGCTGACAAATCATTGTCAGCAGGACTTCTCAAATATTGGCACTGTCCACAACCCGTCATAAAATGATTGCACCCGCGGTTGTGATAACAACCTCCTGTAAAAGGCCACATATCATGGCAGGTCCAAACTACCGGCTTGCCTAGCTCCAGTATGTCCGACAGGCCCTTCAAACTGATAAATCCTTTATTGATCCAGTGCAGATGAATAATATCGGCCTCGGAAAACTCTCTCCAACCCGCTACATTCATACCTGTTAGCCCGTGCGAGAAGGCAAACCTGACAGAAGCATTCTTTTCAAAGCGCAAAAAATCCAGCTTTTCCCATGCATGGTTCAGCAGTGCCCTGTATCGTTTGAAAAGTGAATTGGCCCACAATGCATATCCGGCTCCTTTTTCACCTGAAAAAACCAGATGATTGCTATCCACCCCCAAGGTATTGAGCGATGCAGAGAGGCGGTTTGCCGCAGTAAAGGCACCACCCGCGCTATTGGCATTCAAATGGAGAACTTTCATGGCTTAACTGTCTAATATTGGTGCATCCGCAATCCGATTATCGGGTTTCAATTTACTGCTTAGGCGTATAGCCAAAAGCAGGGTAAGCAGCATCAATAATCCGGCACTGATATAAGGAAGGAAAAAGGCGGCACTATATAGAAATCCACTCACCACCGGACCCACGGATCGGGCCATAGAGCCCGTACTTTGAAGCAATCCCGGCGTTTTTCCCTGGTCGTGCGCAGGGGTGTTCACTGAAATAAGCGAATTGATAGCAGGCATCAACATTCCGTTGCCCATGGCGAGAAAAATCACCGCAGTCACCTGAACGGGAATAAACCATTCCTGTGAAGGGAGAGGAATGATGGAAAGGCCTACCGCCACCACCGGACAACCATACAAAAGCATGCGTTTCAAACCCAGGGTTTTCTGAATAGTTCCAATCAAACCACCTTGTACAATGGCACTGCAAACCCCAATAAAACCAAACATATAGCCAACCTCTTTTTCCGTGAGGTGATAATGTTCACTCCACAGCACCGAAGCGTTCACCTGCATCATGCTGAAAGCGGCTATGTATATAACATTAATAATGAAAAGCTCACCGATGATTTCTTCTTTCCATACATGCCTTAATCCTGTAAAAGATGAAATGAAAGACCGGCGCTCTGTGTTTTTTTCCGTCAAACTTTCCGGCAGGGTAAACCAAGCCAGCACAAAGTTTAGCAGGCACAATGCAGCTGTTGCGAAACCCACCCACATAAGTCCACCTGCAGAGAATAGTGCGCCACCTATGGGAGGTCCAAATACAAAACCCAGGCCGAATGCCGCACCAATTAACCCCATTCTTTTGGCCCTTTCCTGCGGAGGTGTAATGTCTGCAATATAGGCCTGTGCAGCACTGATATTGGCACTACCGATTCCGGCGACTAGGCGGGCCAGAAACAGCACCACAAATGTCTGGCTGATGCCCAGCATAACATACCCTACGGCGGTTGCCAGAATACTGCCCAGAATAATGGGCCTGCGGCCTATTTTATCGCTCAGTGAACCCCAGATGGGCGAAAAGAGGAATTGCATGAGGGAAAACACACTCATGGTGAGGCCCACAGCCACGTCTGCATCTAGGTGCAACCCCGACTGTATGGCCATTTTTTTGGCAATCACCGGCAAAATGGGAATGATGATGCCAAATCCCAGCAAATCAATAAAAATGGTGAGAAAAAGGGTCAGAATGCGCTTATCTTTCATGCGTTCTGCCTGATAAGTTGTTTACCCATCCAATGATGACGAAATGGCTGCAGCGGGCTGTTAACAAAAGAACCCAGCGTTGTGTGCATCACATCTGCCACCGGGGTATTATCAGTTAAGATACCGTTTTCCAGGGCTTCTTTAGCAGCAGAAGAGGTGTAAATGTTTACGGTTTCATCTCCTGAAGGCACCAATAGCAACAACCGGTTCAAAAAATCGATGCCGGTAGCTGTCATAAAATCATTGAGCAGTCTGAAAACCTTGTCAATACTGCAACCGGAAGGGGATTCTACAGACTCGTCAACCGCCACAGTCAGCAGGGCATTCCAGCGAAAATCAAAACCTGCTGAGAGCGCGCTGCCGTGCGATTTCCAGCCGCTCACAAACTCGGTCATGGCCCCTGTTAACTGTGCTGCCTCTTCAGCATTCAAAGGCCGGTTGGCGATAAAAAACCAAACACGCGAGCCGGGAGATAGCTGGGTTATGCTCATGGATTGGCGGTGCTTTGATCTACCAGCTCGGCAATATCCAGCACCTGTATTTCATTTTCTTTTTCAAAGTGCTTGGTACCATCGCGCAGCATGGTCATGCAGAACGGACAATTTACCGCCAGCACTGCTGCCCCGGATTCCAACACATCTTCGGTGCGTTCTACATTCACTTCCTTCTTACCTTCTTCTGCTTCCTTAAACATCTGGGCTCCTCCGGCGCCACAGCAAAGTCCATTGGTTCTGCAACGTTTCAACTCTACCAAATCGGCATCCAGACGCTCAATCACCATGCGGGGCGCTTCGTATACTCCGTTTGCTCGGCCCAGGTAGCAACTGTCGTGATAGGTGATTTTTTTGCCTTTAAACGGTCCGCCCTCAATGGCCAGGCGACCTTCCTCCAGCAGCTGATTAATGAACTGCGTATGGTGAATCACTTCATAATTGCCGCCAAGGGCCGGATATTCATTTTTCAGGGTGTTGTAGCAGTGCGGACAGGCCGTCACCATTTTTTTCACCCCATAACCATTCAGCAGTTCTATATTTTGCATGGCCTGCATCTGAAACAGAAACTCATTGCCGGCACGCTTGGCAGGATCGCCGGTGCACCCTTCTTCCGTACCCAAAATAGCAAATTGAATACCTGCTTTTTGCAAAATGGAGGCAAAGGCCTTCGAAACCCGCTGTGCTCGCTCATCAAAGCTGCCTGCACAACCCACCCAAAACAAAATTTCGGGGGTTTCTCCGGCGTTCATATAGTCCTGAATGGTTTTTATCGGCTTCATAGATTACGATTGCAATTTCAACATAAACAAGTAAAAAACACAACCGGTTTTTACACATTGTCTGCAACCGCGTAATTTCGTTGCTATAAATGCGGTTATACGGAATTCTGATTTTCTTTTTTTGCGCGGTTTGTGGCCACGCCCAAAGCTACCGGGGGTTATCTGTGGTGAATGCCAACACGGCCTGGGTATCAGGTAGCAAGGGCATGATTCTCCGAACCGTTAACGGGGGTAAAAACTGGGATACCCTCAACCCCAAAGGCTATTCAGGCAAAGATTTCCGTGATATTCACGCCTTTAATAAAAATACAGCCATCGCCATGAGCAGTGGCGACAGTGGAGTAGTAATCATTACACGAGATGGGGGAATCAGCTGGAAAGAAATTTACCATGACCACCGTCCCGGTAGTTTTCTGGATGCCATGGATGTTTCCAAGGGGAAACTTATCCTCGTTGGAGATGGCATTTTGCAACAAAAAATGTACCAGATTCGTTCAGACAATGTGCTGAATAATGACTCATTACAAGCATTTACAATTTTTGCCAAAGACCGCGAAAGCTATTACAAACAGGGGTTTGAACCAGACAGCTCTTCATCGTATTTTGCGGCCTCGGGCAGCAATGTACAGTGGATTGGCACAAACGTATTTTGCGCTATTCCCGTCGTGGATGAGCAAAGCATTTTTATGCATGTTTCGGATAATTTCATACGCTTTAGAAGCCGGCTTCCGTTTAAACAGCAGAAAGCAGGCGGAGCTTACGGCTTTTATTTGCATAAAAACAAAACCGGGGTGGCTGTGGGCGGTTCGTTTTACAAGCCCAATGAAAATGACAGTGTGGCCTGCTACACAAGGGATGGCGGCCGCACCTGGACACCCTGCCAAACCATGCCCAGCGGCTACCGCAGCGGAGTTTGTGCCCACAAAAAAGGCAAAATATGGATTTGTACCGGCCCCAATGGCACTGATTACAGTATGGATTCGGGAAAAAGCTGGAAAACGCTCTCAGTCGAGGGTTTCAATGTGTGCGCCATCCGTGGCGGTTACCTGTGGCTTGCGGGAAAAGCTTCAGCCGGCATGCAGCGTCACCCTCTCAAAAAATTAATCAAAAAGCAGCAGGATGCGGAAACCATCAGGACTTCGCCTCGTGGTATTCCTCTTCGGTATTGATTTGCCAGAGGTTGTCTTTGCTGCGTATGCCTGACAGAATATTGTCCACCGCTGTCATCGCCGTGAGCATGCTGTGGTCGCTGTTATTGTACTTGTGCATACCGTTTCTGCCTATGAGGTATAGATTCCCAATTTGATTAACATATTCAATCACCTGCGAAAACTCACTATAGGAGCCGGTATACGCCGGATAGGTTTTGGGCATGCGAATGAGCGTGCTGTCCAGCACATGGACAGCATCCAGCAATCCGATTTTCACCATTTCGGAAATCGCCATTTCCTTGAACGCCTCATCGGTTAACGACCACAATACGTCCCCTTCGTTGCAGAAATACTCCAGACCTAGCCATACTGTATCCGCATCGGCCACCAGATATGGGCTCCAGTTGTTGAATATCTGCAGCCGCCCGATGTTTACATCCCGCTCCTGAATGTAAATCCAGTTGTCCTGCAGGGTTCCGGGTTTCAGCTTTTTACATAGCAAACCCACCGTAATAAAATCGCGGTAGGGCAGCGCAGTAGCAATTCCCTTGATCCTTTCATCCGCAGGGAAAGAAAATGCTTCAAACAAATCCTTTACCGGCATGGTACTAAAAACCAGATCCGATTTGAATTCCCGGGAGTCACCTTGCTCATTTTCTGCCCAAACGGCCGTGATTGATTCAGGCGAACCATCCAGTTTTATTACCTTGTGTTCAGTCAGTATACGACCTCCCATTTCCTCTACCCTTTCGGCCACGCGCTCCCACATCTGACCCGGTCCCAGCTTGGGATACAGAAATTTCTCTATGAGCGAAGTTTCTGTGTCTTTCTGTCCAATATGAAATGATTTTTTCCGCCTGAAAATCTGCCGGATTGCATGGGCCATGGCCTTGCTTACCGAGAGACCCTTAACCCTTTGTGCACCCCAGTCTTTGGCAATTTCATGACATTTAAAACCCCATACCTTTTCGGTATAATCCTTGAAAAAAGTGAGGTATAACGCTTTGCCAAACCGATTGATGATAAAGTCTTCCAGGGTAACCTCCGGTTTGCGCGGAAACAATCTTATGTAGGCGTAACTAAACACAATGTTAAAAACACGCACCAAACCCAGGTTCTTGAGGGTTGTTAGATTCAACGAAACGGGATAACTGAAAAATTTACCCAGAAAATAGATGCGGCTGAGGCGGTTTCTCAACAGCATCACTAATTGTGTTTTATCCGGGTCGGCCTCGGTACCTGCCACCGTGGTCTCCTGACCGTGGTAATGAATATGGGCATCGGACGCACCTTTCTCCATCGGCATCATGGATAGCCACCATTGCATTACTCGGTCGCTTTTGCTAAAAAAACGATGGCCGCCGATATCCATTCGGTTGCCCTTATAATTGACCGTACGCGATATTCCACCCATATACGTGGAAGATTCCAACAGGGTTACCTCGTATTCATCGCTTCGCGACAGCAACTCATACGCTGCTGTTAATCCGGCCGGTCCGGCACCTATAATCACTGCTTGCTTTTTTTTGCTCATTGCTCCCTAAAAACCAACAGTGACAATAATCTTGAAGTTTATTTACTGAAAAAATTGTATTTCAGGATGCACCAAATGGCCCTAAAACCATCTTTCCATCCAATCTTTTTGCCTTCTTCATAGGTGCGGCCATAATAACTGATTCCGACTTCATAAATGCGAATTTTGGGGATGCGTGATACTTTGGCTGTTACCTCAGGTTCAAAACCGAACCGCTTTTCATTGAGCTGTAGGCCCTGTATAACCTCCCGGCGAAATAATTTGTAACAGGTTTCCATATCGGTGAGGTTTAGGTTGGTGAACATATTTGACAAAAAAGTGAGCATTTTATTGCCAATAGAATGCCAGAAAAACAAGATCCGGTGGGGATTTCCGCCCATAAACCGGCTTCCGTAAACCACATCGGCAAAACCATCCAATATGGGCTGGAGGAGTATGTTATATTCATTGGGATCATATTCCAGGTCTGCATCCTGTATAATCACAAAATCACCGGTCGCTTTTTGTATGCCTGTGTGCAATGCAGCACCCTTACCCTGATTCACCTCGTGTTTAAAATACTGAATGTTCAGGTCGGGATTGTTGCCCATATAGGCCTGTATGGCTTCTTCGGTTGTGTCTTTTGAGCAATCATTCACAATGATGACCTCTTTGGTTATGTTATTGCGCAACGAAACTGCCTTTACCCGGTCAAGAATCAGATGAATGGTTCGGCCTTCATTGTAGGCCGGAATAACAATGGAAAGTGTAGACATTGCACAGCAAAACTAATCAATACCAACGAATAGGCGGATTATATTTTCAAACGGCACTGCATGAGACCGGGAACCAGAAATACCTTACCTGTGGCTGCTTCTACACAGCGGTAGCGGGTTCGCATACGTTCACCTTTCACAAAAGTGCGTCCGTCTTTGGTTTCAAACGCAGTGTTAGAGGGCACTTCCTCCACCAGCACCCAGGTAGTATCGGCATCGTATTTTTTCAGGGTTCGCACCAACTGGGGACTACTGCAACTGCTGGCTTTAGGGTTTGACAGGTAAATATTCAAGGAGTGGTGAATATCCTGTGGCAATACCTTTTCCTGAAAAACCGGTGTACTCACCTCCCGAAAAAACCACTTCCACTCCTGCCCATGGGGCTGCACTCGACCCCGATGTTTTTCAAAATTCAAAAGGTGCGCCACTTCATGCAGAAACGTGATGAGAAACGCATAGGGGTTCAGATCTTTGTTCACGCTGATGCGGTGGTTCTCTCCGGGCAACGGCGGGCGATAGTCGCCATATTTGGTTTGCCTGGGACGCTTGATATGCAAATGAATGCGATGACGCAGCAACAGGTCTGTGGCATATTCTTCCGTACCTGTGGGAAGGTATTTTTTCAGAACGGCCAGCAGCTGTAGCTTTTCAGACATCAGAAGTTTTTAAGGGCAAGTTCGCTGATGGTATCGCCAATGCTGAGACTGCTGGTAGCAGCGGGCGATGGCGCATTGAGCACATGGACGCAGCCCGGTGCTTCCCGGATGTAAAAATCATCAATAAGTCCGCCATCTTTGTCGCAGGCCTGTGCCCGAACCCCTGCACCTGCAGGCAGCAGATCTTCCTCCCTGATATCGGGAACCAGCTCCTGCAGGGCTTTGGTAAATGCGGCCTTGGAAAAACTACGGTAGTATTCACCCAATCCGGTTTTCCAGTATTTAACCGCCACTTTACGGAATCCTCTCCACAACATGCTTTGCCAGAATTCCGACCAGTTGAATGAAGTACGTTTATACCCCTCTCGGCGAAAGGCAAATACTGCGTTTGGCCCTGCTTCAATCTCTCCACTGATTCTGCGGGTGAAATGCACACCCAGAAAGGGGAAATTGGGATCCGGAACGGGATAAATCAGGTTTTTCACCAGGTGCGCTTTTTCCGGTTTAATGCTGTAATATTCTCCACGAAACGGAATGATGCGTACATCCAGGTTTTGCCCCGCCATTTCGGCAATTTTGTCGCAGTAGAGGCCCGCACAATTCACCATGAGCTTGCAGACAATCGTTTTTTGGGGCGTAATCACCTCCACCCTGCCCGGCTGGGCTTCCACACCGATTACCTTGTGCGAGGTTAATACCTGCCCACCCAACTGAATGAATTTCTCTGCAATTTTTTTCGATACCAGCCGGTAATTGACAATGCCAGTCTGGGGCACAAAAATGCCTTTAATGCCAGAGCAATGCGGCTCACGCTCCTGAATTTCGGCCTTGCTGAGATACTTCAGCCCTGCCAGCCCGTTGTCTACCCCCCGCTGATACAGCTTCTCCAGCTGTCCGAGTTCCTCCTCTTTGGTGGCTACAATCACTTTGCCGCAGAGATCCACAGGAATTTGATTTTCCTTGCAAAAATCCAGCAACATGCTGTATCCCCGAATGCAGTTTTCCGCCTTCAGACTGCCCGGCTTATAGTAAATACCGGAGTGAATCACGCCGCTGTTGTTGCCCGTCTGGTGTGCCGAAATATCGGCTTCCTTTTCCAATACCAGCACATTCAGTCCGGGCTGTTTTTCCTTGATTTTTAGCGCAGTAGAAAGGCCTACAATACCGCCTCCTACCACCACAATATCCGCTGTCATAATGTGATTGCAAAATAACCGCAGGTTTTCATTTTACCGCAGGGAACTTTTCCTCATTTCGGATGATTTTTTGCCCTATGCTGCATTCCAGACATCGGCGTTTTTCGCAATACAGCTTTTGCAATCCCAGCCATGACTGGCTGTCGTAAGCACTTGCATTTTCGAAACCCAAATCCTGCCATGAACGGGTAATTTTATTGGATTCCGGAGGCAGTTGGGTTAACCAATCCAGGCATTGATCCTGCAGGGCGGAATTATTATGGTATTGAGCGTATGCAAACCGCAATGGCAGCATGGCGTTGATGAGCAACCCATCCAGGGTATCATCACCGGCAACGGCCGAACGTGGCGGACACTCATAATCGAAACGATAGTGAGTTTGCCAGTAGGCATGGGGTTTACTGCGCAGGCATTTTTTCATTTCCGCCAAATCGGGGCTATCCATGATGAGACTATATAGGCCGTCCTGCTCCAGCAGTGCTGACAACTGGGCAATGCGAAGGGTAGGGAAATTTGGGGGCCTGAGCCGGCCAAACTTCCATATTTCGGGCGACATCGGCTGCAAATGGTGCTTAACCTGCAAAAAGCGATATTCAGCCATTAATTGCCGGGCATAATCATCCTTGTGGGCGGCATTGAGCAGGCCGCTTTGCCCAAACAGCAAGGCCTGTAGCTTCAAAGGACTGTGCCGGTGTTTTTGGATGAGTGAATAGGGTGCGGCGGCGGCCAGCATCTCCATGGCATCGCCATTTACCAGGCGGCCCAGGTAGCGCGCCATAAGCGAGTACAGCATTTCTTCCCAATGAAATTGGGTTGCGCTGCCCAGCGACCAGACCTTGTCGGCCTTTTGCCGCAATCGTTCCGCCAGTGCACGGTGTTTCATGCTGAGTACAGCGGCGGTGTGCGTGTGTGGATGATGCGGTTTGCAGGGCACGGAAGCCAGACTGCGGCTAAGGGTTTGCCAGGTGTGCAGGTAACCAGCGGGAATGCGGTTGCGCAGTTCCAGGCAGGGAATGCGGGTGCCGTCTGTACGGAAAACATCCGTATCTGCTTGAAGCACCACATGCAGAATTACATTATCATAGGCCTTATCGGTCTGGTGGTTGTGTTTCAGCCAGTCTGATGCATGGATATGAATTTCCACCTGTCCTATCCAGTCCATGGGGCCAATGCGGATGCGTGCTTCAGAAAAATCGGGGCCGCTGTTGGGGTTGTGAATCCCTCTGAAATCAAAGTGAATGAGCTGTCCGCAGGTGGTAACCGCACTCCGGGTATCGAAAAGACCATATTGCCATAAAAAATGTAAAAAATACTCCTGCATCAGACCTGATTATAATGCAATATCGTAAAAATACTTGTTATTACGAAGATTTTTATCTATATTCACAGGTAATAAGGCGTGTTTTCATTGATATTGGTGGAAACCACATTATCATTTCCCTCCACGCCCCTGACCCCAACGGGGTCAAATATCTGTAGCCGGAACGGCGCATGAAATGCACGACCCCGAAGGTGGTCGCATATTGTATTTGGGGGTGGTTGATTGGATGATTGCCGTGCACGGCGATCACGATAACCAATTTAATTATATGCGACCCCGCAGGGGTCGATTTCCCCACCCACATGGCCTAGAGATGTTTGACCCCTTCGGGGTCATTAAATATCGGGGTTATCGAATTACATCGGTATAAAACCCATCAACATTGCGCCACGCACCTGACCCCAACGGGGTCACACATCTCTAGCCGGAACGGCGCATGGAATGCACGACCCCGAAGGTGGTCGCATATTGGCATTTTGGGGTGGTTGATTTCGTTATTGATGGGCATATACGACACATTGTCATACATGGTGGTTTTCTAAATTTGACGGTTTTTTTATTTTGGGTGTATTTAACTAAATTTGTGTAGGTGCTATCAAAAAATGAGTTACGAGATATCATTACAGGAAATGCAAAACCGGGCCAAGGAGAAATTATCCAAACAATTGCCCTCCACCTTGGCAGAAAAAAGGGCACAATATCTGCGCTTGAAAACAGCCAACCCTGCACCAAAGCAGAAGAGGAAACGCATTTAATTGATTTTATTGATACCATTGCATTTTGGCATTCCGACCTAGATGCGGGAAAATACATTGGTGAAGGGGCCGAACAAAAGGTGTTTGAACATCCCGAATCAGATTATGTGATTAAAACCAACGACTCCATATTTTATCCATATTGGGAAGATTATCTGCATAGTTTGTTAATTCACAACTACTTCTTTCCGCATTTGGCTTATGATTTAATGGGTTTTTTTAACAATGGACAAGAAGCTCTTTTCGGTGGTGAAGCAAGCCTATGTTTCTACAAGGGAAAGCACCGACCTTAATCATGTAAAATCTTTCTTGATGGCAAACGGTTTTGTTCACAGAAAACGAAATGACTATTACCATCCTGAACTGGTTATCATTCTTGAGGATCTTCATGATGAAAACGTTCTTACCAAAGAAGGGGCGCTTTACTTTATAGATACCGTTTTCTATATCACGCCGGATTTTTACCAATAATCCTATTGATATCTTCCTGACGCACCCAATAACCCCAAAAAATCGTTGGTGTTTGTGCGACCCCGCAGGGGTCGATTTCCCCACCCACATGGCCTAGAGATGTTTGACCCCTTCGGGGTCATTAAATATCGGGGTTACCGAATTACATCGGTATAAAACCCATCAACATTGCGCCACACAACCCCGACCCCGACGCGTCATTTCAATTATCGGGGTTTCCGATTCGAAATGGGTGAATTACCGAATCA